>JACDEI010000002.1 GCA_013816485.1 Planctomycetota bacterium
TGCGAATGCGTCCAGATATCGGTGGCCGTCCAGGCTTCTTTGGTCGTTCGCGTGTTTTCACCGGGTTGGCGATCAACCGCCGAAACCATCCGCGCACGGTGCCGAGCGCGGCGACGATCAGCAGCGCTCGCGCCGCCTTCCAGCCGACCGCTTTGGCATGCTCGGCGATGCTGCGCCGGTCGGTGTCGGTGAATGCCAACCGTCGATCTGCAGTCAGCCGCAGCACGATGCGCAATTGCACGAGGGCGAAATCAAGCTGCCGTTGCAGATCAGCTTCGCGAGCAGTGGGCGAACGCAGCAGGATCAGGGGCATGGGGCGGCGGATGCTCAACGGCCACAGCGGCACTGCCAGTCCCCTTGTATGGCCCGGTTCGCGCTGGTCCCAAGCTCCCAATGAAGGCACCCCATAATGGGGTTCCTATTTAGCAGGCGAGTGTTAGTCTGACCGTCGTGCCCCGAAACCCGGATGTAGAATTCGCCTGGGATGAACGACCAGGTGAGAACGTCGACCATATCGCAGAGCACGGGCTCGTCCCTGATGACTGGGAGTCTCTTTTCTTCAGTGCGCCGGACCACGACCACGACAAGGAGCACATCGAGTTATGGGTTGCTGAGGGACGCCTGCGCGGACGTCGTTATCGCATCGTCTACAAGCTGTTGGAAGGCACCGTGATTTACCCTGTCCTCGTATTTCCCATCACTGGATTTCCGATCACCCGCCGCGGGCTGCGCCGCCCTTAGGAGGATAACCGCCATGACTGTCACCGCTGCACCTGCCCGAAAAAACCTACCGAGTCGCGCGGCTTACGCCAAGTTGGTCAAGATGGCGGCGAAGCGTTATGCCCCGGACATTCCCTGGGAAGAACTTCCGCTCCAGCGCGCAGGCCAACGTGGTCGGCCGAAAAATGGCGCTGTGCACCTCGCATTGACCCCGCGCACGGTGAAAATGCCGGAGCCGATCTGGAAGGCCTTCGCAGACGCGGCCGATCACGAGGGCGTCAGCGTGAACGCTTTTCTGTCTGCGATGGGGAGTGATTTGCTGCGTCGACACGTCTTGGAGAAAGAGATCCGTCGGCTGGTGCGGGCAGGCCTGCTGCACAGTTCGCGGACACGGCAGTCCACGCTATGACAGGCGTGGGAAAACTTTGCCCTCGACCCTTTGCAGATCGTGCAGCAGATGCAGCAGTTGGGTCCGCTGGGGTCCGCTCCTGTCCATCTCTGTCCCGTTCGGCAAAGCTAGGCCGCGCCCGGACTTGCGTCGTAACCGATGAATCAACAGCAGGATACGAAGTGACCCCGGTAATTTTTGCCATGCTGTAGGTCGAGAGTTCGAGTCTCTTCGCCCGCTCCACGACACGTATGTATCCGCCGGCGTAAAGTCAGGCCACGAAACCGGACCTGCGGTAAGCGTTCAGCGGCGTGAACTAGCCGAGAGCCACCTACGACAGATGACTGTCGAGTTTGTCAGATATCTTCAGCAACCGATCAACCGTTCCGCCCCGTTTTGGTCGTCGGAGTGGTTTCCCCGCGTTCTCTTCTTCGGCCTCAACGAAGCCATTGGGGTGGCGAGCAGGCAGGGGCATGAACGTCGCCAGCGGTGCGCTTGCTTTCGTCCGGTGCCAGCGCGATCCTCCAAGCCGGGATCGGAACGCATGCACGGTATTGCTCGTGGACTGAGTGTGGTCGTCGGAACGAGCGGTGCGCTGGGCGCCGCCGAAGCGGGTGGCCATGCGTTTCTGCACGGCCTGTTGTTCGGTGCCCTCTTCAGCCTGGTGGTGCCACTGGTGTGCCTCTGGTGGTGGTGGAGGCAGACCCGCGGTCGATCGGCCCTGGATCGCCAGCCCGACGCGGCCGTGGAGGTTCCTGCTTTTGCGCCACGCTCCGGCACGCCTCCGGCGGTCGTCGCGCGTCGCCGGCACGAAACCACCGAGCGGACCACCGAAGTCCTGATCCGTCAGGGTCTGCCTGCCGCCCGGCTCGGTAGTTGGGAACATGATCTCGCACGCAACCGCATCACCTGGTCGGAACACATCCACGAGATCTTCGGGCGTTTAGCCGAGACCATGCCGGCGACGTTTGAAGAACTAATGGCGATAGTGCATCCGGATGATCGCGCGTCGTTGGTGCAGCGGGCCAAACGTCTGGGTGAAACCGGCATACCGGTGGGCAGTGAACTGCGGGTCGTCTGGCCTGACGGCAGCATCCATTGGCAGGCCACACGCGCTGAACTGGAGCGCGATGCGCAGGGGCAGCCGCTGCGCGTGACCGGCATCGCTATGGACATCACCGAGCGCAAACACATCGAGGATGAGCTGCGCCAAAGCCAACGTCTGCTGAGCGTCGGCTTCGACGCCGCGCACATCGGTGCGTGGGAATGGGACCAGCGCAGCGGGCGGATGACGTGGAGTGGTCAGGTCGAAGCGATCTTCGGTCTCGCTCCGGGTACGTTCAGCGGCACGTTCGAGGGCTACCTTGCGCTCATCCACCCGGGTGATCTGACGACGGTCCAGTCGGCGATTGAGCGGGCGATGGCGGAAGGCGGTGGATTCCAGGTCGAACATCGCGTCACCGCCGCCGATGGATCAATCCGTTGGCTTGCCGGTCGTGGTGACGTGCTGCGCGGCTCGGATGAGACCTTCACCGGGATGGCTGGCGTGGTGCTGGATGTCACCAATCGTCGTCTGGCGGAACAGGAACTGCGCGATAGCGAGGGACGTTACCGTGCGGTGATCACCGCCATGCACGAGGGCGTGGTGGTGCACCGGCCCGACGGACGCATCATCGACGCCAACCGCAGTGCCGCTGAGATCCTGGGGCTTTCGCTCGACCAGTTGGTCACCCGCGACAATGCCGATCCCAGGTGGTCGATGGTGCATGAGGACGGTTCCCCGTTCACGGTGGATGAGTTCCCCAATGTGATCGCGCAGCGCAGCGGAAAACCACAGCATCACACCACCATGGGTGTCCATCGTCCCGACGGGACCACCCGCTGGTTGTCGGTCAATGCCGATCCGCTGCTGTCACTCGGCGGCGGAACACCCCTGGGAGCGGTGGTGACCTACAGTGACATCACCGACCGATTGCACCACGAACGTGCAATGCGCGATTCCGAGGAACGCCTGCGTTCGCTGGCGGAGCACAATCCCAATACCATCTCGATGGTCGACCGCACTGGCACCATCCTCTATGTCAACCGCACGTATCCTGGGATCGAGATCAACCAGGTGCTCGGCACCAATGTGCGTGACTACATCCAGAGTGAAACCCTTGGGCCCTACTTGGTGGCGCTTGAACGAGTGTTCACGGGGGGGAGTTCGGGCGAAGTGGAATTGCAGGTCCGCACGCCCACGGGCGAAACCATCTGGTTCCTCAGTTCCTTGGGCCCGCTGCGTTCGGGTGGCCGCATCATCGCTGCCGTCGTCACCTCCATCGACATCACCGAGCGCCGTCGGGATCTGGAGGAACGCCGGCGTTTCCAGAGCGAACGCGAGACCATGTTCGAACGCATGCCGATCGGCTGCATCCTGTGGACGCGTGAACGGCGGATCTCCTACGCCAACCCGGCGGCAGAACAGATCTTCGGCTTCGCGGCGGACGGCATGAACGGCCACGGACCGGATCTGCTCAACTTCGAAGAGGGCATGCCCGAGGTGTCGTCCTACTTCGAGCGCATCGAAAAGGGTGACATGGGGCTGGTGGCGGAAATGAACAACCGCAAGGCCGATGGTTCGGAGGTCCATTGCGAATGGCATCCGACACCGTTGTTCACCGCCACCGGTGAGCTGACCGGCGTCATCACCATGGTGATGGACATCAGCGAGCGTTCCTCGCTGGAAGAGCAGTTGCGCCAGTCGCAAAAGATGGAGGCCGTCGGACGGCTCGCGGGCGGCATCGCCCACGACTTCAATAACCTGCTGACGGCTATCATGGGATATGGCGAACTGTTGGAGACGCGGATTCCGTCGACCGATCAGGCCTCTGGTTATGTGCAGCAGATCAAGAAGGCGGCCAGACGCGCGGCTGCACTGACCTATCAACTGCTGGCCTTCAGTCGCAAGCAGGTGCTGCAAGCCCAACTCCTGGTGGTGGGTGATGTGATCACCGACCTTGAGCCGATGCTCCGTCGCCTGATCGGGGAACACATCACGCTCAAGACCGATATGGAACAGGCATCCTGGCAGGTGCTGGCCGACGCCGGTCAGCTTGAACAGGTGGTGATGAACCTCGTAGTGAACGCCCGCGATGCGATGCCGACCGGTGGATCGCTGACCATCACTACGCGTAATCGTCACCTCGACGCCGACATGGTGCGGGCCTACGCCGAGGTGCCGCCCGGCGATTACGTGATGATGACCGTCAGTGACACCGGCGAAGGCATGGAGGACAATGTCAAGAAACGCATCTTCGAACCGTTCTTCACCACCAAACCGGAAGGCAAGGGCACAGGCCTTGGTCTTGCCGTGGTGTTCGGCGTGGTGCGTCAAAGCGGCGGTTTCATCTTCGTCGACAGCGTGCCGACCAAGGGTTCACGCTTCGATGTCCTGTTGCCGCGCGCGGACAAGGCACCGGAACCGTTCCGTCATCGTGACAGCACCGCACAGTTGGCGATCCGCGGCAGTGAGACCATCCTGCTGGTCGAGGACGACGAGGGGGTGCGTGGTCTGGCCAGGGACACCCTCGAAGCCAGCGGCTATACCGTGCTCGCGGTATCGAATGGTCAGGAGGCGATTGAGATCAGTGAACACTATCCCAAGCCGATCGAGCTGCTGCTGACCGATGTGGTGATGCCCGGCCTGGGTGGCCGTGAGGTCGCTGAGCAGGTGAAACGTAAACGTCCGGCGATCCGCGTGCTGTTCATGTCGGGTTACACCGACGATCTGGTGCTGACCCACGGCGTCGCCGACGGCACAGCGGCTTTCATCGAGAAACCGTTCGCCGCGCCCAAACTGTTGGGGCGCATCCGCAAGTTGTTGTCGGGGCAGGTGTGAAGTGCGCAGGGTACAGGGCCGAGCACGCCGAGACGGACCGCTCGGGATTTCTCGGCGTGCTCGGCGCCCTCGGCGGTAAAATCGCTTTCCTGCATTCATGATCTTTTGATCACGGATTGGCACCAGTGGTCACGACACCACGCCCAGCGGCGGCATCGTCTTCCAGATCCCCCGCGTGAAGTCCGGCACGGTGATCGGCATGCTGCCGTTTTCCACTGACCACGAACTCAGTTCGATGATGCTGCTCCAGGACGCCGCGTCGTAGACCACGCTGTCCGGGGTGATGCCTTGTCTGATGCAGTCGAGGTGCCGCCAGTTCATCACGAAGTCCATGCCGCCGTGGCCGGCATTCTTGGCTTGGTCCTGGAGCTTCTTCCATAGCGGGTGGGTGAACTTCTCGCGCATGGTCGCGAGGTCCTTGTCGTTCAACCAGCCGTGACTGTTCTTGGCCTCGAGGCCGTGCGCCGTGGGATCATTCAGTGCCAGGCGCGCTGGATAATCGAAGAAAGTGCCGCCGGTTCCCGAGAGCGCATTGATGCGGCTGTACGGACGCGGACTGATCACGTCGTGCTGGAGCATAATGGTGCGGCCGAGCGCGGTTTTTATCAGCGCAGTGTTCATGTCGCCGCAGACGTACTTATCGTTGGCGTGCGGACCGCCGGTCTTGTCGCGCCACGCGGACAGACCCTTCTCTGGCGAACTCATCGACACCACGAAAGCGAACTGGTCGCCACGGTTGATGCCCAGGTACTGCGCCACCGGGCCCAGACCGTGGGTCGGGTAGAGGTTGCCGTCGTACTGCTTGTGGAACTCGCGCCGCCAACCGTCGTCGCCCTGGCGTCCGTAAAGCTGTTCGCGCAGATCGTGGATGTAGGCGCATTCCGCATGGGTCAGCTCACCGAGCACGCCCTGGCGCGCGAGGCTCAGCACGAACAGTTCGTTTTCGCCATAGCAGCAATTTTCCAGCATGACGCAGTGGCGCTGCGTGCGTTCACTGGTGTCGACAATGCGCCAGCAGTCCTCCATCGTCACTACCGCGGCGACCTCGACGAAGGCATGTTTGCCGCGTTCCATCGCGCGGATCGCCATCGGCGCATGCCAGTTCCACGGTGTCGCGACATAGACCACGTCGACGTCATCGCGTTCACACAATGACTCCCAGCTCTTCTCGGTGCCGCTGATAACCGCCGGCTTCGGGCGCCCCGCCTTGACGATGCGTTCCGCCATCGCCTCGGCCCGATCGGTGCGTACATCACAGACCGCGGTGATCTCGGCGAAGGGGATGCCGAAGCAGTCACGCATCAGCCCTGGCCCACGGTTGCCGCAGCCGATCAGGGCGATGCGGACTTTTTCCACCGGTTTGGTGGTGAGGTCATGCACCGGCTTCTGTCCTGCCGGACGTGGCCGGGTGACGCCTAGACCGGCTGGCAGCGTGATACCGCCAGCGGTCTTGATGGCCGTCGTCGCCGCGGCATCCGCTGATCGTGCCGGTGTGCACCCGGTCATAGCGGCCAACGACGCGCCAAGCCCGGCAAGAGTGGTGTTCTTCAGCAGATCGCGGCGTGTCGGTCGCATGTCAGAGCTCCTGGGCGGAGGGTTCACGAAAGCAGAGCAACGAACAGTCGGGCCTGTCTATTTTCGTTTGTCGAATCCACGTTCGATGTCTTCGAGCGTGCGGCCTTTGGTTTCCGGCAGGACAAACGCCGCGATGAGGAAGTACACGACGGTGGCTCCACCCCAGGCGAGGAACATTGCCGCGTAGCCATACGCTCCGACGGTGGGCAGGAACACTGCCGCAATGCACGTGGCCACACCCTGATTGAGCAGCAGCGCGACACCCATACCCACGGCGCGGATACGGTTGGGCATCAGCTCCGACATCGCCAGCCACACGCACACGCCAGGGCCAACGGCGAACGACGCGATGTAGAGCATGAAGCAGCCCATCGCCAGCCAGCCGGTCGACGGATCAGGCTGCGGGCCGAGGCGAGCACGCACGATGGTGAGCGTTTTGTCTTTCGCCGGAGCGAGGTTCAGCACCGGATCCTTGGCCTGCGAGCTGACGCTCACCAGCTTGGCACCCTCGCCGGCATCGTAGACCACCGTCAGACGCATCGGCACATCGTCCACGTCCGCCACCGGACGGCTGAGGCCGGTGGTAGTGACCTGTGCCTGCATCTCGGTGGTGATGTCGTTCATCTGGGATTCGAAGCGGTTGAAGACGAAGGCGCACAGCAGCAGCGCGACGATGATGCCGCTGGTGCCGACTTTGAGCAGAAAGGTGCGGCCTTTGCGGTCGACCAGGAACAAGGCGACGATGGTGAACAGCACGTTGACGACGGTGATGCCCAATCCGGCATTGGCGGCATCGGCCTCACCGAGGCCGGCCTGCGACATGATGATCACCACGTACTGCAGCAGCGAGTTGATGCCGGTCGCCTGGTTGAGTGCGAGGATCGAACAAGCGAGGATGAACGGGATGATGAAACGCCGTTGGAAGAGCGATCCTTCGGAAGCGCCCGCCCTGGGCGCGCCCTGAGCGATGGCCGCCAACTCAGCTCCGGCTTCATGCGCTGGCAGCGAACGACTGAGCGCTGCGAGCGCGGCATCCGAGCGGCCCCGCCGTTGCAGCCAGCGCGGCGACTCGGCGATGAACAGACAACCGAACAGGAACAGTAGTCCTGGGATCGCGGCGGTGGCGAACATCATACGCCAAGCGACATCTTGGACGGTATGTATGGCGATCGGATCGCCAAGTTGTGAGTCGTTTTCCACCATCGCCGCAAAGCCGGCTCCCACCGCCATCGCCACCATGATGCCGATAGTCAATGCGAGTTGGAAGATCGCCGTGCCACGACCACGCACCGCCGCAGGCAGACATTCAGCCAAATACAGCGGGATGACCAACACGATCATGCCGGCGGACAGACCCTGCAGCAGGCGACCGCTGATGAGGAGCCAGAAGCCGTTGGAAAAACAGATCAACGCAACACTGATGAGGAAGAGTATGGCACTGACGAGGGCGATGGTGCGCCGGCCAAAGAGATCGGCGAGGATTCCCGCGAGCAGGCACGAAATGGTGCCACCAGCCAGCACCGCAGCGACGATCAAGGAAGTTTGCTGATCGCTCAGCGCGATGCTCTTGTCGAGGTACAGCAGTGCCGCACCGATGATGCCCAGGTCATACCCGTAGAGCGCCCCGCCCATGCCGGAGATGATCAGCAGCAAGGTGCGGTAGCGCGCGATGGCAGCAGGCGTGGAACTCATGGGGTGCTCCGGCGATGACGAGGTCGTAGTCATACGAGCCCCAACACCGTGGCACCCGGCCCAGGCGTGATGTGGTGCAACGTCGCCGCGTCGGCGTGCTGGGTGAAACGCCGGCGGTAGTCGGCCAACCATGCCGTTGAGCCGTCGTCGCCACGTTTGAACGCCGCCCACACCGCGCCACCAAAGCCAGCACCGAAACTCGACGCGGCGACCGCGCCATGCACCTGTGCGCCGGACACCAAGGCGATGGTCTCCGGCACCTGGTTCTGCAGGTGGGTAACTGCCATCGCCTGCGAACGTGCGGTCAGTGCGCCGAAACGTGCGGCATCGCCGGCGGCGAGTGCGGCTACGGCCCCTGGGACGATCTCGGTGGTCTCGATGATGGTTTGTTCCGCCCGCAGACGCAGATCCGGATCGCTAATCGCCGCCAACACGGTTGGCCCACCACAGGCAAGGACCGCCGCACCGATCGACGCATCGCTGCGTCCGGTCGCGGCATTCCATGCGGCGGCGGCGGCGCGCACACGATCGGCAACGCGATTGAAGTGCGCGCGAGTGGCAGCGGTTTTCTCTGCCAGCACGCCGCTCACGGCGACCGTCATTATCAAGTCATCCGGCCACGCGACGGTGCCCAGACGATGGAAGGGGGAGAACGACCATTGGTTCAACTGCCCAGCACGCGACAGCAGGATCGCTGCGTGGTCCTGTGAGCCGCCGCTGGTACCGACGCCGGCCTCACCGGCAAACTGGCGGTAACCGGCGCCGTTTTCATGACAGCCGAGGTAGGGGACGAGGTCCTCTTCACCAGTGAAGCCGGCGCGGTATTCCGAATGTTCGCGCAGACGATTTGCCTCAGCGAGTGCGAGATGCACGGCGATCACCAGCGCCGACGATGAGCTCATGCCGGACGCCGCCGGCAGATTTGCGGCGATACCGATGTCCACACCGGTACTGATCCCTGGGAAGTGCCGCGCCAAGCGACGTGCCACCGCAGCGATATAGGTCGACATCCCGCCCTGTCCGATAGCGGTCACCGCCAATGGCAGCTCAACCGTCAGACCATTGCTGCGCACACTCACCAGCGCATCGCGGCGGGGTCGTGCGACGACCACCAGTCCGACATCGGTAGCGCAGTTGAGCACCTGACCGCCGGCGTAATCGGTGTGTTTTCCGAGCACCTCAATGCGGCCGGGCACCCACCAACCCCAGGTCGGCTCGACTCCGAGGGATTGTCGCGCCTGGGTCAGCAGGGTGGCGGTGCGCTCGGTCGCTTCCGCGCCGAGACCGAGTCCCCGTACGACGGACACGTCGGTGGCGACTGCGCTCATGGGCGCACCGCGCGGGATTCAGGGCGACGGACGAGTGATGCGGTCAGCATGCGGAAGACAGTACGGACGAGGTGTACCCGCTGCGCGCCTAGCCTGACCACTCAACGAACTTCCTTCCGGCGCGTACGAGACATATTGCAGGTAGCCATGGACCCGACCTTTCGACGCTGGTGGCGACTCATCGATGACCTTCCTGGGAAGCTGTCCCAGGTCACCGTCTGGAAGGACGGCCCATCGCCGCCCCTGACGGGTGACGGGCATCTGCACGTTACGCCGACCTCGGTAGTGTGCCTCGACGGTGTGGTGCGCATCATCGCGCCCGGCAAGACCATCGATCTGCAGCCGGGCCAGGCGGTGATCATCGGCCCAGGGGTGTGGCATCGCCACGAACTGCTCCGGCGTGGCAGCGTGTGGTTCGGCCAGGGTTTTCTGCCGGCGTGCAGCGATGTGTTGATGGGAGATTCCGACCGCGAATGGCGTGGTCGCCTGCCGAGCCAGCCGAGCCGTCGCCTGATGGAGGCCGCTCTCGCCGCGCCGGATGACAAGGGACGCATCACCGGCTTCAGCGAACTGATCAAACAAATCCTTAGCGAATCGGTGGACGACCTGCCGTTCGCCAATCCCGCGCTGCAACGCATGATCGCGCGGTTGTGGTCGAACCTGCACCGTGGCGTGTCGGTCGAGGATCTGATCCGCGCCAGTGGCCTGTCACGAGCACAGGCCTACCGCATCTTCACTGAGGGCTATGGCGTGCCGCCGAAAGATGCCATCGCCACCGCACGGTTGTGGTTGGCGGAAGGATTGTTGAACAATGGTCTAAGTGTCGCCGCAGTCGCCGATCGCTGTGGTTTCCCCAGCGCAGATACCTTCGCGCGCGCGTGGAAACGCATGCACGGCACGCCACCAAGCCGAGTGCGCGCGTAGATTCTTGCTCCCTGGGAGCGCCGGCTTCCAGCCGGCCAGGGGCAATCTGGCTTTCCCATCTCCGTTCGACAATCGTTGACCCACGTGCGTCATGAAAACCGATTGCCCCATGCCGGCTGGAAGCCGGCGCTCCCGGGGAGCAAGAGTTCAGAGCCGGACGTCGTGATCAGCCAGCGCCGTACGCACCGCGGCGATGTCATCGCGACTGGACAGATCCAGCACCGGCTCAAAGCGTTCGACAATGCGGTAACGCGCGCCGTCCGACATCGACCTCACCACCGCATCCGGCAGTTCGAGTTCGCCGCGCGGACTCGGCGCGATCGCCGCGCACGCAGCGAAGATGCGCTGATCGAAGGCCCAGCAGTTCATGCTCAGCATCGGATCCGCGCCGAGGGGGGCGAGCTGCTCCGGTGTCGGTTTTTCGATGATGCGCGCGAGGTTTCCTGACGCATCGGCGCTGATGGCGGCGAACTTCGCTACGCGCTCGGCGGGAATGTTGCCGGTGAGCAGGCCGGAGCGGCGGAAGCCCACCAGCCCAGGACCACCGAGCGCGGCGAGCGGTGTGAGTGCAGCAGCAGGGTAGAGGTTGTCGCTGTTGATCACCAAAAACGGTTTCCCATCGACGGCATCTTTTGCCGCCGCCACCGCGTCAGCGGTGCCACGCGGCTGGGCCTGGATGGCGAACGAGATGCGTACACGCGTCGTTGGTAGCGCGGTATAATAGGCGCGCAGATCCTGATGCTCCGGACCAATGACCAACACCACCTCACGCACGCCGGCCTCAGCCAGATCGTGCAACACGTGATCGAGGAACGGACGCCCGAAGGGGATGAGCGCCTTCACCCCGGTGTCAGCGACCGTGGCAACCTGCGCGTCCAATGACGATCCGGCGGAAGCCGCGCGCATGCGCGTGCCCAAACCACGGGCGAGGATCACCGCGGTGGTGATGCCACTCACCGTCCCACCGCAAGATCAGTACATTGAAGACCCCGGACCCCGGACCCCGGACCCCGGACCCTTCTCACGCCAGCCATGCGTCTTCCAACGGTTGCCAACGCACGAACGCTTCGAGCGCTGCGTACTGCGCCAGACCCAGACGATCGAGTCGCGCGGCAAGGCCGGTGTTCTTCTCCTCCGCCCGTTGCCAGAACTCGCGCGCGTCCTCGCCCATGAACATCGCACCATCGCGTTGCGACTGGTGTTTGAGCACCGCCTGACGTTTGCGCAGCACGTCGCTCGGCGACATCGGCACTAAGCGATCGATCTGGTCGAGTTCATACTCGTCCCACGCACCACGGTAGAGCCAGCACGAGCACGTCGCCCACCAGTCGGCTGTAGCGCAGGAACGCAGCGCCGAACGCAGCGCCAACAGGCAACGGCGATGCGTGCCGTTGGGATCTGCGAGATCGCCGGCGGAATAGACCTGATGTGGACGCAGCTTGTTCAGCAGCGCGACGTGCAGCGCGACATCGTCCTCGCCGACACTGCCGCGGCCATACAGCGGACTGTCGAGGAAGTGCAGGTGCTCCTTCGGCACGCCGACGATCGCAGCGCCTGCGGTGGCTTCGGTGCGACGGACCAACGCTTTCAATGCCGCCTTGTGCTCCGGCATTGGTGAGGGACGTGCCGCGCCAGTGAGGTCTGCCGCACCGTCGACGAAGGCCATATGCCTTCGCAGATCGTCATCATGCACCGCGCGGTGGCCGGCGGTCTGGTAGACGATGTGGACCTGGTGCCCGTGTTCGACTAGGCGCGCGATGGTGCCGCCCATGCCGATGACGTCGTCGTCCGGATGTGGACTGAACACCACCACGGTCTTGGGGAAGATGCCGTCATCGGGCTGCGGGATGTCACCTGGGCGACGGCGATCCACGGGTTTGCCACCCGGCCAGCCGGTGATGCGACCCTGCAGCGCGCGGAAGGTGTCGAGGTTGAGCTGGTCCGCCGGACCTTTGCGGTCGAGCAGTTCACCGAGCGCGCGTGCCTGGTAATCCTCAGCGGCGAGACTGAGCAGCGGTTTCTTTACCGTCTCCGCCACATCAATCGCGGCAGCGATGCTGCGTCCGGCGTCCCACGCCACCGGGCCGACCAGCCACGGCTTGCGTACGGCGACCAGACGTGCGGCAGCACCGGGATCGCACACTACCTCCGCGTCGTGGTGTGTCTGCAAGTAGCTCGCCGGACAGGTGGTGTCGACCGGCGCTTCCACCGCAGCGGCAATGGCGGCGGATTTCGCCGCGCCGGTGGCGAGCAGCACGACCCGTTTGGCCGCCAGGATGGTACCGATGCCCATGGTCACGCCGCCGGTGGGGACGTTTTTCTCACCACCGAAGTCGGGAGCAGCGGCGCGACGCGTATGTGGTGCGAGTCGTACCAGTCGTGTGCGACTGCTGGCCGGCGCGCCGGGTTCATTGAACGCGATGTGGCCGTTGCCACCGATGCCGAGGATCACCAGATCGAGACCGCCGGCTTCCGCGATGGCGCGCTCATAGGCCGCGGCGTGTTCCGCGACCTCCGCATCAGGCAGATCACCCCGTGGCAGGTTGATCGCTCCGGGTTCGATGTCGACATGGTCGAACAACGCCTGATGCATGAACGTCCAATAGCTCTGCGGCGATGAACGCGGCAGGCCGTGGTACTCATCGAGATTGAAGGTGGTGACGTGTTTGAACGAGAGCTGGCCAGCGCGATGCCACTCGACCAGGAGTTTGTAGATCGGCAGCGGCGTCTTGCCGGTCGGCAGGCCAAGCACACAGCGGCGCTTCTGGCCCGCGCAGGTGCGGATGGTGTGCGCCACCAACGTGGCGATGTGGCGCGCGGCGGCGTCCGCGTCATCGGTCAGGCGCAGCGTCAAACGCACGGGTCCGCTGCCGGCGCTGATGAGACGACTGGGAATCGGCGTGGGGCTCATGGGTGGAAGACTAGCAGCGCAGTGATTGTGTGGATCCAGACAGAGGGGGCGGCTGGATCGCTCCATCCACCTGCCATGAGACGGATCGCTGTATCCGCTGAAATACTCCGCGCAGAGGTGGCCGCCCCGGAGGGGAGGCATGGAAATAGCCCGGCACTTCAGTGCCGGGAACACGTGTTGATAGCAGCGTAGTCCCGGAGGGACGGCTGAAATTTCCGATGTTTCAGCCGTCCCTGCGGGACTGATCTGATATCTCGCCGCGATTCCCGGCACTGAAGTGCCGGGCTATTTCCATGGCGTCCCTGCGGGACGCGTGATCCAGGTTCACACGCCCACCGGCACCGCTCGTACCTCTGCCACCGCATCACCGTTGTCATCACCTAGCGTCCGCACTCCCACGGAGCCCACCATGTCCCACCGTCTGCTGTCCCTCGCCCTCATTGCCGGTTGTTCGTTCGGCGTGTCGTTCGCTGAGGACATTCCCAAGGGCACGGTGACCAAGTACGAATTCGCCAACAGCAAAGTTTTTCCAGGCACGACGCGCGAGTACTGGGTCTATGTGCCGAAGCAGTACGACGGCTCGACGCCAGCGTGTGTGTACGTCAATCAGGACGGCATGCAGTGGAAGGCGCCCGAGGTCTTCGATCGTCTGATCGCGGCGAAAGAGATGCCCGTCACCATCGCCATCGGCGTCATGCATGGCCGGGTGAAGGCGTTGAACGACCAAGCGCTCGACCGCTACAATCGCAGCTACGAATACGATGGCATGGGTCCGGCCTACGCCACTTTCCTGCTCGATGAACTGCTGCCGCACATCGCCAAGGAACAGAACCTCAAACTCTCGGAGAACGGCAACGACCGCGCCATCGGTGGCTCTAGCAGCGGCGCGGTGTGTGCTTTCACCGCCGCGTGGGAACGGCCGGACGCGTTTAGCCGGGTGTTCAGCACCATCGGCACCTATGTCGGCTTGCGCGGCGCGAACGAATACCCGACGCTGATCCGCAAATACGAACCCAAGCCGCTACGCGTGTACCTGCAAGACGGATCCAACGACCTCAACATCTACGCTGGCGACTGGTGGATGGCCAACCAAGCGATGGAACGCTCGCTGAAGTTCGCCGGCTATGAGGTCGAACACATCTGGGGCGAAGGCGGCCACGACGGCAAGCAGGGCACCGAGGTTTTCCCCGAGGCGATGAAGTGGCTGTGGAAGGGTTGGCCCGAACCAGTGAAGGCCGGCCTTGGTTCGCCGCAGATGAAGGACGTCCTCATCCCAGGCGAAAACTGGCAGCTCGTCGGTGACGGCTACAAGTTCACCGAAGGCCCCGCGGTCAACGCCAAGGGCGAGGTGTTCTTCACCGACATTCCCAACTCGACCATCTGGAAAGTTGGCGCCGACGGCAAGCCGGTGGAATGGCTGAAGGACACCCAGAAGGGCAACGGCCTGCGCTTCGGTCCCGATGGCCGCGCGTTCCTGCTGGCGATGGACGCCAAGGAGATCTGGGCGCTCGATGAAAACGCCAAAAAGACAGTGTTCCACGCTGGCTTCCGCGGCAACGACCTGGTGGTGCTAAAGAACGGTGCGATGTACGCGACCGAACCCGGCTGGGACGGCGTCGCGGCCGGCAAGGTGTGGTACATCAGCGCGACGGGTGAAGCGAAGGTCGTGGACGACCAGGGCCTCAAGTTCTGCAACGGCGTGGTCGCCTCACCTGATCAGAGCCTGCTCTACATCGTCGATTCCAAAACTCACTGGGTCTTCAGCTACCAGATCCAGCCGGATGGTTCGCTGGCGCAGAAGCAGAAGTACTACCACCTGCACGTGCCCGACACCGCCGAGGATGCCTGGGGCGACGGCATGCGCGTCGACACCGCCGGCCGCCTCTACGTCGCCACCCGCATGGGCATCCAGTTCTGCGACCAGGCCGGCCGCGTGAACGGCATCATCCCGACGCCCAACGGCAAATGCTCCAACCTGACCTTCGGCGGTGCGGAGATGGACACCATCTACGCGACCTGCGGCGACAAGGTGTTCAAGCGCAAGGTCAAGGCGAAGGGCGTTGAGGGAATGAATGCGCCGGTGAAGCCGGAGAAGCCGCGGTTGTGAGAGTCCGTTTTCAGGATTCAGTGGGCGTTGACGAGTCAGCAATTCTTGTTCATTGCCGATCTTCAGAGAGGGCGGATTCATGTTTTGAAGATGTTTCGTTATCTCCCACATACCCTTGTTTCTGAAGGTATGCATTAGCGACCTCATGTTTCATAATCATATCGTGCTCCTTAGAAAGACGGAACCGATATGTGGACTGCATTTTGGCAAAGAGACAAGCAGCTGCCAACACGACTGGAGTTAGTTCTTTATTCTGGTTTTGATAATGACTGAGAGACCGAAGTACAACGCGCAAGAATACCGCTTCACGCCTCTTCTCTTGGTAAGAACCTAACTTGGCAGCCAGCAGCATTACCAAGAAGAACACCACAAGAATGACAAGTGTTATGATGACCGCATCAAGCCCAAAGAAGACCCAGTGTGTTTTTGTCGTGTCGTAAGGCACAAACGTAACTCCGGGATTGGGGCTGAGGATCTGAATCCCAGGTCGTGAGGAACCTTCAACGAAAATTCTGACGCTTAGCCAATCCTTGGTCTCCCAGGATGAGTTGAGCACCTTTAGGCTTAACTCTGGGTCTGGCGATTTCACGTCGTCGCCCCACGAGATCCAAGAGCCATCGAACGAGTCAGGATAGAGGATTACTTTGTGAATGATATTAATAGGATTTCCGCCCATGTCTTTTTCTCGAACCTTGATCTTTGCGGAAAGCGACTCGATGTTCTTGCTAGTTCTATTGGCGATATAGATGGTCAAACAGTAGATTGAGTCTGCGCCGTACTCCTTCCCGCCGATTTTAATTTTTGAAACGAGGTCGAGGTTCCCCTTGAGAACGGCAGCCGGCTCGAAGGTAGAGAGCGTCTCCAGTTCGGTAGATGCATTCATGTGGTCGATGAGCTTTGTCGATGCGTATGTGATTAGGAGAGCGGCAAAAAGCGAACCAAGAATACCAGAGATCCATTTGAAAGAGCGATTGAGAGCTGTTTTTTTGGTGAAGTTTTCATCGACTGACATTCTTAGGCTCCTAAATGACAGTGGGTATTTAGGGCATCCATGGGTACCGGCAACGCTTGATGCAAAACTTGATAAAGAGCCTTCAAATCGTTGTTGGTTGAGACTCGGAGATTGTGACTCACGCTTCTGCGATGCCCACAGCAGTCATCATCGGCGGCGGCGCCGCCGGCTTCTTCGCCGCCATCACCTGTGCGGAGGCGAATCCTGGGCATTCGGTGATCATCCTGGAAGCCACCGGCGAGGTGTTGGCCAAGGTGCGCATCTCTGGCGGCGGGCGCTGCAACGTCACTCATGACTGCCTGGAACCGAAGACGCTGGTGGGCAATTACCCGCGTGGCACGCGGGAACTGCTCGGGCCGTTTTCGCGCTTCGGGCCGCGGCAGGTGATCGCCTGGTTCGAGGGGCGTGGCGTCGAACTAAAGGTCGAGGAGGACGGGCGGATGTTCCCGACCACCGACCGTTCGCAGACCATTATCGACTGCCTGACTTCGGCGGCGGAGGCGGCGGGTGTCGAGGTACGCACGCAGACAGTGGTGAAGGCTTTGACCCAGGTCGATGGGCGTTGGCAGATCGACACTGCGACCGACAGCATCACCGCCGACACCGTACTGCTCGCCAGCGGGTCAGGGAAAAGCGGGCATCGCTTGGCCGAGGCACTCGGACATACGGTGGTGCAGGCAGTGCCGTCGCTCTTCACCTTCACCATTCCCGAACCGTGGATCCGCGAGTTGTCGGGCCTCAGCGTCGATCCCGTGCACCTGATGTTGCTCGATCTGGCAGAGGAACTCACCACCACCGGACCGCTGCTGTGTACACATTGGGGCTTCAGCGGTCCGGCCGCCCTGCGGGCATCAGCGTGGGGCGCGCGTCTTTTGGCGACGGTGAATTACCGCTGTCGGGTGCGCGTCGATTGGTTGGCTGGCGCATCGGCTGCCGACTGGTGTGCCGGCATGCGCAAGAACCACGGTGCGAAACTGCCGAAGAACTCTCCACCGGCCGCCATTCCCCGGCGCTTGTGGGATGCGTTGCTGCTGCGCGCGGGTGTCGTCGACGGTGTTGGCTGGGCGCAGTTGACCAAGGAGCAGATGGATGCCCTCGCCGGCCAACTGAATGCCTGCACCGTGGCGATGACCGGCAAGAGCACCTTCAAAGACGAATTCGTCACCGCTGGCGGCGTCGCGCGGGATGAAGTTACGTGGCGCACGATGGAGAGCCGCAAAGCTCCTGGCCTGTTCATCGCCGGCGAATGTTTGGATGTCGACGCGATCACTGGTGGATTCAATTTTCAGAATGCGTGGACGTCGGGGTGGCTCGCGGGGAATGCCATGGCCGAACGGTTGGGCGCAGTGGAATAATCCAGCGTGTGGGTTGGCTGTCCGTGGCACGGGCGTCTCGCCCGTGGTTGGTCATCGTGGTGTATTGGCGTCGAACCACGGGCGAGACGCCCGTGCCACGAAAAAACATCTCACGCTCCGAGTTGCCGTTTCACCGCGGCGAATGCGGTGATCGCTTCGCGTAGGTCCTCCGCGGTATGCGCGGCTGATAACTGGCAGCGGATGCGCGCCTTGCCGAGCGGGACGACCGGATGGCTGAAGCCGATGACGTAGACGCCGTGTTCGCGCAGCGCTTCGGCGAATTTCACCGCTAATACGGCGTCACCGAGCATCACCGGCACGATTGGGTGTTCACCCGGCAACAACGTGAAACCGGCGTCGGTCAGGCCGGTGCGGAACAAGGCGGCATTGGCATTGAGGGTGGCACGCAACTGCTGGCCATGTTCGGCGAGGTCGATTGCCGTCAACGCCGCGCCAGCGATGCAGGGGGCCACGGTGTTGGAGAATAGGTACGGACGCGAACGCTGGCGCAGCAGACTGACGATCTCGCTGCGGCCACTGGCGTATCCGCCGCTCGCACCACCGAGCGCTTTGCCCAACGTGCCGGTGATGAGGTCGACGCGCTCGGTGACGCCGAAACGTTCCGGCGTGCCGCGACCGTTGGCGCCGACCACGCCGACCGCGTGCGAATCATCGACCATCACCAAGGCATCGTATTTGTCCGCCAGATCGCAGATGCCGTCGAGCTTGGCCAGCGAGCCATCCATCGAGAACACGCCATCAGTGACGATCAGGCGGAAGCGCGCGTCGACGGATTCCTTCAGACGCGTCTCCAGATCAGCGAGGTCGTTGTTGCGGTAACGCAGGCGCTTGGCTTTGCATAAGCGGATGCCGTCGATGATCGACGCATGGTTGAGTTCATCCGAGATCACCGCGTCTTCGGCGCCCAGCAGGGTTTCGAACACGCCACCGTTCGCATCGAAACACGACGGATACAGGATGGTCTGCTGCGTGCCCAGAAATGCGCTGAGGCGTTCCTCAAGTTGTCGGTGCAGTTCCTGCGTGCCGCAGATGAAACGCACGCTGGCCATGCCGTAGCCCCAGCGATCAAGCGCGGCATGGGCCGATGCAATTATCTGCGGATGCGATGCCAATCCCAAGTAGTTGTTGGCGCACAGATTGAGCATCGGCTTCCCGCCGACCGCCACATGCGCACCCTGCGGCGTGCTGATCAGGCGCTCCTTGCGATCGGTACCATTGGCGGCGGCTTCGGCGAGTTGGTGAGCGACGTGGGCTTGAAAACGTCCGTACATGGCAGGGTCCTGGGAAGGTTTCGAGTCAGGAGTTCGTTCGGGGTCCGGGGTCGTGCAGTCAGTGAATCAGGGTGCTGAGATCAGGAAACCGACGTGGTGCCCAAAGGACCCCGGACCCCGGACTCCGGACTCCAGACTCCAGACTCCAGACTCCAGACTCCAGACTCCAGACCTTCCCCGGACCCCGGACTCTGCCCCGCTCACCGGAATACCTTCCAGTCAAGAATGACCTTGCCACTCGTGCCACTGTTCATCGCGGCGAAACCCTTCTCGTACTCATTGGCAGGGAAACGGTGGGTGATGATCGGCGTGAAGTCCAGGCCGCTCTCGATCAGCACGCTCATCTGGTACCAGGTCTCGTACATCTCGCGGCCGTAGATGCCTTTGATGGTGAGCATGTTGAGCACCACCTTACTCCAATCGATGGCGACCTCCTGGCTGGGGATGCCGAGCATGGCGATGCGCGCGCCGTGGCAGAGGTTGTCGAGCAAGTCCTTCAGCGCGGTCGGGCTGCCAGAGATCTCCAGGCCGACGTCGAAACCTTCCTTCATGCCGAGTTGTTTCTGCACCTCGGCGATGGAGCCGGTGCGGACGTTGAGCGCGACGGTGGCGCCCATCTTCTTGGCCAAGCCCAGGCGGTAGTCGTTGATGTCGGTCACCACCACGTGGCGGGCACCAGCGTGGCGCACCACCGCGGCAGCCATGCAGCCGATCGGGCCGGCGCCGGTGATGAGCACGTCCTCGCCCAGCACGCGGTGTGACAATGCGGTGTGCACGGCGTTGCCGATCGGGTCGAAGATCGAGGCGACGTCGAGGTCGATGCCTGGTTGGTGGTGCCAGAGGTTGCTCATCGGCAGCGCGATGTACTCGGCGAACGCGCCTTGGCGGTTGACGCCCACGCCGGTGGTGTGCGCGCACAGGTGGCGACGGCCGGCGAGGCAGTTGCGACAGCGGCCGCAGACCAAGTGGCCTTCACCGCTGACCAGGTCGCCGGGATGGAAATCGTTGACGTTGGCGCCGACCTCGACCACGTGGCCGACGAACTCGTGGCCGACCACCAGCGGCACCGGGATGGTCTTCTGCGCCCACGCGTCCCAGTTGTAGATGTGCAGGTCAGTCCCGCAGATGCCGGTGCGGTCGACGCGGATGAGCACGTCGTTGATGCCGATCGTGGGCATCGGTACGTCGACCAGCGTCAGTCCGGGGGCGACGGCGGTCTTGGCGATGGCTTTCATGGCGGGGTCCCTGCGGTTACGGCGGAGGTCATCCGGGCTTCATCCGGGATGCAAGATTCTCATCCGAAATGATGGACGAGGCGAATGCGCGGCTCAGGTGGTGCTGTTGCTGGTGGTGTTGTCGCTGGTCACCGCCGCGTCCGCCACCGGAGCCAGGGTACAGCGCCACAGGCGGTTGGCACCTCCGCTCACGTCGCAGGTTTCGACCTGGAAGCCGGCGCGTGCGAGCAGCGCGCGCATGGCTTCTTCACTGAGGAAGTGCAGGCCGGAGCCGCCGGGATTCAGTCCGAAGAAAGTGGTGAAGCGCTCGGACAGCCCGACCGCACCGGTATCGCCCTGGGCATCCGCCATGCCATCGCGCAGGAACAACTGGCCGCCGCGATCGAGCGTGGCGTGCAACTGGCGCAGCAGGACCTCCTGTTCAGCTTCGGGCCAGTAATGCAGCACGTCGATCAGCATCACGGTGTCGAAACGTGTCGCTGGCGTTTGCGGCAAGGGCAGCTTGGCGCGGATCAGTCGCCAGTCGCCAGCGAGCGGTTGTGCTGATTGCTCCAGCAGATCCGCCGCGGCTTCGAGCTTGGTCTCGTCGAGGTCGATGCCGCAGTACGCCGGTTCACCACGCGCGGCAGCGAGCGCGGCGACCAGCCCCGGACCGCAGCCAGCGTCGAGCACACGGCCCCACGGCAGCGTGCGTTCGGCGAGTTGGCGGTAGACCGGATCGTAGCGCAGCTTGGCGGTGCCGTAGTGACGCCAGTACGGCGACAGCCGTTGGCAGGCGCGGCGCGCGCGGGTGAGCGCGGTGTCGGCATCGACCAGGCCGCTGGTCACGGTCGGTTTCAGCGGTCGCAGCGCACAGACCACCACCGCCAGACAGCCAGCGAGCGCCGCACCGCCGATGGCGAACAGTTCATCGACCGCCAACGCCGGGAACACGCCGATGGTGATGAGCAGCAGCGCCGGCCAACGGCGATGGTGCTGGCGCGCGTGCCACAACGCCAATGGCAGCGGCTGGGCCAGTGCCAGCGCGATCAACACGGCGGCGAAGCTCCACGGCTCGCGCCCCAGGAAGGCGTACCCCAACCAGCCGCTGGCGGACAGAGTGACCACTACGCCGAGCAGCACCCGTCCGGTGATGGCATGCCACAACGCCACGGTGGCGAGGGGGAGGATGAGCTGCCACAGCGGCACCGTTGCCGACCACACCTTGACGACGACATCCACCGTGCCGAGCGCGACCAGGGCGAGCACGGCCACCTGCATGCGCTGCGCCACCATCAGGTGCGGCAGACGCGGCGGCAGCGGGGTCGGCAGGACCGCTGCCGGAGTCGGATCGAGCCGGCACCACGTCAGCGGCAGGATCATCGCGCTGAATGCCAGCACCGCGCCGCCGATCACCAGCGTCCAGCCGCCGGTCAGCAGCAGGGCCGGCAACCCCAGCGCCAGACCGGGCAGCAGGATGCCGAGTCCACGCGCCGACGCGCGCAGGGCATCCTCACGCTGGCGGGCAGTGCGCAGTTCGAACAGCTGCGGCACCTGCACCGCCGCTCCCAGGGTGATCAGCACGGCGATGCCGGCGGGTGTCTGTGGTCCCAGACTCAACGCGATCAGTGCACCGAGCGCCAACGCCAGTAGCGCGCCGATGCCGGCCCCTGGACGACCACCGGCGTACCACACCAGCAGCGCGGAGCCGACCAGCGCGACCTTCTGCGCGGTTGAGAACGCCGACCACGGCAGCAGGTGCTCGTGGCTGAAGCTCGCCACCAACGCCACCGCCACCAGCAACGTGGCATCGATGAGCCAACGGTTGCCCATGCACCACGACAACCACGGCCACCACAGGCGTGCAATCATGGCGCGAGACCTTGGTCTGCCATGCGTCGGCGCAAGCCCTGGCGGCGGTGCTTGCGCCGGGCCCTCACCAGCGGTCGGATGCCGCCCATGCCGGTTCCGCAGCTGACACCGCCAGGACATCTCGATCAGCACAGTCTGCTGGTGGCGTTGACGCCGGTGTTGCTGTGCCTGATCACCGCGTTGGCCTTGCGCATCATCGGTACCCGCTCGGCAGCGCAGGCACGTGCCGCGCTGCTCCTGGGAATGATGAGCGTGCTCGCGGCGCTGGGACTGCAGGCGTTGTTCCTGCTGCCGTGGGGTCCGGCAGCGGCCTACACCGAACCGCTCGCCGGTGGGCTGGTGCGCGTCGGATGGCTGGAGAGTGGCAGCGCATTGCTGCTGGGTGCCTGGGCGGCGTGGTACTGGCGTCCCTGGCGCGGCGGTTCGAGCGCGGCGCGTTGGAGTCTGCGGGTGGCCCTGGGATTGGCTTTGCCGGTGGTGGCGCTGCCGGCGTTGGCCATCGCGGCGTTCGCGGATGTGCCTGCGGTAGAGGGCCGTCGTTGCTGGCTGGCGGCGGCGCTCGCGGTCCTGGTCACCGGCGTGATCGTGGCCGTGCCGCAGTTGTCGCCGGACTGTCGCTGGTGGCTGCACGGGGTGACGCTGGCGGGTTGCGTGGCGCTGGCAGGGCGTGGACCGTGGGCCATCCCCTTGGTCATCGCGTTGGTGGCGGCGCTGAGGTTCTGGTGATCCGGCGGTGGTTGTCGCTGCTGCTGTTCATCGTCGTGCTGAATGGTGGCGAACCGCGCCTGATCGCGCAGGCCGATCTCACCGCTGGCATGGGCACGGCCAGGCGCCTCGAACTTCCGGTCGAAAACGGCGTGCGTGCGCTGCTCGCCATCACCCTGGTGCCAGGGAACTACGCCATCCGCCTGCTCGATCAGTCACCGACCTTCCCGGTGGGAGCGCGGACGGTGGCGCAAACCCGGGCGCTGGTGCCGTCGGCGGTGGTGGCGATCAATGGCGGGTACTTCGAGCCGTCGTTCCAACCTTCCGGTCTGGTGCTCGTGGATGGTCGTGAGCTCCAGCCACGTGCGGCAGAGGGGGTGCTCTCCGGCATCGTTGCGCTCGACGCGGCTGGCGTCCTGCGGCTGCTGCCGCGTGATGCCGACCTGGGCGGCGTCCAATCAGCGATCCAGGCCGGGCCGTTCATCATCGATCCGGGTGGGCTGGTTGGGGTCCGGCCACGCCCGGCGCTGGCCAACCGCTCGGTGCTCGCACTCGATGACCATGGACGTGTCCTGCTGCTGGCCACCGGGTCGCTGACACTGCACCAGCTTGCCACCGTGCTGCACGACCATCCGCAGGCCTTCGGCATGGAGCGCATCGAACGGGCGCTCAACCTCGACGGAGGACCGTCGACCGGTCTGTCGTCGGTGCTTGATGGTCCGGGCTGGTCGGTCGCGGAACGTGGTCCGGTGCGCAACGTCCTGGTGGTCGTCCCGGCCCAGGAGTGACATCCGGCTGGCGCGAAGCGGTGAGGTGGCCCGACCCTGCGCTTGCACTTCCAGTTGTCGGTGCGCAGCATGCGCGGATCACCGCGCGAAGCCCTATGCTGCGAGTCCCCGCATGATCACCGCTTGGTTGCCGACGGAAAAGGGACTGCAACGGGTCGACGCTGGCGTCGACAACGTTCCGGCCGACGCCGTCTGGATCGACGCGGTCGACATCACACGCGAAGAAGAATCCTTCCTCGAGAAGCATCTCTGCCTGGAGATGCCGACCCGTGCCGAAATGCAGGAGATCGAAGCGTCGAGCCGTCTGTACCGTGAAGGCAATGCCGCCTACATGACTTCGACGATGCTGATTAAGACCGAGACCGATTCGCCGGAGACCACCGCGGTCACGTTCATCCTCACCCCCAAGGTGCTCGTCACCTTGCGTTACGCTGAGCCGTGGTCCTTCCGCGTGTTCGCCAGCCGCGCGGCGAAGTGCGGTGCGCACAATGCCGATCTGACGTTCATCGCCCTGTTGGAGACCACCGTCGAGCGCCTCGCCGACTTGCTGGAATTGGTCAGCCTGGAGTTGGAGAACATCTCGCAGCAGACTTTCAAACTGCGCCAAGTCGGGCGGGAGATCGACTTGCAACGTTCGCTGATCAAGATCGGCCGCTGCGGCAACATCGCTGGCAAGGTGCGTGAAAGTCTGGTCGACAAAGGTCGCATGGTAATCTTCGCGGAACAGGCCGCGGCCGAAGCGCTGTGCGCTGAGGGCCGTGCGCGGATGAACGCGGTGCGCCGCGATATCCAGTCGCTGTCGGACCATGCCAGTCATACTTTCGGCAAGATCCAATTCCTGCTCGATGCCACGCTCGGTCTGATCAGCATTGACCAGAACCGCATCATCAAGTTGTTCTCTATCGCCGCAGTGATCTTCCTGCCGCCGACCCTAGTCGCGAGCATCTACGGCATGAATTACACGCTGTGGCCGCACAACGATTCTCCGTGGGGTTTCCCCTTCGCGATGGCACTGATGTGCATGTCGGTGGGCCTCACCCTGTGGTACTTCAGACGACAGCGTTGGCTGTGAGTCGCCCGTGAGCAGCCACCCACGACCCGGAGCGCCCATGCCGCGTTTCCTGCTCCTCCTGTTGTTGGCCGTCGCCGGCGCCCTGCCCGCTGCCGACATCGTTGTGCCAACGGCCTGGAAAACCCGCCATGTGGTCGTCTTGGTGATCGACGGCCCACGCTGGAGTGAGACCTGGGGCAAAGCCGGACGTGATCTGATTCCGGTGCGCGCCCAGGTCCTCGCGCCACAGGGCGTGCTGTTGAACAACATGGCCAACAACGGGCCGACCTACACCAACGCCGGCCACAGCGCGCTCACCACCGGTTTCTATCAGGAGATCAACAACAGCGGCCTGGAACTGCCACGCAATCCTAGCATCACCCAGCGTTTGATCGCCGCCGGTGCCGATCCGCAGCAGGTGTGGGTGGTCAGCAGCAAGGACAAGCTCCAGATTCTTACCGACAGCACCGCGCCGGGGTGGAACCACCGCCACCTGTGCTCCGCCGATTGCGGCAAGGACGGTGCCGGGTCGGGTTATCGCGAAGACCAAGTGACCCTTGAACGGACGAAAGCCGTCCTCAGCAAACACCGGCCACGCTACCTGCTGATCAACTTCCGTGAACCGGATTCGTCGGGCCATGCGAAGAAATGGGATGCGTACCTCGCCAACATCAAGACCACCGATGACTACGCCGGCCAAGTATGGGCGCACATCCAGGCGGATCCGCAGATGAAGGATGTCACCACACTCTTCATCACCAACGATCACGGCCGTCATCTGGATGGACACAAGGATGGCTACATCAGCCACGGCGATGATTGCGTCGGCTGCCGCAAGATCGAACTGCTGGCCATCGGTCCGGATTTCAAACGCGGGGTCACCGCTGATGTGCATCGCAGCCAGATCGATATCGCTGTCACCTCGGCGGCTCTGCTGGGGCTGACACTGCCCGCCAGCGAAGGTAAGCTGATGAGCGAACTGTTCGCCCAACCTCCTGGTGCGGATGCCAAGTAGATGGACCTGCGTGATCGTCGGGTGCTGATCTGGGGCTTCGGTCATCATGGTGGTGGTCTAGCCGCGGCACGTTTCTGCGCTGCCCGTGGTGCGCAGGTGTCGGTGCTGGAGAAGAAACCCGCCACGGCGCTGGGAGCCGGTGGTGCGGAAGCGTTGGCGCACGGATGGGCTTGGCACCTGGGCGATGCCAGCCATCCGGTGTTCGCGGCGAGCGATCTGATCGTCGCCTCACCGGCTATTCCGCCGCGTGCGTGGCCGGACAACCATCCGCCGGTGGTGCCGCCGGAAGGCCTGTTCTTTGCCAGCCATCGAGGCCGACGCGTGGCGGTGACCGGCACCAAGGGCAAGAGCACCACCGTACACATCATCGGTGCGCTGCTGGGTTGGACGGTGGGCGGCAACAGCAACGAACCGTTGCTTGAGGTGTTCACCCGCCTGGGACCCGAGGTGCCGGTGGTGTGCGAACTGTCGAGCTTCCAACTGCACTACCTGGCTGCGGATCCACCGCGTTTCGACGCGACGGTGTTGACCAGCCTGGCGCGTGATCACCTCGACTGGCATCCGGATGAGGCGCACTACCACGCGACCAAGCTGCGCATGGCGTCGTGGGGTGAGGTCTGCGTGGCTGCGCCTGAGGTCCAGCCGCGACTCACTGCTGACATCACACTGCTGCCGCTGGTGCGTTACCGCGATGGTGTGTTTGTTGGACCGACTGGTGAGCGTTTTGCTACGCGCGGAGATCTTGCGCTGCTGGGTGATCACAACGCGCACAATGCCGGGCTGGCGTTGACCGTGGCCTTGCACCTTGGCTTGTCGCCTGCGCAGGCGGCGGCGCGTTTGCGTGGCGTTCGTGGCCTGCCGCATCGCTTGGAGCTGGTGCATGCCGCGCTCGGTGTGCGCTTCGTCAATGACTCGATCGCCACCACGCCTGAAGCGGCAATGGCTGGACTGGCGGCCATCGCTGGCCCGTTGGTGGTGATCCTCGGCGGTTCCGACAAGGGCGCTGATTACGATCAGCTCGCGTCCGCGGTCGCCGCACGTGGTGCACAGGCCATCGTGATTGGTCAGACGGCAAAAGTGATCAGCACGGCGCTCGGTCGCTGGGGCGTGAATGCGCATCGTGCAGATACGCTTTCTGATGCGGTCACCCGCGCGGTCGCGCAGCTCGGTCGTGGCGGCACCGTGCTGCTGAGCCCGGCGTGTGCCTCGTTCGACATGTTCAATGGTTTCGAAGATCGTGGCCGCCAATTCGCCGAGCAGGCGATCGCCCACGGTACACGGCGCGCCTCCGGTTGATCCGAGCGCTCCGGATGCAGTTGCCGTCCGGGGCCCACCCGCACCATGCACGGTGCCTGCGGCCATGGCGGCGGCAGCCCAGGACCAGCACATGGGTAGCGTGTACGACGAACTGGTCGCGACCCTTGCTGTTTGGCGTGAGCGTTATGCCACCCGACCGCAGGACGAGATCTTGCGCCTGCTGCTGTTGGCGGTCGAACGCGAACAGGTGGTGACCACGGGCTACCGCGAAACCGCCATCCGTGGCCGCCTGGAGGCGATGCCGATCAGCGATGAGGTGCGTGATCTGTTGCGTCAGGCGTTGCTGTGGACCTGGCAGGATGAGGAGATGCATGCGGTTTATGTCCGCGGTGCATTGCTCAGGCTCGGCCGTCGCCTGGTGACGCTGCGGGTGGCGCTGCACCAACTGATCGGCTGCATCGGCGGGTGGGCAGGTGCCGTGCAGCAGCACCTGCCGTGGTCGCGTGCGCCGTTCATCCGCCTGCTCGCCGCGGGTATCACCGGCCTGGGTATCCTGAGCGGCGCGGTGCCCCCAGCAGTGCGCGGCCACCTGCGGTATCAACCGTTCCGCGACTTTTGCGCCTTCAACGTCGATGCCGAGCGCACCGCCGCCTTGTGTTTCGCGCGTCTGAACACGCTGCTGGCCACCCACGGAGGATTTCCGCCGGCGATGCTCGATGACCTGCGGCTGGTGCAGGAGGACGAGGAGCGTCATGAGCGCCTGTTCGCTCTGCTCGCCAAGTCCTTCACTGCCGAGGATCGTCTGGCCGACGGGGTCACGATGGAGCACCTGGTCGAAGCGATCGGCACCATCAGCCGGGAATTCCTGCCCAGGGCGATGCGCGCAGAAGTCGGGACCCTCGGCAGCCTGACACCAGTGACGGTGCTGGAGGATCCAGCTGCGGTGCAGGATCCGGTGGTGCTGCTACATCGCGCACTCGCCCAGGCGCAAGTCGCAGAACTGCTGAGTCGTCGGGTACAGGAGTGCGGTCGATCATTGGCGGATCTGCGCGTGGCGATCAAACCGTCGTTCATGTTCGCGTATCATCGCGACGATCCCTCGCCGATCACCGACCCGCGCTTGGTGCTGGCGCTTGCCCGGTGGTTGCGCGCCCAGGGGGTCGGCGACGTAGCCGTACTTGAAAGTCCGTCGGTCTATGACCACTTCTTCCGTGGGCGCAGCGTCGCTGAGGTCGCCGCCTATGTCGGACTCACCGGCGACGAGATCCGGCTGGTGGACATTGCCGCCGACCAGGTGCCGCACCGACATGGGCGTGGTATGGGGCAAGGCAGCATTGCGCGGACCTGGAAGGACGCGGATCTGCGCATCAGCTTTGGCAAGCTGCGCAGCCATCCGATCGATGATGCGATGCTGACCCTCAGCAATCTGGAATGGCTTGGCGCGTCGCACGACGATCTGCTGTTCGCCGAACGACAGGCGCATCGGCAGAACGCCACGGTTATGCAGATCGTCGAGTTCCCACCCCATCTCGCGCTGCTCGACGCCGTCAGCGCCGTACCCGATGGCGTGGTCGGCATGATGGGCACCCGCCGTGCGCTCCATCCTGGACGCTTGTATGTCGGTGGTGATGCCCTGGCGGTGGATGTGGTGGCAGCACGGCACCTGGGCATCGCGGATCCACAGACGGTGCTGCATTTGCGCACGGCCTGTACGTGGCTGGGCGTCACGCGTCCGCAGGTGGCGGTCCATGGCTGCGATACGTTGCTGGCAGGTTGGCGTGGACCACGCCACTCCGGCTGGTCGGCATTCCTCTGCCTGCTGGCGTTTCCGCTCTACGTTTTGGCCAGTGGCCGTGGAACGGTGTTCGTGCCGGCGATGGACGAAGGACGTTTTCCGCCCACGCGACCGGTCGGGTTGGTGCTGCGCAGCGTCCGCAGAATCGTGCGCCGGATCCTTGGCCTGCGTCCCTCAATGATCGCCGCGTCATGAGCAATCATCCGGTGGTGATCATCGGCGCGGGCATGGGTGGTCTGACGGCGGCGATCCGCCTCGCCCGGGGTGGGATTGCGGTGCAGGTGGTGGAAGCCCGGTCGGTCCCCGGCGGCTTGGCCGCGCCGGTGTCGTTCGCGGGCAGATCCTTCGATGCCGGGCCTTACATCCTGCTCGACCGTCCTGGGCTGACGTGGGCGTTCGAACAGCTCGGGTTGGAACTGGCTAGCCTGGTTGATCTGCGGCCGATCGAACATCCCTACGAAGTTACTTCCGCTGAGGGCGTGGTTGCGATCCATCGTGAGGTGGAGCGGACGGCGGATGGCTTTGAACGTCGTTGGCCGGGAAGCGCCAAACCCTACCACCGGTTTGTCGCCGAGATGACGCGCATCCATGCGCGTCTGCAACCGTTGCTGCACGTGTCGCGCCCAGGGCTCGGTGCGCTCATCGCCTGCGGCGGCTGGCGGCACATCCGTTTCCTGCGGCGGTCACTGGGCGAGGTGCTGCGCGCGAGTCGGCTACCGGGACCGGTCATCCAAGCGCTCGGCATCTGGACGCATGTGGCCGGGCAAACGTTGAATCTGGCACCGAGTCCCATGGCCTTCGTGCCGGCGCTCATCCATGGACCTGGTGCGTGGTATCCGGTGGGGGGCATCGGTGCCGTGGTGGAGGTGTTGGTGCGTGCGCTCGAACGCCTGGGAGTATCGATCCGCTTTTCGACCCGCGTGAGCGCCATCCGTACCGTTCAGGGCGCTGTAAGTGGCGTCGAACTTGCCGATGGCGGTTTCATCGCCGCTGAGCGCGTGCTAAGCGACGTGCATGGCGTCGGTACCTATTGTGATCTGGTGCCGGCGATAACTCCCAGGGTCAAGCACCGGTTGGCCGCGCTGCCGCTGCAATCCCCAGGCGTGTGCATCTACCTGACCGGCCGCGTACGTGCAGCAATGTCGTCAGCGCCCTACCTGCGTTTTCAGCTTCCCGACGATCATGGCCTGTGTCGTCTGCTGGTGCAGCCATCGGTCGTTGTTCCGGAGAACGAGAACGTGGTCGGCATGCGCCTGATCGCACCCATGCGTCATGCTGAAGCGCAGGCCATGGGCGCCGTTGGCCAGCAGGCGTTCGCTGAACGGCTGATTGCGGAACCGTGGTGGCGTGCCCATGTCGACGATGCCCAGGTCTTGCATGTACGCACGCCCAGCGAATGGGGCGCGACCTGCCACCTGCATCGCGACAGCATGAACCCGGTAATGACCGCGGCCTTCATGCGCGCTGGGCGCTTGGCCCATCGCAGTCCCTACGTCGACGGCCTGCATCTGGCCGGCAGTTCCACCCACCCTGGGCAGTGGCTGAGTTTCTGCGCCATGTCCGGCATCCTCGCGGCGGACGAGGTGCTGAAGTGATGCTGAAGCGATGCTGAAGCGATGCTGACGACTACCCGTGAGGTAATGCCTGATGGACATGCGGTGCGGGTCGCGCGCCTGGGATCCCGCGGCGGCGTTCCCTATGTGCTGCTGCATGGTTATCCGGACAACCTCCAGCTCTGGAGCCGGGTCGCGCCGCTGCTGGCGCGGCGTCAGGACGTCATCGTCTTCGATTGGCCCGGGATGGGTGACAGCGATGCGTGGTCGGGAGGTGCGACACCGCAGCATCAGGCCGAGCGTCTGGTTGCCCTGCTTGATCAGTGGCGCATCCCCACTGCCGATGTGGTGGGCATGGACATGGGCGGACAGCCAGCACTGGTCGCAGCTGCGCAGAATCCGCAGCGCGTACGGCGATTGGTGGTGATGAACTCGCTGGTACTGGCGGATGAGCGGACCTCGTGGGAGATCGCACTCTTGCGGCGATATGGCTGGAACCGCTGGCTGCTGCGCAATCTGCCGCATGGGGTCTTCCACCGTGCGTGGCGCACCTCGCTGCCGCTGGGATGTGCCTTGCCGGTGGATCTGCGCGATGACCTGTGGCGCGGTTTCTCACGTCCGGAGGTGCGGGCCTTCATCATCAAGCTGTGCGTCGGATACCAGGCGAGTCTGCCTCGCCTGCCGGAACTCTATCGCCAAGTCCGCTGTCCGACCGCGCTGATCTGGGGCGCGCGCGATCGGCATTTTCACCCACGGCATGGTGAACGCCTACGGGCGATGATCCCTGGGGCGACCTGCACGATCATCCCTGGCGGGGAGCATTGGATGGTCTGGCATGCGGCCGATACAGTGGCGGCGGCGATCATCGCCAGCGGATCAAGGAAGTGATGCGATCGCGATATGCGCCACCAAGTGGTGGCTGCCGCCAGGCGGAATGGTCAGCACATGATCGAGCGCGTTCAACGTTTCGACGCACAGCATGCCTGGCCATTCATCATCGCCGAAATCCGCCATCGCCTTGGCCTTGGCGATCCACGGATTCCACACCACCGTGGCCAGGGAGTTCTCCTTGGCGATCACCAGCCGCCGTTGCAGGAGCGGATCGTTTACCGTGCAGGTGGCGGTGGTGCCCAGATAGACGCGATCGGTCTCCGCGGTGATGGTCACGTCGCCGGAGTCGCTCAGACGTTGGCTCTGACGCATGCGATCGACGTAGGTGGTGTCGGACAATCCGCTGATGGCGATCTGGCGCACATCGCCGACCGTCAGGTAGGTGTGTAGGGCCTCGGCACAGGTGAAGGGGGCGGTTCCGGGATTGTCGATGCGTAGATCGAGGTCAAGTGTCGCGCCGACCGTGATGGTGTAGCGCAGGACGAAGTCGTGCGGCCAGACGCGCAGCGTGTGCTCATCGCTCTTGAGGCTCAGCACGACACGGGTGCGTCCATCGCTGAGCGCAGCGGTTTCCTCCAGGGTCCAGTCGCGACTGCGGACGAAGCCGTGCACCGGCAGCGAACTGTCGCTCGCGTGTGGTCCGAACCAGGGCCAGCAGATCGGTACGCCACCGCGGATGGGTTTTCCGCTCTGGAACAGACTCTTCGCACTCAACCACAGGACCGGCGGCCCGGCGTGTGGTTGGAAACGCGTCACCTGGGCGCCGAGCAGGTAGACCTCCGCCGTGGCGTGGCGGTTGTGTACGGTGATGTGCGGCAAGCCGTGGGCATCGTTGGCGATGGTGAGGTGGTCAGGAAGCGCGAAGCACTGGGCGAGATCGATGGACATGACGGAATGCTGTGGACAGGTGGTCATCTGCCAAGCCAACCCTGAGGCTGGCGATAGCCGGTTGATGCCGCACCATGCGCAGCATGCAGCCGGTCATCGCTCCTGGTCCGTGGGCTCCGCCGCATCTTGTCGGCTTCGATCTGCGCCGCCGTCCGCATCTGGAGGCCGACGTGCTGGTGGTCGGCGGTGGTGTGGCGGGACTGAGCGCGGCGCTGGCCGCCGCTGACAGTGGCCGCGAGGTCCTGCTGCTGGTGAAGATCGATCTGGGCGAGAGCAACACCATCTATGCCCAAGGCGGTGTGGCGGCGGTGCTGGCCGATGGTGAACGCGAAGCGAGCGACGATGTCGAACTGCACGTGCGCGACACGCTCCAGGCCGGTGCGGGCCTCTGCGATGAGCAGGTGGTGCGCAGCATCCTGGGCGACGCGGAGGATTCGATCGGCTTCCTGCGTCGTCATGGCTGCGTCTTCGATCTGGGCGGCGACGGCCAGCCATCGCTGACACGTGAGGGCGGCCATAGCGCGCGGCGGATCCTGCATGCCAACGGCGATTCCACCGGCGCGGAGGTCGGTCGCAGCTTGGCCGCGGCGGTACGTCAGCATCCGCTCATCACCGTGGTCGAGAACGCCTTCGTCATCGACCTACTGTGCGAAGGCGGACGGGTGGTCGGCGTGCTCTACCATCGGCGCGAAGAGTTAGTGGCTGCGCTCGCCGGCTCGGTGGTACTCGCCACCGGTGGCTGCGGCTGGGTCTGGCGCGAGACCACCAATCCTTCGGTCGCCACCGGTGATGGTCTGGCGATGGCCTACCGTGCCGGCGCCTTGCTGGCGGATGTCGAGTTCATGCAGTTCCATCCCACCACGCTCTACATCGCCGGTGGTGCACGCCTGCTGATCACCGAGGCCATGCGTGGTGAGGGGGCGGTACTCAAGAACAGCGCCGGTGAACGCTTCATGCCGGCGGTCCATCCCGATGCTGAACTGGCGCCGCGTGACGTGGTGACCCGCGCGATCCTTAGCGAGATCCGCCGCTCGGGCTTCCCGCACGTGTGGCTTGATGCCACCCACCTGGGTGCGGCGTTCATCTCCGAACGTTTTCCCACCATCACCCAGGCGTGCGCGCGCTTCGGCATCGACATCGCCCGCGATTGGATCCCGGTGCATCCGAGCGCGCACTACCAGTGCGGCGGCGTGTGGAGCGACATCAACGGCACGACCTCGCTCCCCGGCTTGTGGGCAGCCGGCGAGGTGGCCGCGACCGGATTGCACGGCGCGAACCGCCTCGCCTCCAACAGCCTGCTCGAAGGTCTGGTCATGGGTGTACGGGTCGGACTCCGCGCCGGTACAGCCGGAGGTCCCGCCGGTCGGCGACGTATCGCGGTGCCGAAACCGGAACCGGCGACCGAGGGTCTCGATGTCCAAGATCTGGTGCGCAGCGTGCGTTCGCAGATGTGGCGTCAGGTCGGCATCGAACGTAATGCCGCCGATCTGGCGGTCGCGCAACGCACGTTGACGTTCTGGCTGCGGCATCAGGCGCGTGGTGAGTTCCGCAGCCGTGAAGGCTGGGAATTGCAGAATCTGCTGACCGTCGGCACGGTGATCGCCGCAGCGGCCGAACGCCGCACAGCAAGCATCGGCACGCACACGCGCGCAGATTCATCAGGCCAGATCGATCAGCGGCACCTCGGCCTGATCCGCGCGGAGCAGCCATGAGTGATGATCTGCGCTGGACGCCGGTAGGAAAGATCGCTGAGTGGAAAGAAGGCGATGGCCGACCGATCCAGATCGGTGCACGTCGCCTTGGCGTCTACCTGCACGGCGGAACGTTCTTCGCGATGAAGGACATCTGCCCTCACGCTGGCGTTTCGTTGTCGCAGGGGTCGATCGTCGATGGCGCGGTGATGTGTGTCGGCCACGGCTGGACTTTTGATCTGAAGACCGGCGAGGTCGCGCGTGGTCCGGGTGGCTACAAGGTTGCCACCTATCCGGTGCGCGTGGTCGATGGCGAGGTCCAGGTCGGGGTGTGAAGCGCATCAGCGCAATATCTGCTCGGTTTATCTCAGTAGTCGCCTCAACAAGTGTCGTGTCACTGGGTAATCTGATCAGGTGATTCCATGCGCTACTCCATCCTGCTTCTAATCATTGCTGTCACCGCCGCGTTGGCCGAACAGTCGCCGTACGAGGTTTTCCCGCCGGCGGAGCCGCCGTACCACCGCGTCCGCTACGTGGCTTCGACCATCCCTGGCGAACTGATCTTTGCGGTGAATTTCACCGCGTGGATTCCGCCCGGCGTCACGACGCTGCGAGGGGTCATCGTTCATCAGCACGGCTGTGGTGAAGGTTCGTGCAAATCAGGGCTCACCGGCGCGTTCGATCTGCACTGGCAGGCGCTGGCGAAAAAACACGACTGCGTGTTGCTGTCACCGGCCTACGAACAACCAGACAAAGCCAATTGCCAGATGTGGTGCGATCCGCGTAACGGCTCGGATGCTGCGTTTCGCCGTGCCTTGGCCGACTTGGCCGCGCAGAGCAAACATTCCGAACTCACCAGTGTCCCGTGGGCACTGTGGGGCCATAGCGGTGGCGGTCATTGGGCCGGCGGCATGCTCTTCCTCCATCCGGAACGCGTGGTTGCTGCGTGGTTGCGTTCGGGTGTGCCCGCGCTCCAGGCGGCGGACAACAAACCGAAACCCTATTCCATCCCGGATGCGGCGTTGGCCGTGCCGATCATGTGCAATCTCGGCACCAAGGAGGGTGTCACGGTCAAGGATGGTCGCTTCGCCGGTGTGTGGCTGGGAGTCGAATCGTATTTCACCACCATGCGGGCAAAAGGCGCGCTGGTCAGCGTGTCGGTTGATCCGTTGACGAGCCATGAGTGCGGTAATCAACGATACTTGGCAATCCCCTGGCTCGACGTGTGTCTGTCTGCGCGTCTTCCGGAAAAAATTGGCGAGCCATTGCGACCGATGCCTACTGACGATGTCTGGCTGGCTCCGCTCAATGGAACCGTAGCCGTTTCGGCAGCGACCTTCACCGGCGATCGCGCCACCTCGGTGTGGTTGCCGAATCAGGCGCTGGCGAAAGCCTGGATGCAGTACGTCAACGACACCGCCATCGTCGACCTCACGCCACCACCCGCGCCGACGAACTTGCGCGTCGCCGGCAACGAACTGACCTGGGAGGCGGAGGCCGATCTCGAAAGTGGCTTGGCCGGATTCATCATCGAACGCGATGGTCAGCCGCTGGCCAAGGTCCCTGAGCAGGGAAAAAATCCCTTCGGCCGTCCGCTGTTTCAGAATCTGCAATACAGCGACACCCCGAGCCAACCGCTGGTGCGGATGCAGTTCACCGACGACATGGCAGAAGCGGGCAAGGTGCACCAGTACCGCATCATCGCAGTCAACACCGTTGGGCTGACGTCCAAGTAGGCCGTCATGGCATCAGCGCGACGGGGATCAGTGCCTCGGCATCAGCGCCTCGGCATCAGCGCCAAAGTCGCGTAACCAACACAAAACCCCGTGAACCGACGTTCACGGGGCTGTGAGATGGTGCCCAAGACAGGACTCGAACCTGCGACCTCCGCTTTACGAAAGCATTGCTCTACCACTGAGCTACTCGGGCGCGGAGGGCGGGAAGGTATGAACGACCCTGGGACCCGCAAGCCTCGTCAGCTCGCCTCGGCGGCGTGTGCGACGAGCTTCGGTCCTGGGCTGACCAGGGCCTGCATCCGTCGGCTGCCGCAGGTCGCCCGCTTGGGCGTGACCGTCAGGTAGTTGTTGGCGATCAGTTCGGCCATCGCCAGGGTCGCGCTGCGTTCGTCCAGGTGCAGGGTCTGGCGCAGGTGCTCGCGGATTTCTTCCTGTCCGACATCGAGGTCGAACTGATAGAAATCATTGATGGCCTTGATGAGGCTGACATCCATGTCGTGCTCCGGTCAGAGGGTTGGATGTCGACTCTAGCCAACGCGGGAGCGTAAGTGAAGTCCCAGAATGGTGCCCTGAGATGGCTCGGGGCCACAAACGATGGGGGCCGGGCAGCCGCTACCACAAGATGCGGTTGCCAACGAGCGATGAAACCGTGCAACGATCGTTCACTCGTCGATCAGAGGGCGATCTTGAACACCAGTTTGCGGTACGAGACCGACGCCTCGCCGGGATTGCAACACGGCTTGTGTGCGTCTTCGGGCCAGAAGATCGCGAACTCCTGAGGGCGCACGACCAGCCGCGTCGGGATCGACACCGGCTGCTCAAAGAAACAGATGTCGTTGTCGGGTTTGAAATCCTCGAACAACGTGAGCGCGGCGCGCGGCATCCACTCCATGATCTCGGGGCCTTTGAGATTGATCTGGATGTCGATGTAGCGGCGGTGCGATTCGAAACGCTTAAGCTGCGAGGCGATGGTCGGACCTGTTTCGACGATGACGAACAGCGCATCGCCCTGGAGCGCGTAACGACCATCCGGCTTGGCGAGGTTCCCAGGTTCCTGACACCAAGCGAAGGCGGCAGGGAAACGCGGATGCAGACCGGTGTAGCGTTTGGCGTTGGCCAAGGAGTCGTGGATCATGAGGCGTTGGCGGCGGTGGGCGGCTGCGCGCGGATGAAGCTATCGAGCGCGGCGACGCTGGCGAACGCCTGCTTGCCGACCTCCATGTTGGGAATGCGCACGCCGTATTGGCGTTCGACGATCACCGCGAGTTCGAGCGCATCGATGCTGTCGAGGCCAAGGCCTTCGCCGAACAGCGGAGCCTGCGGGTCGATGTCGGCTGGCGTGATGTCCTCAAGATTCAGACCGCTGATGAGGTGCTGGGCTAGACGCTGCTGGCTCTCGTTCATCGCGGCCACGGTAGTGCAGGACGGTTGCGCGCAAGGGCGGCAGAGGTCGAGCCATGACCAACCAGGGGCACTACGCTCAACCGGTCCACCATTCGGCATGTGCGGTATGCGGCGGACGGTCGGCCTCGATCCAGGCGACGAGTACGCCGGGGATCCCATCACGCAACAGGTCGTAGACGAGTTCCCGCACCGCCTGGGGATCGGCACCATGCACACTGAACCCAGGGCCGCGCACACCCAGGCGGATACTGGCTTCACCGATGGGCGTGGTGGGCAGGGTGTAGGGGAACCGCTGGGGATCGACCGCGCCGACGCCCACCGCCTGATCGTGTAGGCGATCGGAGGCGGCCGAACCACTGGCGGTCGCCAACACGATCGCGCTGGCGCTCGGCAGGGGGCCAAGCAGATGTCCCAGTGCGACCAGCGCCCGGCAGGACAGGTCCATGCGTCCCCAGGTGGCATCGACGTGACCGAGCACGCAGCGGGCGGATAGCCGTGGCAGCGTGTCGCCCTCACCTGGCTCGTTCCACGTACCGTTCTCCGCGCTGCCGTCGGCACGTTCACGCCGCCAGCCGCGGCCATCGAGCCGAACCCAGCTTGCCCGTCGTGGTGTCGTCGTCGACGACGATGGCTTTGCGGGAAGGTCACCCAACACCACGGCACCGTTGAGGCCGCCGAAGCCGGCGTTGGCGAGCAGCAGCGGACCAGCCGCGAGCGTATGCACACCCGGAGGCAGCACGGTGATCGCGCCGGCACATCCCGCTTGTTGCAGATTGGCGCAGCCGGGTGTGCGACCACGCCGCCGGATCACGCTCGCGAGCGCGAATTCGGCGATGCCGCAGGCGCCGAGGCTGTGCCCGAGCAGTCCCTTGAACGCGGTCACCGGCGTCGCGGGACAGACGCTGCGGTAGGCAAGGCTTTCGCTGTCGTCATTGTAGCGGGTGCCGGTGCCATGGGCGATCACCAGGGCGGGTTGTGCTGCGGCGGCGCGTGCCAGCGCAGCGTGCAACGTGCGTGCGAGTCCGCTGCCATCGCGGGTCGGCCCGGTGAGGTGATTAGCGTCCATGCCGCCCGCCCAACCCTGAAGGAAGAGGCCGTCACGGATTTCAGCGGTTTCGAGCACCACCGCGGCGACGAGTTCGCCCAGGCGCAGTCCGGCCCGGTGGGCATCGAAGGGACGACACCGTGCGGGGTCGATGGCGCGCAAGGCGGCGAAGCCCTCGCTGATGAAATCGTCGATGCGATCGGCCCCGATCACCAGCACCCGGCGCCAGCGTCTAGCGAGGATGCCTCGCGCCGCCACGCCAAGCGCCAATGGTCCACTCGCGCATGCAGCGCTGACGGCGAAGCCTGGACAGGCGAAGGCCGCGGCGATGTGGGAGGCCAACCATGCGGGACCGCCAGCGCCCGTTCCGGTGGAGGCCCGCAGGTCAGCGCGCCAGCGCGGCAGATCGCCCTTGGTGGTGGCGAGGATCACCTGGTCAGGTGAGTCCCCGCTCAGTGCTGCGCGCGCGACATGCAGTGCCGCGGTCAGCGGATCGCCCAGCAGTGGAGCGGGATCGCCGTTGCCGCCATCGAGTGCCGTTACGGTGCTTTCCAGGTCTCCATGCCCACTCAGTAGTGCTGTTCCAGCGATGCGCGGCATCGCCGCAGGGTCGTGTCACCAGCGCTGGTCGCAAGCCGTCCTTGCCCGCTGTCGCTGTCTAGCACGGTGCGCCATCGCCTTTTGCCACGAGAATGGTAGCACCCAGGACCACATGAGCGTGCCCGAGCCCTCCACCAGCGATATCGCGGCCCCAGTCGCACCGGGCACCGCGCCGGTGATCGCCTGGCGCGCTGGACCGGCGCTTCCCGTCACCCGCGCGACCACCGTTCCGTCCTTGATGGCGGAATGCCTGCATCGTTTCCCCACCGCGACGGTCATCAACGACGGTGGGCGTTCAGCGACCTGGCGTGAACTCGACGAATGGTCCGCACGTCTGGCATCGGCCTGGGCCAAGGATCTGCCGCGTGGCGGCCGGTGTGCGATCCTGGTGGGCAATGGACTGCCGCACTTGCTCGCCGAACTCGCCTGCTGGCGTCTGGGAGCGATCGCCGCACCGATCTTCCACGGCTTCGGTCCTCAGCGGATCGCCGCCTTGCTCGCACGCCTGGAACCGCAGGTGACGCTGGTCGATGATCCGGCCCTGGCGCACAGCGCTGCGGGTGGAGTGCGGCAGGAAACCTCGAGCGAACTCTGGCATCATGCGACAACGCATGCGGTGGATCACCGCGAGCGTGCGGTCACGGGCAGCGATGCCTGCCTGATCCAGTTCACCAGCGGCAGCACCGGCATGCCCCGTGGCGTGGTGTTGACGCATGACAACCTCGCCAGCCAGCAAGCGGCCTTCGCGCTGCAATGGCCAGAGGTCGGGCCGGGCGATCGGCTCGCGGCCTACCTGCCATGGCATCACAGCTTCGGCGGTCTGGCGGAGCGCCTGTGGTCGTTGTGCCGTGGTGCTGAGCTGACGGTGGTGCCGGGAGGTGGCCGCGATCGCCAGCACCTGCTCGCCACCGTTCGTGCGGTCAAGCCAACCGTTTTTCTCAGCGTGCCCAAGATCCATGCCGTGATGGTGGAGGAACGCCTGTTCCATCGCGATACGGTGCGCTGGGTGTTCACCGCGGGCGCGCCGTTGTCGGACGACCTGCGGACGTGGTACGCGGCCGCCGGGATTCCTGTGTGCGAAGGTTGGGGGCTGACCGAGACCAGTCCAAGCTGCACGCTTACGCGCCCTGGACGTGCGACTTCCGGCGTGGTCGGTCATCCGATCGCCGGCGTCAGCGTCGGCGTGCGGCGCAGCGATGGACACATCCTGGTGCGTGGCCCCAACGTCATGGCTGGATATTTCCGTCAGCCGACCACGACCTTGTGCGACGGCGTGCTCGACACCGGTGATCTGGGAACGTGGAGCGAAGACGGTCTGTGCCTACGTGGGCGCTCGGACCATCAGCTCAAACTCGCCAACGGCGAGAAGCTCGGCGCGGCAGAGATCGAAGCCGCTCTGCTCGCCCATCCGGCAATCCTGCATGCGGTAGTCGGAGCCGAACCGGAATTGCTGGTGATCGTGGAGGTGCGTGACGGCACCTGTCGCGATGAGGTGCTGGCGGTTGTTGATGCCGTGAACGCGTCGCAGGCGGTACCTTATCAACGCATCCGCGGCATCTACGCCATCGCGCAGCGCATGTGCGTCGAGGACGGACACCTGACTGCGTCGCTCAAAGTCTCGCGTGGACAGGTGCTGGAGAGCTTCCGCCGCTGGCGCACTGAGGGTGGATCGCAGTTCGTTTGCTACCGCGGTTGAGCGATTTCGACGACCCGGAATGCCGACCAATGAAACCTGCTCACCGTAACGGGACTGGAGCGGGTGAAGGGAATCGAACCCTCGTATGTTGGATGGGAACCAACCGCTCTACCATTGAGCTACACCCGCATGAGATCGCGTTCTGGAAGCGAAAGCGTTCATCGATGATCCGCTGGCGGATCTGAACCGACAGTCGAAGCCTGTGGCTTGTTTTCAATCACCAGCCACCGCGTTGCGGTGGCTGGTGTCAGATGAGGGAAATGGTCGGGGCGACAGGATTTGAACCTGCGACCTCTGCGTCCCGAACGCAACGCTCTAGCCAAGCTGAGCTACGCCCCGATAGGATCATGTATACGGTTGGAGCTGACGGACTTAGAGCCGACCCAAGCATTCCTTCCGCGGCCATGCGCGAGGGGTCACTTGGTATCAGTGGCCCTGAGCTTGTCAATTGCAGGCAACGGCGGCGGCGCGATCTCACCCGGAGTGGCGTACTTCAAGCGCTCGCGCGCGACCAACTCGACAACGTAGGGATCCTTGCGGCGCAGACCATCGAGCACGGCTTCCTGCTGTGCGATGTCGTGCTCCAGGCGCACGGTTTCCTGACGCTCCTGCTGCGCGGTCTGCTTGACCAGGGCGACTTCGCTTTCGCGTTCGCGCAGATGCATCGAAAAGCTGATCACCACCACGGTGGCGAACACCGCATGCACCACGACCAGGGGACCACGCGCGAGGTTCATGAACGGGCCTCCACCGCGCTGAGTTTGTCGTCGAACGCCGCCGCTGCCGCTTGTGGCATGCGGGCGAGCACCGGAGCGAGGGCTTGATAGACCTCGGTGGCGGCTTTACGCGGCTGATAGGCGATCCGCTGACCGACCATCTTCGAGCACGCTTCTGGCACGTTCTTGTAAAGACCGACCGAAGAACTGGCGAGAATCGCCGCGCCCGTCGCGGCGCATTCGGCGCCTGGCACCGCGAAGATCTGCCGGTCGAGCGCGTCCGCGAGGATCTGGCACCACAGGGTGTTGCCGGCACCGGAACCGACCACCAGCACCTGTTCGGGTTCGCGCTTCATGTCACTCAGGGCATCGAGGGCGGAGCGTAGCGACATCGCGCCGCTTTCGAGCACAGCACGCACCAGGTGGCCACGTCCGTGTTGCCGGCCCAATCCAACAAAGCCGGCCATCTTGGGCGACACGCGGGACTGGAGGTGGAGCAGTCCTTCGGATCCCGGTGGGATTTCCGCAGCGAGTTCGGCGAGCGGCTCCAACGGATCACGCTGTGCGCGTTTCGCCTGCATGACTTCGCTGGCGAACACGTGCTGCTGCAACCAGTCGAGCGGCTCTGGCCCGGCGAGATCGGACTGCGCCAATGCCCAGGTGCCAGCAAGCGTGTGGCAGGTGGAGATGAGGCGGTTGCTCGGGTCGCGCACGGCATCGCCGGTTGGTGCGAAGATGCCGCCAACACCACCGAGTTCAGCCATCACGCCACCCGGAGCAAGCACGCCCGCCGCCACGGCTGCGGATGAAGCGTGACCGCCACCGGTGATCACGGGAGTTCCCGACTGCAAACCGGCTTCTCGCGCGGCGGTGCTGGTGACGCGACCGCTGATCAGTTGTCCGCTGCTGATGGTCGGCAACCACGCGGGATTGATGTCGAGCAGGCTGAGCAGTTGCTTCGACCACGCGCGGGTCTTGGGATTGAACAGCAAGGTGGCAGCGGCGTCGGAAGCGTCGGTGACCAGGGTTTCGCACAGGCGGAAGCGCAGGAAATCCTTGGGGCTGAGCACCACCCCGAGATCATGCCACACGCGTTTCTCATTCTCGCGCAACCACAGGAGCTTCACCGCGGTTGCGCCGCCATGCGCGACACCGCTTGCGAGATTCAGCAGATTACGCGCACCGACCGTGCGATTGAGCAGGTCGATCTGCGATTCAGCTCGTGGATCGGTCCCCAGGCTGCTGGTGCACAGGACCTTGCCATCCTTGGACAGCGCCACCATGCCGTCGCTGTCACCGGTGACGCCGATGCAGCGGATCTGATCGGCTTTCAATTCAGCGCGACGCAGGATCTCCTTGATGCCGGTGCGGGCCGCCCGCCACCAATCCTGGGGATCGAACAATTGATCGGTCCCGCCACCATAGGCGCGGTGCAACGACGCGACTTGTTGGCCGTCACCAGAAAGTACGACTAAACCCAAGCCGGTGCGGGCGACGTCGATACCAAGAAAGTAGGCTGTAGGTGAGGGCATTTTGGATAATTAGCTGGTTACCCTAGGGGCGATTGTTACAACCGTCAAGCACAACGATGATGGATTTGGTTCCTGGTGTTTGGCCTAAAGCCAGCGCCGGCAATACCCTCGACCGGGAGATGTGCCATGAGCAGCGTCCGACGTGCGTGGTTGATCCCAATGTTTTTCCTGGCGGCCTGTTCCTGGGACTTGCTCCCCGGTGACGAGTTGTACCTGACCGATGGTCGAGTCATCGAAGGCGAGATCATCTCCGCCGCCGACGCCGACGTCATCGACATCAGGGTCGGCACTGCAGGGCTGGTGGCGATCCAGCATTTTCCCAGGGCCAAGGTCCAGCGGGTGGTGCATCGGGTCTCTGCACGCCAGACCGCGATGAACGAAGTGCAGCAGCAGATCGATGCGCTGAGCGCAAAGCCTGATGCCACCGCTGCGGAGTGGTGGACCTTGACGCGCAAATTGCAGGAGCGCGGTGAATCGGCGACCGCCAGGGATCTCGCGACGCGGGTGGTGGTACTCGATCGCCATCACGCGGAAGCACGCAAGATCCTCGGCATGGTGCGCCACCACGGCGTATGGATGCGGGCAAACGAGATCGCCACCGCGCGTGGCGAGGTGTTCTTCCGCGGTGCCTGGGTGACCTGGGCCGCACAGGAGGACGCCCTCGCCGATGAAGCCCGGAAGCGCGAAGAGCTGGCGGCGCACCGTAAGGAGCGCGAGGAAAACCGGCGCCAGGCGCGCATCGCCGCCGCTGAGAGCGCGGCTGCCATGCAGGAGACCTACGTCAGCAACTACTACCGTTCACCCTACTACAACCCCTACGGCGGGTCGTTCTACGGTGGGTCGTATTACCAGAACGGGTTCTACGGGAGCAGCGGGCACTACGGCTATCGTCCCGGTTACCGGCCGGGCTTTCCGGTGGTCGCCCAGCCTTGGTGTGCTCCAGGGGGATGGCACATCGGAGCCACTGGCAGGGGCAGCAACCACGCGTGGGCCTTCCGCTGGAACGGTTCTGGCGTCTTCCCCTGAGGGCATGGCGGCATTCCCAGAGCATACGGGAGCCCCGGACTTGACGGAAGCCCGGTCGCCATAGAGTCCTGCCCTCCGCGAAACCGGGTGCGCCGGCAGGCGGTCTAATCAACTTCTGGAGATACGTTTCAATGGCTGGCAAGGAATACATCTGGGGTCTCGGTCGTCGTAAGACCAGTGTCGCCCGCGTTCGCATCGCTCCTGGCAATGGCTTGGTGCTGATCAACGACCGCAAGATCGAGGAATACTTCCCGGTCGACCGTCTGCAGAAGATGGCGCGCAAGCCCTTGGAAGTGACCGAGACTGCCGCGCGTTTCGACGTGTTCGTCAACGTCGACGGCGGTGGCATGACCGGTCAGGTCGGTGCGTGCATGCTCGGCATCTCGCGCGCTCTGGCCAAGGCCGAGCCGGCCACTGAAGCCGCTCTCCGTCGCCACGGTCTGATGACCCGCGACAGCCGTATGGTCGAGCGCAAGAAGTACGGTCTGCGCAAGGCCCGCCGCGGTTGCCAGTTCAGCAAACGCTGAATCGGCATCGAGGTTGGACTCACGGCACCCAGGGCATCGCCCTGGGTGTTTCCGTTGGTGGCGCCGTCATCCCGCCTCATCACCGAAGCGCCCTCCAACTGGATGCAGAATTTTTCCGCGTGTGGGGAGGGGGCCGGCTTGCGCCCTGCCGGGTGGATTTACCATCTCCGCCCATGGCTGCCTCCACCCTGCGTCCGCGTCTGCTCAAACTCTCAGGCGAGGCGCTCCAGGCACGCGAGGGCATCCTCGACTGGCACATCGTGGAACGGGTGTGCAGCGAACTACTCAGCGGTCTGCCACGTGGCCCGGTCGCGGTGGTGGTCGGCGGCGGCAACATCATGCGTGGTGCCGAGATGCGCGGTCGAGGAGCCGGCGATCCCACGCGCGGCGACTACATGGGCATGCTTGCGACGCTGATCAACAGCCTGGCGCTCAAGGAAGGCATCGAACGGCAAGGGGGGCGGTGTGAAGTGGTCGCTCCCCATCACATCCCCAATGTCTGTCACCAGTACAATCGCGCACAGGTCATGGCTTGGCTCGCCGCTGGTACCGTGGTGGTCTTTGGTGGCGGCACTGGTCATCCTTTTTTTACCACCGACACCACTGCGGCGCTGCGCGCAACCGAGATCGGCGCAGCAGAGTTGCTCAAAGGGAGCAAGGTCGACGGCATCTACACCGCGGATCCGAAGAAGGTCACCGACGCCAAGCGCTTCGATTTCCTGACCTTCGATCAAGCGGTAGAAGGTCGTTACGCGGTGATGGATGCCACGGCCTTTCCCATCTGTCGTGACCATCGCATCACCATCCGCGTATTCGACATGACCGTGGCGGGAGCGATCGCCGCCGCCCTGGGGCCGAATCCTCCAGGCACGCTGGTTGGTGACCAACCACGTTGATTCCGTTTCCCGCTTCCTCGTCTTTCGTTTCCACACCCCAGGCACCACGCCAGGAGCACCGATGAGCTTTGAGACTGAGATCAAGGACTGCAGCGCCAAGTTTGACAAGGCGCTGGGTTCACTCGCCCATGACTTCAAGCACATCCGCACCGGACGTGCGAGCGTGGCGATGATCGAACACGTCCAGGTCGATGCCTATGGCAGCCGTATGCCGATCGCCCAGTGCGCTGGCCTGTCGATTCCAGAACCGGCGCAGATCCTGATCAAGCCGTGGGACAAGGGCCTGATCAAGGCCATCGAAAAAGGTCTGACCGAGGCTCAACTCGGCATGATGCCGCAGAGCGATGGTGTGGTCATCCGGCTGCAGGTGCCGGCGCTGTCCAGCGAGCGCCGCAAGCAATTGGCGTCTGAAGCCAAGGAAGCGACCGAGAAGTGCAAAGTAGCGATGCGCAACCTGCGCCGCGATGTGATCAAGGCGATCGAGACCAAGGGCAAGGCCGACAACCTGCCCGAGGACGCGACCAAGAAGGCGAGCGAGAAGATCAGCGAACTGCTCAAGCAGTACGAAACCAAGGCCGAGTCGTCGTTGAAGGAAAAGACCGACGACATTCTCAAGTTCTGAACCATTACGGCGATCAGCGTGGGGCTAGGGATTCGGGGCTAGGGCTAGGGTAGTGGATTGTTTGCGGCCGGTGGTGCCGTACGCGTCGGTAACGTCTGCGCACCGACCCTAATCCCTGATCCCTAACCCCTTTCGCTCTCGCTCCTGAGAAAAACAAACGAGGCGGAGGATTTCCTCCGCCTCGTTCAGTTTTTCCAGCGAAGGCAGGTAAACGTCAGACGGTCTTGAAGCCGCCCGAAGGTCCGCCGCTGGCGTTGTTGTCGGTCAGGCGGCGGATGCGGGCCTTCAGGCCGGCATTCTCCTCCTTCAGCTTGCGGTTGTCGTCGCGCACGGTCGCGGCGGCATCGCGCAGTTCGACCATCTCCTTCTGGACCTTCTCCTTCGAGTTGCCGACATCCTTGCGCTTCTCGTCGAGCTGGGACTTGAGCTGGGCGGTCATGCTGTTGGCGTCGGCCAGATCGGCTTCGATCTGCCGCAGCTTCTCGCGCAGGCTGTCGCGTTCGCCGTGCAGGTGCTTCAGCTCGCGCGCCAGGTCGGTGGTCTTGGCGGTGGCTCCGGCATGGGCACCGAAGACTGTCTCCAGTTCCTTGATGCGATCGTTGGCTTGGCTGATCTCCTTGGTCAGTGCCGATACCTGCGCTTCTAGTCCCTTGCTGTCGGCGCGCTGTTCGGCGAGATCCTTGAGTTCGCTATCCTTCTTGTCGATCACCTGATCGCGTTCGGCCAAGCGCTTGGTCAACTCATCGCGTTGGGCCTTGAGCCGTGCGTCGGCCGCCTGGGCACGTTCCAGGGCCTCGCTGAGCTGGCTTTCGATCTCGGCGCGGTTCGCCCGTTCCTTCTCAATCTCTTGGCGCAGGCGATCGATGTCGCTGCTCATATGGCCGGAAGAGGCACCATCGCGCGCCTGGTAATCCGCCACCTCGGCCTGGGCCAGACGCAATTGCTCGCGCAGTTGCTTGAGCTCGGCCATGGCATCGTCGCGGTTGCGGCGTTGTTCCATCACTTGGTTGAGCAGTTCCGACTGCTCGGCCTTAGCCTTCTCGATGCCGTCAGCGAGGTTCTGAAGCTGATGGTCGCGATCGACCACCGCAGCGCGCAAGGCAGCAAGTTCGTTGTTGAGGGCGTCCTCGCTGCGTTTGGTCGCAGACAGTTCGCCACGAGCCTGTTCCATGTGTTCGGCCAAGGTCTGGAGACGGTCCTTGAGCGCGTGAACGTAGGCTTGGCCAGCACTGGCGAGCTGCTCCGGGCCAGCCGCACGGGCGAGGTCGAGCTTCTGCCCGGCTTTACTCAGCGGATCAGCCTGATCGGCATCGGTCAGTGCGCGGGCGACGGTGGGCGAGGCGTCCTGACGGTTGGTCAGTGAGCGCAAGGCCTGGACCAACTGCGTCTGGGTGTGCTCCGCGGCGTCGCCACGCTGATGTTGTTCGCCCAGTTCGCGCAGCAGGCGTTCCTGTTCGCGTTGGGCCTCGACCAGTTTGGTGCTGGTCTGTTGCAGCCGGCGATCTTGTTCCTCGACGCGCTGGGCGGCGACATCGAGTTCGGCCTTGATGCTCGCGACCTCGCCGCGGGTGTTGGTGAGCTCCTGCACCTTAGCTGACAGGTCCTTGCCCTGCATGGTGAGTTCGTGGCGCACAGCCTTGACTTCGGCCTGGCTGCTGCGCAACGACGCTTGTTGTTCGTCGACGTGCTTCTGTGCGGTGGCGACCTCGCCGCGGAGTTTTTCGAGCTGGCCCTTGAGCGAATCCTGGTCCTCCTGCGCGCGCTTGAAGCTGGTGGTCATCTGCGCACGGCGGGCGAGCAAGGCCTCGGCGAGCTTCCGTCCGCTTTCGGCGAGTTGCAGGCTGAGGTTCTCGGGAATGCTGACCGCGTCCTCGCCTTCGTCCGGCAGTTGCGACAGCGCCAGTTCCAGGTCGACGCGTTTGTCTTCGACTTCTCCGGTGTGTTGGTCCTTCTCCATTGAGGCGAGGGTCGAGAGTGCTTCGGCCAGTTGGCGGTTGGCGGTCTCGGCGGACAGCGTGCGGCCCTGCAAACGTGTAAGCAGCGCCTCGTTTTCGCCGGAGCTGCGCTTGATCGCTTCCAGTTCCTGGACGGTGCGCTCCTTCTGCTGCGTCAGGAGGTTGATGACCTCCTTGCCGCTGGCAGCCATCTCGTCGCGTTCGCCTTCAAGGGTGACGGCGCGTTCGTTGGCTTCCTTGAGCTGCCACTTGAGCGCGTTGGTATCCTGCTGCAGTCGTTCAGCCTGCTGTGCCAATGCCTGACGGCGCTGGGCGAGCTGGGCGACGCCGGCGGCGACTTGACGGCTGACGGTCGCAGGATCGACCGGCTGGTTGCTGGACGGGGTGTCTTCCAGCGACAAGGCGAGGTCCGCGATGGTTTCGGCCAGTTCAGGGTCGTCCTTGGCGGCGCTCACCAGTTCGGTGGCGACCGCACGGTCGGCTTCGCTCTGCGCCGTCGCCGCGGCGCTCAACGCTGCGTGTTCGCCGCGGGTCTTGGCCAGATCGGCATCAGCATCGCGCAGACGCTGTTCCATGGTGGTGAGCTGCGAGAAGGCCTTGCCACGTTCCGCTTCGAGCACGGTGCGCCGGCTGTTGGCTTCCTGCGCCTGGTTGCGCATGAGGTCGAGGTCGGTGCGCGCACGGCTGAGATCGCGTTCCAGTTCCTGGACGTTCTGCTGGGCCTCGGTGAGGCTCTTGCTGAGCTTCTGCTGTTCGCCGTGCAGATTGGCGCCACGCGTTTCGGCTTCCTGCGCCTTGGAGCGCAGACCGTCAAGTTCGCCGCGCAGGCGTTTGTTCTCTTCGTCGAGATCCTGTTTGCGGCGTGATAGTCCGGTCACGGCTTCGCGCAGCGCCGGTACCAGATTGTCATCGTCGCCGGCATCGCTGGCGAGAGCGAGGTCGGTCACCGAATCGGCGAGTTGGTCATCGCCCTTGGCGGCACGTACCACTTCCTGCGCCATCTCGCGTTCGGCGCGGCGTTGGGCTTCGCCACGCGCTTGGACGGCGGCGACTTCACCCTTGGCCTTGGCGACGTCATCCTCGAGCGAGCGGATCTTCTGCTGGGCTTGGCCGATCTGACTGGCGAGACGACCGCGTTCCTCATCGAGACGCTTGAGATCGGTCTGCGAGGGGGCCTTGGCCAACTGCTCGCGCAGGTGCTGGATGACCTGCTGGGTGGCATTGCCGACCTGCGCCGGTTCCTGTGCGTCATCGAGGGCGCGGTTGAGTTGCACCACGCTGGCGTCGAACTTCTCGTCGCCTTGTTGTTCGGGAGAAATGTCGGCGCGGGTTTTTGCCAGCGCACGGACCTCTTCAGCCACCGCCTTCTCACGCCCCTGGGCGGCGGTGAGGGCCTGCGATTTCTCCTTCATCAGACGCGCGAGTGCCGCGCTGTCCTCGCGCAGACGGGCGATCAGCGCTTCGTCGGTGGAATCCTTCGCTGGCGGGGCCATGCGCACGCCAGCCTCGTCACCGAGCAGACGATCCATCAGGACGAGTTGCTCGCTGATGATCGGCTTCACGTCGCCGCCACCCTTGATGTTCTTGATGATCTCATCTGCCTTGGCGGTGCTTTCCGCAAGCGGCGCGTCTTCGTCCACCAGCGCGGTGGGCACGTGTTGCTTGTCGGCCTTCGCGCGTTCGGCGATGGTTCCGAGCACCTGCATGTAGGCTTTGCGCACCTCGCCGAGTTCCTCCTCGGCGGTGTTGCGCGCTTCGTCGGCCTGGTCGGCCATCTCCTTGAGCGCGACCATACGCTGACGGCCACGCGCCAACACCGCGGCGAGTTCGCGTGCCACGCTGGTGGTGCCGGCGATGACTTCGGCGGGAGCTCCGCTCTCGGTCGAAGGAACGGCGGAGATGGCATCCTCGCGGCCGGCGGCGACGCCGAGCGCCTGTTTGCCGGTATGTTCGAGCTGTTGTGCTTCGCTGCGCGCGCCGTTCATCGCTTCGACCAGTCCTTCGACCGGTTCGGCGACGTCCACGGCGGCAAGGCTGCCGCCCTTGAGCTGTTCGAGCAGGGCGAGATCGCCTTCCAGCAGGTTCATGCGTGGATCGGTGGCCAAACGCTCGGTCTGCTTCTGCGCGCTCTGGGCGATGCCGCGCAGACGCTGCAAGTCGTTCGACAGGGTGTCGATAACCTTCGCGCCGACATCGTAGTCGTGATAAAATTGTTCTTCATCCGGCGCGTCTTCGGGAACCGGATTCTCGTCGACATGGCGTCCGCCGTAGAGCTGGCTGTCCAAACCGAGCACGCCCTCGACCAGGGTGTTGGCACGCAGCATGTAGTTCTTCAGCGCCTGCTTGTGCTTGTCGGCCAGTTCCTCCTTCTCGGCGAGGGTGGTGCTGGCGAGTGCGCGGTTGTTGGCGAGCTGGTCTTCGATCTCGTATTTGTCCTGCTGCAACTCTTCGATCATCTGCTCGCGTTCGGCGAGCGCTTTCTTGAGGCTGTCGATCGCTTCAGTGGCTTGTTCGGCGCTGGCGGCGCTCGACTGGGACTCGGCGACCTTGGCCATGGCCTTGTCGAGGTCGGCCTTCATACGGTCGCGCTCGCCCTGGGTGTCCTGCTCGCGCTTGATGCGTTTGGCCAGCTCTTCCTGAACCTTCTTCAGCATCTCCTCTTTTTCTTTGTCGCTGATGCTGTCGACCTTGCCCGCCATGTGGCGGGTGATCACCGTATTCACCCAATCCATCAGCTGCTTCTCGGTGATGACCTTGAGCTTCTTGCTCTGGCCCTTCGTTCGCACCAGTTCCGCGGCGGTGGTGCTTTCGCCCAGGCCCGCCAGGGATTGCGACAGGTCTTCCATCGGCTGCTCGGGTTTCATCGGCTTCGCAGGCATAGCAACTCCTTGAAGGGACCGGCGCTAAGGGATAGCTGGGGTCCGCTCGGTATGACATGGGCCACGATGGACCGCGGGCCGTGAAGGGCAGCCACGCCGGGCGTCCGGCGGGGGCTCTTTGTGATACACGGGACGAGTGCGAGGTGCGAGGTGCGGTGTTTCCCCGCGCGCCGTTCAGGCCGATCAGTCGGTTGGGCCATTGACCTTCGGCATCCCCCGTACGAGGGCACCTCGCACCTCGCACCTCGCACCGACCCAACAAAAGCACCCCGGCGGGAATCCGCCGGGGTGCGCACGTCGTGACCCGAAAGCTCCGGACGGTTTACTTGTTGGCCGAGGTGAAGTAAGTCTTCGAGCCCTTGGGGTCGGCCTTCATGGTGGCCTTGCCTTCGGTCCAGTTGGCTGGGCACACTTCGCCGTGCTTGGCAACGTACTGGAAGGCTTTGATGACGCGCAGGGCCTCATCGACGTTACGACCGACCGGCAGATCGTGGACGATCGCGGCGCTGACGACGCCTTCCGGGTTGATCAGGAACAGGCCGCGCAGCGCGATGCCAGCATCTTCGATCAGCACGCCGTAATCACGGGCGATCGACTTGTTGAGGTCGGCCACCAGCGGGTAGCCCAGGTCGCCCAGACCGCCGTCTTTGCGCGGGGTGTTGCGCCAGGCGAGGTGGGTGAACTGGCTGTCGACCGAGACGCCAATGACTTCCGCGCCGAGGGCGTGGAAATCCTTGATGCGATCGCTGAAGGCGATGATTTCGGTCGGGCAAACGAAGGTGAAGTCGAGCGGGTAGAAGAACAACGCGACCCACTTGCCCTTGTAGTCTGTGAGCTGGACTTCCTTGATGGTGCCGTCGGCGAGGACCGCCTGGGCCTTGAAGTTGGGGGCTTTCTTCTGGACGAGGGACATGATGCGCTCCGTTGAATGATTGGGGTGAAAACCAAGGTTTGCGTGGCCCGTCAGGTGACGGGGACCACGGCGGGACGGGCATGCTGCCCCCGACCGTACGCTGTCAATCGGAGCCTGGGGCGGTTGGCGGCGCGTCGCGTTCCTGATGCAGCCCGCCGCCGCACGGATATCCGCCGAACCATCCCTTTACCCCATGGTGCGGCCACGCTACATCCCCTCCGAGCCGGCACGGACGCCGTCGATCGCCAAGGAAGGGGTCGCCACTGCCTTATGCGTGATCGAGGTCCCATGGACATCCTGGTGGTCGATGATGATGCGTTGTCGCTACGCCTCCTGATCGCCCTGGTCGAGAAACTCGGACACCATCCGATCAGCGCCACGGACGGGCTGAGCGCCTGGGAGTTGTACCGCAAACACGATTGCCGGGTGGTGATCAGCGATTGGAACATGCCTGGGCTCGACGGCATCGAACTGCTGACGCGCATTCGTTCGCTGCCCGGTCTGGGCTACACCTATTTCATCATGCTGACCTCGCGCAGCGATCGTGAGGATGTCACCGCCGGCATGGCCGCCGGTGCCGACGACCTGCTGATCAAACCGGTCAGCCGTGATGATCTGGATGCGCGGCTGAATGTTGCGCGGCGCATCGTCTCGCTCCAGCAGGAGGTGTCGCAGCGCAATCAGGAATTGTCGGCGGTGAACGAGCGGATGCGCCAGGATCTGCAGGCCGCGGTGCGGGTGCAGGAGGCGTTGTTGCCGGTGCATCTGCCGCGCATCGCGGGCCTGGAGTTTGCCTGGCTCTACCGGCCGTGTGACCAGTTGGGTGGCGATACGCTCAACCTCTACCGCCTGGACGAGCACCACCTCGGGTTCTACGTCCTCGATGTCAGTGGTCACGGCGTGTCGTCGGCCTTGCTGGCGGTGCAGGTCAGCCGCTTCCTGTCGCCGTTGATCGCTGCCGGGGCCTTGCCCAAACGGGCGATCGAGCAGGTGCCGGGTTACCGCCTAGCCGCGCCGTTGGAGGTGGTGCGTGAATTGAACGAACTGTTTCCGATGAGCGATGCGGCGATGCAATATTTCACCATCATCTACGGCCACTACCACATCCCGAGCCACACCATCCATCTGGCCTCGGCGGGACATCCAGGCCCGATCGTCACCCATCGCGATATTCCTGCCACGGTGTACGACCTATCGAGCAATCCGATCGGTTTCTTCCCCAACGACAGCGCACAGTTCGCCGAGGCCAGCATCGCCATCGCTCCCGGCGATCGCATCCACTTCATCAGCGATGGGGTGGTGGAGACCATGAGCGAGACGCGGGAGATCCTCGGACTCGAGCGCTTGGCCTCACTTTTGACCACGGTGGCGGGCGAACCGGTGGCGGTCGCCCAGGAACACCTGGTCGAGGCCCTGACACGGTGGCGTGGTGCGACGCCGCCGACCGACGATGTGTCGATCGTCACCATTGAGCGTCGTGGCTGAGCGCCCACTCAGACACCGCCCGCTGAAGCAGGTGCACGTGGGACGGGATGGACAGGCGGGCAGTGCTGGGATACTCCCCGGCCCGCACGCCCAGGACCTCGCCCGTGTCGATCTTGCCTCCACTTGAAGTTTCGCGCCGCTCACCGCTGTGGCCGGCCGTGCTCGTCACCATCCTCACCGGGATGGGATTCGCCGGGCTTAAATTCGTCCTGATTGGTGAGATCGCCTTGGGATTTGATCCCGCTCATCCACCGATCATGCCGTTCAAGTGGTTGGATGACGTGCTGCACAGCGCCATCGCCAAAGGGACGTTGAAAGAGGCCATTACGCAGGGATTGGCCGCCGTTCTCACACTGGGGGTGTTGATCGGCTATCTGGTGAACGCACCGCTGGCCGGAGCCTGGCGAGTGGCGTGGTTGTTTGTCTTATCGTCCGCCGGCGTCGGCCTCGGTGCCTTGTTGACGCTGTGGTTCAATCCGTGGCTGACGTCGTTGTTTGTTGGGCTTGCCTATGGCACGGCCTGTGCCGCACGCGGCAAAGTGGTGCCGCTCATCGCGGCTGCGAGCGGTCGTTCCAACACTCTGGTGATGGGCGTCATCAACGCATCCCTGGTCATCAGCCTTTTGGCCGGAACGGTCATGGGCACACTCCTCAATGAGAAGATCGACAGCGCGACAACGCGCCATGTGGCACTCTTTCTGTTCGCTGTCCTGGCGACCGTGGTTGGGTTAAAAGTTAATCCGCCGGAAGGTCCAGCCATTCCGTTCGCGGTGGGCATGCGCGATCTGGTGATGGGCACTGCCGTGATGGTGCGCGACCGTTGGGCGCTGATCGTGGGCGGTGGCTTGGCCTGGGGCATCGCATCTGCCGCGGTACTGGCGGCCTTCATCGATGCGATCGAACGCCTTAACATGAAACCGGAACATGCGGTCATTCTGGTTATTTTCCCGGCTATTGGCGCTATTATCGGCAACCTCGCTTCCTACCGCATGGATCGCAACGTGCATGTGGTCGTTGCCTACGTTGCCCTTGGCGCGCTGATTGCCGGGTACCAGATCCTGGTCCAAGGCTTTCTCTCAGGTGCTTTTTCGTTGGTGTTCTTGGGCGCTCTGTTCGCCGCGCCCACCAACGTGTTGGATGCGAAGTTGATGGCGTTTGCCGCGGCACAGGGCAATCCAGGACGTGGCTCGACCGTGATGAGTCTGGTGCACAACTTCTTCATTCTGGTCATCGGAAGTGGTTTGGCGATTGCACTCTTTCTGGGGTGGATGCGCCCGGTGGACCAGTTCTATTCCTTGGCCGGGGTCGCCATCATCACCGCCATCGTCACGATCTGGGCGCACCTGGATGACGCCGACCCATCGGTCAAGCCATTCGAGGGGTCCGAGGAAATGGGGAAGTCCGAGAAGGCCGCTGCCCAGATGTAAGAAGCTGTCTTGTAAGACCGAAATTCACATGGAGGACCGGAGAACCGGAGAGAGGCGAGAAACGAAGTGTCGGTGAACATCCGAGGTTCCGCAGCTCTGTCTTCCTCCGGTCCTCCGGTCCTCCATGTCCGCCTTGCCTTTCAAGACAGCTTCTAAGGCGGAGGTTTCAGTCGGTGGCTGCCAGCTCGGCGTATTCCGCCGGCAGGGTCACCGACACCGACGTCCCCAGCAGTTCCAGATTCACCACCAGTTCAAATTCGTGGCTGCGTCGGGCGATCACGCCGTTGCAGCCGGCGAAGGTGCCGCTGGTAATGGCGATGCGTTTGCCCGGCACCAGTTCGGGTCGTACCACCAGCGGAGTGGTGCTGGCGGTGACTAGGGTGATGAGGTGGCGCAGGTCGGCGGTGAGTTCCTGCGGTCTAGGTACATCGATGATGCGCACGACGCGGCGGGTGTCGTAGATCGCCTGGTATTCAGCGCGCCCACCCGCGACGAAGAGGTAGCCGGCGATGAGCGGCACCAGGCTCTCCTGCGTGCCTTTGCCTGGGTAATGCCGCAGGCGCCGCTCGAAGAACGCGAGGCCGGGAAGATTGCGCGCGCGCAGCGCGGCGATGACCTGTTTTTCCTGGCGTGGATAGGCATGCACCACCAGCCAGTGGTCCTGCGGCAAGGCGGCGCTGAAGCCCGCCGGCCAATCCTGCACCACCCCGATGGAGGTCACCTTCACCTGCTGGGCCACATCGCCTCCACGTCCACCGTGACGCTGCCATCACCTGCCATCGGCTCAAGCAGCGAGCCGCCGTCGCGGGCACGTGCGGACTTGCGACAGCGCAGCGCGATCGATAACCACGCGCCCCGCCGTCTGGAGGATTCATGCTGCATCAGCTCACCGTGCCTGCGCAGGCCGCCGGCCAACGGTTGGACGTGTGGCTGGAATCCGTGCTCGACGGTTGCACCCGCAGCCTGATCAGCCGCTTGATCAAGGACGGTCGTTGCGTGGTCGAGCCCGGGGTGTCCAAGGCAGGTCATTTCCTCAAGGGCGGTGAACGGGTGGCTTTGGAAGTCCCCGAGATCGAGCCGATGGAGGCGCTGCCGGAAAACATCCCGCTGACCATTCTGCACGAAGACCGGCATCTGATCGCCATCGACAAACCACCGCGCATGGTGGTGCACCCGGCGATCGGTCATCAGCGTGGAACACTGGTGAACGCAGTCCTCGGCCGTTATGGCAGCGTGTTGCCAAACCCCGACGGCAGTGATGGCGCTTGGCGCCCAGGCATCGTCCATCGGCTCGATCAGGATACGAGCGGCGTGATCCTGGTCGCACGCACCACGGCGGCGTTGACCTTTCTGCAGGACGCCTTCAAGGCGCGCGAGGTGAACAAGCGCTACCTGGCGTTGGTCGCGGGCAAACCGCGGGCGGATTTCATGGAGCACGCCGGGTGGCTGGGGCGGCACCCACGCGATTTCCGCAAACGTGCGGTGCTGCCAGACGGCAGCGCCGACGCGAAGGAAGCCTACACCAGCGTGGTCGTGCTTGAGCGACGTACGGGTTACAGCGTGGTCGAAGCCAGACCCAAGACCGGGCGTACGCACCAGGTGCGCGTCCATCTGGCGGCGCTTGGCCATGCGGTGCTGGCCGATCCGACTTACGGTCGCAGCGCCACGTGGCCGCTGGTGCCGGTGGAAGGGCAGCCAGCACTCCGCCGGCATGCGCTGCATGCGTGGACGCTCGATGTGCCGCATCCCGATGGTGGACGGCTGAAGCTCCAGGCACCGCTGCCGGTGGATTTCGTGCCGTGGGTCAGCGCCGGGTTGTCGCCACGTGCGGTGCGCTGACACGCGGGCAGATCACGGGACCGTGGCGGGTGCCGGGGCCGGCGTTTTGCCGTCGTTGGCGAGCGTCGCCGCCAGTTTCTTGACCGACTGGTAATACGCTAGCGTGGTAGCCAGATCCGCGCGTTCGGTCTTGCTCTTGGCGATCGCCCGCTCCTGCCACGCGATCGCCTGATCCATCAGTCCCAGGCAGGCGAACAGGCGCGCCTTGGTGTCGAAGAATCCTGGATGGTCGGGTTCGAGCGTCAGCGCGTGATTGACCAGGGTCATGGCCACGTCGAGGTGGCGGTTGGCCAGTTCGGGATCGGTCGCGCGCGCGAACGCCAGGCTATTGGCAAATTCGGCCGGCAGTTCCTTGAGTGGCAGGCGAGTGAGGGTCTCGCGGATCAGTTGCGGATCCTCCTCGTATTTGCCGATCGCCAGACGCACGGAAATGGCCTGCGTATTCACCGCATCGAGCGCGAGGAGCTCGTCGATCTTCTTGAGCGCCTGCGCGATGTCAGGAGCACGGCCTTGGAGCAGGCGTTGGAGTTCGCTTTCGGCCGTGGCGATCGCGCCGGCCTTCTTCGCGTCGAAGGTGCCGCTGACCACCTGGGCGAGGACGGCGTCCATCGACGAAGGATGGCCGCGCCAGACCACCATGCCGCCGGCATCGACCACGAACGCGTGCGGGATGCCATCGATCCCTTCCATGTATGATCCGTACGTCATCACATCGGCGATGCCGACATGGTAATCCATCTTGGCGCCCATCTCGGCGATGAACGGTTTGACGGTGTCGGCGTCCTCGTTGCTGATGCCGACGATGCGGACCTTGTCCTGATACTTCTTCTGCAGTTCGCTCAGGTGCGGGATGCTGGTGCGGCACGGGCCACACCAGGTGGCCCAGAATTCCACCACCGTGATGGCGGTCCCGGTCTCGACCGCCGCGCCCTTCATCCAGGTGACCTTGGCCAGCGAGGGGGCCTTCTGACCGACCTCCAGGGCGACAGCCTGACCCAGCACGACGAACAGCAGGGCAAGGATGGTGAACGGGCGCATGGCAGGCTCCTGAAGCTGGATGGAGAAAGCTGGATGGAGAACCCGTCGGGACCATTTCCCGGCAGATGTCGGTTTCGGTCTACGTCTGGAAAATCCCCGCGACAAGGCGAATCGCAGAGGGTCAAACGTCCTGTGGCAGGCGGGTGCCGGCTTTATCCGGCGAAGGTTCTGCGCACGATGCGGCCATGCGCGTGGTCCTTGGCATCGGCAATCCCGGCTCGGCCTACGAGCGTACGCGGCACAACTGCGGATTCTTGGTGCTCAACGAACTGGCCCGCCGGCATCGCTTGGCGGGTTGGAGCAAACGCTGGAGCGCCCTGGTCTGCGACTGGCACGTCTCTGAGTCCCTGGGCAACGGTCGCGCGCTGTTGGTGAAGCCGCAGACCTTCGTCAATCTAAGCGGCGAAAGCGCGCAGGCGGTCCTGGCCTTCCATAAACTGGCCGCGAGCGAGATGCTGGTGGTGGTCGACGACATCAATCTGCCGCTCGGTCATCTGCGTCTGCGGCCTGATGGTTCGGCCGGTGGGCACAACGGCTTGAAGGATATCGAGGCGCGCCTCGGCAAAACCTATCCGCGCCTGCGCGTGGGCATCGGACGACCGGCCAACGATCAGGTAGATCACGTGCTTGGTGCATTCACCGAAGCGGAGCGCGAGGACCTCTCCGCCATGATCGCCAAGGCCGCCGATTGCGTCGAAGGATGGCTGCGTGACGGCGTCAGTGTGGCCTGTCGTTTCAATGGACCATCCCGGCCACCGGCAGCGCCACCAGCGGCAAAGCCACCAGCGGCAGCGCCAGGCACTGGTACGATCCCGAGAACACCGAGCGCCGACCCCAGGACATGACGCACCCCCGCCGAATGGCGAGGGTGTGTTGCTGAGCGGAGGGGAGCGACGCGGATTGCCCCAGCGACACTCCGATCACGACTTGCTGGGTTCTGCTTACTTAGGCGCGACCTTCTTACCCTTGCCCTTGCTCGCGAGGCTGCGGTTGTGCTTGGCCTTGCCGTTCGCACGGCGGCGCTGGCGGTTGAGAATGATACGACCGGCCTTGGTCTTCATGCGACGGCGGAAACCGTTCATCTTGCGGCGCTTGGTCGAACTATTGCGGATCTTCAGGTGCATAAACGGCTCCGTTGGAAGGGCGGGGAGAATGGCGCGGAGGTCACCCAAGTCAAGCTGCGCGCAGCGGATCCTGCCGGGCTTTCAGCGTTGGCAGCGACGGCACCAGGTGGTGCCGCGTCCACCGACCACGGCACCGGTCAAGCACGTGCCGCAGACCGCACAGGGTTGGCCCGCGCGATCGTAGACCTGGAAGTGGTGCTGGAAGTAACCGCCATCGCCGCCCGCTTGGCGGAAATCGCTGATGGTCGAGCCGCCGGCGGCGATCGCCTCGGCTAGTACGGTACGGATGTGTCCAACCAGCACGATCGCCTCCGCACGTTTCATCCGACCCGCGGCACGGGTCGGACGGATGCCGGCGCGAAACAGCGCCTCCTGGGCATAGATGTTGCCCACGCCGACCACCACCTGCTGATCCATGATCACCGGTTTGAGCGCCTGTCGGCGTCCGCGACAACTCGCCAGCAGGTGGTCAACGGTGAAGCCCGTTTCGTCGAGCGGTTCCGGCCCCAGATCCTTCAGCCGCGGGTGGCTCGCTTCGCTGCCGGGTTGCACCAAATCGAGCAGGCCGAAACGGCGGGGATCGCGAAACGCCAAGCGGCGTCCATCAGCCAAGTGCAGGTAACAATGATCGTGTGAGCGTTCATCACCCGGTGGGGCTAGACGCCAGGTACCGGTCATCCCCAGGTGACTGAGCAAGATGCCCTGCGTGGTGTCGAAGAGCAGGTACTTCGCACGGCGGCGGATGCCGGTGATGGTCGCTCCGCGCAAGGTCTGCGGCAGTTCACGTGGGATCGGCGCGCGCAGATCACCACGTTGCAACACCAGTTCACGGATCACCACTCCTTGCCCGAGCAGCAGTTCCAGACCGGCGCGGACGGTTTCGACTTCCGGCAGTTCGGGCATAGGACGCCACCCGTGCCGTCGCGCTTGCTCCCCGTCAAGGGCTGATGGTTACCGGCCCTGTACCAGGGACGACATCGTCAGCCCCGCGGGGGATCATGTGGAAGCCCCTGGTCCTTGCGTGCGCTCTGCTTACCGTCACCGCCATGCCGCTGCACCTTGCAGGACGTTCTGCCGCCGTCGCTGGTCGTCACCTGACCATCACGCGGGGGAAACCGTTCGTCATCCGTACCAAGACCACCAACCACTCGGGTGAGGTGCAGGTGGTGTTCAGCGAGGGCAGCTACCGCCTCGACAACCGTTCGCACATGCGCTGTCGCATCAATGGCACCGAGCAGCATCAGGCGATCCTGGCGGACGGCGACCTGCTGGAGATCGGCAAGGACCAGTTCGCGGTCACCATCGAACCCGACACCCGCTCGATCACCCAGACGCCAGCGGACGACCAGGACGCCAGCGACACCCAATCATTGTCGCCGGTCACGCTCGATGAGCACCCGCCGACCGCGTTGGAGGTGCCGGTGGTGTGCGCGGTGTGCGATGCGCGCATCCCCAGCGGTTCCCGCGGCAGTGGTTCGTGGAGCGATGGCGAGCGACACATCTGCGCCCGCTGTCTGGCCAAGGGCGTCAAACCCGACCATCTGCCCCGTCCGTTCGCCGTGACCTCGCCATCGGCGATCACGCCGATGGCCGGCTCACCGGTGCTGTCGGACGATGTCGCCGCAGCGGTGGTCGTGGATGCACGTACCGCATCGCCAGCGCAGATGCTCGCCGGTGTCCCCGATCCGGCCTCCGACTCCACCGCCGAGATCAAGTCGCCCGCGGCGGCTTCCGAACCCGCACCAGCAAGCACCGAGTCAGACCGTCAGCGGCAATCCCGGCGCATCAGCGCATCGCGCTTGTCGGCGGTCGAACCGGCCCAGCGCGAAGGTCTGTTCAGCAAGGTCGGCAAGGTCTTCGGTCGTCGTGATGAACGGCATCAACGCCTCGCCAATCTCGAAGCCGACCGCGCGGCGCTACTCGCTGAGGCTGGTCGTCATGCGCTCGGCCATGGCGGCAGCCTTGGTCTGCCGGAGAAGACCGTCGCTGCGCTGCTGGCCGGTGGCACGGTCACGGTCGCCAGCAACGACCTCTCGCAGGCCGACCTGGAGCGCTGGCGCGCCCAACGTCAGCGCATGGTGCTGCTCGATGCGGAGATCGCCGCGCTGCGCAAGGCGCTGGGACTGGGATCCGATCCACAGATGCACCAGCAGTCCTCGCCGACCCTGCGCCCCGATCAGAAGGCCATGCAGGATCGGGCCTTCGCTACTTTGGATGGCCTGTCGACCGATGAGCTCGCACGCCCGGAAGCGAAAGCGCCGGAAGGAGCGATCGTGGTCAAGACCGGTGTATCCGGCCGGCAGCGTCCGACGCCGGCACGCCGTCGCCGCTGAGGCCGCTGGGCCGCTTGGCTGCTTGGCCAACCGAGGTCATACCGCGTAGAGACCTGCCCGACCCACGTAGCTCACGGCGCCAGCGTGTGGTAACCTAGCGAATCGTCGGGAAAGATCGCTAGTAGCTTCCCCGTCCAAACCTAAGACGACGCCCACAAGTCATCGGCGCCCGCCGGCCGAAGCCTGCTGCAAGGACCACCCATGCCTGAGAACCCACCGCCTCCGCCCCAGAAGCCGCGCGGACTGCTGTTGATCATGATGTCACTGATGGGCGTGATGATCATCACGCTGATGATGTGGAAGAATCTCAGCCCGGCCCCGATCTCGTGGAGTCATTTCCTCGACAACATTGCCAAGGGCGAGGTGCTCGAAGTCGAAATCGGACCCGAGTTCGCGCTGGTGAAGGGCACCAAGCCCGCCGGTGACAAGGAATATCGGGTGTATTACCCGACCGGACGCCTGGGCGATACCGTGCAGAAGGAACTGCTGGAGATCATCAACACCTACAACGCCGAGGCGAAGCGCCCCAAGGACGCCGCCAGCCCGAACCGGCCGACTCCGATCAACATCAAGGGCGTGCAACCCGCGGGGTTCCTCAGCGCGATCCTGCCGCAACTGCTGGTCATCGCCCTGCTCGTCGGCTTGTTCTACTTCTTCGTCCTGCGCCGCATGGGCCAGGGCGGTGGCGTGTTGTCGTTCGGTAAGAGCCGCGCGCAGCTCATCACCAAGGGCAAGACCGGGAAGACCTTCAAGGATGTCGCCGGCATCGATGAGGCGAAGGAGGAGGTCGAGGAGCTGGTCGCCTTCCTCAAGAATCCCAAGAAGTTCCAGAAGCTCGGCGGTCGCATCCCCCGCGGCGTGCTGCTGGTCGGCCCTCCGGGTACCGGCAAGACGCTGCTGGCCAAGGCCATCGCCGGCGAGGCCGATGTGCCATTCTACTCAATCTCCGGTTCGGATTTCGTCGAGATGTTCGTCGGCGTCGGCGCCAGCCGCGTGCGCGACCTCTTCAACCAGTCGAAAGAAAACTCGCCCTGCATCATCTTCATCGACGAGATCGATGCCGTCGGCCGCAAACGTGGCAACGGTACGAACTCGGGTGGTCACGATGAGCGTGAGCAGACCCTCAACGCCATTCTGGTCGAGATGGACGGCTTCAGTTCGACCGACAAGGTCATCGTTATCGCCGCAACCAACCGCGTCGACGTGCTTGATCCGGCGTTGCTGCGTCCCGGCCGTTTCGATCGCCACATCTACGTCAGCCTGCCCGACATCGCCGGGCGCGAACAAATCCTCGGCGTGCATTGCGGCAAAGTGAAGATGGGGCCGAACTGCAATCTTTCGATCATTGCCCGTGGTACGCCTGGGTTCAGCGGTGCTGACCTTGAATCGCTGATCAACGAAGCCGCGCTCAACGCGGCGCGTTACGATCAGGAGATCGTCATGCACAAGGACCTGGAGTACGCGCGCGATCGCGTCGCCTTCGGTCAAGAGAAGAAGACTGGCTCGCGCGCCATGCCCGAGAAGGAACGCAAGATCACTGCCTACCACGAGGCCGGTCACGCGATCCTACAGATGATCGTCGAAGAGAAGGATGATCTGCATAAGGTCACCATCATCCCACGTGGTCGTTCGTTGGGCTCGACCATGCACCTGCCGACTGAAGACCGCCATACCCATGGCAAGCGCAAGCTGCTGTGCGATATATCGATCCTCTTCGGTGGGCGCATCTCTGAAGAGATCTTCTGTGGCGACATCACCACCGGTGCCTCGAATGACATCGAACGGGCGACGGACCTTGCCCGTGGCATGGTCTACGAATGGGGCATGTCCGAGAAGATGGGCCCACTCAAGTACACCGAAGAACATGATGGCCTGATGGGCCATGAATCGGTGGTCACGGCCGGTAATCAAACCCGGCGTGAGCTTGATGAGGAAGTGCGCAGCATCATCGATGCGCAGTACGCCTTGGCGAAGGATCTCATCCTTGCGAATCGCGACAAGCTGGTGCGCGTCGCTGAGGCGTTGCTGGAGCATGAGACGCTTGATGTCCTTCAGGTGAAACTCCTGATGGACGGTGGTGAATTGCCACCGCGTCGGCCCACGGTGATCGTCACCAAGGCTGAGATCGAGACCAAGGAACCGCGTTCGGAGCCCGAGCGTTCCGCCACCGGCCCGGCGTTGGAGCCGAAACTCGCCTGATCGCCTCGGTGTTGGTTATCACAACGCGAACAACCCTGCCGGATGGCAGGGCTGTTCGCGTTGCTCGACGACCAATTAACCAGCGGCGAGTTTCTTGAGTCCCGCGAGATCGCGTTTGCCGGTGCCGAGTTTGGGGATCGCTTCGACCTGACGCACATCGCGCGAACGCGGACGCCACAGCGCTGGCAGATGTTCCAGGCTGGCGAGCAACGTCTCCCAATCGCCGGTGAAGCCGGTGTGCAGGACGATCAGGCGTTCACCACGTGCTTCATCGGTCACCGAGGCGACGGCAATCTCGATCGCGGCATCGTTGCCGACGATGGTGAGTACCGCCTGATGGACCGCCTGTTCGACATTGTCAAGCGGCACCATCTCACCGCCGATCTTGGCGAACCGTGCGAGACGACCGGTGATGTGGATGAAACCATCCTCATCGACCTTGCCCACGTCACCGGTGTTGTAGCCGCCGTGGACGAAGGCTTTCTCGGTCAGATCCGGGCGATCAAGGTAGCCGCGCATGCGTGATGGGCTCTGCACCACCAGCAAGCCTTCTTGTCCGGCGGGTAGACGCTCGTTGGTCTCCGGGTTGATGGTGAAGACGTTGAGGCCGGGCAGCGGACGACCGACGGTGCCTTCACGCGCTCGGATCTCGGTTTCGCCGCTGCGTTTGATTGGCAGCAGATTGAGCGCCACCGTCGGCGCGAGTTCGGTGCAGCCGTATCCTTCCAGCAGTTCAGCGCCGTAACGCTCACGGAACGCCTGTTTGAGATCCGGCGGGCAACGCTCCGCTCCGACCACGGCGAAACGCAGGGTTTTGAACGGTTCCGGTTCGATGCGGCGCAGGTAGCCGCGCACGAAGGTCGGTGTGCTGATGAGGAAGGTCACTCCGCTCGCCTGGGCCAAGGCACCAAGCGCCTTCGCGTCCGTCGGATCTGGATGCGCGGCGCTCGGCATGCCGAGCACCACCCCGAGCCAGAATCCAGGCACCAAACCGAAACTGTGGAACAACGGCAGCGGGCTGAGCAGTACGTCGCGCTCCGTCAGCTCCAATGCTTCGGACACGGCAGTGATGTTGGCCAGCACCTGACGATGGGTCAGCTCCACACCTTTGGGATCGCCGGTCGAACCGGAGCTGAAGATGATTGCGGCGACATCGTCCGCCTTGGCGCGCACCAGCAGGCTGGTGGGCAGCAGGAACGCCGCGAGGGCGGCACCGAGCACGGAGAGCGCGGAGGTGGACTTCATCACCTCATCGAGTTGGACCATGCGCGCGGACAACCCCGGATCGCCGATGCGTTTGAGGTAGGGCGTCGCACTGATGATCGTCCGGATGCCGGCCATCTCGCACATGCGTTTGAGTTGGACCGGACCAGAGGTGTGGTTGAGATTCACCGCCGTGCGCCCCAGGAGTGCCAAGGCGAGGTTGGCCATCGCGCCGCCGCGTCCGGGCGGCATCAGCAAACCGACGCAGCGTTCGTCCGTGGCAAGCCCCAGGCGTTTGGCCAGGATGCGCGCCAGCGCGATCAGTTTCCAGCAGGTCAGCACACCGCCGGCATCGCGGACCGCCGGACGCAGCGGGTGACGACGCATGCGCGCCAGGGCCACTCCGGCGAGTGTGCGTTGATCGCGATCGGCACGGGCTTGGGCGGATTCGTAACTGAGGGCCATGACGTGTGCTCGGGCCTGGGCGGCGGTGGTGGTGGACGGGAGGGGTGCGCCGATGCGCAGCGATACCGGACGCCACGGACGCGGAAACGACCACTTCGGCGCGCGGCTGGAGACGGTACCCCACAGGCCATCGAGATGGGCCGGCACCACCGGTACGCCGGCGCGTGTGGCGATGCGCTCCAGACCGGAGCGAAAGACATCCATCTGGCCGCTGGCGGTCAGCTTGCCTTCGGGAAAAATCACCACGACCTCGCCGGCTTTTGCTGCCTCGATCGCGGCATCGATGGAAGCGAGCAGTGCGCGGCGTGAATCCTCCGCCGCCACCGGGATGACACCGGCGGCGCGCAGAAACAAGCCGACGCCCGGCATCTCGACGTAACGGCGGTAGACCAGAAAGCGGCCCTGACGCGGCAAGTGGGCTCCCAGGATCAGCCCATCGCTGTAACTCACGTGGTTGCACACCACCAAGCATCCGCCGGTGGCTGGCAGGTTTTCCGCACCGCTGACGCGTACGCGGTAGGTGGTGTTGATCACCAGCGTCATCAGCCAGCCAGCGCACTGCCGGCGGTAGTGCCATATCAGCGCGATCGCCAGGACGACGGTGAAAGCACCACAAACCATGAAGGCCTGCGCGGTGGTGAGGCCACTCGCGGTCAGCGCGTGGAACGCACCAGCGGCAATGAAGGTGCCGAACGATCCCAGTACGGTTACCGCCGCCATCACTAGGTTTCGCTGGCCGGCAGTCGCCCGCTCCTGAAGCAGCACGGTCACCGGAACTTCCCACAGGCCCGCGCCGACACCGGTCATGAACAACCAGAAGATCACGGTTTTTATCGAGGTGGTATCGGACTGAATGGATTCAACAGCAAGTCCGTTCGCGACCGCGTTGCTGAGAGCCACGCCGTGTTCGTGTGCCGTCCAGCCCATGGCGATGAACGAGACACCAGCCAGCAGTGCACCGATCAAGGGAAGGCCCGCTGGGAAGGCGCGCGCGATCAGCACGGGGGCCAACGCCGAGCCGATCACCATGCCCACTACCAACGAGAGGAAGATTCCGACCGTGCCGGTCACACCCAGGCCGTACGTCACTTGCCCCAAGGACGACAATCCAGCGAAGGCGGCACCACCGAGCGCCCAGAAACCAGCGAGTGCCAACGCGGCTGACCACGTGCCCGGATTGTTGTTCAGTGACTTCACCTGCCGCCAGACCGCCCACGGCATCGCGATCGGAGTGTGTGGCGCCTGCGCCGGTAGTGCTGGAATACGATAGGCACCGATGATGCCGATCAGGCAGAGCACACCGGCGACGAGCGACAACGAGATCACCGCGCTGTAGGCCGGCAGACTGACACCCAGTTTCTCGGCGATCCAGCCGAGAGCTGCCGCATCAGTGCATACTGCTAAGCAGGTGCCGGCCAGGATCGCCACCACCGTCGCCGCAGCGATCAAGGCGTTGGCTTTGCTCAACCTTTCCGGCGTCACCAGTTCAGGGATGACGGCGAGCTTCGTCGGCGCGAAGAACGCGCTGGCGATCGCCAACAGCGTAAGCGCACTGAGCATCAGTTCCGGACTCGATACCGCGAAACCCCAGATGCCGAGTACCGCAATCGGCACGTCGGCAAGACGCGCTGCGCGGATGATGCGGTGTTTGGGCAGACGATCGCCCAGGCTTCCCGCGAGGGGGGCGAGGATGATGAACGGCGCGCTGAAAAGCATCAGCGCCCAGGCACCGTATGCCGCTGCCGCCTTGCCCGCCTTATCTGGATCGTCGGGAAACGCTGTGATGGCGGCCGCTCCGAGTGCGACGATCGCCACTTGACGGAAGAGATTGTCCAGGCCAGCGCCGATGACGCAGGCGGTGACATGTCCGGCAAGTCCGCGACGTGGCGTGGTGGTGCTCGTGCTTGCAGGCAGCCCGGCTGTCTTGGCATCGGAGGTCATGGTCGAGGCATCCATCGGTAGGCACTCCTTTGGTCAGGATGCCGAAAGATAACAAACGATAACATTACAGTCAAGCGCTCATTCCATGTGCTGTGCCTGGACCGACACCCAGGAAGGAGATAGACATCCATCCATCTGAGGGAGCGACCGGACTGCCACGGCGCGACCTTGCGAGGAACGGCATTCATGCAAGTCCATGAACAGAATCAGGTCACCATCATCACCATCCTCAACGAGGAGTGCGGTGCCCTGCTCAAGACGGTCGAGCCGCTGCTTGAAAAAGGTCGGCTGCGTTACGTCTTCGATCTGTCGCAGGCGACCTTTCTCAACTCGGTGAACATCGCCGCCATCATCGCCACGCGTAATCGCATCGTCGCCACCGGCGGCAAGGTCGCGGTCTCGAATCTGGCGGACAACATCAAGGCGGTCTTCCGCATCCTGAAATTGGAGCGCCTGTTCGATCTCAATTTCGATCTGGACCAGGCACTCGCGGCGTTGCGCTGAGCACGCACACCTGCTGGTGCGGTACTGGTGCGCCCCAGCGGCCTGACCGCCCGATCCCTGGTTGCCCAACCCGCTAGAAGCCGCTATCAGGATGGACCGGGTTCCGTCCGTGAATGCGGAAACCTCGCGCTGGATTTGCTATGGTGCTTTGGGGACAGGCCTTGTATATCAGCCGTCAGCATGCGGCGAATCGCGATCATCAGCGACATCCATAGCAACATGCCCGCCCTCAATGCTGTGATGGCGGACATCGACCAGCAGCGCGTGGATGCCATCTACTGCCTGGGCGATGTCGTTGGCTATGGACCCGAACCGGTGGATGCCATGCGCACCATCCTCGACATTTGCGAGGAGGGCAAGGTCATCGCCGGCAACCATGACCATGCGGCAATCCATGAACCGATCGGCTTCAATGCTGAAGCCCGTGCGGCGGCCCTCTGGACCAACCAGAAGATCCGCGCTGGGATGCTCTCGTGGTTCGGTAAGCGGAAACGCTACAAGTGGCTGCGTGATCTGCCCACGAGTTTCAGCGAAGGCGACGTGCTCTACGTGCACGCCAGCCCGCGAAACCACCTGGAAGAATACATCCTCGAAGAGCACACCCTTGGGCGCACCTTCCTGGGCGAAGACCCTAAGCAGCTGCTCGATGAGAACTTCGCCCTGGTTCAGCACACCTGTTTCATCGGCCACACCCATCGTCCAGGCGTGGTAACCGGAGACGACATGGTCTGGCACGGCATCAAGGGCCTGGACTACCGTTGGACGATGGATCCGCGCAAGACCATCATCAACGTCGGCAGTGTCGGCCAGCCGCGCGACGGTGACCCGCGTTCCTGCTACGTGATCTTCGATGGTGAATCGGTCGAATGGCGCCGGGTGGTCTACGACATCGAAAAGACCCGGAAGATGATCCTCGACGTGCCGCAACTCGGTCAGCACCTGGGCGATCGACTGCTCGTAGGCCGCTGAGTCAGCCTCTGAGCTGGCTACGAGTCAGCCGCTAAGCCGGTCGCTGAAACGACCTTCCGGCCATTCGGGTCGGCCAACCCGGTACTTGCAAGTATCTCAGGCGCACTATCTTCCGCGCTCCCCAATTGAGGCCGTACCGGTCAAGGATGTTGTCATGCCCAAGATGAAGAGCCACAAAGCCTCCAAGCGCCGTCTGCGTATCACCCCGACGGGCAAGGTTCTGCGTACCCAGTGCGGCGTGCGCCACCTGCTGACCCACCGCAGCCCGAAGCGTCGTCGTAACCTCGCCAAGAAGGCCACCACCACGACCGCCGGCTACGTCCGTCGTGCGCGTTACGCCCTGCTCATGGGCCAGCCGTAAAAAAATCACCCCTGTCGCGATCGTCGGTCTTTTGACCGTTCACGCGACGGTTTTGAATCACCCCAAGTAGGCGAACAGCCTCTCCGGTAGCCAACAGCCGCTCGCTAAAAAACAGCAGCGCGGCACCGGGCAGTTATGAAAGATATGCCATGCGTGCCACCAATGGTGCAGCTCGTCATCGTTCCAAAGCCCGCGTCCTAAAGGCCGCCAAGGGTTTCTACAGCGGTCGTCGCAAGATGTACACCGTCGCCTGCGAAGCAGTGATGCGCGCGGAGCAGATGGGCTTCCGCGGCCGCAAAGAGAAGAAGCGCGACTTCCGCCGTCTGTGGATCCGCCGTATCAGCATCGCGTCGCGTGGTCTCGGTGAAGAAGGCGTCTCCTACAGCCGTCTGATCGCTGGCCTCCAGCTCGCCGACATCCGTCTCGACCGCAAGCAGCTCAGCGAGCTGGCCATCCACCAGCCCGCGGCATTCGCCGATGTGGTCAAGCAGGCCAAGGCCGCGCTTGCCGCTGCGCCGACCAGCCAGGGTGCTGGCGCGTTCGGCTACCGTCCGCAGAAGGCCGGCATCGACAACCTCACGATCGTCGAGGGCATCGGCCCCAAGATCACCGAACTGTTCCGCGCCAACGGCATCGACACCTTCGCCAAGCTGGCGGCGGCCGATCCGGCGAAACTCGAGCAGATCCTCAAGTCTGGCGGCTCGCACTACAACACTGCCCAGCCCAGCACCTGGCCGAAGCAGGCCGACTTGGTCGTCAAGGGCCAGTGGGCCGCGCTGCGCAAGTGGCAGGACGAACTCGACGGCGGCATCAAGCGTATTTGAGCCAGCACGCGTTGAGCGGCTTCATGACACCCATCCGCTGTGCGGGTGGGTGTCGTCGTTTCTACGCTGCTGGGCAGTGCGAGGTTAAAGCGCGAAACGCAACCGCACTCCGCACCAGCGACGTGACCGCACGATGGATTTATCCGGTGAGCAGGGCCTTCAGCCGACGTTGGCACTCGCCGGTGGCGAAGGGCAGCGAGAACATGTGCGCTCCAGTGAGTGGATCGATGCGGCCGTGACGCGCGAGACGCAGTGAGCGGATCGCTTGCACCGCGGAGGTGTTGTAGTCGCTCATCTCTTCAGCTAGGTCAGCAACCTGCTGCTCGTCGGTGACGATGCGATCGAGCAGACGTACCCGCAGCGATTGCCCGGCACCGAGCACGGCGCCCTGGAGGAACAACTCCGAGGAGAACCGTTCGCTCACGCGGCACGCCAGGCGCCGCAGGCCACCCATGCACGGGACCAGCGCCCACGCCAGTCCAGGCAGGCCGACACGCACATCCGGCGTGGCAGTGAGCACATCGCAGCCAAGGGCCAGTTCCAGGCCGGCTCCCAACGCGTAGCCGGAGAGGTGGGCGATGGTGACCCCGGGCCAGGCTTCGAGCGCCTCGATCACCCGATGGCCGAGCTGACTGTAGAGCTCGGCCTGATCGGCGGTGAGGGATGCCAGTTCGTTGATATCGGCACCGACCGAAAACAGTTCGGATTTCCCGCTCAGGACCAAGGGCACCGCTTCATGGCGCGCGCGATCGAGTTGGCTGGCGAGCCCACGCAGGGTGGCGCTGTCGATGGCGTTGTAGCGGTCAGGGCGGCTCAGGCTGACGCTGAGGTAGCGGGCGTGGCGTTCGACCCGGATGCGACGGATGCTGACAGTGGCCATCGGGACCTTCCTCACGTTCCCCCGCGTCCATGCGTCAGGTGGTGACAGGGATGGATACCCCACGCACGCAGCCCCAGGACCAGGTGTCGGACAAGCTTGTACATCGATGAAGGCCACCCTGGAGCACCTCCTCCGCATCGCTGCCGCGTGTGGTTGCGCCCTTGGGCCGTCGCTCTAAGGTCCTGCCCTACATGAGCTGGGTTGATCGTTTTATCGGAATGTTCAGCCTCGACCTGGGCATCGACCTCGGCACGGCGAACACGCTGGTAGCGGTCCAGGGCCGTGGGGTGGTGATCTCCGAACCGAGCGTGGTGGCGGTCAAGAAGGGCACCAAGCAGGTGATGATGGACGGCAATGCCGTCGGCGAGCAGGCCAAGATCATGCTCGGCAAGAATCCCGGCCACATCGAAGTCATCCGTCCGATGAAGGACGGCGTGATCGCCGACTTCGAGATCACCGAGGCGATGCTGCGTTATTTCATCCGCCGGACGCATGGCCGTCGTGGTCCGTTCCGACCGCGCGTAGTCATCGCCGTGCCGTCGGGCATCAACGAGGTCGAGAAGCGCGCGGTGACCAACAGCGCTATGAACGCGGGTGCGCGTCAGGTGTTCCTCATCCCCGAGCCGATGGCATCCGCAATCGGTGCCGGACTGCCGTTTGCCGATCCGGTCGGTTCGATGATCGTCGACATCGGTGGCGGCACGACCGAGGTCGCGGTGATTTCGCTCGCCGGCATCGTCGCCTCGGAATCGGTGCGGGTCGCCGGTGACGAACTGTCGATGTCGATCGTCAAATACCTCAAGACCGAATACAACGTCGTCATCGGCGAGAACACCGCCGAGATGGTGAAACATCAGATCGGCTGCGCCATCGCCCCGGCGGAAGAGACGCGCATGTCGATCCGTGGGCGCGACATGCGCACCGGCATGCCGCGGGCGATCGAGGTCACTGCCAACGAGGTCCACGAGGCGCTCAAGCCTCAGCTCATGGCGATCGTCAACTCGGTGAAGATGGTGCTCGAACGCACCCAGCCCGAACTCGCTGCCGATCTGATGGAACGTGGCATCTGCCTGGCTGGCGGCACGGCATTGCTCAAGGGCCTGCCAGAACTGCTGTCGCGTGAAACCGGCTTGCCCGTGCGCATGGCGCAGGATCCGATGACCTGCGTCGCACGTGGGTGCGCCGCGTTGCTCGACGATCTCGACGCGGTCAAACAGATCCTGGAACTGGGTATGGACCAGTGAAGGTAACTCCTGCATGCCGCTGAATCCCGATACGATCGCGGCATTGCTGGAAGCACGGGTCCAGGATCCGTTCTCACTGCTCGGTCTGCATCGTGAGGGTGAGGCCCTGTGGGCACGTGTCTGGCTGCGGCACACCGAGGAGATCACGCTGATTCCCGTGGATGGCGGCACACCGGTGCCGCTCACCCGCATCGCGGCGGAGGGATTGTTCGAAGCGCGCATTCCTGGGCGCAAAGAACACTTCGCTTACGAGCTTCAGGTGCGCTTCCAGGGTGCGAAATCGTCGCATCGCGTGCGTGACGTCTATTCGTTCTGGCCACAGCTCCCGGAGTTCGACCTCGGTCTGTTCCAGGCTGGTCATCATCTGCACCTGGGTGACCTCCTCGGTGCGCACGTGGTCACCATCGATGGCGTCGAAGGCGTGCGTTTCGCGGTGTGGGCCCCGAACGCCGAACGCGTGTCGGTGGTCGGCGACTGGAACGACTTCGATGGCCGTTGGCATCCGATGCGGCCGCGCAAGCCGTCCGGCGTCTGGGAACTCTTCATTCCCGGCCTGACGGCGGGCATGCGCTACAAATACGAAGTGCGCGCCAAGAGCGGCGAACTGCGGGTGAAGTCCGATCCCTTCGCCGCCACCGCTGAAATGCCGCCGGCCACTGCCAGCATCGTCGCGCCGCCGGACACCTTCCGTTGGAGTGACGCCAAGTGGATCGCCGATCGTCGCACCAAGCCGCACCTGGAACGGCCGATGGCGGTGTACGAATGCCATCTCGGCAGTTGGCAGCGTGGCCCCGAGCCGGGTGACACCTGGCCGAACTACACGGTGCTGGCCGATCGTCTAATCGCCCACTGCAAACGCTTCAACTTCACCCATCTCGAACTCCTGCCGGTTGCGCAGCATCCCTACGAGGGCTCGTGGGGGTATCAGGTCACCGGCCAGTTCGCGCCCAACAGCCGCCACGGCACCCCGGACGATTTCCGCGCCTTCATCGATCGTTGCCATCAGGCCGGCATCGGCGTGATCATCGACTTCGTCCCTGGCCACTTCCCCAAGGACGACTTCGCACTCGCGCGTTTCGACGGCTCCGCCTGCTACGAGTACGAGGACCCGCGCGAAGGCGAACACCGCACCTGGGGCACCCACGTCTTCAACTTCCGCCGGCCGGAGGTGCGCAACTTCCTGGTCGCTGCCGCCCTGCACTGGATCCGCCGTTTCCACATCGACGCCCTGCGTGTCGATGCGGTGTCGTCGATGCTCTACCGCAACTACGACCGCGAAGAGGGCGAGTGGGTCGCCAACGAACAGGGTGGCATCGCCAACCTTGAAGCGGTGAGCTTCCTGCAGGAACTCACCAGCACCGTGCACCGCGAACACGCGGGTGTATTGATGATCGCCGAGGAGAGCACCGCGTGGCAGGGGGTGACCGCACCCACCGAACTGCAAGGTCTCGGCTTCGATCTCAAATGGAACATGGGCTGGATGCACGACACTCTGCGCTACCTCGCGGAGGATCCGCTGATGCGCGCCGGTTGCCACGACTGGATCACCTTCCATCAGTGGTACGCCTACGACGACAAGTGGGTGCTGCCGTTGTCGCACGATGAAGTGGTACACGGCAAGAAGTCGCTCGCCGACAAGATGACCGGTGACTGGTGGCGGCGTCTGGCCGGGCTGCGTCTGCTCTACGGTTATCAGGCGACCATCCCTGGGCGGCCGCTGCTGTTCCAGGGCGCGGAGTTCGCCCAGGGCCGTGAGTGGGGGTGGCAGCGCAGCGTCGATTGGGATGAAGCGCAGGAACCGGAGCGTGCCGCGCTCGGGGTGTTCCTCAGTGAGGCGCTACGCCTCTATGTCAGCGAGGCGGCACTCCATGTGCGCGACGACCACCGCGACGGCTTCCAGTGGGTCGACTGCGAGAATCGTGCGGAATCGGTGCTCGCCTACCTGCGCAAGGCACCCGGTGCACCGGACATCCTGGTGGCCTGCAACTTCACCCCGGTGCCGCGCTATGAGTATGCGCTCGGCGTCCCGAAGCGTGGCCCCTGGAGCGTGCTGCTGGATTCCGACGACCACCGCTTCGGCGGCAGCGGTGTGGTCAATGGTCGGACGCTGACGGCAAGCGGCGAACAACGCGGGGTATTCGCTGCGACGCTGCGCGTGACGCTGCCACCGCTGGGTATCGTGGTGTTGCGCGCGCCGGCCTGAACACTGCGGAAGCTCTGGGCTTCCACGGTGCAGTTGTGGTTCAGCCGTGACCGAAACAGGCCATCAGGATCTCTTCCGCGATCCACGCCATGATCGCGCTCGCGGGCAGCGTCAGCACCCAGGCGACCAGGATATTGACCGCGGTGCCCCAGCGGATCGCGGCGAGGCCTTTGATCAGGCCGGCCCCCATGATGCTGGCGGTGATGCAATGCGTGGTCGATACCGGGATGCCGAGCACGCTCGCGGCGATAATGGTGCCGGTGCCGCTGGTCTGCGCGGCGAAACCCTGGAGCGGCGAGATCTTGATGATCTTGGTGCCCATGGTCTTGATGATCTTCTTGCCGCCGGCCATGGTTCCGAAGCACATGGCCAAGGCACAGGCGACGATCACCCACACGGGGATGTCGGTGGTCGACTTGCCCTTGGCGTCGATGTGCGCGGTCGGCAGCAGATGGGCGTGATGGTCCTTGATGATCGCCGGTAAGGTTGAGCCGGCCACCACCTCAGCGTGTATGGCGACCTGTTCCGGGGTCACGCCGGTGGTCACCAACGGCATCACCTGATGCGAAGCCATGAAGGCGATCAGCGCCATGGTGATCACGCCCATGACTTTCTGTGCATCATTCATGCCGTGGGCGAAAGACAGGGTGCAGGCCGACACCAATTGCAGACCACGTGAGCCGGTGTTGACCGTGTTGGGCCGCCATCGCCGGACGATCCACAACGATGCGATCATCAACAGGAACGCGATCGACAGGCCGATCAGCGGGGACAGGATCAGCGGGATGGCGACCTTGGCCATGACGCCGCCCCATTCGACGAAGGCGAAACCCTTGGAGGCGATGACGGCACCACACAGACCGCCGACCAGGGCGTGCGACGACGACGAGGGAATGCCCCACCACCAGGTGATGAGATTCCAGGCACTCGCGCCGATGAGTGCTGCCAGCACCACCAATTGTGTGACATTTGCAGGATCAGCGATGCCCTTGGCGATGAACGCGGCGACAGCGGTACCGGCGAAAGCACCGACGAAATTGAAGATACCCGACACTACCACGGCAGTGCGCACCGACATCACGCCGGTCGACACGCTGGTGGCGATGGCATTGGCCGCGTCATGGAAACCGTTGATGAAGTCGAAGATCAGCGCGACGACGACGACCAGGATCAGCAGTTCAAGCATGCTTCACGGCGATGGAGGTGAGCGCATCGGCCACCTGTTCACAACGGTTGATGGCCTTCTCCAGATCGTCGAGCACTTCCTTCTCGCGCAGGATGTTCTTGGCGTCGATCGACGGATCGTGGAATAGCTTGCTGATGGCGTCGCGGAACACCGCGTCGCCATCCTTTTCGAGTTGGATGACCTCTTGGACACCGGCCTTCACCTGATCGTAGGCATGATGGCGCAGCAGTGGGACGGTGCGATCGATGATCGCCGTCGAGGCTTCGAGTTTCTCGATCAGCAGGCACATCGGCGGGGTCGGCTTGTCGACACCGAACAGCACGCACGCCCGTGCCGCGGCATTGGCCATGTCGGTGATGTCATCGAGGCGTTTGCACAGCTTCTGCAGATCGTCGCGGTCAATCGGTGTCGCGAAGGTGCGTCCGAGCGCATCGAGCATCTCATGCAGGATCGCGTCCCCCTGGTGCTCAAGTTCCTGCACCGTCGCGCGGATCTCGCCTGCCGCTCCGCCAGTGGTCAGACGTTTGAGCGCCACCGCCGCTTGGTGGGCGACCTTGGCCTGACGTTCCAGGTGATCGTAGAAATGGTCTTCCTTCGGAAGGATCCAGCGCAGGAAGGCAGAAAATGGCATGGGCGGCATCCCATGGCAGATGAAGGAATGGTCAAGGAAAGATGAAGATCAGACCTGCCGAGCCCGATCGGCCTACGTAACGCCTTGCCCAGGAACAAGTCGCAACCTATCGTCCGAACCATGAAGCCGGCCAGCAAACTGGAACTGAAGGTCGGCATGCTGATCGTCGGCGGCATCATCGCGACGGTGGCGCTGGTCCTGCTGACCGACCGCATCCGTTTCGACAGTTACTACACGGTCAACGCCTACCTGGCCGATGCGGCAGGCTTGCGCCAGGGTTCACCGGTCACGCTCGACGGCGTGCGCATCGGCGAGGTCGATCTGGTCACCGTGGTGGGCGACGCACGGGGAAACATCCTGGTCAAGCTGCGCGTCAATGAACGTCATCCGATTCCTGGCGATTCAAAATTGACGCTCGCCAGCAGCGGCATCTTCGGCGACAGTTTCATGGCCTTCTCGGGCTCGGTCGATCCCAACGCGCCACCATTGCCGATGGATGATACGGCGGCGGTGCAGGCCTCGCGTGGTTTCTTCGACAAAGCCAGTCAACAGGCGGAGATGATCCTCTCCGGCTTCAGTGACCTGCTGGCTGGCGAAACCCGCAATGACATCAAACGGCTGATCAAGGGTGCGGCTGATCTGGCCGAATCGGGCAAACGTCTGACGGACAATCTCGATGCGCAGAACAAGGCACTCGGCGACACGCTGGCGTCGGTGAAAAGCCTGAGTGATGACTTGCGCGTGACCGTAGCCGAATTGCAGACCAAGGTCGATAACACGCTCACGCGTGTTGATGGCGTGTTGTCGACGGTCGATGCGCAGGCGAAGAACCTTGGTGACAAGGCCGCCGGCACCATCGCGCGGGTCGATGGTTTGGTGCAGAAGGCCACCACCGTGCTCGACCAGTCCGGCCCCGAGTTGACGCAGACCCTGGTCTCGGCACGTGAATTGTCGCAGAAGATCCAACGCATCGCCGACGCCTTGGCGGCGGGCGAGGGGGTCGCCGGCCAATTGTTGGTTAATCGCCAGCTTGCCCAGGACCTCAACAACACCGCGATCGACCTCAGCCGCACCGCGGCCCTGATCGCGGATCACCCCGAGGCTCTGGTATTTGGAATGTCGAAAGAAGAGTCCGCCGCCCAGCGGGCCCGGCGTGAGCGCGAGAAGCAGCGGCGGTCGTTTCAGGAGGGCTACGGCAGCGGCATCCCGGTGACCGTCGAAAGCCCGGCTCCGGCTCCGGCTCCGACACCAGCTCCGACACCAGTGCCATCAGATAAGCCCTGACCTGATAATCGGTTGGAAGTCATCCTGAACCTGATGGCAGACTGCTGCACGGGGCAAACCCGGTGCAAGATTTCGCTGTCAGTTGAGGATATACTAGTGCAAAAGGGGCACCGACTAGCCATGACGCAGATCATCCGTCCCAGCCCGTCGCCTGTAACAATCCACCCCCAGCCCACGTTGATCTGAGGAATTTCATGACCAACGCCAACGATCCTCTCAAGACCCGTGCTGACGGTGCGACCACGTCCACCGGGGGTCTGGCGGATCTTACGGGCAGCCGCCTGGGCGACTTCCAACTCATCAGACGCATCGGTGCGGGTGCGATGGGTGATGTCTACCTGGGCAAACATGTCACCAGTGGCGAGTCGGTGGCGATCAAGCTGATCCTCGACAAACACTGCCAGGACGACGCCTTCATCAAGCGTTTCAAACGTGAGATCGATGTGCTGATGGGACTCAACCATCCGAATATCGCCCGTGCGATCGGCTATGGTGCCGAACAGAACCGTTCGTTCCTGGCCTTGGAGTACATCCAGGGCCCCAATCTCTCCGACGTGCTGCATGAACGCGGTGCGTTGTTCGAGCAGGATGCCCTGACCATCGCCATCCATGTCGCACGTGGCCTGGCTTCGGCTTATAATGAAGCGGGTCTGGTTCACCGCGACATCAAGCCGATGAACCTGCTGGTGAAGCAACAGCGCGTGGGCGCACGTGCCGGCCTCTTCATGGAGGAGGGGGACAAGGTCAAGATCATCGATTTCGGTCTGGCCAAGCCGACCGACTCCGACGATCAGCGGTTGACCATGACCGGCTTCGTCATGGGCACGCCGGCCTACATGTCACCAGAACAGATCCGTTGCGAGTCGACCCTCGATTTTCACGCCGACATGTACGCGCTCGGCGCGACGATGTTCCACCTACTCACCGGTCGCGTTCCCTATCCGGGCAACGCGCCGGCGATCATCATGACCGGTCACTTGACCCAGCCGGTGCCGGATCCGGGCGACTTGGTGCCGAGCATCAGCCAGAACACCCGCAAGATCGTGATGACTGCGATGGCCAAGCTGCCGCGTGGTCGTTTCAGTGATTTCCGCGCGATGATCAGTGCCTGTGAAAAAGCATTCAAGGAACTCTCCACCACCGCGCCTGGCACCATCCGCATGTTGCGTAAGCCGATGGTGCGCGGCGGCACCCAGTCCGATCAGTCCAAGTCGTCGACCTCGCAGCAAAGCGAGGAGACCATGGACTTCCAGGCGTTGCCGGGCGACAAGGAAGCCGGTCGCCAGCAGCAGAAACAGGATCCGGCGGCTAAGGTCACCTCCTCGCACCGTCGCCAGCCACCATCGGTCACCACCAGCCAGATATTCAAGGCCAGTCCCAACATCGGCGGAGCCGAGGCGCTGGAGGCCAAGAATCCGCAGACCGCGCGTCTCACGGCCAAGCCGCTACCGACCAGTGCCGACGCAGGGAGCGATGCGCTGCGCAAGGTCCTGACCGAAAAGATCGAGAAGGCCCGCACCACCGCCCGCATCCGCAGGCAAGAAAAACACATGCAGGCGCTCGACCTCGAAGCGCGCGGTGGTTCGGTGACGTTGGCGGGTACCGCATCGTTGCCACTCGGTGCGCACCTGATTGCCCTGTTGCCCGGATTCTCCGTCCTGCTGATCCTGGCGATCCTAATGGTGTGGTTCGTGTTCCAGCAGTCGGGGTGACGATCTAACCGTCGGGATTGTCCAGGCTGTCACGAAAGTCATTCCAGGTGAAAGTGATCGGCCCGGCACCCTGCACTACAAACCAGAAGATGTAGCTGAAATAAGTTTCGGAGTGGTACATGCATCGCAGGTGTGGATGGAATACCACGCTGAGGCCATCATCGAGCCACGTTGGCACTAGGTCGTGGTGCGCGGCCTTGCCCCACAAAAAAACGATCGGTCCGAAGCTGACGCAGTACAAAACGAGCAGCGCGCTCAGCGCCCCACTGGCAATGATCATGTGGCGACGACCCATGCGGGATCCTAACGCCGTTTGCGCAGCTGCCGGAGTGCTTCATGTAGCCCATCGTCCGGCGGTGGCACGCCGGATGGATCAGATGGAACTGCGACCACGACGGGAGTCTCAGCCGACGGCGACGGCGACGGAGCAGTGACGCTGACCTGATCACTAGCCGGTGCCGCCCTCACCGTACGGATGCGGAACAATGTGAGTTGCAATCTACGCACCAGGATTTCTCCAAGCGCCAAGACCAGCGCAAGGATCAGCAGCAACGGCGCAGCCTCGACCAAGGTTCCTGGACTGGGTGGATTGTCGAAAACATCCAGTAGATCGCGCCGCACCGCTCCGCCACTGTCGCGTGCGATCGCGGCCATCACCTCGGCGCCAGGCTGACGACCGAACCGTGGCTCGGCTTCCGGTGAATAGGGCAGCCGCACCGCCGGTCCGACCAGCGCGTGGCGATCGATGGTGACGGCGGGCACCAGGGCGCGTTCGTCCTCAAGCGCCACCACTACTTCGTAACGACCAGTGTCGATGGCCTGCATCGGCACCTGACGGGCGTCGCTGATCTCACCGTCGCGCGCCAACACCACCGACGGTGGGATGAGCGGCCACTGGTCGCGTTTCGCCGGATCGAGTTCGAGGCGTACGGTGAGGCTGCGTCCAGCCCGTTCCGCGGTCAGTTGCCCAGGCCCCGCTTCGCCGCCGCCGCCGGCCCAGCGCACGATGCCGGCGATCAGCGGAGCATAGCCGTTCCATTGCAGCAGCGCCTCCGATTTGGGGTCGTCGAGGTCGATGCACACCGCCACGCTGCGCCCGCCGCCGATGTGCCAAGCGGCCAAGGCCGGCGCGGCCGGATCACCTTGGGCCATGGCCCACACCTGCGCACGTTCACGGGCGTAGGTCAGGTTGTAGCCGGCCACGCTCGGCCACGGTCCGTTGAAGGCCGTCTCATTACCGAGGTCCACGCCGATGCGTGCTTTCGCCTGCAACGGACTGGGATCGCCAATCCACGAGCTACGTGCCACCAGCATGGTCTCCTGCGCGAACAGCCGCGGCAGGTCCTCCGGCACTTCGGCGAAGGCGATGCGGCCGTTGCCACGCCGCGCGACATCCTCCAGGAACTTGGCGTCGGAGTCGTTGGCGCTGCCCATCGCTACCACCGAGGTGGTGATGCCGACCTTGGCATATTGGTCTAGCAAGTTGATGTAGTCGCCCGGTTCCTCGGCATCCGCTGCGTCAGCGAACAACACCAAGTGGCGCGTGCCGGCGTTGGCATCCACCAGTTCCTTTCCGGCAGCCAGCAACGCCTGGTAGACGTAGATACCGCCGCCACTGCTCTCGATGCCGAGCACCTTGTTGATGAGCGGTTTCGGATCGACGACCCGGGTGAGCGGCAGGATCACGTGTGGTGCGGAATCGACCGCATGCACCGCCACCTCGTCGCGTGGGCCGAGCAGGCCGATCACCGAGGCCGCGCCTTCGTTCGCCAGATCCATCTTGGTGCGACCATCCGCCACCGGCGCCATCATCGAACCGGAACGGTCGAGTGTGATCGCCATCGCCACAGATAATTTCCGATGTTCATCGCGCAGTTCCATGGTCACCGGCAGTACCCGTTCGACCGGGCTCTTGTGATAGCCACCAGACCCGAACGAGCGGCGACCACCGGTCAGCACCAGCCCACCGCCCAGGTGTTCGACCCAGCGCGCGATCGCTTCCATGCCCGGCAGTTTCAAGCGATCCGCCGGCACCTGGTCGAGCACGAGCACCCGGTAGGCCAGTAAATCTTCGAGCCCGAGCGTGCCCTCCGGTTTCACGTCCACGGCCATGCCAGCGGAACGCAGCGCCCGGGCAAGATTGCCATCGCTGCCATCAGCGCTCATCACCAACACGCGTTCGCCGCCGGAAATGCGCAGCACCGCTTTGGCGCTGTTGTTGAGTGGTTGACGATCGCGTTCGACCACCGGCTCATCGAGCACCTGGCGGATCTGCCGCTCCAGCAGGGTGCCCAGTGCCGGTCCCATTCTGCTGTTCACCTCGCCCATGAGCTTGGCCACGGCGGCGTCGCGCTCGGGCCCGGGTTCGCTGAGCTTGCGCAGCGCCTCCTGGCCGGCGGGTGTCGCCACCAGGGCATCGAAGGCGGTGAGGAAACGTTCGGCATCACCGGTGTTTGCTCCGGGCACACCCGCCGCCAACTGACGGATCAGGCCGCGCAGGCGTTCGACGATACGCCCGGCATCGGCGCCTGACCCCAGGGAGATGTCGTAGGTCAGCACGCCGGCGCGCGGTGGACGATCGGCGAAAGTCACGGTCGTCGGGCGGAAGGGGAACAGGTGTTCGCTACCGCTGGCGATGGTGCGGCCATCGCGCGTGATGCTCCAGGTCCGCACTTCATCGGCATCGCTGATCAGGCGCACCGCACCGATGAAACTTTCGCCCAACCGCAGATCGCCCGGCAGTTCGACATCGAGGATGGCGGCATCGGGAGTCGCTGGACGGACCTCCACCAGGACGTCGACCGGGATGTTGCCCAGGCCCAGGCGGGTCGCGGCGGCACGCGGATCAATCCCGGTCGCTTCACCATCCGAATGAATGATCACCCGTGCGCTGCGCCCTGGCGACAACAGGGAGGCCGCCTGATCAAGGGCGCCGGCGACATCGCTGCCACTATCGCGCACCGGATAATCGCTCAGCAGCGGGACGCCGGTGCGTTGTGGTCCCTGGGCGATCACCGGACCATCGCCGAGCAAGACCACGCCGAGACGATCGCCGGTGCTGCGTTGTTCACCGACCAACCGGAGCATCTCGCCATGTTGCTGCCGCGCCTCGCCCAGGCTGGCGGAACGGTCGAGCACCACCACCACGTCGCTACCGCCGCGTTCCCACGCCAGCTCCGGTCGGGCGGCGGCGAAGACCAACAGCAGCAGCACCGTCAGCCGCAGCCAGCGGCCGTAGCCCTGTCTGGCCCACAACCACCACGCGGTCAGCGCCGGCAACACCAGTGCCAGGGCGTACGGTTCGAGCAGGTGGATATCCGGGCTCATGGAGCGCGGCCTTCTTCACGGGTAAAGGTGAACCAACCGGCCAGGGCGACGAGCGCCGCCGCGATGATTGGCAGCAGGTGGGCGAGCATCGGACGTTTGCGCTCGACCAAGCCACGCCCATCGGTGGTGGCGTCACGGCTGGTGGTTTCCGCGTGGCGCAGATCGGCCTGACGTGCATCGCAGGGCAAGATGTTGAGATGGCCCCACACCGCGGTCTCGTCATCGAGCAACAGGCGGTGCAGGCCGTGCCGCAGGAGTCCAGGCACCAGCACCGTGCCGTCACCATCAGCGTTCAGGCGCGACTCGCGACCGTCGGGATCGATCACGCGCAGGGAGTTCCGTCCCACCGGCAAGGTCACCAACTGCTCCTGGCCCGGCAGCAGATTGGGTTGCCGCACACCAGGGAGAGTCGCGCGTCTGGCCGCGACCAGGTTGGCGATCAGTGACGGCCACGCCGGATGATTGGTCAGACCGCTGGTCGCCAGATCGGCATGCAGGGTGAGGATGCGATCGCGGCCCTGGCGTTCTTCGCTCACCAAGATGGTGCCACCGGCCTCCATCAGCGCCGAGGCATCCCACGCGGCCGTGGGTGCCGGCAGACCACCGGTCCACAACACGCCGGTAAAATCGATGCCGCCCAACACCGGATGACCACGGCGGGTGAGAAACGGTCCGAGCACCGGCTTGGCCTCACCGGCGACGAAACGCAGCGACCAGGTTCCCGCTCCCGGCGTTCCGGCATTGCCGAGGTGCAGATGCACTGCGGTCAACGGGTCCTCGACGATGCGCACACCAGGGACCACGCCCAGGGCGCGGCGCAGATGTTTGGTCAGCGGTGCCTGCGGATCATCCGCGAGGCGCGCGAGCACCACGGACGGCGGCGGCGGAATCAGCGGGATAAAATCGTCGGTGGGCAACGGATCCTCCCCGAGCAGCGCCACGCTCACGGTGTCGACGATGTCGCTCGGCAACGGAAAAACCACGGTGGTGGGCACGCCATCCACCAGACGCAGGTCCTGCGCCGACACCACGCGCTCGCCCAGGCGCAGTTCCAACCGTCGTGTCGCCGCCGCACCCTGGGCAAGGATGCGCGCCACCACACGGCGACCATCGGCGTCATCGTACCAACGGGCATCCGCCACGCCGACCGTCGCAAGCGCCTGTCCGGCGGTCAGGAGGGCGATGCCGGGGATCGCCGTTTGCGGTGGACGATCGCTGACCAGCAGCACCGTCGCACCCTGGTCGGCGAGCGAACGTCCCAAGGTCAGTGCGCCCTCCAGGTCATGCCAGGGTTGCTGCGGTCGCCAGGCATCGAGTTTGGCCAGTGCTTCGGCTGGACGCGCTGCCGGACCGCTGGTGACCACCGGGGCGGCACCGCTGGTCACCAGGGTGACGCGGTCTTCGGGGTGCAGGGCGGCGATGCGCTGTGCCGTCAGCGCACGGAGCGCTGCATCGACGCTGCCGACGGCGGTGTTGGCCGCGACCCGCCAGCGGCTGTCGAGCACCACCACCACGTGCCGTGATTGCTGCCGTTCATCGAGGTGCGGATCGCTCAGGTACCAAGTCAGCGCCAACGCCGCGAGCAGTTCCATCAGCAGGCTCGTGCGCCACAGCAGCTGTTGGCGTTTGCGCCCCGCCGCGACCGTGCGCACCGTCGGACCATAGAGGAACAGCCCGGTCACTGGTCGCGGATGGAAGCGCCGTCGGAAGAGATGAATGGCGATGATGGCGGGAATCGCCAGGAGTCCGAGGAGGCCCCAGGGGTTGAACAGGATCATCGGCTCCACCAGCGGCGCATGTGGCAAAGGATGGCGCGCCGGCAGCGCTTCGGAAGGGTGGAGGTGGGGATGGGAGCAATCCCCACGCAGACGCTGGCAAGCCGCTGAATTGCAGCGGACTTCCTGACTTCCTGACTTCCTGACTTCCGCGACACTCCCCAGCATGCTGCGTACGCGTCCCTACACCCTTGCTGATCTGCCTGGCCTGCTGCTGATCCAGCGTGAGTGTTTCCCGCCGCCGTTCCCGCCAGAGCTGTGGTGGCAGCCAGACCAGATCGCCACCCACGTGCGGCTGTTCCCGGCAGGAGCCTTGTGCGCCGAGGACGAGGGCGAACTCGTCGGCTCCGCCACGGCGCACGTCCTGCGCTGGGAGCCTGAGGAACCGGCGCACACCTGGGCGGAGGCGTCGGACAACGGCTGGCTGCGCAACCACGATCCCGCCGGCAACACGCTCTATGGGGTCGATATCGCGGTGCGACCGGCGTGGCGTGGGCGTGGAGTGGCGCGGGCGCTCTACCAGGCGCGCTACGACCTCGTGCGCGCGCTGAAGCTCAAACGCTTCCTCGCCGGCAGCCGGTTGTCTGGGTACTGTTCACATCGTGACCGTATGACACCCGAACAGTACGCCGACGCGGTGGTGCGCGGCGACCTCAGCGATCCGGTCATCACGCCGCAGTTACGCTCCGGTTTGCGCCCGGTGCGGGTCGTGCGGGGATACCTGCCGGACGAGGAATCCGGCGACAACGCGCTGCTGATGGAGTGGCGCAATCCGGAGCTGTGATCTTCAGGGTATGCGCATGCCGGTGACAGCGCTATCCGCCGGTGTTCACACAAAATTCATGGCGAAGCCGATAGTCGGCTACCATCCATCAAGAGGTCTGGTGTCCGGTGCGCTCGTTAGGGGTTCCGCTGAATGCCGTTACCAGCGCTGTGCCATTCCTCATGATGCCACTCTCGCCGGCTCGACCGGCTTTCTGTCTGGAGACGACGGGTAACCATGACAAGTATGCTGGAGCCAAACCCCGCGTCTGCGCACATACCCCTGGTGGCAGAGGCGACTATCAGCGACAAGCAGGAGCGCAGTGGCGCGGAACTGGTAAAAGCGTCGCAACAATTCCAGGCTGAGAACCGCTGGACGAGTTGGCGCCTGTTGCTCGAGACCCTGGTCGTTCTCGGCACCGGTCTGTGGTTGGTATTCCACTTCCAGTCGTGGCCACTCCAGGTGGTGGCCGGACTGCTGATCGGCCTGGTCCAGATTCGCTTGTTCATCTTCTATCACGACACCCTGCATGGCGCGCTGTTCAGTCGCGACCCGTTGGCGCAGGCATTGATGTCGCTGGTTGGCATCTACCTATTGACCATCCGTTCGGTGTGGAAAGAGACCCACGACCATCATCACCAGAACAACGCCCGCCAACTCGGCTCGATGATCGGCACCTTCCCCATCATCACGGTGGCGATGGCTGGACGGTTGTCGCCAGCAGCGCGTCGCCGTTACCGTATGGCCCGTCATGGCCTGACCATGCTGGCCGGATACCTGACCGTGATGCTGGGTGGCATGATCGGCTCGGCCTTCATCCGTCAGCCGCGTCGTCACTGGGGAGCGTTGGTCACCGTCCTCCTCCATGTCCTGGTGTTCATCACCGTGGCTTGGCATTGGGGGTGGGTGACGGCGTTGTGCGCGCAGGTTGTGCCCAGTGTCCTATCGATGGCGCTGGGGTCGTACATGTTCTACGCCCAGCATAATTTTCCTGCACTCAAACTTCCGCGGCGCGACGATTGGACCTACGCTGGTGCCGCCCTGGAGTCATCGAGCATGTTCGACATGAGCCCGATGATGCACTGGTTCACCGGCAGCATCGGGTACCACCACGTCCATCACCTCAATCACCGCATCCCGTTCTATCGTCTGCGCGAAGCGATGGAGGCGATGCCCGAACTGCAGAATCCCGGGCGAACGTCCTGGCGTCTGCGCGACATACGCGCCTGCCTCAATCTCTACCTGTGGGATCCGCGGCAGAACCGCATGCTGACCTACGCGGAAGTGCTGAAGCCCGCACCGGCCCAGGCCGCTTAGGTTTTCTGCGCGACGTGCAGGCACACGCCGCCGTTGAGCTTGGGTGACTCATAGCTGACGGTGAAGCCAGTGGCGGTCATATCCGCCGCCAACTGCTTGAGCGTGACGAAGTGCGCGATCGACCGGCTGATGTAGCCGTAAACCTCCGGCTCACCGTGCCACAGCCAGCCGTACACGTCGCCCATCGTTTTGAGGTAGGTGAGGTACAGCCACCGCCATGCACCGGGTTCGGGCAATGCAAAGTCGAGGTTGGCCAAGGTGCCGCCAGGTTTCAGCACGCGGTGAATCTCACGCAGGGCGACGCGGTGATCAGGTACGTTGCGCAGACCGTAGCCGATGGTGACCACGTCCTGCGACTCGTCCGGCAGGTCGAGCCGCATCATGTCACCGACATCGAAGCGCAGGTTGCCGATCCCCTGACCACGTTCCTTGGCGCAGGTGATCATGGTCGGCGCAGCGTCGATGCCGTGCACGCGACCATCCGGCACCAGACGTGCGAGCGCAGCCGCAAGATCGCCCGTGCCACAGGCGAGGTCGAGCACGTGTGCGTCGGTGCGCAAGGTCGGACGGATGTGCGCCAGCAACTCGTTCTTCCACGCCACGTCCATCCCGAACGAGAACGCACGCGTGAAGCGGTCGTACTTCGGCGCGATCATCTCGAACATGGTGGTGACGTACTGCTGCTTGATCGCCGGCGTGCGCAGGTGCGTCTCCACATCGAGACCGCGCAGCGTGGGGGCGGCAAGGGCGGGAGGGACGGAATGGGCGGAAGGCTCGCTCATGGCGTGGGCCTCTTGTCGGTCTTGGGGTTGATCGGCTTGGCGTCTGTGAGTGGCGGATCCGGCACGATGCCCAGGAACCCCAGCGCAGTGGTGAGGCTCGCCGCGGTCGGCAGCCCGCCGGTGCGGCCGATGACTACACCCTGTGCATCGGTGGCGACGATCACCGCCTGCTCGACCGTGCCACCGAGTTGTTTGCGCAGCGCTCCGGTCCAGTCCATCAAGAACACCACGTCGGTACCAGCAAGCGCCTTGGTCACGCGTTCCAATAGGCGTGGCCGGTCGCTCTCGCGCACTGCGCCGGCATCCATGATGCGCACCAACGGACGGTCCTTGGGCAAATGTGGCGTCAGCCGTTCATCCCACGCCTTGCCATCAACGCGCGATTCGATGGCGAAGAGTATCACCAACCGGTTGGCGGTCTCCGCTGTCAGGACGTGCGGCCGGCCGAGGTGGTCGTCGAGCGTCACGCCAGCGAACGGCGATTCCCCGGCAGCCAGCGACATCCACGTCAGCACCAGCAGCAGGACGGAGCCCCATCCGCCAATCGTGACGTGGTGGCGAGGTAGCGGTTTACCAACCGGTGTCATGCGGACCTCCGACGAAACACTGCCACCAACGCCGGCGCTAACGTCAGGTTGACCACCAACCCGAGGACGAACGCCAAGCCGAGCAGCGCACCGAAGTGCCGCGTATAACTGAATCCACCGAATAGGCACGCCAGGAACGCTCCCGCCAACGCCAGGCACGTGTTAAATAGCACCGGCCCGACCAAACCGGCGGCGGCTTCCTCGTTGGTGGTGCGGCTGAACGCGGCGCTCATGTGGATGCTGTCGTCCATGATGATGCCGAGCGCGATGCAGGCGATCATCGACACACCGATGTCGAGGTGCCAACCAAGCGGCGGCAGGATGGCGTAGGTGAACAACAGCGGCAGGCCAGCTACCGGGATGGCGATCAGCGCGAGCCGCCATGAACGCAGGAAGATCAGCAGCAGCACGCCGATGGCGGGCAATGCCAGTCCCAGGCTCCAGGCGACGGACGGCACCAGCCGCTGTGAGGTCGCGTCAAGTAGCAGGCAGCCGCTGGCGGCGTAGACGGTCGCCGTGGGAAACGCCGCGCGGGCGCGGGCCATCGCTGCCTGGGCCGCCGCCGCGTTGGTGGCGACGCTACCGTCGTGTTGGCGGGCGATCAGCCGCACGGAGTGGTCCAGGCCACCATCCGCTCCGCTACCGACCAGCCGTTTCCAGACCGCCGCCGCGCCCAGTCGCAGATCGGCGAGGGGGTCATCGCTGAGCGGTTGCTTGGCTGTTGCCGCCCGCTGGTGCACCAGCGTCACCACGTCGTTCACCCCGATGGCATAGGCGATGGTGGGATCCTGACGCAGCGCGCTGATCTGTGCATCCAAGCGCGGCAGATCGCTGATGGTCAGCGGACGTCCCAGGTCGAGCACCAGATCAAGTGGCAGGCTGCCGGTCAGGTCGTTATCGATGCGTTCGTGCGCCAGTCGCACGGGATTGTCCGGTGGCAACGCATGCAAAAAATCTGCATCGGCGGTGATACGCGTCAGTGCCCCAACGCTGATGGCGGTCAGCAGCACATACACGCCGAGCACCACGACACGCTGGCGCGCACACCACGCGGCGATGTTTCCCAGGCGCTGGCCGAGCGGTTCACCGAATGGTCCGTGCAGCAAGCGGGTACCGGCGCGTTGTGGCAACCAACGTGCGAGCGCCCACACCCACAGGTAAGCCGACAGCGCGGCGAACAGCACACCCGCGGCACCGAACGGCGCGAACCGCCGCACCGCCTCCACCGGACCCCACCACAGGCCGCCGACGCCGGCAATGGTGGTGAGCGTCGCCAACACCAACGGCATGGTCACCGAACGCATGGCGGTGTGCAGCGGGTGCGGCTCCTGCCGCTCCCACGCCCGTGTCAGCGCATAAAGTAGGTGGAGTGTCGTCGCCACCGCGATTCCCATCACCAGCGGCGGAAGCAGACCGAGGATGGCGTCGAGCGGTTGCCCACTCACCGCCACCAGAGCATAGGTCCACACTACCGCGCTCACCAGGCTGGCGAGGGGGACCAGCACCAGCAGCGGATGGCGCAGGACCATCAGCAGCAGCACCGCCAGCAGCGCGACGGTTAGCGGCACGGTCAACCGCTGATCGTCGGCCACCACCTGGTTGATCGCCTGTTTCTGCGCCGGCAGCCCACCAAGGACAACCTCGCCGCCTGCGGGTGGCGGATGCGCGGCGAGCACTGCAGCGATGCGGGTTTCCATCAGTGCTGAGCCAGCTTCATCAAGGTGATGCGCCAGATCGACGACGATCGCCGCTGCACGCCCATCGCCGGCCACCAGCAGGTCGCGGTAGAGCGGATGGGTGAGCACGCGCGTGCGTTGCTCCACGTCCAGCGTTGCTGTCGGAATGAGTTTCGCCGGTGCCGGACCGAACTCATCGACCGTGACGTCTTCAGCGTTGGTCAGCGCCAGAATACGCCCGGCATCTGGGAGTGTTGCGAGGTCGTCGACCACTGCCGCTTGCCAGGCGAGCACATCCGGTGCAAGCACGTCGGGCGAGAAAAAACCGATGACAAAACCCTCATCGCGCCCGAAACGCTGCTCCAGCACCTGCATCGCCGCCCACGCCGGACCGGTGCGATCAACCCACGCTTCGTTGCCGGAGGAGATCTCCAACCGCGTCAGCAGCGGAAGCGCAGCACACGTCAAGATCAGCGCGATCAACAGGCGCACGACGTGGCTCCGTTCATCGGCACCGTTCGACCACCAGTGCATCGGCGGTCAACCCAGGACCAAACGCCACCAGCGCGATGTCGCCACGCCAGTCACTGCGCAGTTCGCGTTCGAGGATGGTCATGATCGTCGCAGATGAACGGTTGCCGCCTTCGGCCAAGGCCGAGCGACTGTTGGCCAGAGCTCCATCGGCGAGTCCGAGTTTGCGCTCCACCGATTCGATGATGCGTGGTCCGCCTGGATGGACCGCCCAGCGCACCGAGTCCACCGCGCGGCCAGCGCCGAGCAGTTTCTCGGCGAATGGTTTGATGTCGTGGCCGATCGAGCCGTGGACCTTGGGCGAGATAGTCAGCGAGAATCCATCATGGCTCGCCTGCCACGTCATCTGGTCCTCGCTGTCCGGCAGCAGTGCGCTCCCGTCACTCGCGATGCGCAAGCCGAGGCCGACCGGCTTGGGCGCGGACTCGACCACCGCCACGCTCGCCCCATCGGCGAACAACAGGGCAGCGACCAACTTGTCGTCTTCGGGTCCGGCCTTCAGGTGCAACGTGCTGAGTTCGCAACAGACCACGAGCACACGTGCGGTCGGTTCCGCCCGGCACGTATACCACGCCGTGCGCAGCGCCGGGATGGCGGCGTAACAGCCCATGAAGGTGATGCAGGTGCGGCGGATGTCGCTGCGCAAGCCCAACGCCTTGGCCAACTGGATATCGAGCCCAGGAGCGACCGCGCCGGTGCAGGTGGCGACCACGATGTGGGTGATGTCGCCTAAACCTTCCGGGCAGGCATTGGCCACCGCCGCGAGTGACAACGGCAGCGCCTTGGCATCAAACGCCCGGCTGCGCACGCCCATGTCCGCCGCCGGCGCATCACCGAGGGGATAGAACGCCGCGCCCTCCGCCCCATGGATGTCGAGCACCGAGTGGCGGAAACTGATCCCGGAACGTTCGGCGAAACGCAGGAAACGTTCGTGGTTCGACCCTGGGCGTAAGCGTGGCTCCATCCAGCGGACGGTTTCCTCCTGCGGCACCGGGCGTCCAGGGAAGGCATGGCCAAGATGGCTGATCCAGACTTCTCGCATGCGGGCTCCTGGGACGAAACCTAGGCTGGAAGCCTCCTTCCATAAGGGGGCTTCCGTACCCGGAGGACCGCCGGCCCCGGGCCCATACGTACCCCGCATGCCGCGGCTGTACGCATGCGTATGTAGCAATGATGAGGGGGGCGATAGTTTCCCCACTCACACCTGCGAGACCGCCATGACTCCGCCCATCACTGCTCCGACGCCCAAAAAGCCCCTGTCCACCGTGGTGGAGCAGGAACTGGCCAAGTACAAGTCGACCCTCGACGCGCTGCATGCTGGCGCCATCGACCCGGACAAGGTCTTCAAGCCCTTCCGTCTGGTGCAGGGCGTCTACGGCCAGCGCCAGGGCGGCGAGAACCAGATGGTGCGCATCAAGCTGAAGTACGGCGTGGTCACGCCGGAACAGATGCGCGGTCTGGCTGACACGTCGGAAAAATACACCAACGGCATCAGCCACATCACCACCCGTCAGGCGATCCAGTTCCACTACATCCCGCTCGACAACACGCCGATGCTGCTGCGCGACCTCGAAGAGGTCGGCCTGACCTGCCGCGAAGCCTGCGGCAACGCCGTGCGCGCGGTATGTGGCAGCCCCAACGCCGGCACGCTGCTCGACGAGCCGTTCGACATCGACCCCTACAGCGACGCGGTGTTCTACCACTTCCTGCGTGGACCGCTCTCGGCCAGCCTGCCGCGCAAGTTCAAGATCAGCTTCGGCTCGTCGGACAAGGATCCGCTGCAGCAGATCAACATTCAGGACATCGGCGTGATGGCCGTGACGGTCGACGGCAAGCAGGGCTTCCGCATCGTCGCCGCTGGTGGCCTCGGCTCCATGCCGGTCGCGCCGCTCAAGCTCTACGACTGCCTGCCCAAGGATCAGCTCATCCCGGTGTGCGAAGCCCTGGTGCGCGTGCACCACAAGTACGGCGACCGCACCAATCGCGCCAAGGCGCGCCTGAAGTTCGTGCTCAAAGCCAAGGGGCCGGAAGGTTTCCGCGCGCTGTTCGAGGAACAGCTCGCCGCGGCGATCGCGGATGGCATCAAGGGCCAGGCGTTCCCCGATACGCTCAAGCCCGCCAATCCCACAGCGATTCCCGTCGTGGACGGTGAAGAAGGCGCGTGGCGCAAAGCCAACGTCCGTCCGCACCGCGAAGCCGGCTTGGCCGTCGTCTCGCTGCGCATCCCGCGCGGTGACGTCCCGGCGCGCGAGATGCGCGTGCTGGCCGATCTCTGCGAGTGGTTCAGCGACGGCGACGCGCGCACCACCAACGACCAGAACATTCTGTTCCGGCGGGTGAAGCACGAGCACTTGTCCAAGCTCTACGCCGAACTGAAGAAGCTCGGCTACCACGATCCGGCCCACGGCATCCTCGACGTGGTCAGCTGCCCAGGCGCCAGCACCTGCATGCTCGGCATCTGCCTGTCGAAGAACATGGCCACCGAACTGGAGAAGGCCCTCGCTCCGCTCGGTGCCAAGGTCAGCCTCAACGGTTCGCGCATCAACGTCAGCGGCTGCCCGAATTCCTGCGGTCAGCACCACATCGGCACCATCGGCCTGCACGGCGCGGCGTCGAAGATCGGCGACAAGCTGATCCCACACTACGTGCTGTTCGTCGGCGGTGGTGATGAAGGCGATGCGATCCACCACGGCACCATGATCGCGCGCATCCCGGCGCGGAAGGCCGCCGAGACCATCACCACGTTGGCCGGTTGGTTCGAGACCGAGCGCACGGGCACCGAGACCTTCGCCCAATACCTGCGTCGCCTGGTCGGCGCGGGTGCGGACAAGGACGTCGCGAAGGCGGCCAAGGCCGCGCTCAAGGAACGCCTGACCCCGATCTTCGCCCTCGCCGAAGGCCAGATCACCGAGGCGCACCTGCACGACTACGGCAGCGACAAGCTCTTCAGCCTCGACGAACTCGGCGCTGGCGAGTGCATGGCCTGAGCAGGCATCGCCTGCCCACCAGGACGATCACCGCGTAGCGGTGGCCGTCCTGGTCACGTATCGCCCTGCGCTCAGTCGATCCAAGGACTGGATCCCTTACAAAACTATCGCTCGTGTTCCGGCTGCAGCGGCATCCGCGGTGGCGGTGATGTCTGCCAAGTGCTGGGCATCCGGGCGATCGCGGCCGATCTTCACCGTGTAGGTTCCTGGGGCGAACACCGGTGGCTGGTAACGTGGTCCCGTAACTCGCACGCTGTAGAGCATCTCGCCGGTGGTGTCGTTGATGACCTGGACTACCGCGCTGGACGCGCCGGTGAAAGTCAGCTCTGGCAGCCACGCCACTGGTTTTCGTCCGTCGTTAGCATCCATCGGGACGGTGATCGGCCAGCCTGGGAACTGCGCCACATTCCCATGTTTGGCGTCAGAGAATCGCGGCCAGCATTCAAAGGTCACGGTGCGAGCGGATTTGCTGAAGCGTACGATGCCATAGCCGTCGGCGCGCTGCCGTTCGTTGGCGATGTCGGGCGGATTAGCGTACGCCAGCATCGACAGCTTGTTGCCCAGCCCATCAAGAAAGTCCCCGGTCCACGGCAGTGGGCTGCCCGGCACCGGATTGGGGCCTGCCTTTTCATCGAGCGGATGCCACCAGCGTCCGTAGATGGTGTTGACCAGGGCCGGACTGGTGAAGCTGTAGGGACCATCGCCGAAACCGTCGAGGCCGTGTTTGGTCACCACGGCCAAGTGTTGGTCACCGCACAGATGGACCGCACGGGCGCGGCGGATCGCTTCGACGGCGCGACGGCGTGGTGTCTGTGGCCAGCCGTTACAGTCGAGGTCGGCGAGCAAACGACTGTTGCGGCCCCCGTGCATGTGCACCGCGCCACAGAAGGCGGTCTGCGACAAGACCACCTTGAGGTCAGCACCTTGCCAGTCCTCGGCCCAGGACGCGAGGAAACGTTCCTGTCGCTGACCGAGCAGTTCCAGCCCCGGCAGATCGATGGTCGTCGGATCATACGTGGGATCATTGATGTGATCCGGTCGCGGGCCCATCTTGGGGATCTTGCCCGCTGGCCCACTTTTGAATTTGCGGTCTTCGAGAATGGCGAAGTCGATGCCGCCGACCCGCAGGCGAGTGAAATACACCGAGATGCCACGCTCGATCGGAGTGGGATCCACCGGGTCGGGCAGATTCCAACTTTGTTGGCGCTGCACCATGTTGACGTACTCGACCGGATAGAAGTAACCGCCGTCGGAGTTGTCCTTGGCCACCGAGCGTTTGCCGTTTTCGCCCCACAGGTTCGGGTGACCGACATCGTGGTCGTCGGGAATGCTGATGGTTGGACGGTCGCGCATGACATCGCGGAACTGCAGACCGAACTCGATCCAGCCGGCGGTGTGTTCGGTATGGCGATAGGTTTGGTCACCGGCGAAAAACAGCAGATCGGGATCGTGTGCCAACAGGTGTTCGACGATCTCTGGCCGACCGCCGGTCGTGCGACTGGAATTGCACGACATGTTGGCGACCACGATGATGTCCTGGTCGAGCGGATCGCGGCGAATACGTCCGCTGAACAGCGCCTGCTCACCGTGGCGCACGCGATAAGGGACGTCCTTGGTGGCATCCCATCCTTCCATACGAAAATGAGCGCTCCAGCCGGGCATGGTCACCGGCACGGTGGCGACCATCGTCCACACGCCGCCCTGTTCCAACTCCAGGCGCACGTCACGTGATTCGTTCGGCTTCAACGGATAAAGTTGGGCAGTCAGTTTGAGCACACCGTGGTCGTGGGTGTAGAGCGCGAACGCCACCACCTGATCGCGCGGGACATCCATCGTCGGGGGTGGATTTTGTTTTGGCGGCATGGCCAACCACCACTCACCGGTGGCGAGCGAATCCAGGCGTGGGAATTCGGCACCAAACACGCTCGCGCTGGTGACTCCAGCATTGGCAGCTTCCGCTGCCTGCATGAGCGATTGTACCGGCGTCAGGGCCAAGGTGCTGAGGGTGGCGGCGGTGGCTTTGAGCGCATCCCGGCGGGTGATGCCAGCGGTGGATCCAGGAACCTGCGTTGAAGTGTGCGGCGGTATGGTCATGCGGAAACTCCAGGAGCATGAGGTATGGCAAACCGGAGCGGATCTTTCACGCAAATCGCCGATTAGAGCATGGACCTCCCATGTTGCCGTGAGGACCTTTGCACACGCCGGACAAGGAAACCTGACGGCAGGCGGAGCCGCTTCGTTCGGCAGGCCACAGGCTCGGCTTGAACACCGTCCGCTGGTGCGGTTGGACGGCCTCCCGTGCCACATGTGCGGAGAGAACGGACCTGGCGTGACTCCGCGACCATGGAGGACTGCAGGGCGAGCATGCGGGTGTAACGGTATTTCTGTCTCAGATTTCTGTCAGGTCCGATGTGCGACGCCGCCAGATGTCGGCACAACTTCCAGCTTGCCGGCCCGTATGGTTTGCCTGTGCTACCGCACGTTGACCCATCGGAGTCCGACCATGTCCATTCGCGCGATCCTATCCCTCACCGTCTGTGCCGCATTCGTGGTGGCACCGGCCGCCGACTGGCCGCAGTACCGTGGCCCGAATGGCGACGGCAAGACCGATGAGAAGATCCTCACCACCTGGCCGGCTGACGGCCCCAAGGTGGCCTGGAAGATCCCGATGGGCGAAGGTTTCGGTGTGGTGGCGGTGGTGGGCGATCGCGGCTACGTCTTCGCGGAGCGCAACAAGGAAGAGGCCTGCATCGCCCTCGACATCGCCACCGGCAAGGAAGTGTGGGCAACGCCACTCGGCAAGACCATCTTCGAAGGCAATGGCAACGGCCCGCGTTCGACCCCGACCATCGTCGGCGACCATGTGTATGTGCTCGGCACCTACCTGCGCCTGAGCTGCCTGTCGGCCAAGGACGGCAAGGTGGTGTGGAGCCACGACATCCAGGCGGAAAACAGCGGCCAGAACGACACCAAGGGCATCAAGTCGTGGGGCAATTCGATGTCGCCAGTGGTCGAAGGTGACGTGGTCATGGTCGCCGGTGGTGGCAGCGGGCAGACCTTCCTCTTTTTCGACCGCAAGACCGGCAAGGTGCTGGGCAAACACGGTGATGAAAAGATCACCCACGCCTCGCCGACCCCGACCGAGATCGCTGGCCAGCGCCAAGTGATCTTCTTTACCCAGCAGGGCCTGACTAGCCTCGACGCCAAAGCCGGTGCATTATTGTGGCATGCGGACTTCCCGTGGAGCGTCTCAACCGCGGCCGGTGCCGTGGTCGATGGCGACATCGTCTACTGCTCAGCCGGCTACGGTGTCGGTGCCGGAGCCTTCAAGATCACCAAGCAGGGCGGCAGCTGGAAATCGAGCGAGATCTGGCGCAAGAAGGAACTACCCAGCCACTGGTCGACGCCAGTCGCGCACAAGGGTCACCTCTACGGCCTGTTCGGCTTCAAGGAGTTTAAGACCGAGCCGCTCAAGTGTGTCGACATCACCACCGGCAAGGAACTGTGGGCGGAATCCGGCTTCGGTCAGGGCGGCAGCATCCTGGTCGGTGACAACGTGTTGACCCAGGGCGACCAGGGCCAGTTGGTGTTGTCCAAGGCGACGCCGGAGAAATACGTCGAACTCGCCCGTGCGCAGGTGCTCAGCGGCAAGTGCTGGAATAATCCCTCGGTGGCGAACGGCCTGGTGTTCTGCCGTAGCACCAAGGAGATCGTCTGTTTGGATCTGCGGGTCAAGTGAGCCTGATATGCGGGGTGTGAACTGGCTTGTCCTCTGCTGTATTTCTGCCGCGGCATTCAGCGAAGAAGTCTTCCTGATTGACGTACGCGCCGCTGATCCATTGCTGACCCCCAAGGCCAAGGATCAAGTGGTAGTCATTGGGATCGACAACGGCAAGGACGACGAACTGATCATCGCCGTCCGATATGGTGGGATCTATGAATGGTCCGCAGAGCTCAGGATTGGGCCGCGCATCGTACCACTCAAGCCGACGCCCGATCTCTTATACTCAGGGACCAGGATGAAACTGGGCGATGCCTTCACCAAGGAAGATGCAAAGCTCATGACGTTGGTGATCACCAGCGGAATCTTCAAATAGAGCGCTGATTGTCGCCGCGATTCACTTCCGCTTCAACACCACCTTCGCCAACGGATTCGACACCGGCGTCAACTCCATGCCGCCATCGATCAGGCGGATGAGGCTGCGTTCCTTCGCGCCTTCGGCGCTAGTGCTTTCGGTGGTGATGGTGTCACCGTCGATCGCGATGATGACGTAGGCCTCCTCTTGTTTCATGCCGCTCACCAGGGTGGTGACGCGGTTCTCGGTGAAGGTCCACACCATGCCGGCGGCCTGGGTGACGAACGCCGCCTTGGCGATCTTGGCGGTCTCGGGTGGCAGGGCCTTCATCTCCGGTAGGCCCTGGAGTTTCGTCCAGGTGGACTCGACATCGATGGTCCAGTCACCGACCAGATCCTTGGCCGCGGCGGCGGCGAGGGGGAGAGAACAGGTCACAAGGAGCAAGGCGACGATGGCGAGACGCATGGGTACTCCAGAAGTCCCGGCACGGGATCACCTGTCCCGGTGGGTGCAAGCAGCGGGCGGATTGCCGACGTGCGAGGGGTGCTGACCGTGGTATGTCGTTACCGTCCTGCCACCGTATCCGCCGCCAACATCCTGGGAGACGCCCATGTCCCGTTCCTGGTCCGCCATCATCGCCCTGTTCCTCGGTGCCCTGCTGCCGCTGGTTGCAGGCGATGCGCCGAAACTCGTCCCAGTCTTCGCTGAGCGCACCTTCGAACGTCCGCTCGGGCTCTACCAGCCGGGTGACGGCAAACGCATCTACGTGCTCCAGCAGCGCGGCACGGTGTTGGTCTTCACGCCGAATGGCAGCCCCGACGGCAGCGTCTTCCTGCAGCGCCAGGTGCTGCACAAGGGCAATGAGGAAGGCCTGCTGTCGCTCGCCTTCCATCCGCAGTTCACGGACAACGGCACCTTCTTCCTCTACTACTGCGCCGCCGATCCACGCCGCACGGTGCTGTCACGTATGAAGGTCATGGCTGGCGACCCGACGAAGGCCGACCTCGCCAGCGAGCAGGTGCTGCTCACCGCGGATCAACCATTCGAGAACCACAACGGCGGCACGCTGCTGTTCGGTCCGGATGGTAAACTCTACCTCAGCCTGGGCGACGGGGGAGCCGCCGGTGATCCGCAGGACAACAGCCAGAAGACCAGCACGCTGCTGGGCAAGGTGCTGCGCATCGATGTGGATCAGGCGGATGCCGGACTGGCTTACGGCATTCCCAAGGACAACCCCTTCGTCGGCAAGGACGGCTGGCGGCCAGAGATCTGGGCCCTCGGCCTGCGCAATCCCTGGCGCATGTCGTTCGATCGCAAGACCGGCGACCTATGGGCTGGTGATGTGGGCCAGAACTATTGGGAAGAGATCGACGTGATCATCCGCGGTGGCAACTACGGCTGGAAGAACCACGAAGCCAAACAGCCGTTCGAGAAACGTCCCGCCATCCCAGGTGCCATCGATCCGGTCTTCGCCTACGCCCGCGGAGAAGGCCAGTCGATCACCGGCGGCTACGTCTACCGTGGCAAGCGGCTGAAGGATCTGGTCGGCGACTATGTCTTCGGCGACTTCAACACCGGCCGTATCTGGGCACTGCGACGGAAGGGGGATGCGGTGGAGAACCGTTTGCTCATCCAACTGGCCAAGGGTCAGCAGGTGGCCTCGTTTGCTGAGGACGCGGCAGGGGAATTGTACCTCTGCACCTTCGAAGGCGCCAATGGCAATCAGGGCCGGGTGTACCGTTTTGAACCCTGACCAGGGTCTGCCGGTGCGCTGGTAGTGGATGAGGACATTCCTGGGTGAATTCCGATCATTCGTGCACGCTGGCTGAGATCTGACAGCTTCCGTAGGCGAGTGCGTCACCACGGACAGGTTTGCAGTGTTGCCGGATTCTCCGTTGACGTGTGATCAGCGGTATCGGTATGCTCGCTGCCGTTCCCCCTGGAACATCATCACCCCATGCCCGGACGCGCAGGGGAGCGCCGGACGAACGATGCCCCCATAAACGCGGGGCAAGAGCGAGGCAACCCATGGTCGATATTCACATCACCGGCGTGCGCTACCAGGTTTCGGACAAGGTGAAGACCTACATCCAGACCAAACTCGGTTCTCTCAATCGTTTCCATCACGGTCTGCAAAAGGTCCACGTCACCATCCACGAAGCCGAACAGAACACCTACCGCGTCGATGTAGACATGCATCTGCCCCACGGCAAGGACGTCATCGCCCACGATCAGGAACCCACGGTCTACGGCGCGATCGATGTCGTCGTGGACAAGTGCGCCGCCCAGCTGCGCAAGATCCACGACCGCGAGCAGCCCGCGAGGGTCCGCGCCGTCCCGGTGCTCTGACCGGGGCTGAAACCCCAGGCCGGCTGGCCTGTAGTGAATTGCACGAACCCTCCGGTGATCCGGAGGGTTTGTTCGTTTGGTCAAGGAGTCGGTCTGGAAAGACAGGATCGGACATGGAGGACCGGAGAACCGGAGGAAGGGCAAGCGAGAAGGGATGAAATCCATGCGGTTGCTCTGCCGTTTGGTTTTACTCCGGTTCTCCGGTCCTCCATGTCAGTCCGTTTCCAGACGACGTCGAATTCTAACGCCAACTCAATGGCGATTACCAGGCTTCCGGATCGTTCGCTGCCGCATACGTTCCCCGGCGATGTCCACCCGCACCTTCGCCGCCATCCTGCTCGACTTCGATGGCACGACGGTCGATTCCGAACCACTGCATTGCCGCGCGCACCAGCAGTTCCTGCGTTCGCAAGGCATCGACATCAATGAAGCCGAGATCTACGGCAACGTCGGCAAGAGCGATCGGCTGTTCTACCTCGACCTGATGGCCAGACACGGCAAGCAGGCTGACGTCTTTCGGTGGATGGAAGGCAAGACCGACCTGCTGTTGGAGATCTACCGCAGCGACGGGTTGGTGCTGCGTCCTGGGGTGAAGGATCTGCTCGACCACGCCTTCGAGCAGGGCGTCACGGTGTGTCTGGTGACCTCGACCGAACGCCGCGTCGCGCAGGTCGGCCTGGAGATCGTCGGCCTCGACCGCCGCCTCATGAGCCGCGTCTGCTACGAGGACGTCGAACGTCGCAAGCCGGCACCTGATCCCTACCTGCTCGCCGCGAAACGCCTGGGCGTACCGCCGCAGCGTTGCCTGGCGTTGGAGGACAGCGTCAACGGCACGATCGCCGCCGTGTCTTCCGGCGCGTTGACGGTCGGCCTCGTCGGGCTGACCTCTGCCGCCGACCTGCTCGCCGCTGGGGCCAAGCGCTGCGTGCACAGTCTGGCCGAACTCATCCCGCTGCGCGCCCAACCGGGCGCCACCAACACCTTCCGGCGCGTGATCACGTCGTGAGCGTCGCTGTGGGTGAAAGCGGCGACGCACCGTGGTGGGAGCAGGCGTTCGGTGAACATTACGAGACGCTCTACGCTCACCGCGATGATGCGTCGGCGGAAGCCGAAGTCGCCGGCCTGCTGCCCCGTCTGCGCCGAGTGCGCGGGCCGATCCTCGATGCCTGTTGTGGCAATGGCAGACACCTCGCCGCTCTACGCGCCGCGGAGCTTCCGGCGTTCGGCTTCGACCTGAGCGCCGATCTGCTTGCCAGTGCCAGGCGCCGGACGACGTGTCGTGATCGGTTGGTGCGCTGCGATATGCGTACACCAGCGCTGGATGGTGGATGGGGCGCGATACTCGTGCTGTTCACCGCATTCGGGTATTTCGCTGATGAGACCAACGCCGCCGTGCTGGCATCGTTCGCGCGCCTGTTGACCCCGGGTGGTATTCTGGTGCTCGACCTGCCGGATCCCGACCACGTGCGCCGGACGCTGGTACCACGCTCGCAGCGCCACACCGCGTGTGGTGATCTGATCGAGGAACGTCGCATCGTCGGACCACGGGTCGAGAAGATCGTCACCGTCACCAAGGCTGGTACGACGCCGCACACCTATCGGGAAAGCGTGCACCTTTACGATACCGCGGAGATCGCAGCCCTGGCAAAACGGTGCGGTCTGATTCCCGACGACCAGTGGCCAAGCCTGCGTGGTCCAGGGCACGACGACCAACGTCAGATCCACTGGCTCGCCAAGCCGACCTGAATGTGCACGAAGCGCCATCGCATCCCGGTCGAGAAGACCCGAAGGGTCGTCGGCGGATAGGGGTAGGAACGGCCCTTTCGGGCCGCTCCTCCCTCCGAACCGTACGGCCGACTGATCGAATCACCGCCGACTCGCCAACGGCCGCGACCGTTGCGCCAGCTTCTGCACGAACTCCCCGATCCGTTCCAACACTGCTTCGCTGCCTTCACCGCGCACGATGGCGTGGCGTTTGAATGCCATCATCGCCAGATCCTTTTCTTCGGATCTGATAGCGGCGAGCGCCTCGGGACCGCTGGCGGCCTTGATCACCGGATCGTGATCACCTTGGACGATCAGCGTGGGAACCGTGACCTTGTTCAGCGATCCGCGGCAGCGGTGGATAAGGCGCTCAAGTTGGTGCACGCCACTGAGGTAGTTCACCGGGTAGTTGGTCTCGCTGTTCTCCGGGTAGTTGTCGAAGTGTTCGTACTTGGCCATGCCCAGGCGCAGGCCGTCCATCACCTGGTTCCAGCCCACTACCAGCGGCACGATCTTGGACATTGGATCGACGATCTGCAGTGCCGGGTTGATGGCGAAGCAGCCGAGCACGTCCGGGTGCATGGCGGCGGCCTCGAAGGCTAGCAGGCCGCCGGTGGAGAACCCGCCGACGATGACACGCTGACAGGTCGACTTGAGGATGGCGACCGAGCGCAGGTAGCAGCGCAACCAGTCCTCGGCGGTGGCGTTGGCGAGTTGCTCTGGTGCGGTGCCGTGGCCGGCCAGGCGTGGGACGTGGACGGTATGGCCGAGGCGGTGCAGGTGTTCAGCCAGTCCTCGGACCTCAAGCGGTGCGGCAAGGTAGCCATGGCAGAGCACGATGCCGATGCGGTCGTCGGCGCGGTGCAGGATGTAGGGGGCGCCAATACGTTCATCCTTGAGGTGCGGTGACGCCGCCGCCACCCGGCGTTCGTCGATGAACTCTTCGCGCTCCTCCTGCAGCAGCAGGGTGGCCAGTTCACGGCGGCGCACCGTGCGGGGCATACTCAGGGCGTTGCGCAGGATGCGGATCGCCTTGCGCATCGGTTCGAGTTCGTTGGCGATCACTGCCACGGTGTTCTTCAGGCGGATCTCGTGGAAGGAATGCGGGTCCTTGAGCGCGGTGTGATCGACGTGGTATTCGCCGGCGACGATCTTGGCGATGTTGTCGCCAGCGGCGAGACCCTGAACGCTGGTGAGCGGCTGGTATGGCAGACCAACGACCATGTCGATCAGGTCGCGGCTGATGCTGGGGTGGCTGCGGCGTTTGCCGTCGGACTGGATCTGACGTGCAGCGAGGTAGAGCGACTGGTGGAAATCCTCGACCGGAACCGTGTCGGTCGACAGATTGCGCAGGCCGGCGCAGAACAGGTGGTCGAGATTGATGGTCAGACGGGTGTAGACCTCGTGCATCATGCGCCGGGTCAGGCGGTTCTTCAGCGCGCCCATGATGGTGTTGGCGCGGCGCAACTGGTCGACGAACGGCATTTCCTGTTGCAGCGTCGGCATCAGCAGGCGCAGGTAGTGCTCCATGCGCAGCGGTTTACCGAAGTACATGCTGATGTCGGTCTCGGAGAACAGCAGGCTGCCTTCCAGCAGCAGTTCCTCCTCCAGCACGCTCGGCATCTGGCGAAACATCCAGCGCGCCAGCCGGGTGACGATGTTGCGGCCTGGGCGGATCGGGTAGTAGCTGATGTTGATCGGGATGACCTGCAGATCCGGCACGTCGATGTCCGCCGGACCGGCGAGGTGGTAACGGTTCTGGTAGCGGTTGATCAGCTCCTGGTCGCCTTTCTCACAGGCCTGGCGGTAGAGCTGTTTGTAGATCATGGTCTTCAGCGCCATGATCGCCGCGCCGGAGTGCGGCATGCCCACGCGATCGGGCGCGTCGAGGGTGTACTGGCCCTTCGACCAGATCTTCTTGTTCTTCACCATCGAACCTTCGGGATAGATCAGCCAGTCGTTGCGACCGGTCATCAGATCCTCGATCATGGTGTGTTTGACCACTGGATCGCCGGTCGGACGCGCGCCGATCGACATCAGAAAGTCGCCGAAGCGGCCGCGGAAAAGCTTATGGAAGGCGAGCGAATGGACGTGCCGGCCCAGGTGCCCGTCGATGATGTAGGGCAGGACGAAGGTCTCGAAGCGGGTGAAGTGGTTGGCGACGAACAGCACCGGCCCTGGTGAGATATTTTGCAAGCCCTCGAGGCGGATGGTGCTGCGCATCAGCGCTTCGATCAGGCCCAGCGTCACCCCGGTGGCCTTGCGTGCGAGACGAGTGTAACGCGTGGCCGCCGGTGCCGGATCACCGCCCAGGATCTGATTCAATTCGGTGCCGGGGCCACCCCCGGCCGCGGGCAGCGGCGGGGGATCGGGATACGCCGAGAAGGTGGTCAGCCTTTCTTGCCGATCCATTGCACACCGTCTTCCAGCCAGCGCATCTCGCCGGCCAAAACCTGTTTCCCGACCTGGTTCATTATGCCGTCGTCATTGCTCGCCAGTTCCTTGAAGTAGCCCTCGATCCGACGCGTTGCGGTGCGGCAGAAGTAGTCGGCCAGGGTCTCCGCGCCCTTGCCCGCCTCACCACCGCCGTCGCGCTTGGCCAGCGAGTGCGCATAACTGCACGTCGCTGCCATGGCGAACAGCTCGGTGCCGATGTCCATCAGGCGACCGAGCAGGATCTGTTTGCGCTCCAGCTTGTCACGGTAGAGGCCCATGAAGTGGAAGATCGTTCGAGCCAGGCGGTGCGAGCAGGCGTGGACGTATTGGTAGTGCCCGGCGAGCGTGCCCATTTCGTCATGGGCCGCCCACAGGCTGGAGTTGACCCACTGCTTGAGGTACCAGCCGGAGTAGAACGTCGCGAGCTTCATGCCCGCTTTCATCTTCACGCCCATCGGCGTGTGGCCTTTGAGGATGTCCGACGCCAGGTTGAGGTGCGGATCCATCGCTTCGCGCGCGAGGAATAGCTTCATGATCTCGGAGGTGCCCTCGATGATGAGGTTGATGCGCATGTCGCGCATCATGCGTTCCACCGGGAACGGCTCCTCGCCACGGGCCTTGAGCGACGAGGCTTTTTCGTAACCGCGACCACCGCGCATCTGCATGGTCATGTCGACGATCTTCCAGCCCATCTCCGAGCAGAAGAGCTTGGCCATGGCCGCTTCGATGCGGATGTCCTGATCGTGTTTGGCTGCCCAGTGGCTGGTGAGCCAGGTGACGGCTTCCATGGCGAGCGTGGTGCTGGCGATGAACGCCAGCTTGTTGCGACCCTGTTCGTGCGCGCCGATCGGCAGGCCCCATTGCACACGGTCCTCGCCCCAGCGGCGGCAGAACGACAGGCACTGCTTGGCCACGCCGGTGCAAGCCGCCGGCAGCGTCAGGCGGCCGGTATTGAGGGTGGTGAGCGCCAGTTTCAGCCCTTTGCCCTCGCCCCACAGAACGTTCTCCGCCGGCACCTTGACGTCATGGAAGCGGATCAGTCCGTTCTGAATGGCGCGGATGCCCATGAAGTCGCAGCGGTGCGTTACTTCGATGCCGGGCGATTTCCCTTCGACGATCAGCGCGGTGATCTGCGTGCGCTCGCGGCCATTGACGATCTTCGGTGCGGTCTTGGCCATCACGACCAGCAGGTCAGCGATCGGGCCGTTGGTGCACCACAGCTTCTCGCCATTGATCAGGTAGTGTTTGCCATCCGGCGTCAGCGTCGCGGTGGTCGACATCTTCGACGGATCAGAGCCGACGCTCGGTTCGGTCAGGGCGAAGGCCGAGATGCTGTGCTGGCTGAAGCGCGGGAAGAATCTCTTCTTCTGCTCCTCGGTGCCGAACAGCTTCAGCGGTTGCGGCACGCCGATGGATTGGTGCGCTGAGATCAGCACCGCGGTGGACGCGCAGATGGTGGAGATGCGCATCATCACGCGGTTGTAGTTCACCTGCGTCAGGCCAAGGCCGCCGTATTCCTTCGGCACCTTCATGGCGAAGACGCCCATCTTGAACAGTTCGTCGATCACCTCTTCGGGAATGGTGCGCGTGGCATCGACCTCTTCCGGGTCGAGGTGGCTGTCGAGGTAGTTGCCGACCTTCTCGCACATCTCGTCGCCGATGCGCTTGTCCTCTGGCGTCTGGTGCGGGAACTCCGCCAGCATCGACGGATCGAAGGTGCCCATGAAGAGCTGCTGGGCGAAGCCTGGGAGCTTAGGCTTGGCTTCTCGTGCGCCTTCGGCGACCTCCATGGCCGAGCGTTTGTCGGCGGACATCTTGGAGGTGTCGATGACCATCTCGTCTTCGTTGGAAGCCGGGACGTTGGGTTTGAGGTCACTGGCCATGACAGGTCTCCTCGGATCGGGTTGGAGGATGCAAAAAGACAGAAAAACCTAGCCACAGAGCCCACAGAGAGCACAGAGAAGAACGTGAGGGATTTCCTCTGTGCTCTCTGTGGGCTCTGTGGCTAGTTTTTCTCAGTCTCTTCATCGAGTTCTCAGGTAGGGAACGGGCGGTTGTCGCGCGCGAGGTCGTCGATCAGCGCGCAGGGGGTGAAGCGGGGGCCGCAGCGGTCGCTGAGGGCTTTCAACCGGTCGGCGACCGTGCGGCTGCCGAGTTGGTTGGCGTAGTGCAGCAGGCCACCGCGCTGGGGCGGGAAGCCGGTGCCCATCACCATCGCCAAGTCGAGCGAGCCCGGCTTGTCGACGATCTTCTCCTCCAGGCAGCGGGCTGCTTCGTTGACCATGATCAACAGGCAGCGGTCGCGGATCTCGTCCGCATCCACGGTGCGCGTGACCGGATGGCGCGCACGCAGGGCGGCGAGCAGGTCGAGGTTTGCTTCCGGCTTGGCGTTCTTGTCCTTGCCATGCAGGAAGAAGCCCTTGCCGCCCTTGGTGCCGAGCAGGTGCAGCTCCTCGCAGGCGACGCGCAGGGTGTCGGCCACCGCCATGCGGTCGCCGTAGGAGTCGGCCAGGATCTTCGCGACCTTGTAACCGACATCGAGGCCGACCTCGTCGCTGAGGGTGAACGGGCCCATGGGCATGCCGAAGTCGTAGATCGTGCGGTCGATCTGTTCGATGCCGGCACCGTCTTCCAGGCAGCGGGCTGCCTCGTTGAGGTAGGGCAGCAAGATGCGGTTCACCAGGAAGCCGGCACAGTCCTTGACCACGATCGCGGTCTTGCCGATGCGGCGCACCAGTTCGGCGACCTGCGCCACGGTCTCGGGCGAGGTCTGTGGCCCGGCGACGACCTCCACCAGCGGCATGCGGTTGACCGGATTGAAGAAGTGCATGCCGGCGAAGCGCTCGGGATGCTTGAGCGCCACCGCCATGTCGGCGATGGAGAGCGACGAGGTGTTGCTCACCAGGATCGCATCATCGCGCAGGTGATGCTCCGCCTCAGCGAGCACCTTGCGTTTTATGTTCAGATCCTCGATTACCGCCTCGACCACCAGATCCACGCCCTGGAAGCCGCGGTAGTCGAGCGAACCACTGATGCGGTGCAGCAGCAGGTTGCCTTGGCCTGGGGTCATCTTCCGGCGTTTGATCAGTTGACGGTTGTAGTCGTTGGCGGTGTGCAGGCCTTTAGTGATGGCGTCCCAGTTGAGGTCCTTGAGTCGCACCGGCAGGCCTTTGTTGGCGAATGCCCAGGCGATGCCGCCGCCCATCACGCCGGCACCGAGCACCGCGGTGGATTGCACCGGCTTCTTCGTTTCGCCGCCTTCCTTGCGCAACGCCTCACTGGCGAAGAAACAGTCGACCAAGTGTTTGCATTGCGGAGTGAAAGCGAGCTCGCTGAAGCGGTGGGCTTCCTCTTCCAGGCCACGTTCGATCGACATGCGGCAGGTGTCGCGCACAACTTCAAGTGCCGCGAGCGGCGCGGGCATCAGACCACGGGTTTTGGCCATCACGCCTTTGCGTGCCGCACGGAAGAGCGCAATGCGCCCAGCGGGATTGCCTTCCAGTGCCCAGCGCATCATGCCACCATGCGAACGTTTGGCGCGCACCGCAGCAGCGCCGTCGGTCGTGAGAATGCGCGCGACGAAGGCATGCACTTCGCGGTCAAGGAATGAGCGGGCAGCGCAGGCATCCACCAGTCCAAGCTTGAGCGCCTTGCGCGCGTTCACCGGCGAGCCACTAAGGATCATCTCCAGGCCAGCCTGGATGCCGATGAGGCGCGGCAGACGCTGGGTGCCGCCCCAGCCAGGAATGATGCCGAGGGTCACTTCCGGCAGACCGAGCTTGGTCTTGTCCTCGTCGGCAACGATGCGGTAGGTGCAGGCGAGGGCGAACTCCAGGCCGCCGCCGAGGCACGCGCCATCGATCACCGCGATGGATGGGATTTTGAGGTCAGCGATCTTCTGGAAAGTCCGCTGCCCGGCCTCGGCCTTGGCCTGGGCATCGACCCGGTTGGCGATCGATTGGATTTCTTTGATCTCGGCGCCAGCGATGAAAATCCCAGGTTTCCCGCTGGTGAAGATCACGGCCTTCAGATCCGTGCGGGCATGGAGGTCGTCGAGCACCTGACCCAACTCGGCCATGACCGTGGCGCTGAACTTGTTCACTTTCTCGCCCGGCAGATCAAAGACCACGCGGGCGATACCGTCGGTGACGGTGGTGGTGAAGGCGATCATGCGACCTCCAACGCAAGGGCGGCGCCTTGGCCGCCACCGATGCAGAGGGTGGCGAGGCCGCGGTTCGCTCCGCGACGCCGCAGTTCCTTGAGGATGGTGAGCACCAGTCGCGCACCGGTGGCACCCACCGGATGGCCGAGGGCGATGGCACCGCCATTGACGTTGAGCTTCGCCCGGTCGATCACGCCGAGTGCGGTGTCGCGTTTGAGATTGGCCTTGGCGAACTCCGCCGAGGCGAAGGCGCGTTCGCAGGCGATGACCTGGGCGGCGAAGGCCTCGTTCACTTCGATCAGATCGAAGTCGTTGAGCGCGAGACCAGACTTGGCGAATAGCTTGGCGCTGGCGTACACCGGGCCGAGACCCATGCGCCGGCCGTCGAGCGCGGCGTAGGCGTAGTCGCGCAGGAAGCCGAGCGGTTTGAGCCCGAGCGTTTTGGCTTTCGACTCACGCATCACCAACAGCGCCGCGGCGCCATCGGTGATCGGGCAAGCGTTGCCGACTGTCACCGTGCCGGCGACCTTGTCGAAGTAGGGTTTCAGTTTGCCGAGGGCGGCCATGTCTTGGTTGGCGCGCGGGCCGTCATCCTTGCTCATCACGCCTTCGTACTTCGGCGCGAGCGGCAGGGGGACGAGCTCTTCTGCCAGGCGCTGCTCCGCGGCGGCGGCGCGTTGGTGGCTCAGTAGCGCGAATTCGTCCTGATCTTGACGCGTGACCGAGAACTCACGCGAGAGGATCTCTGCCGTCTGGCCCATGTTCAGGCCACACACCGGATCGGTCAGGCCGACCTGGATGCCGATGATGGGCGTCAGGAATGACGGACGGAAACCAGCCCAGACGCCCAGGCGCTGCCACACACTCTTGGCTTTCATCATACGCCCGAACAGCGCGGTCATCTGCTTGCCGTAGATCAGCGGGATGTTCGACATCGATTCGGTGCCGACGCACAGGATGTGGTCGGCCTCGTCGGAGAAGATGCGGTTGGCGGCGGTGGTGATGGCTTCCATGCCGCTGGCGCAGTTGCGGTGCACGCTGCTGGCGATCAGCGAATCCGGCAGGCCGGCCTTGAGCGCGATGACGCGCGCGACGTTGGCGGCTTCGATCGGTTGGGCGACGTTGCCGGCGATCAGTTCGTCAAGGGAGGCAACGGGGAAGGCGGTGCGCGCCATGAGTTCGCGGGCGACGACAGCACCCAGGTCATCCGCCGAGAATCCGGCGAGTGCGCCTCCGGCCTTGCTGAACGGAGTGCGGACTCCGTCGATGATGGCCAGTCGTTCTTTCATGGTATCCTCCTGATCCGGGTCGCCCTGCTGTTCTCACAGTCAGGCAACGGTTGCAGCGGCCTCCTGGTACATCTGTTCGATCTGGTCGTGGTACATCGCCGCCACGACATGGCGTTTGATCTTCATCGTCGGGGTCAGCTCTTCGCCCACCGTCAGGGGTTTGAGCACAAAACGGAAAGCATGGATGCGTTCCCAGCGATCGAGGTGGGTGTTGACCTCCTCCAGCAGTGCGCGCATCTCCGCCTTCACGGCGTCGCTGGCGAGGAACTGCTCATCGCTCAGGCTTTTGAGCTTCAACCTTTCCTTGCCACGCTGCAGAGCATCGGCCTCGGTGAACAGCAGGGCGGCGGTGAAGGGACGGCCTTCCGCAACCACCATTGCCTGATCGACCAGCGGACTGCCGCACAAAGCGTGTTCGATCGGCACGGGGCAGACGTACTTGCCGTTGGAGTTCTTCAGCAGTTCCTTCACCCGGCCGGTGATGATCAGGTAGCCGTCCGCATCGAAGCGACCAAGGTCGCCAGTGTGTAGCCATCCGTCCGGCGTGATGGTCTTGGCGGTTGCTTCCGGATCGCGGTGGTAGCCGCGCATGATATTCGGTCCCTTGGCCAGGATCTCGCCGTCAGCGGTGATACGCACCTGCACCCCAGGGAACGTCTTGCCGACGGTGCCGAGACGGCAGTCGCTTGGGCGGTTGAGGCTGATCACCGGCGAGGACTCGGTCATGCCGTAGCCGCAGTAGACCGGCACGCCGACGTTGGTGAGGAAGCGCCCGAGGTCCGGTGCCAGCGCCGCACCGCCGACGATCAACGCCTTGAGCCGGCCGCCGAGGGCTTCGCGCAGACGCTGGTAGACCAGCGTGTCGGCGACATCCATGGTCCAGGGCTTCTTCACCAGCGGATCGTCTTTCAGCGCGTGTTCGAGCGCCCAAAGGCCGAGCTGCCGCTTGGGCCACGACGCCTCGTCGAAACGTTTGACGATGCGCGCGTACAGCTTCTCGATCAGACGCGGGACCATCGACATGATGGTTGGACGGATCTCCTTGAGCATCACGCCGGTGTTCTTGGGATCATCGCCGAAGGCGATCGGGACGCCCTGCGCCAGATAGGTATAGACCACGATGCGCTCGAAGACGTGCGCCAGCGGCAGCACGCTCAGAGCACGGTCCGTGGTCGGATCGAGCGGGAAACACTCTTTCGCTCCGCTGATTTGCGACATCAGGTTCTTGTGGGTCAGCACCACGCCCTTGGGCTGGCCGGTGCTGCCGCTGGTATGGATGATGGTCGCCACCGCATCCGGGGTCAGATGGTCACGCCGACGGGCGAACAGGCCGGAATCCTGTTCGCTGAGTTCGTCGCCCAGTTCCAACAGTCGGCCCCACGACAGCACATCTTTGGGCAGGTCGGCAACCTGCTTCACCACCACCGCGCGCCAACGGCGGGCATGGGGTTCGACCAGACGCCATTGCTCGGCGCCGATGGCGATCAGCCACTGCATGTCGGTGTTGTCGGATTCGTAGAGCAGGTGATCGAGCGAGAGATTGGGGAAGAGCGGCACCGAGATCGCGCCGATCGACATGATCGCCAAGTCGGTGATCACCCAGTGGGGCGATGACGGCGCGAGTAGTCCAACACTGTCGCCGGCCTTGACTCCGAGCTTGATCAGACCGAGCGCACAACGACGGACATCGCGCGCGACCTCCTCGGTGGCCAGTCGGCGCCAGTAGCCGGCTTCGCGCCAGCTCAGCGCGGCGCTGCAGGGGGTGCGGTTGAGCAACCCGATCAATAGATCCGGGATGGTTGTTGGCAGGGGGAGGGTGATGCTCATCTTTCCCTCCTTCCTCGTAAGGTACCACCGAAGCGTTTGTTTTTCCAGGGGTTTGTGCAACCTTGAACAACGGTCCGCTGGTGGTGGGTGAGCGACCTCGACAGCTGCACGGAGTGATGGCGCACGCTATACTCAGGTCACCAGGGACGCCCATGTTCACCTATCGTCTGACCATTCAGCTCCACCACACCGACGCCTACGGGATAATCTTCTTCGCCAATCAGTTCAAGTTCTGCCACGACGCCTTCCAGGCTCTGCTGGAGCACCTGGGTTTTCCCCTGCCACCAACCCGCCACGATATTCCGGCGATGTTCGTCATCGTCCACGCCGAGTGCGACTACAAGGCACCCATTCACGTCGGCGACAAACTGACGGTCGAAGTCTTCGCCGAGAAGATCGGCACCACCTCGCTGATCATGGGCTACCGCTTCACCAACCAACACGGTGTGTTGGTCGGCATCGGCAAGACGGTGCATGTGTTTATCGATACGAAGACCAGCCAGAAGGTGCCGTTGAGCGACGTGGTGCGGACGGCGTTCACGCCGCACTTGGTATGATTCACGCACCCTGGGAGCAAGAGATCCCATGAGTCGGTGTCATCCGTTGATCGTAGCGCATCGCGGGGATTCCGCTGACTTCCCGGAGAACACCCATGTCGCGTTCGCCGCGGCCTTGTCAGCGGGCGTCGACGGCATCGAACTCGACGTGCGCCTCAGTCGCGATGGTGTGCCGCTCATCTGCCACGACGCCGACCTCTCCCGCTTCGGTGGAACGATGCGGAGTCTGCGGAAGATGAGCGCAGCCCAGATCCGCGACCTCGACGTGGGCAGGTGGAAACATCCGCGATTCACTGGCGAGCGGGTGCCGACGCTGGATGAGGTCCTAGTCCAATGCCGCCGCACCACGCTCTTCATTGAACTGAAAGCCACCGGTGGGCGTGGCCGAACCACCTACCATCGCCGGTTGGTGCGCGCGGTGGTCGATGCCATCGGCAAACAGCAGGCCGAGAAACGTGTGCGCATCCTCTGTTTTGATGGCGGGGTGCTGGCTGAGGTCGCCCGCATCGCGCCACACCTGCTGCGCGTGCGCAACTGCGAACGCCTGCCCCACAATCAGAAGCGCTGGCTAGCGGATCAAGCGGGCCTCTTCGCCGCCTGCTTCGATCGCCGTATCCTGACGCGGACGGTGGTCGACACCTGCCACGCGCACGGGGTGCAGGTCTTCAGTTGGACGGCAAACGCCGCGCCAGCAGCGGATCGCCTCCAGCATCTCGGCGTCGACGCCATCCTCAGTGACCGGCCCGGTTGGCTGGTCCAGCACCTGCGGAGCTAGCATGCGCCGCGAACCCGCACGCCTTGGCGAAAGGGTGTTCGACCTGCTGGTAGTCGGCGGCGGCATCTACGGCGCGTGGATTGCCTACGATGCTGCGTTGCGCGGACTGTCGGTGGCGATCGTCGAGCGGGACGACTGGGGCAGCGGGACCTCGTCAGCGTCCTCGAAGTTGATCCATGGCGGGTTGCGCTACCTCGAACACGGCCACCTCGGTTTGGTGGCGAAGGCCCTGCGCGAACGCGCGCGGCTGCTGCGCCTCGCACCGCACCGCGTGTGGCCGTTGCGTTTCCTGCTGCCGGTGCATGGCGACAGCCGACAACCGCGTGCGGTGTTGAAGGCCGGACTGATGCTCTACGACCTTCTGGCCGGTGGTCGGCCGGGATTGCCTGGGCATCGCCACTTGGCGGCGGATGACGTGCGCCAGGTGGCGGCGTGGACCGAGCCGACGGATCTGCGCGGCGGTTTCCTCTTCGGCGACGCCGGTACCGATGACGCGCGGCTGACACTCGAACTGGTGGATGGTGCGCTGATACACGGTGCGGTCGCGGTGAACCACGCGGCGGTCACCCGCTTGGTACGCCGCGGTGACGGTGCGGTGGCGGGTGCGGTGGTACACGACACGAGGTCCCGCGCCGACCACGAAGTGCGGGCCACCGTCACCGTCGCGGCGGTCGGTCCGTGGGCGCTACGACTGGCCGACTGCGATCCTGGGCCGGTGCGCCTGAGCAAAGGCATCCACCTGGTGTTGCCGCCGCTGCCTGCGGCACCCGATCAGGCGCTGCTGCTGACCGCGCCACAGGACCGGCGGGTGTTTTTCCTCGTGCCGTGGTACGGCGCGACGCTGGTCGGCACCACTGATAGCGACTACCACGGCGACCCCGACGCGCTGCGGGTCGAAGACGGCGAGATCGACTACCTGCTAGGTGCCGTGCGCGCACGTTGCCCAGGTCTGGGGTGGACGCGCGCTGACGTGCGTGGTTCGTTCGCCGGGGTGCGCACCTTGCAGGCCAGCCGTGGTCAGGTCGGTGCCGCCACACGCGAATGGACGCTGGTCGAACCTGCCGCCGGATTGCTGGTGCCGGTCGGCGGCAAGCTGACCTCGGCCCGCGTCGAGGCCGCGCGGGTGGTCGATCGGGTGCTGCAATGCCTTGGCCGTCTCCATCCCTGCACGACCGCACAACGACGTCTGCCGTGGGCACCTGCTGGACCGTGGCAGGATTGGCTTGCCGAGCAGTGCGCCAACGCCGCGGCGTTGGGTATCGCGCCGCTCATGGCGACCACGCTCGCCCGTCGTCACGGCGTCCGCGTAGCGGGGATCTGGCAGCGCATTCGCCGTGATCCGACCCAGGCGCGTGCGCTCGATCCACGTTACCCGTTCTGTGCCGCAGAAGTCGCACACGCCTACGAGCATGAGATGGCGCTCACCGGCGAGGATCTGCTGCGTCGCCGCATTCCCCTGGAGATCCTGGCACGGGATCGATCGCGGCAGATTTCCCAGGAACTCTGTGGGGGGCCTTTCCCGCAGGACTGAGGGGAACTCCGACATGGCGCCGTGATCAGCAAGGCCGCGCCCAAGGAGAAGGACGGCGAGAAGAAGGAGAAGTGATCCCGCCTGCGATGATGCCGGTCGCTCGCTGACCGGTGAAAACGAGACACCCGGAGCCGTTGGCTCCGGGTGTCTTGTTTCCACTGCTCAGCGGGTGCCCCGCCGCAAAAACCCGATCTCAGTGGTTGAGATCCTTGGCGTTGGCGGTCCACCAGGCGAAACCCTTTTCGATCGCTTCGGTGCGTGCGAGCGGATTGGCGCGCGAGCTGAAACCGAAATCCTGCATGGTCATCAGCGTCAGGCAGCGGGCGATGTGGTCGCCGGCGACGTTGCCTTCCATGGCCATCAACAGGTTGGGGATGGCGGGCGTGTAGTTGATCTTCACCAGCGCTTCCGCGGCATAACGCCGGACGCCAGGGTTCGAATCGGTGAGCGCATCGGCCAGGGCGGGTCCGTGGGTGCGATCACCGAGCAGGCCAAGGGAGATCGCGCACATGCGGCGCACGTGGGGCTTGCCGTCGAGTGCGAGGTGCTTGAGCAGGATCGGACCCGCGTCGGTGACCGCGAGCACGCCGAGGTTGGTGGCACTGCTGGCGCGGATGGCCGGCTCCTTGTCGGCGGAACGCGCCATGTAATCGGCGCTGGCGATCGACTGCAGGCGCGTCAGCGCGTTCATCGCTGCGACCCGTACGCCGGCGTCATCATTCTTGAGCAGGTTCTTCAGCGCCGGAATCGCCGCCTGGCCACCGTCGGTCGGCACGGCGCAACTGGCGGCGATCAATTCGGCTGGGGTGCGGTTCGACGCCTGCAACCACGGCAGCAGGGTGGGGACCATGGCGGGATCGCGCAGATGGCCGATGTGGCTGAGGGCTTCGACACGTTCCGCCTCGATCGGCGAACGCAGCAGGGCGGTGAGGCGATCGATCTTGCGTTGATAGAACAGATCGGCGGCGCGGGCGGCGGCCAGGACCTCGGCGTCAACATCGCTGGTGGTCGCGGCAGCGTCGGCAGCGGCCTCGTCGGCAGCGATGACGGGGACGCCCGGGAACATCCCGAGAACGGCGGCGAACAGGGCAGGCAGGAGGACACGCATGGCGCGCACCCTAGGCCGCGCCTGGGCCGGGGCACCAGGGGGGGGAATGCAGGCCGGGCCCGTGTGTCAGCCCGTGGACCGCAGCCTGGCGGAGGCCGGATGGGTGGTCCGCGGGTCGCGTGCCGGGATGGTGACGATGAAACAGGTGCCGCTGCTATCGCTGCGCAAGGTGATGGTGCCACCCAGCACATCGAGCAGTTGGCGGATGATCGCCAGCCCCAGGCCGGTACCGCCGCTCTGCCGGCTGCGGTGGGCGTCGACGCGGTAGAAGCGCTCAAAGATGCGTTCCTGGTGCTCAGGCGGGATGCCGATGCCGGTATCCTGGACCTCCAACCGCACGGTGCCTTCCTCGCCCGGCAGCATGCGCAGCCAGACGGTGCCGCCTGGGCGGTTGTAGCGGATGGCATTGGAGATCAGGTTGCCGATCAACTGGTGGACCAGCTCGGGATCGCTGACCACCGGCAACGTGGCAGGAGCTTCCAGTTCCAGCTTCACCTGCTGCCGCGCCGCCACCTGGGCGGATTCATCGATCAGGCCGCGGCCAAGGGTGACCAGGTCGGTCGCTTCGGGGCGGACCTCCCAAGCGCCTTGTTCCAGACGCGACAACGTCAACACATCACGCACCAGTTCCGCCAGACGGTCGCTGTGGTGGGCGATCTTGCCGACGAATTCGCGGGTGGTGGTCGCATCTTCTTCGATGACGCCATCAAGCAGCGTTTCGGCGAAGCCGGCGATCGAGGTCAGCGGGGTCTTCAATTCGTGGCTGACCGCGGCGATGAAATCGCGGCGTGCGCCTTCGAGGTGTTTGAGTTCCGTGAGGTCGTGCAGGACGATGACGCGCACGTCACCTGCGACCGGAATTACCAGAGCACGCAACTGACGGCGACGGTGTTCGAACTCGCGAGGTACGTCGCCTTCAACCACCGGGAAGTGTTCGTAGTACGGTCTGCCCAAGGCCTCGGCACCACCGCCGGCGAGTTGGCGGTACGCGGGATTGGCGTAGAGCACCTGATCGAAGCGATCGACGCAGGCCACGCCCTCAGCGAGGGCGCCGAGAGCGCCGTCGAGCAGCGAACGTTGATGCGCCAATGCCTGCTGGCTGTCCATCAGTCGTTCGCCCATGGCATTCAACTCATGGCCCAGGTGCGCCATCACATCACCACCCAGCAGAGCGGCACGGCGGGTGAACTGGCCGTTGGCGAAAGCCCGCGCCACCGCCACCAGTTCAGCGACGCGCGTGCGATCGCGCCACAGGTGCAGGGTGATGACCAGACCCGCAACGATGATCACCACCACCGCGGCGATCGCCATTGGGCGCAACAGTCGTCGTTCCAGGTTGGTCTCCACCGCCAACGGTGCGGCGATGCGCACGATGCGCATGTCCGGCATCAGCTTGGCGGCATAGAGCATGTTGGCCGAGACACTGTCGCTGCGCCGGCGGCTGGTGCCGATGCCGGTCTCACGCGCCTGGATGACCTCCGGCCGCGCGTTGTGGTTGTCCATCTTGCGGACATCACCCTGCGAATCGAAGGCAGCGGTACCATCCTGCAGGATGATGGTGATACGTCGGTGACTTGGCAGCGCGGCGCGTTTTAGACGTGAAAAATCCGTATCGTCGACCACCAGCGCGGCGACCAGTTCGGCTTCGGCCCGAATCTCATTGAGCAGGCCGTCGGCCACCACATCGGTGACGACCTCGTACTGGTAGGCCAACGACGCCCAGATTACCACCGTGAGCGAGGCCGCAGCGACCACCAGCCAACGGGCACCAAGCAGCAACGAGCGCCAAGTGGCAGCCATCAGGGTTCTCCGCGGACAAGAGGCTGCGGAGGGGAAGCCGTTGGTCCAGGAGATTGGCTAGGTCCGGAAGTCCGGAAGTCCGGAAGTCATGCGGTTGGACAGTTTCAGCGAGTACGGACTAATCAGCGTAGGACAAAGATTGAACGTGTCCGGTTGGCGCTCAGTTCCGCCAGACTTTCGGACAGCTCACTCAGGCTTCTACTTCGCTGAACCGATATCCGACGCCACGCACGGTTTCGATGAAGCGGTCGTACGGTTTGATCTTGCTGCGCAGGTTGCGCACGTGCACGTCGACCGTGCGGTCGGTCACCGCCGCCTCGCCGTCGCCGATGCGGTCGAGCAGATCGTAGCGACCGTAGGCGATGCCCGGATGCGAGGCGAGGAAGTGCAGCAGCTTGAACTCGGTGAGCGTCAGCGGCGCGACCTCTTCGCTGACGGTGACGCGGTGGCGTACTGGATCGATCACCAGGTTCTGGATCTGCAGACGTTTCTTCGGTCCGAGCGCTTCGGAATCATCAACCCTGCCGAGTCGCACCTTGATGCGGGCCATCAGTTCCTTGACGCGGAACGGCTTGGTCACGTAGTCGTCGGCACCTAGGCCGAGGCCGAGCACGATGTCGCTCTCCTCGCCCTTGGCGGTGAGCATGATGATCGGGATGCCCGCGAGTCCGGCGTCGGCGCGCATCACGCGGCAGACTTCAAGGCCGTCGCGGTCCGGCAACATCAGGTCGAGCAGCACCAGATCGTAGTGTCCACGACGCAGCTCATGCAGGCCGTCGTTGCCGGTGCCGGCAACCGTGACGACGTGGCCTTCGCGCTGGAGGTTGAAGCGCAAAAGCGTCTGAATGTCCGGTTCGTCTTCGATGACCAGGATGCGTGGCATGGTGTAGGGCGTTGCCTGTTCGTGTACGAGTGTTCCGGCTCAGGGATTGTCGCCGGTCAACTCTTCATGGTGATGGCGGATGTTGGTGCCCTTGTAGATGTACACCGTCTCCTCAGCGATGGAGACCGCGACATCGGCGATGTGTTCCATCTGCGACGCGGCACGCAGGAGGTGGGTGTATTCGCGGATGCGGTCGGGATCAGTCCGCATCAGTCCCTGGAGCTGCTCGTAACACTGCTTGGTCAGGACGTCGGAGTGCTCCTCGTCGGTGATCACACCACGGGCCAAGTTCAGGTTGCCGGTGATGAAGGCTTCCATCGCGTGGCGCTGCATCCCCAGAGCGAGACGGCCGAGCGTTTCGATCTGCGGCGGGATCTCAGCACCCTTGTTGCGGGCGATGAAGGAGGCGCGTTTGGCCACACTCTCGGCCAAGTCACCGACCTGTTCCAGGTCGCTGGTGATGCGCATGGCGGCGATCACCAAGCGTAGTTCACCGGCCATCGGCTGCTGCAGCGCGATGATCTGGTGGCAACGGTCTTCGATCGCGGTCTCCAGGGTGTCGAGCTGTTCCTCCAACACGCGGCACTGTTCACGCGCCTCGACGGTCGGACGGATGATCGCCTCAACGGCGATCGAGAGCGAGCGCTCGACCATGTTGCCCATGCTCACCAAGGAGCGTTTGAGTTCAGCGAGGTCGAGATCGAAATGGCGGATCTGGTTCATGTCTGTCCTGATTATGATGCTTCTAGCTCAACCGAAGCGGCCAGTGATGTAGTCTTCGGTCTGCTTCTGATGCGGGTTGGTGAAGATGGTGACGGTGGTGTCGTATTCGATCAACTTGCCGAGGTAAAAGAAGGCCGTTCGGTCGCTGCAGCGACCAGCCTGTTGCATGTTGTGGGTCACGATCACCACGGTGAACTGCTTCTTCAGCTCCAGGATCAACTCCTCGATCTTGCCGGTGGCGATGGGATCGAGCGCCGAACACGGCTCGTCCATCAGGATGACCTCGGGCTCCACCGCGATGGCGCGGGCGATACACAGGCGTTGCATCTGGCCGCCAGACAGGCCCAGGGCGCTCTGGTTCAGGCGGTCCTTGGCTTCGTCCCACAACGCTGCGGCACGCAGGCCTTTTTCCACCGCGATGTCGAGATCGGCCTTGTTGGTTTTGCCGCTGACGCGCAGGCCGTAGATGACGTTCTCGTAGATCGACTTGGGGAAGGGGTTCGATTTCTGGAACACCATGCCGACACGTTTGCGCAGCGAGGTCACCTCGATCAAAGGATCGTAGATGGTGTGGCCGGCGATCTTGATGTCGCCACTGTGTCGGATGTTGTCGATCAGATCATTCATGCGGTTGAAGTTCCGCAGCAGGGTCGACTTGCCGCAACCGGAAGGACCGATCAACGCGGTGACCTGCTTCTCTGGAATCTCCATCGAGATATCGAAGAGCGTCTGGTTGCTGCCGTACCAGAAATTGTAGTTCTGGACCGAGAGGTAACCCTGGCCCACGCCCATCGGTTGGGTGGGGCCTGGAGCCTTGGCAATGGGATCGGCGGCGTTTTGCGTGGGTTTCATGGGTGTGGTCGCGGCTGGGGTCAGGGTCAAGTTCATGGGTGTCAGAACGCCGAGGTGGCGAACCTCCGACGGATGCGGTCGCGCAGGACGATGGCACCCAGGTTGAGGGCCATCACCAGCAGGATGAGGAAGAAGGTGGTGGCGAAGACCATCGGCTTGGCGGCCTCGGAGTCCGGGGACTGGAAGCCCAGGTCGTAGATATGGAAGCCGAGATGCATGAACTTCTGGTCGAGGTGGAAAAACGGATAGATGCCGTCGATCGGCAGGCTCGGGGCCAGTTTCACCACACCGACCAGCATCAGCGGCGCCACTTCACCGGCGCCACGCGCCATGGCCAGGATCAGACCAGTGAGGATGCCGGGAATCGCGGCAGGTAGCACCACGCGTTGGATGGTCTGCCACTTCGAGGCGCCCAGAGCCAAGCTGCCTTCCTTGGCCCCACGCGGCACGGCAGCAACGGATTCCTCGGTGGCGACGATCACCACCGGCACGGTCATCAGCGCCAGTGTCAGCGACGCCCACAAGATGCCGCCGGTGCCGAAGGTCGGCGTGGCGCCCTTGTCGCTGAAGAACAACGAGTCGATGGTGCCGCCCATGATGTAGACGAAGAACCCCAGACCAAAGACGCCGAAGACGATCGACGGCACACCGGCGAGGTTGTTCACCGCGATGCGCACGATGCGCACTATTGGCCCCTGTTTGGCGTACTCACGCAGGTAGATCGCTGCGACCACGCCGAAGGGGGTCACCGCGATGCTCATCAGGATGGTCATGACGAAGGTGCCGAAGATCGCCGGCCAGATACCACCTTCGGTGTTGGCTTCGCGCGGTTTTTCGACCATGAAGGACCACAGGTGTGAGAAGGTCAGGCCGACGCGTCCGATCAGCGACAGTTCGTTCGACCAGGTCACCTTGACCAGATCGCCCATGATCAGGGTGCGTTCTTCGCCGGTGAACAGCTTGAGCACCAACTGGTGATCCTTCTGTCGCGCGCGCAGCTCAAGCGCCTTGGTGCGCAGGATCTCGAAGTCGGCCTGCAACGTGGCAACCTCGGCATCGATTTCGGCGATGGCCGCCTGATCGTTGCTGGATTCGGCGGACTTGCGCTGATATCCCAAGTCGGTCATGCGTCTCGCATTGGCACCGATGACCGATTGTTCGAGGTAGAGGATTTCGTTGCGACGGTCGGTGACCTCGTCGATCAGTTCCTGCAACCGGTGGTTGAAGCGCGGATCGGTGGCGGGAATGACCTCGCCGCCTTTGAGTTTGAGTGAAACCGGCATGCCGATGGCATTGCCGTATTCCATCCGTTCGACTTTGAGCACACCGGCGGGTTGTGAACGCGACACCACATCCTTCTCATCGATGAAACGGAAGCCCTGGCCATAAACATCCTTGTTGCCCGTGAAAAGCTGGATTTCACGTTCGACTGTTTCGTCGGTCTTGATCGGCTTGTCGCGCTCAATCACGATTTCGCCGGCAATGGAGATGGTCTTATCGCCGTCCTTCATCGTCAGTTCGACGATACGTTTAGGCCAAAAGACTTCGATGCCATTGATCAGGATGATGGCCAAGAGGCCGACCACCATGATCAGGCCGATGCTCAGGCCCATGGCGGTGAGCCAGACCTGGGCTTCGCCGGTGACGCGGGCGGGTTTCAACGGTCGGTTTTGGTGCGAGGCGTTCATATCAGATCGTCTTGTATTTCTCGCGCAGATGCTGGCGCATGACCTCGGCCACCGTGTTGACCACGAAGGTCAGCATGAAGAGCAGCAAGGCACCAAGGAACAGCGTGCGGTAGAGCGTGCTGTGGTGTGGGGCTTCAGGGATCTCGACCGCGATGTTGGCAGAAAGCGTGCGCATGCCGTCGAAGATGTTCATGCCCATGATCGGCGTGTTGCCGGTGGCCATCACCACGATCATGGTTTCACCGATGGCGCGGCCGAAGCCGATCATCACAGCGGAGAAGATGCCGGCCGAGGCGGTCGGCAACACCACGCGCATGGCGGTGTCCCAACGGCTGGCTCCCAGTGCCAGCGATCCCGAACGCAGCGCAGGTGGCACGTTCGACAAGGCGTCTTCAGCGATGGTGAAGATGATCGGGATCACCGCGAAACCCATCATGATGCCGACCACCAGCGAGTTGCGCTGTTCGTAGCTCAGGCCGGTGACGGTACGCCACCAGTTGGGGAAATCACCGGCACCATTGACGCGGAAGACCATGGCTTCGAAGACCGGGCCGAGCGACCAGGCGATCCACGCGGTCAGCATCAACATCGGCACGAAGGCAATGAACTCGTAACCCGGTTTGATCCGACTGCGCACACTCATCGGCATGCCAGCCCATACCCAGCCGAAGGCGATGGCCATGGTTGGCAGTGCGATGACCACCAGCATCAGGGACGGCACCCGATCGACCAACAAGGGTGCCAGCCAGATGGCAGCGAGGAAGCCCAGCACCACCGACGGCAATGAGGCCATGATTTCGACCACCGGCTTGACCACTTTCTTGAACTTCGGGTGCATGAATTCAGCGGTGTAGATCGCCCCCAGAATGGCGATCGGCAGGGCGAACAGCAGGGCATAGACGGTTCCCTTCAGCGAACCGATCAACAGCGGGATCATCGACAGTTTGGGCTCGAAGTCATCCGTGCCACCAGTGGACTGCCAATCGTGTTTTGGCTGATCAGCACCTTCGTACCAGATCTTGCCGAACATAGCGGCCATGCCGGATTCGGGATGCGGATCATTGAGGTCGTAGGCATGGATCTTGGCATCCTCGCCGACCATGAGCAGACGATGGTATTTCCCGCTGATGGCCGATGCGATCACCGGGGATGCGACCTCACCTTCCCAGCGGATGGCGGCCGAGGTGCCATACCTGAGCGAAGCGGTGGTGCCGTGGGTCAGCAGGAAGGCTTTGTTACGCACACTCGGCGCATAGGTCTGCGCCCCACCGGGAAGTTGTTGGTCAAATTCCTTGGTGATTCCATACGTGCGGGCGATGTCTCCTGGTTTGACATAGAGACTGAAGATGCGGTTGATGCCAGCGTCATTGGTGGCCACCAGCGACACCTCGCCGAGCAGGAAATCGATCGAGGCGATATGGGTCTCGGGTTGGTCGGCAAATGGACGGAACGATTGGCGGAGGGTGAAGGCATCGCCTTCAAGAAAGAAGTACAACAGATCGCCGGCCTTGGTCACCACCACGATGCCTTCAGCACGTTCATCGACCAGGAGTTGTTCTGCTACGCCGGTGATCTGCTCGGTGAGGTTGAACGAACGGTCGGGTTTGATCTCGCCAGCGCCGAACAAGGTGCGGGCCTGCACCAGGGTGGAGGCCAAGACCGTGCGGCGCTCGCCATCTTGTTGGATGATGGCGGCGATCTTACGCGTGTCGCTATCGCCGTAGCCGGCATTGACGATCGGTTTGCCGACCTCGCCCAGGGTCAGGGTCAGGTCGTTGTCGATGCTGCCTGTGATCGAACGGGCACCATCAGCGAACGCGGACTGGTATTTCACTGAACGTACCGCCAGACGACCATCGGCAGTGCCGATGATCACGCGTTGACGGCGATGATTTATTTCGCAGGAAGTGATGACGGGCTTGTCGCCCAGTTTGAGGTCGATGATGCTCGGGGTGGGCAACGTGGTTGACCCGGATGCAGTCTTCGGATCGGCACTGTTGGCACTGCTGTCGTGACTGTCGTAACGAGCAGGGAGCGGAATGAAGGTCGCCGTACCATCACGTTCGACCACCAGGGGCAGTTCCCCCCATTCATCGCTCAGGATACCGACCACATCGGCCGCTTTGATCTCCGCGGGCAGGGTGACCGCGTCGGTCTCCTTGACGGTTGCGGAACTGAAGAGCGGAATGACCTGCCAGAGGATGAAAACAAAGATGCCGAACACCGCGACGATGACGGCAAGGCCGCCAGCCTTGATCAGCCACGTCATGCCCTTGTCGACCAGCAGGGTCGCACGGGAGGTGGCATACCGTTGAGGCGTAGGTGTGCCGGGAACTTGTGAGGTGCTCATTGCGGAAAAACCCTGACGGCGGGGGGAGGTCCCCCCGCCGGTGCGTGACTTCAGGCAGGATTACTTGGACAGGCTGTCGACCACTTCAGCAGCGACCGAAGCCGGCAGCGGGAAGTAACCATCCTTGACCACGATCTCCTGACCGGGCTTCGAGAGCACGAACTTGACGAACTCCAGGGTCAGCTTGTCGAGCGGCTGGCCCGGCTTCTTGTTGACGTACACCAGGAGGAAACGCGCGAGCGGGTATTTGCCGCTCAGGCAGTTTTCCATGTTGGCGGCGTACATCATGTCGGCGGTCTCACCGAGCGGTACGGCGCGCACGCCCGAGGTGGCATACCCGATGCCCGAGTAGCCGATGGCGGCGGGTTCGGTGGCGATGCCCTGGACCACGCCCGACGAACCCGGCTGTTCCTTGACGGTAGGCTTGTAGTCGCCCTTGCTCAGCGCGATCTCTTTGAAGAAGCCGTAAGTGCCCGAGGCGCTGTTACGACCGAAGATCGAGACGGCCTTGCCCTTCCACTCGGGCATCACATCGCCCCAGTCGGCGATCGATTTGCCACCGCGCTTGAAGGTGCTGGAGAAAACGCTGTCGACCTGCTGCAGGGTCAGACCTTTGACCGGGTTGTCCTTGTGCACGAACACCGCGAGGGCGTCGATGGCGACTTTGATCTCAGTGGGCTTGTAGCCGTACTTCTTTTCAAAGGCGTCGATTTCACTGCCCTTCATCGCGCGGCTCATCGGGCCGAGCTGCGACGTACCTTCGATCAGGGCGACTGGCGCAGTGGTCGAGCCCTTGCCTTCGATCTGGATGTTCACGTTCGGGTAGGACGCCTGGAAACCTTCGGCCCAGAAGGTCATCAGGTTGTTGAGGGTGTCCGAACCGATCGAATTCAGATTGCCCGATACGCCGCCGACGGTGGTGTAGGCCGGCAGGCCCTCATCGACCGCCGCGTGCACGGTACCGGTGGTGAAGGAGAAGAGCACGGCGGTAACCGGCGTGGCGAAGGCGAAGGGCAGCTTGAAGCTCATGGGTGTCCTTGGGTAGGAGTGGGTAGGAGTGAAGGTTGGATTGATGCCTCGGACCGTAGAACCATCTGTGAAGGAAGTGTGAAGACGGAGACAAGTGCGGAGGGTGGCTGTGGAAGGGTCCAGTGGGTACTCAGGTCATCGTAAAAAGGCGCTGACCAGACGGTTCCGGCGTTGTCGTTGGCTCATGGTCGGCTACATCCGTCACCATGTCCGACCGCGCCAAGTCCTGCTGTCCACCCGCCACCGCCGTCCACGGCCCGGTGCCCACTGGTGGCGAGGACTACGAGCGCGAACTATCGGCGCTCGCCAAGGCCCTGGGGCATCCGGCACGCGTGCGCATCCTGCGCCTGTTGGCGGAACGCAGTGGCTGTGTCTGTGGCGACATCGTCAACGAGGTCGGCCTCGCACAGTCGACGGTTTCCCAGCACCTCGCCGTGCTCAAAGACGCCGGTCTCATCCGGGGTGATGTCGATGGCCCGCGGGTGTGCTATTGCTTGGCCAACAACATTCTGCGCCGTTTCAAGATGCTCGCCGCCGCGTTGTGATGTCCCCCTGGGGGCGCGAACGTCAGTCTGCGCAGCCTTATGCCACATCGCTCTAAAGTCTGCGCAGACTGAAGTCCGCGCCCTCAGAGGACAGCCATCCATCGCGGTTGATTTGACAGCGCTGCAGATGGCTGCATATCCCATCGTCATATTACGATTGGATGCTCATGGCTGCCGGACGCCTCTCCTTCCTCGACCGTTACCTGACCGTGTGGATCTTCGTGGCCATGGGCCTGGGATTGCTGCTCGGGCAGACCGCGCCTGGGGTGGGTGAAGCCATCAACGGCCTGGCCTGGGGCTCGACCTCCATCCCCATCGCCATCGGACTCATCCTGATGATGTACCCGCCGCTGGCGAAGGTGCGCTACGAGGCGCTGCCGCGCATCATGCGCGACTGGCGCGTGCTCGGGCTGTCGTTGGTGCAGAACTGGCTGATCGGCCCGCTGCTGATGTTCGCGCTCGCGGCGCTGTTCCTGCACGACCGTCCGGAGTTCATGCACGGCCTCATCCTGGTCGGCCTCGCGCGCTGTATCGCCATGGTCATCGTGTGGAACGACCTGGCCAAGGGCGACACCGACTACTGCGCCGGCTTGGTGGCCTTCAATGCGATCTTCCAGGTGTTGTTCTTTGCCGTGTATGCGTGGTTCTTTTTGCTTATCGCACCTGCGTGGTTTGGTCTGCCCGGTGTCGCGGTCGATGTGACGATGAGCGACATCGCCATGTCGGTGTTCATCTACCTCGGCATTCCCTTCATCGCAGGCTTTCTGACCCGACTGGTACTGGTGAAGGCAAAAAGTCGCGAATGGTACCAGAATACCTTCATACCGCGTATTTCACCGCTGACGTTGATCGCTCTGTTGTTCACCATCGTGGTGATGTTCGCCCTGCAGGGAAAACAGATCATCGCGCAACCGTTCGATGTCGTGCGTATCGCCGTGCCGCTGCTGCTCTACTTCGGCATCATGTTCTTGGTGTCGTTTTGGATGGCCAAACGTGCCGGCGCATCGTACCCAGTGAGCGCAACGCTGTCGTTTACCGCCGCTGGCAACAATTTCGAACTCGCCATCGCCGTCGCCCTGGGCGCCTTCGGCATCGGCCACGGTGCCGCCTTCGCCGCCGTCATCGGGCCGCTGGCCGAGGTTCCGGCACTGATCGCCTTGGTGTCGGTGGCCTTCTGGCTGCAACGCCGCTGGTGGCCAGGCAGCGACGCGCGAATCCAATCCGTCGACACCTGCGCCACGTCGGTGACGGCGAATGGCGCGGCTGCGAACAAGACATGCTGAAATCAAACCGGATTGAGCAGGAGGAACGGAGCAACGGAGGACAGCCACAAGGCCAGAAGACACGGTGATTCCCGGTCTTCCTCCGTTCCTCCGTTCCTCTTGTTCCATCCATTTCCCCAGGGTGACCGATGACCCCGACCAAGATCCTATTCCTGTGCACCGGCAATTCGTGCCGTAGTCAGATGGCTGAGGCGTGGTGCCGCGCGCTGCATCCTGGCCGCTATGAGGCCTATTCCGCCGGCACCATCGCCAAGGGGCTCAATCCAAAGATGGTCCAGGTGATGAAGGAACTGGGGATCGACCCGACCATCCATCAATCGTCGAAGACCCTGACGTCGGTCATCGATGCGGGCGTGAAACTCGACGTGGTGGTGACGGTCTGCGGCCACGCCCATGAGACCTGCCCGGTATTCCCTGGTGGCAAGACCCGGGTCGTGCACGTCGGCTTCGAGGATCCACCCGAGTTGGAAAAGACCGCCAAGACGCCAGAGGAAGCGCTCGGCCACTACCGCCGTGTACGCGATGAGATCCGTGATTTCATCATCGGCCTGCCGGACAGCCTGCCCGCCTGACGAACCTAGTATCATCTTGGCTGGCTCACGGATTTTTCTGGTGGAGAACCGTTGTGAACATGACCGATCTAGAGTCCGCGACATCTACTTTTGGAGATCAACCATGAGCACTACCCACGACGATATTCGCACCACCGTTCGCGACGGGTATGGCGCAATCGCCCGTACCGAGTCGTCCTGCTGTGGTCCCGCGACCAATGGTTGTTGTGCTCCCGCTGCAGATCCAACAGCGCTCGCCAGTGCTATTGGCTACGATGCTAACGAATTGGCGCAGATCTTGCCCGAGGGGGCCAATCTCGGTTTGTCGTGTGGTAATCCTGGTGCCATCGCGGCGCTCAAACCCGGCGAGGTGGTACTCGATCTCGGGAGTGGTGCGGGGTTCGACGCCTTTCTCTGTGGTCCCAAAGTTGGTGCCAGCGGACGCGTCATCGGCGTCGACATGACGTCAGACATGCTCACGCGGGCGCGCAAGAATCTTGACGGTTACCGCTCGCGTACTGGTCTCGACAACATCGAATTCCGACTTGGAGAAATCGAACACCTACCGATCCCTGATGCCAGCGTCGACGTGGTGATCAGCAACTGCGTGATCAATCTGTCACCCGACAAACCACAGGTGTGGCGCGAGATCGCCCGCGTGCTCAAGCCCGGTGGCCGCGTCGCGGTCAGCGACATGGTTTTACTGCAACCGCTGCCTGAACAGGTGCGCGCTGCGGTCGAAGCCTACATCGGCTGCATCGCTGGAGCCGCACTGCGCGACGACTTGCGCCGCATGATGGCGCACGCGGGACTCCGGAACATCCACCTGGAACCGAAGGCCGCCTACGTCGCGACGCTGACCGCAGGCAACGATCCGCTCTACCAACAGGTGCAGGGCGGTCTGCCCACCGGCACCACACCCGCGGACTTCATCACCAGCATGGATATCGCGGCGGAGAAACCGGCAGCTGGCTGTTGCCCGCCGGGGTGCTGCGACTGAGCAAGCGCCCAGGGCTGGGCGAGCCCATCTCGCCGAGCACCCAGGAGTGCCTGCTGGATCAGCGTGCCTTGGCCAGATCCGCGTTCATCGCATCGAGCGCGCCACGCGCGGCGCCGGCCCAATCGCCATCCTTCGCCTGTTGCCACGCGCCGATGATGCCGCGGCTGGAGTTGACGATCGCGCCGCGACCATCGCTGCGTGCACCGGCAAGCGCGTCGGCAGCGGTGCCGCCCTGCGCACCATAACCGGGAATGAGGAAAATGGTGTCAGGCATCAGCGTGCGCAGGCGACGCGCCTGATCGGGATAGGTCGCGCCGACGACAGCACCGACATCGTTCAAGCCACAGGCTCCAATTCGCTTCGAGCCCCATTCACGTACGAGCTGCGCCGTGACCTCCATCACCGCCTGCGCATCGACATCGGACATCGGACATCGGACATCGGACGCAACCCTCACATCCTGCAACTCACCCGATGACGGATTGCTGGTTTTGACCAGCACGAACACACCGCCGGTCCCAGGCACCTTGCCGATGAACGGTGTGACGCCATCGCTGCCCAGGTAACCGTTGATGGTCAGCCATTCACAAGCGAGTCCCGGCAACGCCTTGCCGCCAAGACTGGGTGCGGCTCCAAGGAACGCCTGCTGGTAGTGCTCCGCGGTCGAGCCGATGTCGCCGCGCTTCGCATCCATGATCACCGGGATGCCGAGCGCCTTTGCGTGCCGCACGGTCTCCTCCAGTGCTTTGACCCCGGCGAAACCGTAGGCCTCGTAACACGCCGACTGTGGTTTGACCGCCGCGCAGCTTCCCGCGACCGCGTCGAGCAGCCCACGGTTGAAGGCGAGGAATGCCGCGGCGACCGCTTCGGAGGTGTCGCCGTGTTTCGCCAACGCGGCTTCCTTCACCGCCGACGGCAGCAGCGCCGGACGGGGATCGAGACCAACACAGGCGATGGAACCGGTGCGGTCGATGACGGATTGGAGCTGGTCGGCGGCGTGGACAGTCATGCGTGCGCCATGCTGCTGTTCCCAGCGGCGATGCCAACAGCGGCGATCCCAACAGCGGCGATGCCACGGGCGCGGCCTTCAGCGTTGGGTCACGCGCTCAACGTCCGAGCAGCGTGCGTGCCTCGATCGCCACCGCATCCTTGCCCTTGGCGAGCCATTCGAGCGCCCGGCGGCTTTCCGTGGTCTTGCCCTGCGCCTCATAGGCCTTGGCGATCAGCAGCAGCGCCGGACGTGCTTCCGGGCCATCGCCGGCAACGCCCGACACCACCACCTCGACCTCGTCGGTGCGGCCGGCCGCCAGCAACAAAGTGCCGTAATCGATGCGTACCGGATCGGTGAGAATCTCCAGCGGTGCGCTGCTGACGGCGGTCATCGCATCGCGTGGGCGTTTGTTGTTGATCAACAGGCGGACCTGTTCGAACAGCGCGGTCTTGCCCAGGCTGCCGAAACGCAGGCGCTCATAGAAATCGCAGGCGACGTCGAGGTGTCCGGTGTTGGCCAGCACGCGCGCATCGGTGAGCACCCTGACCTCGTCATCGACGATCACCGGCGTCGCGGAAGCCGGCGCGCGTTGGCCATCGCTGTCCGGACGCGCCGGTGCTGCGAGCGGAGCTTCCGCCACCTGCGGCCGGTTCACCGGGCGCGGCGCGGTCTTGGGATTGGGTGCGATGGCGGTCGGGCGGCTGGCAGCGAGCGCTTCGTAGTAGGCCTGATCGATCGAGTTGTCGGCGACCACCACCGGCGGCTGGTCAGCGGATGCCGCTGGTTTGCCGGCTTCCGACGAAACGTAGGGCTTGCCATCGACGACCACGTCCGGGCGAGCAGGAGCCGTCGGCGCTGCTGGCGCTGGTGGCGTGGTTGTCGCCGGTGCGGTCGGTGTGGCCGATGCGGTGGATTTCGGCGCCGTCGGCGCGGTGGGGTTTTCTTGCGATGGCGGCGCGATCGGGGTGGTCGGCAATGGCCGGCCATCATCGATGCCGACCTCATCCAACGTCGGCAGGGTGGCGACCGCCTTGGCCAAGGCGTCCTTGGGATCGACCGCCACGGGGGCGGGCATCGGCACCAGGTTCAGGTTGCGGCTGGGCGACACGGTGACGTTGCGCGCCCGATCGGTCGCCACCAGACGCAGGTGCAGATCGCGGGTCTCGCTCGTCACCGGCACGGTGAGTTCGATCGCGCCGTCGTTGCCACCGCGATGGATGGTGGTGAAGCGCGCGCCGCCATCATTGCTGGCTTCGATGGCGACCAGTTCCTTCTCGGGGTTGGTATCGGTCACCGACCAGGTGAGTCGCACCACCGCCTTGGCCGCGGCACGTCCCATCAGCGTCGCATCGAACTGGGCGATCACCGGGGCGACGGTGTCGACCACCAGCACGTAGGGGGGCACTTGACCGGCTTTGGGTTCGGCCTCGCTCTGACCAGTGCGGTAGGTGATGCAGGGCATGATGCCGAAGGCACCATCACGGTCAGCGCTGAAGGGGAACTTCGGCAGGTCCTTGGTGCCTTCCGCGATTTGCAGTTCATGCGCCAGGGTCCAGGTCTTGCCATTGTCGACGGTGACGAACAGACGGGCTTTGGCGACCGCGGCAGGATCACCGACGTTGCTCAGCGGCAGCGGCTGTTGGCGTTTGCTGGTGTAGAGCACCTGACCAGCAGGCGCGTCAGCGGCGAAGGTGGGCAGCAGGAACGGGACGGTCAATGCGGCGGAGCGGAACAGGCGGCGCATGGTGCCCTCCAAGGCGTTGGCGGCGGGATGCTAGGCGGGGTGGGCGGTGATGCCAGCCGTGCGCGTTGCCGCAGCGCAGGCAACCTTCCCGCAGGCTCAGCGCTGCGGTGCTGCGGGCATAGTGGCGCTCAGCAGGCCATCGAGCACGGTCTGATCCGCCGGCTGGATCACGCTATCGACCTCCAGCACCTCAATCGCCAGCGGATCTTGGCCAGCGATCAGCGCGGCGAGTTTCACCGCGTCCTTGCCGGTGGTCACTGCCACCGCTTGGTGACGGGACATGCTGTCGCGGATGAGCGTCAGATCGCGCTGGTCGTAGTGGTGGTGATCGGGGAAACGCAGGCTCTCACGCACCAGCCAGCCATGAGCGACGGCAGCACGTTCGAAGCCGAGCGGATTGCCCAGACCGCTGATCAGGATCACCGCACGTCCGGCCAAGGAGCCGACCGCGCTGGTGGTCGTACCGACGAGTGGACGCAGGCGTGGTTGATGGTCGTCGACCCGGACCACTGGTTTGCCGCATGCGGCGAGCTGGCTCTGCACCGCCGTCAGCGCTGCGACAGTGATGGCGTTTGTGCGGGTAACCACCAGCGCGCCGGCACGCCTAAGCGCACCGCGGCCTTCACGCAGGTAACCGAGTGGCAGGGTCGCCCCGGCAGTGGGATCCTCCGCGCCCCACGGTCTGGTCGCGTCGATCAGCACCAGGTCAAGATCGCGATGCAAGCGACGGTGCTGGAATCCGTCATCCAGGATCAGGCAGGTCGCCCCCGCAGCGATCGCACGGCGTCCGCCAGCCACGCGGTCGGCATCGCACACCACCGGGCATTCACTGATGGTTTGCGCTTCGTCGTTGACGCCATCGGCAGCGGCGCGGTAGCCGCGACTGATGATCGCCGGACGCAGGCCGTGGGCGATGGCCCAGCGCGCCAGATAGCGCGTCAGTGGGGTTTTTCCCGTGCCGCCAGCGGTCAGATTGCCGACCGACCACACCGGTACCGGCAGACGAAACACCGCTCGCCAGCCGAGATCGAACAGCAGATTGCGCAGGCCCACCAGCGGACGGAACACCAGCCACGCAGGCAGCAACAACCAGCGCCAAGCGGTCGCAGGCAGTTCTTCACGCCACCGGCCGCGCAATCGCCGGATGATCACAGACGGATGGTCTCCAACCCGGAAGGCACGCCACTGCGTCGGATGTGCAGCTCCTTGCTGTGTGGATCGAGCACCACCAGCACCAGCGAGATCGGCACGCGTTCGGAATCGGCCTCGACCCGTTTGGCCGTCGAGGTTTGCGGATCGAATCCGAACCACGACATGATGGCGCTCGGCGTCACGCCATTGACCGCCACCACCTGACCGGCCATCTGTTCCAGGCGCATCTTGCTGGTTGGTTCGCCGACTCCGGACACCGGCATCAAGGTCTCGGAGAGTGGATGGTTGGTGTGTACGCGTGGTGAGCTAGGCATCGGGTCGTTGAGCTTGACCGTCTGCTGGCCACTCAGTTCGACGGTGAAACGTTCGCCCTTGCCCGACAACCCGTGCAACGCCGCCCCGCCGTGCCGTGGTCCGACCTGGGCCCGCCGCAACGCGTCGTCGAATCCGGGCGAGGTGAGCATCGAGGCGAGCTGATGGCTGGTGTACATCCCGGCGGCCCCATCGCTCACCCGCAGTTCGTTCGAGGCCACGGCGATGCCGGCCTCGGACAGTCCGGTGACCGGGCGCAGGCCGGCGAGCGTCAGGCACAAGGTCGCGGGACCGTGCGTGGGGAGGCGCCGCAGCAGGGTGAGGTACGGGAACAGCGCCGGATCGAGGTACCAGCACAGCGCCATCAGCGCGTTTCCGGACTGCGTGTGGGTGCTGTCGACCGCGACGAAGGTGCTGGGGTTGGCCGAGACCTGGCAGCCCAGGTAGCTGAGCAGATCGCCATACCCATGGATCAGCATCAGATCGGCCGGCGGCAGTTCACTGGCGTGCGCCATCGCCTCCAGTTCCATCCACAAGGACGGCTCATGGCGTTGCAGATGACCGAGCGACGGTTCGATCAGGTCGCGCAGCTTCTTCGGCGTGAGGTTGTGGCCTCCGGGACGGGCCTGCGTGCAGAGCTGGTCCGCGAGGTACTGCGACAACACCTGGAGCCGCGGTTTGAGCCGTGAGCCGAGGTGCTCGCCCATCGTGCGCGGCGTACCGATCACCGAGACCAGGGGGACGCCACCGATCACCTCCGCATTGGGCCCACTTGCTACCGCCATGGCGAGATCATGTCCTGGGCCAGGAGGCCGGTGATGCCGTCGGCTGGGCGCCGGGACAGTGATCAGGACATACCTGGACCGGATCGCCGGATCAACCGGAACGACATCCGCAACCAGGAATTACGTCATCCGCACATGGTTGACGGTGCACGGGCGGTCTGCCGGGTTGTGGCTTGAAAGACCATCAAGCGTTCTAAGGTCGGCGCCCGTTCGAAGCTCAGGAGTCTTGAGATGGGTAAAACCAACGGCGCTACCACCACCAAGCCCAAGGCGAAGGATTCGTCGCGGGAAAAAGCCGCGGCGAAAACCGAGCGGAAGCCTGAAAAATCCGACAAAAAGAGCGAGAAGGCCAGCACCTCGCGTACTTCGGCCAAACTGGCACCGGCCAAGTCAGCACCGGCCAAGTCAGCACCGGCCAAGCCGGTACCAGCCAAGTCAGCACCGGCCAAAGCGGTAGTGCCCAAGCCGGTCGCACCGGTGATCATCTACAAGAGCCCCTTCCCCGCGGACGAACTGGTCAAATGGCGCCAGATCCTGCTGGCCAAGCGCCACGAGGTCACCGACGACATCGCCGGCTTGGTGAAGGACGCGATGGACGCCGAAGACGGCCACACCACCCCGAACCACATCGCTGAACGCGGCTCGGACGCCGACCTCCAGGACCTCAGTCTGGGTGTCGCCGGTGAAGAAAAGGACGTCGTCTGGCAGATCGACCGCGCCCTGCGCAAGATCGACGCCAACCGCCCGATCCCCTTCGGCCTGTGCGAGCACACCAAGGAGGTGATCGCCAAGACCCGCCTCCAGCTCATCCCGTGGACCCCGCTGTCGATCGAAGGCGCGACCCACATGGAGTCGAACAACCTGACGTTGGAAGATTTGTTGATCGAAGATTGAGAGGTCTGTGGTCGGTTGGTTTCAGACAAACCCTTCCGGTGACGGAAGGGTTTGTCGTTGGTTCGAGGGAGCACCGCTGTACCGAGAGCCCCTTCGGGGGCGGACGATTACAGCCCAGCACGACAGTGCTGGGTAGCCATGGTGCCCGGACGAGTCCCAGAGGGACGGCCGATCTCTGGCGGTACGCTAGTGCCGCCGTGGACGAATCCTGGTCGGCGCTCACGCACCGCCCCGAGGTCGGCCATCCCGTCGGGACTCCGTCATCCGCTGCGCGCCGACCCAGCACTGTCGTGCTGGGCTGTATTCGTTTGCCCCTGGTGGGGCTGTCTTGGTCGCCACTGGCGTCGTCATCTGGTCGACGATCGCAACGCGACCGACGAGGGAGAACTTCACCGACCGGGTGGCGCAACCGCCCACATCGCATAGGCTCCGCCCATCATCCATGCGGACATGGCGGAATTGGCATACGCGCTAGGTTTAGGTTCTAGTCCCGAAAGGGTTGTGGGTTCGAGTCCCATTGTCCGCACCATTTTTACTGAGCCATCCAAGCATTGATTGCTTGGGAATAGCAGGCCATAATAAGGGTCGGCGAATAAGGAACACACACATGCATCGTAAACTTTTCGCGGCACTCCTGATCCTGTCATTTGCGCTGCCGGGATTCGCAGAATCGCTGGAAGAACGTGTTGATCGGTTAGAGAAAGAGTTGGCGATTCTCAAAGCACAGGTTGCTCAGTCTCTGCAGCTCCCAACCGTTGTGGGGCCCGTGAGTGAAGTGAAGGACAAGCAGCAGTCGCTGATGGAGATCGTTGTCTCGAGCAAGAAGTTTCAGGACATTGATTTTGCTGCTGGTGTGTCGAATGCGGGCGTCTATTGGGACATTCAATATACCTCCCGTTTTGATAAAGCCGTTCGTGCGGTGAAGGGGAAGGTCGTGATCACGGATCTTTTTGATGAATTGAAGCTTTCTATCGGATGGACGATTGATGTACCACTAAAGTCCGGAGAAACGAAGACGGAGAAGGGCCGCGGCATTCGATACAACCAATTCATGGCACCGCACCAATGGCTCCGCAATACGGATATCAAAGATATGAAGTTCAAGTTTATCGCAGAACAAGTCATCTATGAAGATGGATCGAAGGCGGAACTAAAATAGCAAAGTCGACCGCCAACACTTCCCACTCACTACCACTGGGCCGCTTATATCTCCGTGGCTCTATTCCTCGCTCGCCTTCTTCTTCACCACAAACGTCACCTGATTCCCGACCTCGTTGTACATCAGCTCATCCGCCATTTTTGCGATGAGCTGGAAGCCCAGGCCGCCGACCCCGCCGGCTTGGTAGCGTTCACGCGCGGCCTGGGCGGCGTTCTTGGCCTTTACGGCTGCGAGCATTGATTTGTGGTCGAAGCCGGTGCCCTGGTCGGTGATGCTGACGCTCAGGCGGTCGCCGAGGTCGCGGTAGCGCACGATGATCTGCTTGGTTTCGTCGAACTTGTGGCCGTGGCGGTGGGCGTTGAGGATCAGTTCCTTGAGGCAGGTCATGAAGGCGTCGACCTTCTCCTCCTCCATGCCGCAGCCCTTGACCAGGCGCGAGAGGAAGGACTGCGCCTGATCGATGTAGCGGTCCTTCGACGGGATGACGAAGGCGATGTTCTGGCGCAGCGACGGTTCCTTGGTCGTGCGGTAGAACAGGTCCTCCTTGGCGAAGTCGTAGACCTCGCTGTCCTCGACCTTGTCGAGGCTCTCGATCAACTGGTCGAGTTTGGTCACCTGGCTGATGCGGGCCTCGTCGACCACGCGGAAACGCAGGGGGCCGATCACCAGTTCGTCGCCGTGGCGCAGTTCGTGGCGCACCACGTCGCGACCGTTGACGTAGAGGTGGGCTTCTTTGCAGCCGATCTCGACCATTTTCTTGTGGCCGTCGGCGTAGAAACGCGCATGGACGTCCTGCATCTCGGCGTGCTGGGCACGGATCTGGCAGTTCGCACCGCCGCCGACCAGCAGGCCTTCCTTGAACTTGAACTGCTTGCCTTTGAAGGCGGTGTTCAGCACTTCGAACTTGAGCATGGGTGGGCGGATCTTGGGGGGTACGCTGAAATCACAATACCGGGTCGGGGATAAAGGTGGAGTAAGGCGCTGGGCTGGCTGATCTTCTGGCCGCTGCTAGGGATCATCGCGTCAACGGTTGCAACGCTCGCAGGGGGTTGGGGAGCTGCTGCTTGTCAGGTCGGGCGCGAACGGCATTTTTGCGGCCCCGCGCGAGCGCGAGCGCGGGCGCGCTTCAGCGACCACGCCACAAGGACACCATGAGCAGCCGCACCCTCTTCGACAAGGTCTGGGACCTCCACACCGTTCGCACCCTGCCCAGCGGGCAGAGCCAGGTGTTCATCGGCCTGCACATGATCCACGAGGTGACCTCACCCCAGGCCTTCGCCGACCTGCGTCTGAAGGGCCTCAAGGTCCCGTTCCCCGAGCGCAGCGTCGCCACCGTCGACCATATCGTGCCGACCGAGAACCAGGCGCGTCCCTACGCCGACGGCTTGGCGGAAGAGATGATGGTCGCCATCGACAAGAACTGCCGTGAGTTCGGTATCCGCCTGTTTCAACCTGGCTCGGGCAAGCAGGGCGTGGTGCACATCATCGCGCCGGAGCAGGGTCTGACCCAGCCCGGCATGACCGTCGCCTGTGGCGACAGCCACACCGCCACGCACGGCGCGTTCGGCGCCATCGCCTTCGGCATCGGCACCAGCCAAGTGCGCGACGTGCTCGCGACCCAGACGCTGTCGATGTCGCGGCTCAAAGTGCGCAAGATCCAGGTCGACGGCCAGCTCAAGCCGGGCGTCTATGCCAAGGACGTGATCCTGCACATCCTGCGCAAGCTCACCGCCAAGGGTGGCGTCGGCTTCGCCTACGAATTCGCCGGCAGCACGTTCTCCGCCATGTCGATGGAGGAGCGCATGACGGTGTGCAACATGGCCATCGAGGGCGGCGCGCGCTGCGGCTACGTTAATCCCGACCAGGTCACCTTCGACTACCTCAAGGGCCGCGAATACGCGCCCAAGGCCGAGCACTGGGACAAGGCGGTGGCGTGGTGGAAGTCCATCGCGTCCGACGCCGATGCGGTGTTCGACGACGTGAAGACCTTCAAAACGGAAGATATCGAACCGACCGTGACCTGGGGCATCTCGCCCGATCACGGTATCGGCGTCGGCGAGTCGATCCCGGCCAAGGAATCCTTCGCCAAGGATGAGTGGGCCACCATCGACGAGGCCTACCAGTACATGGACCTCAAGGCCGGCCAGCCGATTGCCGGCGTGGCGATCGACGTGGCGTTCATCGGCTCGTGCACCAACGGCCGCATCAGTGATCTGCGCGAGGCGGCGCGTGTGATCACGCTGCACGGCGGCAAGGTCAACGCGAAGGTGAAGGCCTTCATCGTCCCAGGCAGCGAGGCGGTGAAGGTCGTCGCCGAGGCTGAGGGCCTGGACAAGGTCTTCACTGCCCACGGCTTCGAGTGGCGCAACGCCGGCTGCTCGATGTGCCTGGCGATGAACCCGGACAAACTTCAGGGTCGTCAGGTCAGCGCCTCGTCGTCCAACCGCAACTTCAAGGGCCGCCAGGGCTCGCCTTCGGGTCGCACCCTGCTGATGTCACCGGCCATGGTCGCGATCGCGGCTTTGGAAGGCAAAGTCAGCGACGTGCGCACGGTGCTGGCGAAAGCAGCCAAAGGCTGACCACTGTCCGAAGGGTACGAGGGGTACGAACGGTCCGAAAGGTCCGATGCACTCCCTGCCCTTCGTACCCTTCGTACCCCTCGGACCTTTCGTACCCTTCGGACCTGCTGAGAGAAAAACGATGAACGAGATCAAGACCATCACCGGCCGCGCCATCCCCGTCGTCGGCAATGACATCGACACCGACCGCATCATCCCGGCGCGTTTCTTGCGCTGCGTGACCTTCGACGGTCTCGGCGAACACGCGTTCGAGGACGACCGCAAGCAGCTCACCGCACAGGGCAAGACCCACGCGTTCGATGATAAGCGTTTCACCGGCGCCTCGGTGCTGGTGGTGAACAGCAACTTCGGTTGCGGTTCGTCGCGCGAACACGCGCCGCAGGCGATCGCCAAGTGGGGCATCAAGGCCATCGTCGGCGTCAGCTACTCCGAGATCTTCTTCGGCAACTGCGTCGCCATGGGCCTGCCGTGCCTGCGCGTAGCCGTCGCTGACAGCGAGGCGATCCAGGCCGTGGTGACCAAGGACCCGGCGGTCCAGGTCAGCGTCGATGTCGACAAGCTCGAAGTGCGCGCGGGCAACCAGACCTGGAAGGCCCAGATGGGCGACGGTCACCGCAAGCAGTTCCTCACCGGCCAGTGGGATGCCACTGCTGAACTGGTCGCCGGCGTCGAGCAGGTGAAGGCCACGGCCCAAAAACTGCCGTACGTTAGCGCGTTCGCCTGAGCGGCCCGTTGGGCCGCGGTCCGAAGGGTACGAAAAGTACGAGGGGTACGAGTGGTCCGACAACCGGAACGCTCGTACCCCTTGTTGTATCTGACTTCGTACCCTTCGTACCCTTCGTACCCTTCGTACCCTTCGTACCCTTCGTACCCTTCGTACCCTTCGTACCCTTCGTACCCTTCGAATCGTACCCGTCGTACCCGTCGGACCCTTCCTACGGCTGTCCTACTTCATCTTAGCGTTCGCCTCGGCCCAGACCTTCTCCAACACCGGCTTCACCACCGCGGTCCAGCGTTTGTAGCCTTCCGGCGTCATGTGCAGGTTGTCCTTGATGTAGCAGGCCGGATCCGGCTGGCCGTCGGGGCCCATCAGCACACTGGCGACATCGATGAAGGTCATCATGGGATCCTTGGCGCACAGTTCGGCGATGGCGGCGTTGGCGAGCTTCTGGTTCGGCAGGCATTCGATGCGCTTGATGCTCGGCTTGATCGCGAGGTAGACGAAGCGGACGTTCGGCAGGTCTTTGCGCACGGCGGCAACGAACGAGCGGAAGCCTTCCACCGGCACATCGGGCGAGACCTTCGGGCTGCCGAGATCGTTGTCGCCGCAGTAGTACATGATGACCTTCGGCTTGTACGGCGTGACGATGAGCGGCACCGCGGCGATGGTGTCCTTGGTGGTCGAGCCGCCGAAGGCCCGATTGAACACCGGCAGCGGGGCGAGGTCGGTCTTGAGCGTCGTCCACATGCGCACGGACGAACTGCCGGTGCAGAGGATTGCTTCGCTCGGCGGCGGGCTGGTCTTGTCCTGCTCCAGGTAGGTATCCCACTCCTTCTGGAACTTGTTGCCGTCTGCTGCGATGCTCGCGGTCAGGGTGGCGCACAGGACCAGGATCGTCAGTAGGAAACGCAGCATCGAGACTCCGTGAGGGGGGTGGCAAAACTGGTACGGCAGTGGGCTATTGGCGTTCCGCCGCGGCATCCAACGGGATTTCTCCGCTCAGCAGACGCTGCATGACGGAAAACGCCGGGCGTCGCCGCAGGCCTTCACGGCTATCGACCAGGCCGAAGCCGGGATGCACCAACTGCCACCAGTACACGCGCTCGACCATCCCGGTCTGCCAGGCGATTTGGCAGTACTCCTTCAGGTAAGTCGCGGCTTGGTCTTCGCTGACCATCTCCGGGCTTCCGGTCGGACTCCACGCCCCGGTCCCTACCAGCGGCCAGTTGAACTCGGTCAACCACAGCGGAGTCGCACCGCGCTGTGGGCAACGCGGGCTGAGATCGGTGATGGCGCGCCACAGGCGGATCTTGCCGGCGAGATCGAAGATGCCGTACTGGGTGTTGCGCGGCGAGCCGCGCCGATCGACGTAGAGCAGAGCGCCAGCGACATCCAGGCGGTAACGTCTAAGATTGACCAGCCCACGCAGCCACGGCACCGGTTCGAAGTCGATCACGCCTGGGCCGATCAAGCGCAGCCACGGAAATTCCGCACGCAGATCGTGGGCGACCTCCAACAGATCGCAGGCCTCGCCCATGTGCACGCAACCCCACTTGGTGCGATTCGCTGCCATCGGCACCTGCACGTGGGACACACGACCGGCAAACGTAGACAGGATCGCCCGCAGATCCGCGCGCCACTGCTGCAGATTGCGCACCGACCCACGATCCTGCATCACCGCCAGGACGACCTCGCATCCGGGGAAACGGTCGGCGAAACGGCGATACCTGGCGAAGTCCGCACGTTCCCACACCGGAACGCGTAGCAGTAGACGGCGCACGCCCAGCTCCGCGACCAGATCGGGCAGACGGTCGTCGGACTGCGGTTTGGGTGAAACCGCAACGCCCAGAAATTCCTTCGCACTGGGGCGAGCACGGCAGCGCGATGTGCCCAACGCCAGACGCGCGAGCAGGAATGGCAAGGCGGCAAGCAGAGTCCCCGCACTGGCGAGGTATTCCTGCATACTCGCTTGGCGCAGCGGCTGCTTGTCGATGCGCAAGCGGTCAGGCTGTTCGGACGGTCCCCATACCTGGGTGAAACCCGGGCGTTTAGAGGTCAAGCTTCCTCCGCAGTGGGCGGGTGAAGCTCTTCAACCGACGGGTCCATCGTTCAAGGGTCAGGCGCAGGCGATACTGCCAACGGATGCGCGCGGCGTCCCAGCCACGTTCAGCACAGTAGCTCTCCAGCAACCGTCCATGCCAGTCGAGTTGCGCCAGGCTGCGCAATCCTTGCCAGACGCCGATGCGACCGAACCGCATACGGTTGCAGTCGACCACCAGGAACACCGGCGGAAGTTGATCCGGCCGATAGAGGATGTTGCCCGGAGTTGAATCAAAGTGGTAGGCACCCAGGCGGTGCATCTTGCCGATGAAGGTTCCCAACGCGCTACAGAGCGGTTGATGCTCACTCACCTGATCGCTGCTCACCCTACGGAAGGTGGTGTAACCCTCCGCCCAGGCGCACAGGTACCATCCACGGCCATCCGCCGCCGTGAGCACCGCCAGCGGTTCGGGAGTGCCGATGCCCAAGCGCTGCATCGCGGTCGCGTGATCGAAGGCGCGCACCGGCTTCGCCTCACGCCCGAACCGTTGCAGACGTTTGATCAGGGTCTGCGGTGGCGGAAACGCTTTGGCCACGATCTCGCGACCAGCAACGGTCAACCGTGTGAGGGTATTGCGCCCGCGGTAGATCACGCCGTCGGTCGCTTGCTCGATGGCCTGGGGCAAGGCTGCCAGTTCCTCACGGATGGCGGGCGTGTCCCAGGCGGGCGTGAGTCGTACAATGCTGAGGGCGTCAACCACGATCGACGCAGGCTATGGCCAAGGTGCCTGGGGCAAAGCCGCTCTGCACACCGCTCAGCTCGGATCCTTCCACTTGCCGGCATCCTTGATGAGCTGGAGTAGTTCGGCGCGGGCATGCTCCGAGGCTATGCCGGTGCGGACCTTCTCCTTGCCACGGTAGAGGTCGATCTTGCCCGGGCCGGCACCGACGTAGCCGAAATCGGCGTCAGCCATCTCGCCGGGGCCATTCACGATGCAGCCCATGATGGCGATGGTCACGCCGTCGAGGTGGTTGGTGACTTCCTTGATGTGCGCGGTCACGTCGATGAGGTTGAACAACGTGCGGCCACACGACGGGCAAGCGACGTAATCGGCGCGCGTCACGCGTGCTTTGACTGCTTGCAGAACTGTGAACGCCATGCGCCGGGGATCCGCTGCTTGCGGCAGGTACAGCGCATCGCCGATGCCATCGATGAGCAGCGAGCCGGCGATGGCGGCGATGGCGAGCTCGTCGCGCTGGAACGGCAGGGCGATGGCGACCGGTTGGCGGCGACCGCTGCCAACCTTGGCCGATTCCGCCGCGCGGAACTGCTCCTCGATCACGGCGGCGAGCAGACGGTAGGCGCGCACTTCTCCGATGAGCCCCGGCTCAGCGATGCCGAGCACGATGCCGTCCGGCAGTTTCGGCAACGTCGCACGGAGCGCCGCGACCGGATCCGTGTCGCCGAGGCGCAGCAGCACCAGGGCACCAGCGGGGATCACAGGCAGGTCACAGCCAGCCTTGAGGTGCACCAGGGGCATCTGTCCGATGTCCGATGTCCGATGTCCGATGTCCTGCGGGACCGTGGGTTTCTTCTGACATCCTTCCGCGCCAGGAATGCTGTGCGCCTGGGCGAACCACAGCAGCTGATCGTCGATGCGCACATCGGCGTCGGGTTCTTTGCCGAGGGGTTTCGGGGTCGCGGCAGGAACCAGGACGCGCGGCAGCAGACCGCCACCGAGGGGAATGTCGTCACCGATACGGACAATCTCAGCGACGCGACGGCGGAAGGAATAGGGATCGACCTCTTCACGCGGTGCAGCGGCAGGCGCAGCAAAGGCGTTGAGCTTGGCGTAGCGCGCCGCGAGCGCAGCGGCGACCGGGATCTCGAACTCCGGCGGCTCGGTCAGGCTGACGCGGATGGTGTCACCGATGCCGTCTTCGAGCAGCGCGCCGATGCCGGCGGCGCTTTTGGTGCGGCCGTCTTCACCATCGCCGGCCTCGGTCACGCCGAGATGCAGGGGATAGTGCTCCCCATGATCCGTGAGGGTGGCGCAGAGCAGGCGGTAGGCCTCGACCATCACCTTCGGATTGGAGGACTTCATTGAGATGATGAGGTCCTGGTACCCTTCCGACTCGGCGATGCGCACGAACTCCATCGCCGATTCGACCATGCCACGCGGGCTGTCGCCCCAACGGTTCATGATGCGGTCGCTGAGCGAGCCGTGGTTGGTGCCGATGCGCAGCGCGCGGCCCAGGGCCTTGGCGCGTTTGACCAGTGGCAGGAAGCGTTCGGCGACGCGCTCGACCTCCTCCTGGTATTCGGCATCGGTGTATTCGAGTACGGCAAAACGTTTCTTGTCGGCGAAGTTGCCCGGATTGACGCGCACCTTCTCGACGTGCTCGATCGCCTCCATCGCCGCCGGCGGCATGAAGTGGATGTCGGCGACCAGGGGGACGTCACGAAAGCCGGCGGCGCTGAACTGCGCGCGAATGTCCTTCAGCGCCTGCGCATCCTTTACGCCTGGAGCGGTGATGCGCACGATCTGGCAGCCTGATTCCGCCAGCAGGATCGACTGCGCCACGGTCGCGGCGACATCCTGCGTCGGCGTGGTGCACATGCTTTGGAGCGCGAGCGGTGCCGGCCGGCCAGCGATCAGCCCGCCAACCTGGACCCGCCCGACCATCACGGCACGGCTCAGTCGACGGGCGTAGCCGAAACGCTGGGCGACGTAGGGGGACCTGGGCATGAGCGCGGCACTCTGGATCATGGCGCGCAGTCTGGTTCCCTGGTCCGGCGATAAAGGGGCAAGGTGCTGCGCCTTCCGCTGATCCGACCGCTGGCGGAAGCGTAGGTGCGCCGTTGCGCAGGTTCAGGAGATCTCGGTTTCCTGCCGGGCCTTCTGTTTGCGCGAGATGCGTTGCAGCGTGGCGCGTTCCACCTCGCTCAACGCCGGCAGGCCGTGTTCGCTGACCTTGGTCAACAGCCGGTCGAGGATCTCCTGTTCCTCCCGCTCTTCGCGTTCCTGACGTTCCAGCGCCCGGATCTTGCGGCGCTGTTGCCAACGGCCGAACCACGATTGGCTGCGCCGGTCGTGGATGGTGTCGAACTCGATCTGCAGCACCGGATCGAAACCGAGTTTCACCGAACGATGCTCATGCAGGGTCATCAGCAGGCAGATCACGCCGAAGAACATCAGCATCCAATCGGTGAGGTAGAGCGACAGGCCGATGATTAGAATCGCACAGGCGAAGCTCAGCATCACCGTCCAGCGGATGGCCCGGGTCAGCCCGAAAAGCGGCCAGAGGATCGCCCGCCACATGCGCGCGCCATCGAACATCGCACAGGCGAGCAGGTTGATGAGGAAGATCAGCAGGTTGAGGTGCGAGAAGTAGTCGAGTGTGAAGTACATGAACTGGCCGAAATTCGCCGGGTTCCCCGCGGGATAGGGCCAGAAGATGAAATGCAGGTGTGGCGCGACCTTGCTCGTGGCATCAAGGAAAAGCGGTGCGGCGAAGGCGCAGATCAACCCGATGACGAAGCTGGTGAGCGGCCCCGCGGCGGCGACCACGAACTGACGCGCCGGATTGAGCGGCAGCTGCATCGAGGTCTGGTCGTTGATGACCGACAGGATGGTCTGGTCGGCGTGGCCACCGACCAACCGCGCCGCGCCGACGTGGGCCATGGCATGGACGTACATCACCAGCGGGATGAGCAGCAGCGGGATCGGGCTGAGCGCGTACGCGCCGACATGCAGGAAGCGCACCGCATCGAACAGCATCCAGATGCCCAACAACCAGCTCGCCCGCACTTCCAGGGTGGAGGTGCGGTAGAGCTTGAGCGACCAGGACAACAGGGAGAGATCCATCGGGTGCCGGATTCTCTATCAGCGACGGATGGTGATCAAGAAAGGATACACGATGTCTGCCGTAATCGGCGGCAAGTTCACGTCAGGACTCTGCAACCAGTCACCGATCAGGCGGTCGAGGGCCAGCGAGCCGCTGCTGTTGACCAGGTTGGTATAAGTCAGCCGCCCACGTCGGTCGACGCGCAGTTCGATCACCAGGCGCGTTTCCACCACGTCCTTGAACAGATGCCGCCAACGGCGGTCGATCTGACCTTGCAGACGACCATGCAGGAACTCCTGAGCGCTGGCCAACATCCGCTGTTCCCGCGAGAGCGTCTCATTGCTGACCGCCGGTCGTTGCAGGCGCGCGATCAGGTCATCCGGGTTGGCTGACAGGGTGGGAAGATCGATCGCCGAGCCTCCTTTGCCCTTGTCGCCGCGCGACAGCTCCTGACCGGCATGGTCCTGGCGCACTGCTGACACCATCCGCGCGGGATCGGGCAGGGGTGGCAGATCCTGAGGACCCAGCGCCGGCAGCGGAGCGTTTGCCGCCGCTGCCGACAGGGGGACGGCAATCAACGTGCCGTGCTGTGGTTCCGGGGTCGCGGTGGTAGCGGTGGTGTCTGGCGGCGGCACCTGTGCCACCGTCGGTGCTGCCGGAGGTGGCGGGGGCGAGGTCGGATCGGGGATCTCGCTGCATCCACGCGGCACCAAGGCCAGCACCACCAGACAGACGTGGATCACCGTAGCGAGGGAGGCCGAGCGACGGGTGATGCGATCCATCAGCGCGCTCCGCCCGCGATGGTCTGGAGACCCAGTTCCAAACCCAGGGCGTCGATCGCCGCGACGGCGTCGAGCACCGCCTGCTGGACGTCGGCATCCGCCGCCACCAGCAGCACGCCGCTCTCAGGCAGGAACTCGATGCCGGCACCGGGCATTTCCCACCAGCGCGCCGCGACCTGACGCCGCAGCGTCGCGACCACCAGGTCACCATCGATCGCACTGCCAAGCAGATGGCCGATCGGGATGATACCCAGGCTGCGCCGCTGGGCCGGATGCTGACGCTCGATCCGTTCCTTGGGCAACGAGGGTTCGCCCAGACACAAGACGCCCTGACACCAGAACGCTGCGATGCCCAGCGCGCGCAGAGCATCGGCCACCTGTCCGGTCAGCTGGCGCGGCAACGGCACTCCAGCGGGTGGGAAGACGCGCAGGCGCAGACGCGGTGACAACGCCACCGGTGCCTGCACCGCCTGGGCCAGTCCCTCGACCAGTGCCGGCCACGAACGTGCGGACAGATCGCGTGCCGTGAGCCGCCGCGGATCAGGGGTCGCCGGATCCGCGACTCGGCTGACCGCCTGGGCGGTCGGTCGCTCGTAGAGACTCAGCAGTTCGACCAAGCGACGGTGACCTTCGCTGTCGAGCGTCGCGCTCCACAGTCCTTCACTCGGCAGGTACGACACGCCCGCTGGTCCACCGAGCCACGGTGCCAGCAAGCGTTCGATCAGCGGCTGGATCTGCGGTTGGCGCCGCAGCGTGCTGGTCAGCGTGCGGACCTCCATCGGTCCTTGTGGCAGACGATCGCCGGTCAGTAGCACGATGCCGCCCTCCGCGTCGCGCGCCCACCAGCAGTCGAGCGCGAAGGCCACCGCCTGACGGCAGGCATCCGGCCTGGCATCAATCAGGCAGAGCGTGGCCTGGGTGCGGTTGATGCCGGCCACCAACAGCTCGACATCGGGTTGGTAACGTTCGCCGCTGAGCGTACCCAGGGCGGCGATCATGGCGGCGGCTTCCTGATCGAACGCGTTGTAGGTCACCCGCGAAGTCGCCGGCTCACCTGCGACGGTGCCGCCAACAAGCAGCAGCGCAGCGACGCAGCGCGCCGATGCCCAGGCCCAGGCCGGGGTGCGGCGCAGGGTCCTCATCTCATCCGACCGTCTTGTCCATGTGGCGCATCACTGCGTCGTACACCGACTGGCGGTCGGCCTTGAGCTCGACCGGCGGGTTGGCATACGTCGAGACGATCCCAGGCAGCTTGCCCATGTGGTAATCCGCTTTGACGTTGCCGAACTTGAGGCCGTGCGCGGTCGACACCACCACCACGCGCTCGCCTTTCTTCACCTCGCCGCGTTCGATGTACTTGATCATGCTGGCGAGCGCGACGCCGGTGTGTGGGCAGTTGAACAAGCCGGTGCGGTCGGCGCGAGCCGAAGCGTCCGCCAGTTCCTGTTCGCTCGCTTGTTCGACGCGTCCGTCGTATTTCATCAGCGCCTTGATTGCCTTGCTGCGGCTAACCGGATTGCCGATGCGGATGGCGCTGGCCTGGGTTTCCGCCGCGGTGATGGCGTGGAACTCCTTCCAGCCGGTCTTGTAGGCGCGGTAGAGCGGGTTCGCCGCTTCGGCCTGGCAGCAGACGATGCGTGGGATGCGCGTGATGATGCCGAGATCCTTCAGTTCCTCGAAGCCCTTGTAGAGCGCCGAGACGTTGCCCAGGTTTCCACCCGGGATGAAGATCCAGTCGGGAATCTCCCAATCGAACTGCTGGCAGATCTCGATACCGACGGTCTTCTGGCCTTCGACCCGCAGTGAATTCATCGAGTTGGCGAGGTAGAGCTTCTTGTCTTCCGTGAGCTGCTGGACGAGGTCCATGCAGCCGTCGAAGTCGGTGTCGAGCGCAAGCGTCAGACTGTTGTTGGCAATCGGTTGGATGAGCTGCGCTGGCGAAATCTTGCCCCGCGGTAGCAGCACCACGCTGGTGATGCCAGCGGCGGCGCAGTAAGCCGCGAGCGCGGCGCTGGTGTCGCCGGTTGAGGCGCACGCAACACCCATGATCTTCTGTTTGCCGCTCTTGATGATGTGGTTCACCTGACTGACCAGCACGGTCATGCCCAGGTCCTTGAATGAGCCGGTGTGGCTGACGCCGCACTGCTTGACCCACAGATCAGGAATGCCGAGTTCGCGGCCGAAACGTTCGGCCCAGAACAGGTTGGTCGCTCCTTCATCCAGGCTGACGATGTCGCTGTCCGGGATGTTCGGCAGCACCAGCTCCTTCTTGCCCCACACACCCGAGCCGAACGGCCACATGGTGCGCTTGTAACGGCTATCCCAGAGCTGCATCCACGCCGCCGGCGAACGGCCCTTGAGCGCGTTCAGGTCGTGGGCGACCTCCAGCAGGCCGCCGGAGGGGCTGCGATAGACGATCTCGTCCAACTCCCAGCGGCCAGTGCCGGAATCGGAGTCACGGAACCAGGCATCATACTTCATGAGCAAACAGTCCTTACCCCAGGGGGGCCATGCCGGCGTACTTCAGCGGATGTCCCGCTGTGACACCGGCAGCAGCCGCGTGTCTGACGCGTGTATTACGCTGAGGTGCGGCACGATAGACACTGGGCGCGGTGGGAAAAGGCTCCGGCATTGGCAGCCTGACCCCTGGGCTTAGAAATACCCACCCCCATGAACCTCAAGCTCCACCTGACCCTGGCCGAAACCCCGACCAAGATCATCGACCTGACCGATGCCACCCTGCCGACCGTGATCGGGCGTGACAGCGAGGTCTCGCAAGTGGTGATCCCGGATTCGCAGTCCAGCCGGGCGCACTGCTCCCTCGATATCGAGGACGAAAAGGTCATGGTCGAGGACATGGGCAGCCGCAATGGCACCTGGCTGAACGGCCAGCCCATCACCCGGGCCCGCGCCTACCACGGCGACATCCTCAAGCTCGGCAAGACCCACATCACCTTCGAGATCGGCGACAACAAGCCGATCGACCCGCTGGTCGGCCAGCGCCTCGGGGGTTTCGAATTGCAGGAGGTCGTTGGTCGCGGCCGTTACGGCACGGTGTTCAAGGGCAGCCAGATCAACCTTGGCCGCCAAGTGGCAATCAAGGTCCTGGCCGAGGAGTACCGCGACGACCCCGAGAAGGTGCAGTCCTTCCTCACCGAGGCCCGACGCGCCGGCCGCCTCAACCATCCGCACCTTGTCCAGGTCCACGACGTCTGCCAGGTGAGCGACAATTACCTGTTGATCATGGAGCTGATGAAGGGCTCCACCGCCGACATCTTGCGCGATCACGGACCGCTGGGCGACGAACAGGTGCTGCACGTGATTCAGCACATCGGCCGCGCGCTCGGCTACGCCGAGAGCCAACGTCTGGTCCACCGCGATGTGAAGCCCGACAACATCCTGGTGAACGAGGAGGGGCTCTACAAACTTGCCGACCTCGGCATTGCCGCGCCGATCGCCGACAACGGCCAGGCGACGCAGGAACGCATCTTCGGCAGCCCGCACTACATCGCGCCGGAACAGGCCCGCGGCGGCGCCATCGATGGCCGCGCAGATCTCTATGGTCTCGGTGCAACCGCTTGGCATCTGCTCACCGGCAAGACGGTGTTCCAGGGTTCAAACCGCCAGGTGGTACTCGCGCACATCAACACCGAACCGGAAGACCTCGACAAGCTCGCGCCCAACGCCAACGAAGACCTCATCGAACTGATCGAGGATCTACTGGAGAAGGATCCCGACGACCGCCCGAGGGACGCCACCGAGGTGGTGGCCAAGGCCGAGGAGATTCTCAAGCAGCCGCCACGCCCCAAGGGTGCGCCGCCGCGTCCGCGCATGGTCAAACGCGTGCGTCGGCGTCGGCGTTATCGCGGCTGAGAAACAATGTAGCAACGTAGCGGTGGTAAGCGCTGTTCAGCCGTGACGGCGCGCGTTGTTCTGGCGGCGTCACTTCGCCCAGGTCAGCTGCACGCCGTCCACGGTCGCCTTCCAGCTCAGGTCGCTGACGCGCTGCAACCAGTCGAGCGCACTCGCCAGCTTGAGATCTTTGCCGTCGAGGGTGATCGGCAGGTTCTTGAGTGTCTCGGCCTTTTCATCCATGCCGATCTTCACACCGCTGAGCTGCGACAGCAGAGCGACGACTTCTTCGACTGAGGTGTCTTCGAACTTGAAGGTCACCGGCTTGTCGAGCTGTTGTTTGCGCTCGACCAGCCACGGTTCCTCCTTCGGGGCTGCCGGCGGTTTGACTGGTAGATCAGTGAGCAGGTCTTCGGTCTCGTTCATGTCGCCCAGGTAACGCACGCGCAGCTGCTGCGCGGTCAAGCCGCCCGGTGTCACCTCGAAGCGGCTGAAGGCGAGGTCGACCGGCAGGTCGCCTGAACAGACCTGCACGCCGCCGACCAACGCGGCGACAAACTTGCCGCGCACTTCGAGCTGCACCGGTGTCGGGTTGGCGGCGAGGTCTTCCTCGATCGCCATCTTCGCCAGCGAGGTGGCGGCGCCTTTGGTCACGGAGAACAGCTCCACCTGTTTGGCACCGACCACCAGACGTGCACCGGAACCGGCCGTGTCGAGCACGGTGAAACCGCTGTCGCCGGTGGTGGTGAACATGCCTTCGACGCGGCAGTTGCGCAGGTTCTCGCTGAAGTCCCAAGCGGCGCGCCCGCTGAAGGTCGCGGATCCACCGGTGCCCAGTGTCGGAGCGGCACCGCCCACTGGTTTGGTGTACTGCACATCAAGGCAATCGAGTCCGGCAAGGCCGTTGTCGAGCAGGTAACGGTCGACGCTGGGGAACCACGTGCGCTGGCGCGGGATGGGTTTCTTCACACCGGCGTAATAGGTCACCACTTCCTTGGCGTTGGGCCAGTAGAACGCCAGCACCTGGTAGGCATTGCCGGCTTCGCCCTGCTGCGCGTACTCGGTGAGCTTCTTGCGCAGGTCGTCGAGCCCCGACTTCTGGCGTTTCCAGTAGCTCTGCACGGCGGGCGCTTTCGGGCTGATGACTTCGGCCACGGCGGAGAACGGCGGGTAGCGCAGGGTCGAGACCTTCTCCGCCAGCGCACGGTTGCGTGAGGTCGGCACCTTGGCTTCCGGCACGCGTTCACCCTTCTCGTCGAAGGGTGCCGGCAGGCCGACACCAGTGAACACCGCGCGCGCTTCCTTGTGACGCGGGCTGACACTCAGGAGGTGGTAGGCGAGGTACGGCTTGTCCGCTGGTGCCGCGGAAGTCATCAGGTCGTTGATGTCTTTGATCGCCGTGCGCAGGCGGGTCTTGCGCCAGCGTTCCAGACTGGCCTCGACTGGTTTGAATTCTTTGTCCTGTTTCTCTTCGAAGGCGACCGCGGCCTGGTTGATCTTCTCCGACAGGCTGACCTCCGCAGCACTGACGACGCTGGCGAGCAGGAGGGGGAGCAACGCGACGGCGGCACGCATGGGAACCTCGGAGTGTCCTGGGGAATGCTGCGGGACGGTGAAGCATGTATCAGGAAGCACGCGCGCCTCAATCTACGACACGACCCCGTGCGGAGAGGCACGAGGTCGTGGCAGGTCGGAATGTTCCAGCGTTACGCTGGCGCGCAGTCGTGGTGGTTCAGCGGGTGGGCACCGGGACGTTGGCCGGGCGCCAGCGTTTGAGCCGGGTCAACACGCGCTCGAACAGCGGTTCCTCGAAATCGTGGATGTCGCTGCGTTTGCCCAGGCCTTCCGGCATCGCCAGGGTCAACTCGCCGCCGAGGTGTTCGCGGAACTGCGTCAGGCCGATGAGCACGGCACGGTGGCCGGTGGCATCGCGCAGGTCGAGCACCTCGTCCCACAGGCGGAAGCCGCAGGTGGCGAGGATGGTGAGGATGCGATCGCCTTCCTCGGCAGTAATGCGCCCGAGTTCGACGGCGTAGAGCGAGTCGATGGCCACGCCGATGGCGACCGCCTCGCCGTGCAACAGGCGGTGGTTGGAGAGCGTCTCCATGCGGTGCGCCGACCAGTGGCCGAAGTCGAGCGGACGCGAGCTGCCCTGTTCGAACGGATCGCCGGCCTTGGTGATGTGGTCGAGGTGCAGCAGCGCACAGCGCTCGATCAACCATTCCATCGTCGCGAGGTCACGCTCACGCAGTTTCACCGCGCGTTCACCGAGTTGGACGAGGAAATCTGCATCCTTGATGATCGCGACCTTCACCGCTTCGGCGATGCCGGCGCGCCACGAACGATCGTCGAGCGATTCGAGGAAACGCGCATCATTGATGATGGTCGAGGGCGGCGTGAAGGTGCCGTAGAAGTTCTTCGAGCCGAAGCGATTCACGCCGTTCTTGACGCCTAGACCAGCATCGCACTGGGCGAGCACGGTGGTCGGCAGACGAATTTGACGAATGCCACGATGGACGATCGACGCAGCAAAACCGACGGCGTCGAGCACCGCGCCACCGCCGATGATGATGATGTAGCTGTGGCGGCAGATGCCGTTGTCGAAGCAGGCGCGGCCAACCTTGTCGAGGATGGCGATCTCGCCCTTGAGCGCTTCGCCGCCAGGAATCACTTCGGGCGCGGCGGCCAACTGCACGCCATCGGCTTCGTGCGCGGCGAACCACAGGTGGATCGCCTGAATCAGTTTGGGGTTTTGGCGGATAGCACCTTCGTCGACGTAGATCAGCGCGCGGGCCGGGCGACCGCCAACGCGCGGATGCATGGCCTTGACCAGGGCGTCGTTGTCCGGCGCGAACACGTCCCGCGTGAAATGCGCGTCGAAGGCGTAGGGGACGGCGAAGGTCTGATGATGCACGGTGCTCATGGGCGGTCCTGGTGAACGTCGCTAAGCGCTTGTCGTTCCTGTCCTACGTCCTGCAACCGGGTAGCGTTGCGCATTTTAGTGACACCCTCGGCATCTGTCGTACACGGTATGGGCATGTCGATGTGCCGGACCCCGCCGTATCCGGAATCCGACCCACAAATGCGCGAAAGCGGACTCTCTGACACCCAACGGAAGGCCTCGCCGTCAGTGACGTCGTTTAGGCCGTCTCTTTTGCGTCCGTATCCGCGTTATAGATCGTGCCTTTGCCTTCGACCACGGCGGCGTCGACCACGAAGCTCTTCTGGAACTTCACCCGCTGGGGCAGGTCGAACATCATGTCGAGCATGATCTCTTCCATGATCGCGCGCAGCGCACGGGCGCCGGTTTTGCGTTCCAGCGCCTTGGTGGCGATGGCGCGCAGGGCGTCCTCGGTGAATGACAGCTCGGCGCCCTCCATCGAGAACATCGCTTGGTACTGCTTCACCAGCGCGTTCTTCGGCTGGGTCAGGATGTTGATCAGGGCGTCGAGGCTGAGGGGTTGAAGCGCCACGGTCACCGGCAGACGACCGATGAATTCCGGGATCAGTCCGAAGTTGACTAGGTCCTCGGGGCGGACCTGCGATAGCAGTCGTTCGTCCTCGGTGACCTCGGGATTGTGTTCGGTGGAGTGCGCGTCGATGTTGAAACCGACGCGTTTATCACCCAGGCGGCGACCGATGATCTCTGGCAGGCCGCTGAAGGCACCGCCACAGATGAACAGGATGTTCTCGGTGTTGACCTGGATGTACTTCTGTTCGGGATGTTTGCGCCCGCCGCCCGGTGGCACGTTGGCGATGGTGCCTTCGACCAGTTTGAGCAGCGCCTGCTGCACACCTTCACCGCTGACATCGCGGGTGATCGAGACGTTGCCGCCCGAGCGTCCGATCTTGTCGATCTCGTCGACGTAGATGATGCCCATCTCGGCCTTCGGCACCTCGAAGTTGGCGTTCTGCAGGAGGCGCAGGATGAGGTTCTCGACGTCCTCGCCGACGTAGCCGGCTTCGGTCAGGGTGGTCGCGTCACCAATGGCGAAGGGCACGTTGAGCAGCTTGGCCAGGCACTTGGCGATCAGCGTCTTGCCGCAGCCGGTCGGGCCGAGCATCAGGATGTTGGATTTCTCCAACTCGATGCCATTGGTGCCGCCGGCCTGATTCGACTTCAAACGCTTATAGTGATTGTAGACCGCCACCGCGATGGTGCGCTTGGCCTGTTCCTGGCCGATGATGTAGGAGTCGAGGTGGGCTTTGATCTCGGAGGGGGTCAGGCTCTTGCCGACCTTGGGGGCGTCGCCAGCTTTCTTGCCGCGGTTGTTGTCCCGCAGCAACGTCGCGCAGACCTCGACGCACTCGTTGCAGATCGACACCCCAGGCGGGCCATTGATCAGGCGTTCCACCTGTTCGGTCGTGCGACCGCAGAAGCTGCACAGGTCGCTCCCCTTGTCACCATCACGGGTGCTCTTCTTGCCAGCCATCGGTCGCTCCCCAGCTCTTTATCGTGAACGCTTTATCGTGAACGGATGACAGGTCAGTTCGCGACCGGTTTGCTGACCACACGATCGATCAGGCCATAGGCCTGGGCTTCTTCCGCACTCATGTAGTAGTCGCGTTCGCTGTCCTTGGCGACCTTGTCTTCCGGCTTGCCGGTCTTGTCGGCGAGGATGCGGTTCAGCTCCTTCTTCAGGCGCAGCAGCTCCTTGGCCTGGATCTCGATATCGCTGGCCTGGCCCTGGGTGCCGCCCATTGGCTGGTGGATCATGATGCGGCTGTGCGGCAGAGCGAAACGCTTGCCCTTGGTGCCAGAGGCGAGCAGGAAGGCGGCCATGCTGGCAGCCTGGCCGATGCACACCGTGGCGACGTCGCAGGTCAGGTAGGCCATGGTGTCGAAGATGGCGAAACCCGCGTTCACCAGTCCGCCCGGTGAGTTGATGTAGAGCGTGATGTCGGCGTCGCGTTTTTGGCTCTGCAGGAACAGCAACTGAGCAACCACGACGTTCGCAACGAAGTCATCGATCGGTTCACCCAGGAAGATGATGCGGTCCTTGAGCAGACGACTGTAGATGTCGTAGCTGCGTTCTCCGCGGGAGTCCTTCTCGATGACGTAGGGGATTGGCATGGGGTTCCTTAGGGATCGCGAGCTGAAACGGAGCGCGGAACATAGTGGGTGCCCGGGGTTGCACAAATCGTTCCAGGAGGGGGTCTCCACCTCATCGCTCGAGGGGTAGTGCCGTAACACCCTACAAGCCTGCGCTTCCGTAACACACAGTGCCGGCCTACTTCACACAGGCCGACCGAACTACGGACAACGACCGACGTTTGCGCGCATATCTCTGCATCATGCCACGATCCTCCACCGTGGATCGTCCCTGTCCCTTCGCCCCGAGAGCCCGCTCATGTCCTTCACCCGCCGATTTCTGCCGCTCCTGCTCGTCCTCGCCTGCGGCCCCCTGGCCTTCGCCGCCGACGAAATGGAGGAGCTGGTCAAAAAGACCGACATGAACAACGCCGATGCGATCTATGCCCTGGGGGTGTGGTGTGAGGAGAACAACAAGCCGACCGCCGCGCGCAAATGGTTCAGCAAGGCGATCCAGGTTGACAAGAACCATGAGGCCGCACGCACCAAGATGGGCCAGGTGCTGGTCGGCGACCGCTGGGTGCCGGCCAACATGGTGCCGGGTGGAGTGAAGAAGGACGACGGCAGGGGTGAAGACGGCGGACCGCGGCGCAAGTCGAGCGGCCCAGGACCAACCGCCAAGGAAGTGAAGTGGGATCTGACGATCGAGGAACTCGAGCGCGACAACCAGTTCGTCGAGACCCAGATCAAACGCATGAACGACAGCAAGAACGACAGCGACGCGATGGATTCCGCGACGCTGACGCTCTTCCGCGAAGACAGCCGCAAGGAGATGATCCCGCACCTGTGCGCCGCCCTGCTGCGTGACAATTTCAACGACCTCTACGGTACCGCGGCCCTGATCATGATGTTCGCCAAGAACGGCGATCTCGCGACGGTGAAGCGTCTGACGACCTTCCTGACCAAGGCCAGCGAGCGCAGCACCGAGAAGGATGATCTGGAGATGTACGCCTACGTCGCGCCCATGGCGCGCGACCGGCGGGTGATCCCGCGGTTGATCGAACTGATGGATCATCCCGACGACGCGGTGAAATACGCCGCCACCAAGTCCTTCGCCCAGGTGGCGCTGCAATCCGGAGACGGAATGACCGCGGCCAAGGCGAAGTCGTGGTGGGACCTCAACCATGACGTCTCGGAACGGGTGTTCCTCAATGAACAGTTGCAGAGCAGCGATCCGATGGTCGCGGTCGAAGCGGCCAAGGGCCTCTACGATCTGCGTGAAAAAGCCATCGTCCCGGTGCTGATCAAGACGCTCAAGGGCGATGATCGCAAGGCGAATGAGAAGGCGCTCGACCTGATCCGCCGCATTTCCGGCAATGACTGGGGCTACGACGTGATGGCCGCACCGGAAGCGCGCCTAAAGATCGTCGGCCAGTTGGAGAAATGGTGGAAGGAGAACGGCACGCGTTTCGAATGGATCGAGGACCGCAACGCCAAGCCGAGCGACGTGGCGGCCAAGCCGCATGACCCGATGATGCAATGGGTCAAGCAGCTCGCGAGCACCACGGGGAACGAGGCGCAGTTGGCGGAGCAGAACCTGCTCGGCAAGGGCGATGAATCCGTGCCGACGCTCATCAAGGGACTCAAGGACCCCGGCGTGATCGTGCGCCGCAAGTGCAACAACATCCTCAAGACCCTGTCGAAGAAGGACGTCGGCTACGATCCACGCGGCGAAGAGGATCAGCGCCAGAAGGGCATCGCCGCCTGGACCGCGTGGGCCAAGGAGAAGGGCGTGCTCAAGGACGCGGAAGAAGCCGCGCAATAAACGGCGTCGACCAGACGCCGCCGTCTGGTACGTCACCCACATGCCTGCGCTCGCCGAGCGGATCACCGCCAATCTCGCCGAGGTACGTGACCTTATCGTCGCGACCTGCCGTCGGCAGGGACGCGATCCGCAGGGGGTCCGGCTCATCGCGGTGACCAAGGAGCAGACGCCGGAGGTCCTTGCGCCCGTGGTCGCCGCCGGCGTGTTCGACCTGGGTGAGAACCGCGTCGACCATCTAGAGACCATGCATGCCAGCGCGCCGACCGGCGCACGTTTCCATTTCATCGGCCGGGTGCAGGGACGGCAGCTCGCCAAACTCGCGCCGTTCTGCGTCGCCATCCACAGCCTGTGCGATGCCGACCATGTTGCACGCCTGGGGCGTGCCTGCGTGGAGTCCGACCGGCGCATCGAAGTCTTCCTCCAAGTCAACGTCGCCGACGATCCGGCGAAAGCCGGCGTGCGTCTGGCAGACCTGGAAGCACGGGTGGAGCTTGTCCGGCGCACCGCGGGTCTGGAGATGGTCGGCCTGATGACCATGGCACCGCTCGCGCCGGAGGGGGGCCAAGCGGACGATGCGACGATCCGCCGGTGTTTCGCCACCCTGCGCGGACTCGCCGAACAACATCGCCTGCCACGCCTGAGCATGGGCATGTCGGAAGATTTCGTCCACGCGTTGGCGGAAGGCGCGACCGATCTGCGCATCGGCTCACGGTTGTTCCGATGAGTCAGCCAGCGGTCGCGAACCTCATCGGTGGACAGGATGCGCGTCATGGACGCCTTGAACGCCTGCATGCCGAGTTGTCAGCACGTTGCCCGACCTGCCGCCTGCGCCTGAACCGCAACGGCAAGACCATGCTCAGCCTGCGTGGCCGACCTGGGGCCAGCGTGGTCAGCGTCCACGTCGGACTGCTGGATCATCCCGACGCGCTGACTGATCTGCCGGAATGGATCGCCTCCAACGGCCGGCGGACATCTCCGCGTCTGCGGCACGCGCTTCAGGAGGTCTGGCGCGACCAACGGCAACACCATCTCGCCGCGATCCCGGTGGCGCTGCCCGACCTCGACTACCTGCCGACCCCGTTCAATCTCGCCGCGCTGTTCGACCACATCCACACCACGTGGTTCGTACACCTGTCGAAGCCCGCGATCCATTGGGGCCGCAACAGTCCCAGGCGGCGCCGACTGAGCTCGATCCGCTTCGCCTGCTACCGTTCACGCCCGCAACCAGCGATCGTGGTCAATCCACGCCTCGGTCAGCCGTGGGTCCCCAGGATCTTCCTCGAGCACGTGCTCTACCACGAACTCTGCCACCACGCCCAGGCCAACGCCCCGATCCGTGGCGAACCGCCACACAGCCGCCGCTTCCGCCAGTGGGAATCCCAGTACCCGCATCATGAAATCGCGCGGGCCTGGAAAAAAGTTAACCTTGAGCGGTTCCTCGTGGGATGAGGTTCGTCGCAGCCGCGGGAGTCGACTCGAAACCACTGCGGAAAGTGAAGAGCGGCCGTTCTGTTCCTGAGATTTCCTGCTCAATGGTGTTGCTGGCGGGCGGGAAATCGCCGAGGTCCATCCAGCACCGGTGGCCAATTCCAGCTACGCGTTCACATGGCGTACAATTCCCAGTCGCTGGATACCTAATGTATGATAATGTATATTATGGTGCTTCAATGCGGATGGAGAGGTTGTCGGAGTAAGTAGTTACGACTATTGTTTGGAACTCGTCGATCAACCTAGCGGTACGCACCCGCGGGCCAGGCGTGCATGCCTGCAGAGTGATCGGAGATCAGTGGTTGAGCCGACGACTGGTGTACGGACGACGCAGCGCAGACGACAACTCCCTGAACTACGAACACGGTGTCATTGATGAACAACCTGGATCCGTCGGCATCAAAACCGGAATCAAGATCCGGCAGCACGGCCACGGCAGCGCGTGGATCGTGGCGCTTGGTGCTGGTCGCATTGCTGGCCCTTGGCGGCGCACTGATCTGGTTCAAAGCCACCGCGGCCCCAGCAGACCAGGGCGGCGTGGTACGGGTGCCCTGGAGCGAAGATTACGCTCAGGCGGTGGCGACGGCCAAGGCCCACAAGCGACCGATCCTGGTGAACTTCACTGGCAGCGACTGGTGTGGGTACTGCATCCGCATGCGCCAGGAGATCTTCGACACGGGGATCTTCGCCGCCTGGGCCAATGACCGCTTCGTCCTGCTGGAATGTGATTTTCCTCGTTCGCGATCACTGCCACCAGAAGTCGTGCGGCAGAATGAGGAACTGGCCGATCGCTACCAGATCAGGGGCTTCCCGACCATCCTGGTGCTCGATGACCAGGGACGTGTGCTCGCTTCCAGTGGCTACCAACGTGGCGGAGCAGCAGCCTGGATCGCCAATCTGGAACAGGAATTGGACAGGGGGGCTGCAGAGTCTGAACGCGTTGAAACCAGCAGTCGCTGAGCTCGACACGATCACGTCGCCCCCCTGCTTGAGCGAAGCGGTTCGCCCCTGGGACCGCAGACAGCGTCAGCGGACGGCGTCGGCGGCCGCGTGACTCGCGGCCAAGGCACCGCGCACGCGCTCGATCACGATCTGAGCTGCACCAGCCAGCGGGATGTTCTCCGCGGCGGCGTCACGCGCCTTGAGTTCGACCAGCCCTTCGGCGACGCCGCGGCCACAGATGACGCGCAGTGGGATCCCGATGAGGTCCCAATCCTTGAACTTCACACCGGGCTTCTGATCGCGGTCGTCGAGCACGGCCTCGATGCCAGCGGCGAGCAGAGCGTCGTAGATCGACTGGGCGGCCCCCTCCACGGCGGTGTCACCGGGTTTGCCGACCGGCACGATCACGCAGTGGTACGGCGCGATGGCCATCGGCCAGCGGATGCCGTCCTGGTCGTTGTGCTGTTCGACGGCGGCGGCGACCACGCGCGACGTGCCGATGCCGTAGCAACCCATGATGAACGGGTGCAGTTTCTGATCCTGGCCGGTGAACTCGGCCTTCATCGCGGCGGAATACTTGGTGCCGAGCTTGAAGATGTGGCCGACCTCGATGCCGCGTTTCTGCGCCAACGTCGCGCTGCAACGCGGGCAGCCGTCGCCGGTCTCCACCGTCACCAGATCATCGCTCAGGAGTGTCAATCCGCTGGCGTCCCGCTCCAAGCGGTAGCCGACGATGTGGTGGTCAGTGCGGTTGGCGCCGATCACCAGCGGCAGATTCCGCGGCACGCTCTGGTCGACGATCAGGAAGTTCGCCTTCAGGCCCGTGGTCGGGCCGGCGAAACCCGGCTTCGCGCCGGTTGCGGCGACCACTTCCTCGGGATGCATCGGACGCAGTTCCAGCACCGGTCCGCGATCGTGGAGCTGGCGGTTGAGCGCGTTGGTGAGCTTCACCTCGTTGACTTGGCGATCGCCCGGAACGAATGCCGCGACGCTGATATCGCCGGTGGCGATCTTGGCGACATAGAGCACGCACTTCAGACAGCGACCCGGAGTCACCCAGGCATGGCCGGCGGCGGTCAGGAATTTCGTCACGTCCTCGATGGTGCCGACCTTGGGCGTCTCGACGGTGGTGGCACTGGCGGCCCCCTCCCAGGTCACGGACACCGCGCGGCGTGTAGCGCGTTCGACGTTCGCCGCGTAATCGCAACCGGAACAGAACAGGATGGCGTCCTCACCGACCGCGGCGGCGACCATGAACTCATGACTGCCGTTGCCACCGATGGCGCCGGAGTCGGCTTCCACCGCGAAGGCTTCCAGGCCCAGGCGCTTGAACGTGCGCAGATAGGCGACGCGCATCGCTTCGTAGGTCTGATCGAGCGACGTGTCCACGTCGTGGAAGCTGTAGGCGTCCATCATGATGAATTCTTTGACGCGCATCAGGCCGAAGCGCGGACGGATCTCATCGCGGAACTTAGTGTGCTGCTGGAAGAACGTCACCGGGAGCTGCTTGTAGCTCTTCACCACGGTGGCGGCGTAATCGGTGACCACTTCTTCGGCGGTCGGCGCGAGACCGAACACTTGGCCGCCACGATCGCGCACGGTGAGCATCGTGCGGCTCGCCTGGTAGGTCGCCCAGCGGCCGGATTTCTCCCATAGCCCCTGCTCCTGCATGATCGGCATGGTCACTTCGAGTCCGCCGGTTCGGCTGATCTCCTCCGCCACGATGCGACTGGTCTTCTCAAGCACACGTTTCAGCAGCGGCGCGTAGAGGTACAATCCTGCGCCACTCTTGTGCAGGAAGCCGCCGCGCATCAGCAGGCGATGGCTGGCGATCTCGGCCTCGCTCGGGTCCTCGCGCAGGGTGACCAGGTTCATGCGGCTAGCACGCATCGTTGAGCTCCATTCGGTGAGCGCACGGATGGGTTCCGTGCGATCGGCGCGCGAGGGTGCCGAGGACGCCACGTTACGCAACCCGAGGCGCGTCAGAGGATCACCCCGGTTGCGGCCTGCCATCGCCCCCCTACACACGTCACCCCGCATGCACCGCCCCCTTGCCGATGAGCCGACACGTCTGGCCGCCACTGAAGTGTGGTTGATCCGCCACGGCGAAAGCACCGGCAATCGCGATGGCGTGCTGCAAGGCCAGGAGGACCACCCCCTGTCGCCCTTCGGGCATGAGCAGTGCAAACGCCTAGCTGATCGCCTGGCCACCACGCGCTTTTCCGCACTCTACAGCAGTGACCTGACCCGCGCGACCGAGACCGCACGCTATCTCTCTGAGCGTTGGGGCGTGGAGACCCAGATCGATTCCCGCCTACGTGAGATCCATGTCGGTGACTGGTCCGGTCTGCCCAACGCGGAGATCGCCCAACGTTTTCCTGAGGAATGGCAGCGCTGGCAGGACCGTGATCCGACGCTCAAACGCGGCGGCGGCGAATCCTATGCCGACGCTCAGCTACGCGTGACCATGGCGCTCACCCAGATTGCGAAAAATCATCCAGCGGAGCGCATCGCCATCGTCATGCATGGTGGCGTCATGCGCGCCTATGTCGCCTCGCTGCTGGCACTCGACCTGCGGTTGATCTGGCATTTCTCGATGATGAACACGTCGATCTGCAAGGTACGGCCCTTCGCCCAGGCGATGGGCGGCAGTCGTCCACGATTGGGACGGATCGATTCGCTCAATGACCACGCCCACCTGATGGGCTTGCGCCCGGGCGGAGCGACTCCGGCGGTCTAGCTGCGAGCTGCGAGTTAGAAGGCATTCTGCCTCGTGGTCGTTTAAGATCCCGCACGATTAACGAACTCTATCGTTGGCACGAACTCGCAGCTCGTAGCTCGTAGCTCGCAGCTACACCCGCACCAGTACGGCGACGTAGCCACCGGCCTGCCACGCGTCCGGCCACGAACGGAGTTCCTTGAGGATGCGCCAGCCGTCGAGGCGGTGGGCGATGCCCTGGTTTTCGCCTGGGGTCACACTGCAGGTGCTGTAGATCAGCCGTCCGTCCGCGCGCACTAACGTGCTGGCAGCCAGCAACAGGCGTTTCTGTAAGGCCGCGAGTTGGCCAAGCTGCTTGGTGTTGTAGCGCCAACGCGCCTCTGGGCGACGCCCGAGCACACCACTGTTCGAACACGGCGCATCCACCAGCACCACATCGAAGGCGGCAGCGGCCAAAGCCGGGCGGTTGCCGTCCAACACCACGATCGCTGCTTGTCCGCCGAGGTTTGCTTGCAGACGTGGTACGCGTCTGGCATTGAGCTCCGCCGCGACTACGCGACAGCCACGATCGAGGAAGGCGAGCGCTTTGCCGCCAGGTGCGGCGCAGACGTCGAGCACCAACTCGCCGGGGCGCGCGCCACTGAGGTCGATCACGTGACCTTGCGCACGATCCTGCACCGTGCAGCGGCCGTCTTTCACTGGTCCATGGATGGCGACCTGGGGATCCTCCCACCAGGTCCACTCCCCCTCCTGACGGAGGATGCCATTCCCGATCGGCGGCGCACATCCTGGGCGAGTGCGGGTACACAGTGGCGCGATGCGGTTGAGGTCGAGCAGGCGGTCACGTGGATGATCGCTCAACTCGTTGGCGAGATCCGTCACCAACGCGTCCGGCAGGCTGGCAAGCACGGCTGGATCGTCGGGCCAGCGTTCCTGCGGGATCCGACCGAGCGGCCCCTCACACGTGCGCTCTGGTAGACGCAATTCGGCCATACGGCGCATGACGGCGTTGGCGACGCCCGTCAGTCCTCGTGCACCGTGGTGGTGCAACAGATCGACGGTGGTGGCGCAGGCGGCATGCGGCGGAATCTGATCGAGTGCAAAGAGCTGGTGGGCACCAAGCGCCAACGCACGCAACAATTCCTCGGCCTGACGCCCTGGTTTCAGGTAGCTGCGTGCCAGGTGTTCGTAGAGCCGATGATTGCGCGCCACGCCCAACGCCAGTTCACGTGCCAAGGCGGAATCACGTGCGTCCAGGCCGCAGGCGTCGAGTACCTCCGCCAGGCGCTCGGACTTACCGCACGCCACGCGCTCCAGGGCCAACCACGCGGCGCCGCGCGCGTCGACAACGGCCCCACCTCTTTTGCCGGCTGACGTCCTGTTCACTGATCCCCTGCTCGCGCTGACGTACCCCGACGGTGTGAACTGCTAATTCTCGACGCCAGGGGCTCGCAAGCGCGCGATCTTCTGATTGATGGGGATGACCAAGGAAAAGAGGTCATTCCAGCCGATGTTTTGCAGGTACTGGCCCATGTCTTCCTGCGACCAGGGCGGATTCTGACTGGTCGCGGCCTTCTCGAAAATGCTGATCTCGGGCATGATCGCCTGGATCTGAGTGCGTGCCGCTTCGAGTTCCTTGAGCCCGCCGGCATTGATCGCCTGGGTCGCCTTGAACTTCGCATCCTTGATCGCGGTCTTCACGTTCTGGCTCAGATCAACCTCGATGCGCTCCTGCTCCTTCTTTGGCTTCTTCAACGACTTGATGGTGATCAGCAGCAACATCGAGAGGATGCCGATCGACAGCGCCGTCAGCATCAGGATGTTCTTATTCTTGTTGGCCTTCTTGGCCGGGGACTTGCCCGAACGTCCCGCCTTGCCGCCGGACTTGCCATTGGTGCTGCTGGTCTTGTTGGACGTGCCGGACTTCTTGAACGAGGCGCTGCCAGAAGAGGACTTTTTCTTGTCACCGTTGGCCTTGTCGCTGACCAGCGGTTCGCGATCGTCGGGCAGGGTCTCATCCTTCTGCGACGTGGTGTCCTTGTGGTCGTCCTTGAAGCCGAAGGGTGATTCGCCGCCGTCCTCGCCCGCCGTCGCATCCTCGCCCTGCTTGTCGGCGAGGATGGGGGCAGCGGTGCTTTCATCGCTGAGGCCTTCGCCTCGATCGGAGCCTTCTTCGACATCGGCGGCGGCATCGACCTTTTTGGGCGACGCGGCCAAGGCCGAGAAGCTGCTGGCAGCGGCGGCGAACTGATTGTTCGCCTGCTGCTTGCCGGCCTGCTCGGCGACTTCCTCGGCGACGTCCTCGTTCAGCAGTTCGCTGGTGGCAACGCCATCGTCGGATTCGTCGGCGGACAATACCTGAGGCGCGACCGCGGGTGAGTCGTCGCCCTCCTCCAGGGTCTGCACACGATCACGCGCGAGCGTGACTATCGGGGCCTGCTTGTTGCTGGTGTTCGCCGCGAGCGCGGCTGCTGCGGGTTGGGCTGCCGGTTGTGATGCGGCGGTGGCGACCTTGCCACGCTGATGGCTGGCCAGCCATTCCTTGCCGTGACCAAGTTCCAGGCAGGTGGCACAGATCACGTCGTACTGCTTGCGGATGCCGTGGCCGCCGCGCAGGTCGACATCGGTCACACGCACGCCGCAGAGGTCGCAGAAATGGATATCCATGGGATGCCGATCCTCGTCGTACGCAGGGGCGGCGGCAGCCTAGGTGCTTGGCCCAAGGCCAGCTATCGCCCAGCGGGACGGATGACCCGCTGTGCGTGAAGCACCAGGGTCTCCAGCGCCAGCTCTGCGTCGGTACCGCTTTGGCGCAATTGACGCTGGGTCTGGAGGCAACCGGTGAGCAGACGCACCAGCGTCGCCTTGCCAAGATTACGAGCGCGTTGCCTCGCGTAGTAAAGGTTCGGCCGGCCGCGGGCGAGCGTCCAGGCCGCGACCTCGCTATCGTCACTGGTATCGCAGCAGGCGATCAACTTACGGATCTCGCCGGCCAACGAGGACAAAGCGAGCTGGGCCGCCAAGCCGTCGCCGGCGTGCAACAGTTCGATCGCTCGCCGGGCGTTGCCGTCCAGGACCGCTCCGGTGAACTCCCAGATCGGCCGACCCGCCTGACCGGCCACCAGCGCATCGACCCCCTCGGCGGTCAGCGGTCCGAGATCGGCGTGGACGGCGACCACCGTGACCGCGGCGAGCAACGCATCGAGGTTGTCACCGAGATGTTCGACCAGGGCCTCCGCCACCCGACGCGGATGCGTGACGCCCTGCGGATGACGGTCAAGGCGGGTGGTCAGCCAGCCGACGATCTCCTTCTCGTCGGGGACCTCGGCTTGGTGGATGGCGTCAGCAGCGGTGAGCGCCTTCATCAGCTTCGCCACGGCGTCGCCAGCCTTGCCCTTGTCCGGTCCATCCAGGCTCATCACCACCACGCCAGCGACCGCAGGAACCCCGGCGAGCGGTAGCAGGGCCTCTGCGTGTTTGCGCAGGTAACGGCCATCACAACGCACCAGCCACAGCGCCGGATCCTCGAACAACGACGGCGTATCGAGATCGAGCACGAGACGTCCCATGTCTGCCGGTTCGACCACGCGTTTCACCGGTCCGGTCCAGCCGGCGAGCACCTGCGGCATGAATTCATCGCGCAGCACCAAGCTATCGCCGGTGATCAGGTGCAGCCGTGACGTGGTGAGCGCGGTGGTCATGGCCTTGGGACGAAGAGCTAGGCTCTCCCACCCACGAGTCAAATCACACCGTCGATAACCAAGAGGCCGTGCGGGTCCAGGGCCGGCGAGGCCCTGGCAGGCGTAGCGGACAGAGTCCGCAAACATCGCTAAAGCGTAAAGTCGTCGCCCAAATAGGCCCGGCGCACGTCAACGTTGTCGACGATCTCCTGCGGCGTGCCCTCAGCCATGATGGTGCCGGCATCCATGACGTAGAGCCGGTCGACCATGCCGAGGATCGCTTCGGCATGATGGTCGGTGATCAGCACCGCCACGCCACGGCGTTTCAGTTCGTGGGTGATGCCGGTGATGTCGCCGCGACTGCGCGGATCGACGCCGGCAAACGGCTCATCGAAGAACACCAGCTTGGGCTCGACCACTAGGGCGCGGGTGATCTCCAGGCGCCGGCGTTCACCACCCGACAGACTGCGTGCGAGGCTTTTGGCCAAGTGGGTCAGGTGCAGTTCTTCAAGCAACGCCGCCAGACGGGGTTCGTGTTCCGCCTTGGGATAGTGCTGTTCGAGCACGATGCGCACGTTGTCGGAGACGCTCAACTGCGCGAACACCGTCGGTTCCTGCGCCAGGTAGCCCATGCCCAGGCGTGCGCGCGCATCCATCGGCAGCTTGGTGATCTCGCGATCGCGGAAGGTGATGGTGCCAGCCTCGGGCTTGAGCAGACCGACGACCATGCGGAAGGTGGTGCTTTTGCCCGCGCCATTGGCGCCCAGCAGGCCGACGACCTCGCCGGATTCGACCCGCAGATTCACGCCCGACACCACCTGACGGCGACCAAAACGCTTGCTCAAGCCAGCAACCGAAAAAAGGCTCATTGTGGAGAACCGCCGGGTGAGCGCAGGGGCTTCGACCGGCTTCCCAGCGAAAGTACTGTGGCGTTCATCCAATCCTCCCCATCCAATGCCTACAGAGAAAACCGCTTAGGCGGTTCTTCACGTGCGCTTGATGTGCGCTTGTTGGCGCCTGAAGAGAAACTTGATGAACAACACAAGTCCCCAGTCCTGTGGAGAATTTGGCCAAAACCGCGCTACCGCCAGCAACTGGAGCCACGTCAGGAACCGCGCGCAGCTTTAAACTCACCGGACCACCCGCCAGCGACTGAAGGGCAACACCACCGCCAGCACCCGGCCGCGGAGGTTTTCCTCCGCCACGTAACCCCAGCAGCGGCTGTCCCAGCTCTGCGGGCTGTTGTCGCCCAACATCAAGTAGGCTCCGGGTGGTGCCGTCAGCGCGGTTTCTGGCGACAGTCCCATCTCGCCGAACTGCTCCTTGCCCTGCAATTGCTCGACCGGTTTGCCAAGCATCTGCGCGCGGACCGTCATGAGGTCACGCAAGCTCTTCATGCTGAGGTCGCGATCGAAGGCCGACATGTACGGCGAATTGAGGGCGACCTCGGCCTGCGCCTTGATCGCGCCGAAGATGTCCGACTCGTTGCGCAGGAAGCTGCCATCATTGCCGAGGGAGTAGTGCACATCGCGGTCCATCGCCAAGCGTGAGAACGTGATCGTGCCGGCACCACTCCACCGCGCACCAAGACGATGCCGAGCGGGATCATTGGCGGCCACATCGTGGCGCGCGAGTTCCTTGCCACCCAGACTGAAGAACACCTGATCATCGAGTAGGCCGAATTCCATATCGGTCACCAGTGGTGATTCCTGACCGGCAGCGACCTGTTTGCCATCAATCAGCACCGCCCAGCCTGCGCTGGACAACTGCAAGCGGAAGACGTGCTGGGTACCTTGCGTCAGATCGAGTGCGACGGTGCCGGTCAGTTCGGCGATGCGAGTACGAAAACGAACATCGCCGACCCATTCATCCATGGTCCGGTTGAGCAAGGTGCCGGCATCGACATCACCGCGATCGAGATGGTCCAGATCCGCGCTGTTCATGCGTCGGACCTCCCAGGTGCTCAGGTCCCAGGCGACGCCTTTACGATTCGTCGCCCGGTAGGTGAATTGTGGACTGGTCATCGATAGTTCGATCAGTTCGTTGCCCCCGCCGGTTTTTGGCCGTACCTGGAACTGTCCGGGCTTGAGGTAGAGGTTGCGGAACTGCTGGGGAATTAGGCTGATGCCGCCCCCATCCGCGACGATCATACGCGTGGCACCATCAACCAATGACGCTGTGGAGCCGTTCTCGCCCACCCACGGCTGGTACTCCGGCTGGACGCCGAAGCGGTAGACTTCCTGCCACAATTCGTTCTGCACCGACGGCGGTTTGCGCGACACCTGGAAGGAGCCATCCGGCTGCTTGAGGTAGATGTTGCCGCCGGCGATGTAGTAGACGTCACCCGGTAGGATCACGGCTCGTTTGACGAAGTTGCGGTACATCAGCGGACGGATCAGCACCTGATCCAGCCGGGAACCATCGGCGGCGATGGCGGTGCGGGCATCGATCTGCTCACCCTTGCGCGGCTCGACTTCAGGCTGCGGAAACTGGAATACCGTCACGTCCCAGCGCGAGGTGCCGGTGAAGCGGTAGAAAAACTTGTCGACCACCACGTGGTCGGCCTTGGAGAAGGCCGGGTCGCCATAGAGCATCGGCTCCATCGACGCCGTCGGGATGCGGAAGGCTTCGAGACAGAAGTGCCGGATCGCCATCGCCACGATGAAGGCGAAGATCCAGTTTTCGCAGAAGCCGTTGATCCACTGCTGCCAGCCGGGCAGGCGGTCCTCGTACGTGGGTACCGGCGCGGGCACGGTGGCGGGTTGGGCGGCAGGGCTGGGGGCGGGGTCCGACATGGGCGGGCGGATTATTGACCGGTCCCCCAGGCCACAACAGGGAGCCGGTTAGCAGGTCGACAGGTGCCCACCGCCGGGCGGATCACGCGCACTGGACCTTTCTAGGGGCGCTCGGCTGACCACTGACGCCAGCGGTCCTGCCAAAGTGCTCGATCCCGCACGGCGACGAGCGCAGTGACCGATGTCACGTTCTCAGATGAAACGGAGCTTCTTATGCGACGACTCGTGTGCATCGATCGGACACGCTCTGCGACGTCAACGCCATGCGTTTCAGCGCCTTTTTCCCATGCCCATACGCACGTGGATGGCGCGAGAAAACCGCATAAACGCAAGCTCGACAGCGCGTCTCCTGCTCGATCCGATCCGGTACTGGCCACCAGTAATCACGTGGCTCAATACGTCCGATCAAGCACGTCGATCGTCCTCGCGAATTGTTGTCCGGTTGAGGCAGATAGTGCGGTCCACGCAGCAAGAGGTCGGCTGTCAGCCACCGGCATAAAACGAGTTAACACAGGAAATCAGGTGCAACTCACTCCCCCGAACCCACGCCAGGCGTTCACCCTCTTCGAGATCTCGATCTCGTTGGCGCTGGTGTCGTTCGGGGTCATCAGCGTACTCATGCTGCTGCCCGCCGGCATCAAGGCGCAGCAGATGGCGCGCTACCAGATCCTGGCCTCGGCCAAGGCCCTCGAACTGGTCGAGGCCTACAACGCCACCCACAACGGCAACCCGGCGATCGACGTGGAAGCGAATGCGCCGTGGAACGTGCACATCAACGCCAAGAACCTCCACCCGGATCTGGAATCACGGGTGTCGAGCTACCGCTACGGCATGTTCCCCCTCCCCAATGACATCGCCAAACGCCTCGACAGCGACGGCGATGAGATTCAACGGGTGATCGCCGATGGCGCCCAACTGTATTATTCGCAGCCGCTCGCGACCACCGGCTTCCAGGAGAACGGTTTCGCTCCGACCGCCCCGCCCAACGAGGCGCAGCGGATGATCATGGCCGTGGTTGGCTACCCGCAGAACAACGCCCTGCTCCATCTGCCGGAGAAGGCGTGGCCGTACTACGCGGCCTATCCCTCGCCACCGATGCACATCATCCACCGCAACAATTCCGACGTCGATACCGCCGACGTGAAACCGATGGGGAGCTGGCAGTCGATGTTGTGGGAGGACCTCAATCTCGGGCCGTACGGTCTGCAACTGCGCCCGGTCTATCTCGCCTATTACGACTACTCGCGCATCGATCCGACCCTAGCGCTGGGAAGCCAGCCGCTGGTGGACGCGGCGCAGATCTACGCCGACCGACTGGTCGCCTGGTGTCAGGGGCTGGGACTGCCGGCGGCGTGTTACGACGGGCAATCCCTGCTTACCGATTTCCCCAGCGCCACCGACCGGCACCTGCAAGTGGTCGCCGCCCGCATCATGGGTCACGCTGGCCCAGTGATGCTCGCCCAGGGTGTGACCGCTGCGGGAACCGTGACGTTCACCGCCACCACCGTCGCGCGCATGCATGAGAACGCCCTATTCCTGGGAAATCAGTTCGCGGCGCGTTATCCCTACGACTGGGGTGCGCCCCGCCCGCTCCAACGCGCGATCATGATGGATACCCCCCTGATCGAATATGACCAGCTGCGTCTGCCACGCAGCGGCACCATCTTCGGCACCACCAAGGCCGCCTCCCAGTGGTACCCGGTCACGCCGCATCCGGTGATCAATGCCGGGGTCAGCATGACCTACCCCAAGGCCGCCACGCCGACGTCCTGGGCCGCGCTGTGGAGCCCGTCGGTGAATTCGACGCTCACCGCCCCGTTCGAACCTGCGGAACGGTGCCGCCAGATCGTCTTCTGGGCAGTCGATTGGCAGTCGTACGAAGACTTCGAGACCGCGCCGAGCGCTCCGGTCGACGCCGGACGCCTCCCCAAATACGCACCTTCCCCAAATAAAAATTTTACCGATCTCATCAAACGTTCAGGCGATGGTGGATTAGGTACTTGGATGGATCACCACCAGTTCGGCTACCGCAACCCGGAGAAGATGATCCTCTTCAATGGCGACATGGGCCTGGTCCAGACCGGGACAGCGACCCCACCAGGCAAGAGCAATAATCCCGGCGTGCATGGCCCCGACCAATTCGGTGGCCAGACCAACGATCAGGGCCTGGGCACGGCTGAGATGAGCCGCTTCATCGGTCGCTGGGGTGCCGACCGCAACGCCAACCAGCAGTTGGATCGTGGGCAGGTGCCGCGTTCCACCCGCATGCGGGCGGTCACCGTCGCACGCTTCAACTACTACGACCTGCGGGTCCCCGCGGTGATCCGATGAACCACCGGAAGGAGCAACGTATGCCTGCTGTACAGTCCATCCGTCCCCGTCGCGATGACGGCTTTTCACTCATCGAGCTGATGATCGCCATCACGCTCGGCATGCTGCTGGTCTACGCTGCGATGGCCGGCTTCCGCGTTGCGAGCCAGAGCATCACCAGCGCCAACCGCCTCGCGATGGAGAACAGCCTGCTGCGAGCCGGTTTCCACGAGGCGCTCAACGAGATCGATATGTGGACCGCCTACGACGATCCCGAATCGACCATCGCCGCCGATCAGGCCCTGCGTCGGGCGCAGATGCCGTTCTCGCAGTTGCCGACCACGCCGATCATCATGGCGTCCTCGACGGCAACCGCATACGTCTACTCCGAGTCGGAGGCCGATACCGGTTGGGATCCCACCTATCCCTGGCCCGCAAGCTCGCCCCGTACGTGGTGGCGGGCGAATGCGGCGGAGTGGCACAACTCCGTCGGACGCAGCGGCGATTACACCCAGTTCGCCACCATCGGCGGCTCGACCCATCCCTGGCTCTTCAACCAGATGGACATGCTGCACAAGGGCCTCGGTTATTACGGCTTCTGCGACTACCTGCCGCCATCGATGCTGTATGCCTACATCGGACCGGATCCGAACCAGAACAACAAGATCGACATGGTCCGTGATTTTGTGAATGCGGGCACGTCCTTCCGCAATGGCGATGGCGGGACTTCGTTCGCCCAGGGCCGTTACCGCTGTACCAAGGACACCAGCTACCTGCTGGTGCCGCTCAAGCCGCTGGGCGGAACCGGCCAGATCACCACCGGCAACATCCGCAACATCTACTCCACCGGCGTCGGCACCAATGAAGGCGCGATCAAAGGATTCATGGATCGCAGCCTGTCGTCACGCAGCCAACTCACGCAGAAGCCCCTCCACTGGCCCGAGATCAAGGTGCAGGTCGCGCGCTACGTCTCGTACAACCGCTTCGTGACGCTGAGCAAGATCGGCTTCACCAACAGCATCTCCGGCCAACCGCTGGAGCTGAGCTTCACCGCCATTGGCACCACCCTGCGTGGGGCGCGGCAACAACGCAAACCAGGTGCCCAGGGATCCGGCGCAGGGTGGGCGAAGTGGTGGGGACCCAACGAAATCGACAACGACCGCCACCTCGACTACAATCCGTGATGCACCCATGACCTCTGCTCATCGTCAAGGGACCGTCCTGATCATCGTCGCGGGGATCTCGTCATTGATGGCGGCGATGGCGCTGACCTTCCTGGTGCGCATGCGTAGCGATGTCGAGGAGTCCCAAGCATTGGTGCGTGAGGCACAGGCCCACATCATGAAGGTGGCGGCCTGCAATTTCATCATGGAGGCGGCCCGGTTGGGCTGGGATCCCAAGCTGCCGGATGGCAGTCGTTCGCCGATCCGGCGTGAGGGCTTCGGTTGGATCGATGTGCGTGATGGCCAGCCCGGACCACGCGGCGAGGACGGCAAACGTCTCGGGCCGGTCGATGCCAGCGGCTCACCCGTGCTCGGCAGCGATGGACAGCCGAAATGGGACCAGTGGGTGGATCTGACCCTGCCGGATTCGACGCGTCCGGCCAAACGCTGCCTGATGTACGTCATGCAACGGCCGCCGTTCGCCGTCTCGCCCAAGGTCGCGGTCAATGCCATCCCGACCGAAGGCCCCGATGTGCTCAAGCCCTACCTGAGCCTGCCCGATCCGCAGCCGTTCCAGAGCGGCATGCCCAGCGCTGAATTCGCGCAGGCCTACATCTCCGGCAATCCGCAGATCGACAACGCGCGCTACCTCCCGTCGTGGTTCCGCGTCTGGCGGGCCACACCGGCCTCCTTCGTGATCACGTGTGGAGTCGGCGAGACGCTGGGTTACCGCAACTGGGATGAAGTGGTGGCGGCGAACGAGACCGGGCGCTTCGGCGGTCCGACTCCGGAAGGCCGCGAGATGTTCTATTTCCACCAGCAGCAGGAGGTGCGTCTGTGGTACTTGGTGGAATGGAGTGGTCACGTGGCGAGCAGCGATTACCAGAACCTCCAGAACGAGTTCGGACCCAAGACCGTCGAGACCTACATGCAACGGCCGATCAACACCTCGCAGGAAAGCCGTTCCCAGGGCAAAATGGTAAATCCCGTCGGCACCATCCGCATGATCCAGCGTTTACTCAACGAGCCGCGTTTCTGGTAGACCGCTCAGCGGCGTCCGAGCAACCGGCGCTCCTGCGCCTCCATCCATAGCTGGAGGCGTCGGCTGATCCACGCGTCCTGCGCCCGTGGTTCGAGATCCGGCGGCGGAACCAGCGGCGTACCGAAACGCACCTCGACACCGTTGGCGAGGAAACGCGGGAGTTTCTTGCCGCGGGGCCAGAGCACTTCGCTGCGTACTAGGTACACCGGCACGATCGGCACCCCGGCGCGGCGGGCGAACAGCGCCGGGCCTTCGCGCATGGTGCCCAGCCGTCCGTCCTTGGAGCGCGTGCCTTCGGGAAACACCAGCACCGCAATGCCGCGACGCAGGCGTTCCACGGCTCCCTTCATGCTCGACAGACCGGGATTCTCGCGATCGACCGGAATGCCAAACATGGCGTTGAGAAAGAAGGCGATGACCGGGAACTGCCACAGATCCGCCCGCGCGAAGTAGGCGATCGGCCGATGCATGAACATGCCGACCAAGCCAGGATCGGCATAACTGCGGTGGTTGCACGCCAGCACGCAAGGACCATCGGGCATCGTGCGCGAGCGCCGCACCCGGCCACGCAGGCAAAATGCCACCCACGGACGGAGCACCAAATAGCCGAGCAACACTTGCAGGGCGTTGGGCAGGAAATTCGCCGGCGGCGGTGGCGTCGAGCGCAACAAATCGCGCGTCACGGACGCTTGTCCTTCTTGTCGTAGCGATCCAGGAAGGTGACGTTGAACTCCTGGCTGCGGTAACCGCTCGGACCACTGATGAGGCTGGCGAAGCTGAAACCGCGGTCCTCGCTGCGCGGCACGCGGATGAATTGGACGCCATGGTGCTGCGCTGCTTCGGCATCAAGCGGGCTGTCGCCGATGAACACCACCTGCGTCGGCTTGATCTTGAAGTCAGCCAATGGCACGGCGAGATCCTTGCGCATGCGCCCGTTGGCGAGTTTCTCCGCGGCATTGTCCACGTGGTAGATCTTCACCACGAAGGTCCCCAGGCGGGCCTGGGCGAGGGCGGTCTCTACCTCCGTCTTCTTCGCATCGCTGATCACCGCGATGGGGATGCCGACGCGGGCACCAAAGTGGGTGAGGAACTCGATCATGCCCAGTCGGGGCCGGTAGGACGTGCCATCCAGCTCGACCATGGTCTCGAAACAATCGAGCAGCATCAGGCGGACGTCGGGTCCTATGGTCGTGGCGCCACCGAATTGGGACATGGGCGCGCATGATCGAAGGGCTGCCCCCCTGACAAGGGTCGACCCTCGCTGTCCAGCTGTGTGGCAGCTGCCGTCCTGCTACTGGCCCCTTGCGGTGCCCGTTCTATAACGCCGAGGTGTCCATGCGCCGCCTGATGCCCCTGGCTGCCTCTTTGCTCGCCATCGCCCTCGCCCAGGGCGTCGAGCCGGTGGTCGCCACGCCGTTCGACATCCGTCACGACGCCAGCGAACTGCTCGACGATCTCAAGTCCCGTCGCGGCGAACCTGGAGCCTTGCTGGAGCGGGTGCAAAACCTCGTGGCCCGGCACGGCGATCGCATGATCACCGATGGCGAGCTGTGCGCTCCGCTCGCCGAACTGTTTGCCATCCGCCTCGCCGATATGGGCTTGGCCGAGACCTTCGCCCGCACCTACGACGGCACCGCGGAACGTCGTCTGCGTGATGCCATCCGTGCCCGGGCGAACGAGGCCGATCTGCGCACCCTGGCGCTGTCGTATCCCGGCACCGCGGCCGCTAAGCAGGCGTGGCGGCACCTGGCCGATCAGGCGTGGGACTCGGGTCGCCTCGGCCAGTACCTCGACTACGCCCGTCGGGCGGGCGAAAGCGGCGACAAGCAGCGCAGTCAGCGTGTCACCGCCGCCAGCACGCTGCTGACGCCCGATCACACCGTCGACCTGCCAGAATCGCTCGATGGCCTGGAAGAAATGTGGCGTATCGAACTGAGCGATGCCATCGATGCCGCGGCATCGCCAGCCGTGCCGGCGCCCGACCGGCGTCTGCGGCGCATGCGGCGACAGATCAACACGCCGGCGCGATTCATCCTCGCCTCCGCTCCTGGGGAACTGACTGCGGCCAGCGACGGGCAGAAGATCTTCCTCTACGATCACCTGATCGGTCGACTGGTCGGCGAGGTCCGCACGCTCGGCAACGTCCCGCTCGGACAGTCCAAGGCGCGTCCTGCGGTCACCCGCAATGGCTTCATCGGAATGGGCTGGGTCGAGGACCATGCCGTGCTGATGTCGCTCGATCAGCTCGGCGAGGTGAAGTGGCGTTGGAACTCGCCGTCGCTCGGACCGATCGAAGCGCTGTCGGCACCGGTAGTACTCGACAACTTGGTGGTGTTCTCGGCCCTGGTGCTGGGCAACCAGGAAGGTGCGGAGCTGCGCGCACTGGCCTTCCGCGTCGATACCGGACGTCCGGTATGGAACACCCTGATCGCCCGCATCCCGCTGCCGCGGCAGCAGATGATCTTCGCCAGCAACGACGTCGGCCTGTCCTCGCCTACGCTGGCAGTGCACGGCGGCTCGCTGGTGGTGTTGTCCAACAACGGGCTGATCGCACGCCTCGGTATCGATGGCAACGTCAACCGCCTGTGGACCTACCCGAGCATCGGTGACGAGTTCGACAACGGCTTTGGGGGCACGACCGTGCCGACGCGTCAGGGCGCCCTCGCCAGCGACGGCACCTTCCTGGTCGCCAGTCCGAGCGACAGTCCTGGGACGATTTTCTACCTGGGGCCGAACGACCACGCGCCGCGCCGTTTCCAGGGCGATGGCGCGAATGGCGAGGTGCTCGATGTGGTCGGTGGCCTCGCGCTGCTGGCCGGACCACGCAACCTCGCGTTGTTCGACATCGCTGGTGGCAAGGTCCGCTGGGCCATCCCCTTCGCCGGGCGTGACGGCGTGCAGGGACGCATCGGCAAGGATCGCGTGCTGCTGAGCACCAACGAGCAGCTCGCTCTGATCGACAGCACCAGCGGACGGGTGACCGGATCGCGCGGCCTGGCCAAGGGCATCTCGTTGGCCATCACCGCCGACCTGGTGATGGCGGCGAACAATCAGCACGTGATCGGCTGGGGTCGTGGCGCTTCGTTTCTCGAACGGCTGACCAAGGCCGCGGCGGCGGATCCCACAGACTTCAGGCCGTGGGGCACGCTGGCGTCTTTTCATGAGTCACGTGATGACCGCGAAAAGGCCTTCGCCTGCTTGATCGAAGCGCTCACCCGCGGCGCACCGGTGGAATACGCCGAACGTGCGGCGCGTCTGGTGCGCGGACAACTCGAACTCGGCGTCGGCGATGACAAGGCCTTCGTCGCGCCGTTGGCCAAGCTCCAGTCGTTGACCATGCATGACGACCGCCTGAAGGGCGAGATCGCCTTGTGGCGCGGTCGCCACGCCGAACTGCGCGGCGATGCCGCGGGCGCGATCTCGTCCTTCAAGACCGCCACGACCTTCCCTGATCACCGCATGCTGCTGAAGGATCGTCTGGAGGCGCGCGTGCATGTCTTGGCGCGCAATGGTCTGGTGCGTCTGAAGGCTACGCCGGAAATCTCGCTGCCGCCGGTCAGCCGACGCCCGCTGCCGAAAGCCAACAGCGCGTGGAACATCCCTGGCCGACGTGGTGACACCATGCTGGTGGCGGGCGAGGTCGCGGTCGGTTTCAGCGATGGTTTCCTCAGCGCGACCAAGGTTGCCGACGGCACCATGCTCTGGCGTCGCCAACCGGTGCGGCAGTTGCTCGGCGTGCGCACCACGCTCAATCCCAACCTCGACAACACCGAGGGCATCCCCATCCAGGAGGTTGTCCCTGGGTCGAGCGCGGACGGTGCCGGCATGCGCAACGGCGACGTGCTGCTGACCTTCCAGGGCCGCAAGACCACCAATTTCGATCGTGATCTGCGCGCGGTGGTGGCGACCATGGTGCCACGCACGCCGTTCACCATGACCGTGTTGCGGGGCGGCGCCGAGATCGAACTGAAGGGCCTGCTCGGTGGCGAGCCGGTCGAACCACTGGCAGCCAACGACAAAACGCTGCTGCTGTGGCTCACCACGCCGCTGGGTGCCGCTGTGCAGCCGGGCCGTCAGCAGAGCGTACCGGAAGGCATGTGGTTCGCCGCGGTCGACCTCGCCACCGGCACCGAACTGTTCCGTTATGCGCTGCGCCCGACCAATGAGACCGGCGAACCCCCGCCGCAACCGCTGCTCACTGCCAACGATCTGGTGCTGACGCAGGACGGCAGCGACCTCGTGTGCCTGCAAGCGCACGGTGGCAAGGCCGGCGAAGCGCCCGCGCCATTGTGGCGCATGCCGCTGGGCGAGGAGGGCATGGACCGCGTGCGCGTGTTGTCGCCCGAGTTGCTGTGGCTGCCCGAAGAAGGACGCAAACGCGTACACCTGATCGATCTGCTGACCGGCACCACCCGCTTCGTGCTGCCCGAAGATCTGGCGGCGGATCCCATCCTGATCGGCAACACCTGTTTCTGCCTGGGGCGCGAGGGACGCATCACCTGCTGGGATCTCGGTATCGGTCGCCAGCGCTGGCGCTCGACCAAGGTCTATGGCCGGCTACACGCGATGAGTGGTGATGGTCTCTACGCCACCGATGAGAACAACCAGTTGGTGGTGCTCGACGCCTTCAGTGGCGAGGTGCGCCGTCGTTTCGGTGAATGGGCCGCGATCGAATCCGTCAGCGCTGGCAGCGATGTGCTGTCGGTGTTCGTCCGTCGCGCCGATCGCTCGCAGGCCCTGGCCCGCATCAGTCTCGCCGGTGGCAACGTACAGTGGGAGCAGGTGCTGCCACACGGGGTCGAGGTCAGTAAACTGATCGACGCACCCGAGGCCTTCGGCGCCCAGCTCTTCGAAGGCGGCGATCGTCGTGCGGTGACCGTGATGATGGTCGGCAAGGACGGCGCCATCCGTTCAGCCCAGTCGTTGTCCGTGGAGGAGAAGGTCGTGCCGATTGACGGCGGGCTGTTGGCCTACGGCCCTGCCGGATTGCGCGTGTTGCCCAACGTCCTGCCAACGCCACCGCCGGCGATCGCCTGCACCGAAGTGCAGGCCGATGGCGACCTCACCGCGGTGGCGCAGGCGGCCCTGCCCAAGGCCAATTGGCAGATGGTCGGCAGCGCGTCCTATGCAGTGGCCCGTCATCGCGGCGGCCTCCTGCTGTTCGCCCGCCTCGGTGCCGATTCCAAACCGCTCAGCCTGCGCCTGGGTGATGGCGAGCAGGCGATCGATGGCGCCGGGCTGATGGCGATCTTCTCCGTCACCAGTCCGCAATTCATCGGTACCGGGTCGTGGGTGGTCGATGGTGCCAAGCGCCTCTCTGCCGAGGGCGAACAACCGTTGTTGGTGCTGCGCCTGCAAGCGGCACCGGACCGTGTGCCCGGGACGGCCTTGTCGCTGCGCGCCGACTGCGGTGACACCACTGACGCCGCCAATGCACCGTGGTGGCTGCGCCGGGCCTGGCGGCCGGTGACGGGCGGGCCGTGATCGTCGGACTCGGCACCGATCTCATCTCGCTCAAACGCATCGCCGACGTCCATCAGCGGCAGGGCCAGCGCTTTCTTGACCGGGTCTACACCCAGGACGAGCAGCGTTACGCCCTGGAACTGCGTGATCCAAGCGAACGTTTGGCCTCGCGCTGGGCCGCGAAGGAAGCCTGCATGAAGGCGCTGGGTACCGGCTGGGCCAAGGGCGTCACCTTCACCCACATCGCTCTGTTGCCCGGTGCGGATCGTGGCGCACCACGCCTCGTGCTCAGCGACGAGGCGCTCGCCGTCGCCACCCGCCTCGGTGCCACTCGCTGGCATTGTTCGGTCAGTCACAGCGATGGGTTCGCCATCGCCACCGTCATCCTCGAAGCGACATGAAACTGCTGCCATGAATCCTGCGTTGCGCGCCCTCAAACCCTACCCGATGGCTGAACTGCAACGCCGCAAGACAGAGCTCGCCGCCAGTGGCAAAACGGTGTTCGACTTCGGTACTGGTGATCCGATCGAACCGACACCTGCGTTCATCGCACACGCACTGCGCAATGCTGTGCCGGAAATCAGCCAGTACCCTTCCGTCGCCGGTACGCCGACGCTGCGCACTGCCGCGGCCGGGTATCTCAAGCGACGCTTCGGGGTCACGGTCGATGGCACGAAGCAGGTCTTGCCCGCCGCCGGCAGCAAAGAAGCGATCTTCCACCTGCCGCTCGCCTTCATCGATCCTGCCACCACCAAGGACACAGTGATCTACGGCACACCGGGATATCCAGTTTATCAGGCGGGCACGTTGTTCGCCGGCGCCAAAGAATATCCGGTGGTGCTGACGCGTGAGCGCGGCTACCGCCTCGATCTCGCTTCTGTGCCGGTGGACGTACTGAAGCGCACCGCCATCGCCTGGATCAATTATCCGCACAATCCCACCGGTGCATGCGTCGACCTGGCGTATTATCGAGCGCAGATCGCGGTCTGCGCTGCGCACGGAATTCTGCTCGCCTCCGACGAGTGCTACCAGGATATGTGGTTCGACGAGTCGGCGACGCCGCCCCCCTCGCTGCTGGAGGTCGCCACTACCGGCGTGCTGGCATTCCACTCGTGCTCCAAGCGCTCAGGTATGACCGGCTATCGCAGCGGCTTCATCGCTGGTGACGCGGCGCTGATCGGTGCCTACCGTGGCTGGCGCGCCGCGATGGGCGTCGGCAGCCCAGCCTTCATCGAACAGGCCGCCGCCGCCGCGTGGAACGACGATGCACATGTCGTCGAGCGCCGCCGCATCTTCGCGGCGAAATACCAACTGCTGTCCGATGGTCTGGCGGCGAAAGGCATCGAGATCCTGCCGAGCGCGGCGGGACTCTACCTGTGGGCACGTGTCCCGAGCAACGGTGACGCAGATGCCTACACCGCGCGTTGTCTCGACGCTGGACTCGTCATCAGCCCAGGCGGTTTCTTCGGCGATGGCGGTGCCGGCTGGTTCCGCCTCGCGCTGGTGCCGAGCCTGGACGACTGCCGCAAGGCGTTGGCCGTTTGGCCGCGGTAGATCCCAGCCCGGCGGAGCCGGAACCAAAAGTTCATTATCGACTCCGTCGGGCTGGGTGCTGTTGTTGCAGGGCTTCGCCCCGCACCCCACGCACTACACGCCGAAATTCCTTCGTGTGACAGGAGAATTTTGGCGCGTAGTGCTACAGGTCCGGCGTGAAGCCGTGGCGCAGGGTGTTCTCGCTCACGCAACGTGGGACAAGAAATTGCAGGAGGTAATCTGGCCCGCCGGCCTTCGAGCCGATGCCGGACAGTTTGAAGCCGCCGAATGGCTGGATGTCCACGAGAGCACCCGTGATCTTGCGATTGATGTAGAGGTTACCGACGCGGAACTCGCGCGTGACGCGGGTGATCGCTGACGGACTGCGGGAGTAGAAACCACCGGTCAGGGCGAATCGTGTGCCGTTGGCGATCCTGAGCGCGCCGTCCAGATCATGTGCCGGGATCACGGCGAGTACCGGGCCGAATATCTCGTCCTGCGCCAGCGATGACGACGGATCGACGTTGATGAAGATATGGGGTGCGACATAGGAGCCGGCAGCGTCGACTTCCGGCGGAACGATCCCGGCATAGGCCAGGGTCGCTGCATGTTTCGCATCGGCGATGCGCGCAAGGATACGCTGCCTGGCTTCGTCATCGATCACCGGACCTATCGCGGATGCGGGATCATCCGCCGGACCGATGGTCAGGCTGGCGGTGGCCTGGACTAGGCGTTCGATGAACGCCGTGCTGTCGCCGATGACGATGGCACGCGAACACGCCGAACACTTCTGTCCCTGGTAACCGAAGGCGCTGTGCATGACGCCGAGGACCGCCTCGTCGAGATCGGCATCGGCGTCGACGATGATGGCGTTTTTACCCCCCATCTCGCACACCACGCGTTTGACTTCGCTCGTCCGGCTGCGCGCGGCCTGCTCGTTGATGGCGAGACCGACGGCGACCGACCCGGTGAAGGTGATGAGCGAAACCTCGGGGTGGCCGACCAATACCGGGCCGACCACCTCGCCTACACCTGGAAGCAGGTTCACCACGCCTGGAGGGAAACCAGCCGTCTGCATCGCCACCATCAGCGCGGACGCGATGGCCGGCGTCTGCTCCGCCGGCTTCATGATCACGGTGTTACCGGCTACCAATGCCGCGGTGGCCATGCCGCAGAGGATGGCGAGCGGGAAGTTCCAGGGTGCGATCACCACGGCGACACCGCGCGGTTCATAGAACATGCGGTTGTGTTCGCCTGGGAGGTCGCGCTGGTGACCCGCGTCGAGTCGCCGCATCTCCAGCGCGTAGTAGCGGCAGAAGTCGATCGCCTCGCACACGTCGGCATCGGCTTCGGGCATACTCTTGCCCGACTCTAGGACCATGAGTGCGATCAGGTCGTGGCGCCGGCGCAGCAGTTCCTCCGCCAAGCGTTCGAGCAAGACGGCGCGTTCCTCCACTGGACAGTCGCGCCAACCCAGGAAGGCCTTGGCGGCGGCGGCGACGACCGCGTCGACCTCTGCCGCGCCGGTGGTGGCGACCGTGGCGACGAGCTCGCGGTGTTGGCCCGGATTGCAGGAACGGATGCGCTCATCCGCAGGGATGGTGGTGGCACCGATCACTGCCGGGCAGGCAAGTGGCAGACGACGGCGCAGGTGATCGATGGCCTGGACACACGCCGCGCGGGACGAGGCCTGGCTGAAGTCGAGCAGCGGCTGGTTGGCAAATCCTCCTGGCCGGACAACGGCGACGCGGGCGGTTCCACCGGGTTGGGGTTTCATCAGCAAGCCCTCCTCATCGCCATGTTCAAGAAATCCGACGCGGACAAACGACTGGTTCGAGGTGTTCTCAAGCAGACGCCGCACCAAGTAGGCCATCCCTGGCAGCAGGCGACCGTACGGCGCGTACACCCGCACACGTTCGCCGCGCTCCACCAGGGTCGCCTTCAGCGGCTCGGCCATGCCGTAGAGCATCTGGAACTCAATCGCACGTTGTGGCAGCCGGCGCTGGGCGACACCCGCCAGGATATGCGCGATGGAACGCACGTTGTGGCTGGCGAAGGCGGGCCGCAGGACCGCATGACGGTCGAGCAGCCAATCGCTGAGCGCCTCATAGTTGGCGTCGGTGGCCGCTTTATCAGTGAACACCGGAACCGCCCACCCCTGTTGGGCCGCCACCACCCGCTCGTGGTCATGGTAGGCGCCTTTGACCAGTCGGATCCAGAATGGTGTGCCGCGCCGTTCGCTCCAGGTCAGCAGGCGTTCGAGATCCTGTTTGGCGCAGCGCAGGTAGGCCTGGATCGCCACGCCGACATCGCGCCAGCCGCGGAACTCCTCGCTGTCGAGCACCTCGGTGATGAGGTCGAGCGTGAGTGGACGCACCGCGTTGTGCTCCATGTCGATATTGACGAACACCCCACGCCGGCGGGCGGCACGCAGGATCGGTTCCAGTCTGGTGCGTACCGCGCGGATGCTGCCGCCCGGATCCACGGGATCGAAGCGGTTGACCAAGGCCGAAACTTTCAGTGAGATGTTTACCGCTGGCAGCGGTTTCGAGCGATCGCCATCGATCTGGGGATCGTGCGGCCATCCGACTGCCGCATCCGCCAGACCAGCGATGAGATGGAGGTAGGCATCGCGGTAGGCATCCGCTTCCTGGGAAGAGATCACTGCTTCGCCGAGCAGATCGACGGTGAATGCCAGGTGGCGACGACGCAGGCGGGCGACCTCGGAGATGATGCGAGGCAGATCATCGCCGGCGATGAACTTGCGTGCCAGTTGACGCACCCCGACGGTGGCAGCACCAGCCGTAAGTCGCATCAGCCAGGCAGAATCACGCACGTGGTCGAGCAACCACGCCGCCGGGAACGGCAGACGTGCGGCCACCGGCCGCAAGTACTCCACCAAATGTTCGGCGATGTCGCGCGGTGTGCGCAAGCCCGGCAAGGCGTCGACAAAACGGAAAAGTTGGATCTTCAACTGCTCATCACGCATGGACCAAGCCATGGCAAGATCATCGATCCAGGCGCGGGTTCCCGGAACAGGACGGCGACGACGTACGCCGGCAAACAGCGCCCGGCCGTATTCATGCGCCAGCATTTCTCCGTCGCGCTGCACGCTGCAAGCGTACGTCACCAGACGAAGTCCTGCAATGCGACCGCCGGTGAAGCAGCCACAGTTCACGAGCCAGCCGTCATCCCCGTGCTGCTGAGTGGGACTGGTGTCCGCTAGCCCGGGGCGTTACCACCTCAGGGCTCGTAGAAACGGACCATGCCATCCTGGGTGCAGACCGCCAATTGCTGGCCAACGATCGCGGGAGCTAGGAATTCGCTGCCGCCTGGGACGACGAAACCTTTCGGTCCGACCACCAACAACTGTTTGCCGATCGGCAACACTGCATGCCCGGACCACACCAGCGGCACCGCGGTCGGACGACCATCGAAACGGCCGACATCCTGCCACGACGCATCGCTCAGGATCCACGCGTGATTGTCCGGGGTGATCAGCACGCCCTTGCCGGCGGAACGGATCTCCTGCGGCAGGGGCGCACGGGTTGGCGGATTCTCTCCCTGGCACACCCAATGGCTGATACGGGTGACGCAGTGCACGCCATCGGCGGCCTTCCAGGCACTCAGGACCTCTCCGTCCAGCCTGTGACGGGTCACCAGTTTACCATCATCTGGCAGATGAATGTCGATCGAACCATCGACGCGGACCGCCAGCACACGGTCATCATGCAGGATCGGGCCGTGGACGAAGGTTGCCCCCGGCTGGCCGTGCCAAGCGGCCAACGGCGTGCGGTCATCACTGGCATGCAACGCACCGTCGATGCCTGCGAGGATGATGAACCGGCGACCGACGATCAGTTCACTCGCATAATCGACGAGCGGCAGGTCTGTGCGCCCGGCGATCGCCAGGCGTTCGATGCCGTTCTTGCCGACCCGGATGGCGATGGCCTCGCGCGTCGGATACCAGACGCCATCGGTTGTACCCAGAGCGCCGGCATACAGGGGTTGGCCGATTACATCACCGGTGCCGGGATTCTCGAAAGCGAAACGCTGGACCGGCTGACCGGGCGCGATGGAGGCCGCCCCCTGACGGCTCGCAATCCACAAACGGTCATTGATGGCTGTGGGGCGTGCGGTGACGGTCATCTTCAGATCGAAGCGACCGGTGGCGGTGCGTTCGAGACCTACGGGGAGGAACCAGCCACCTTCCGCGGCGCTGCCCTGCACCTCGACCACATCGAAGCCCGCCCGCTGCACCCGCAGGGTCACAGCAGCACGCTCGCCTGCCGGCATATCAAGGATGAGCGGCGTGGTGCCGATCGATTTGCCATCGCGCAGCACATCCGCTCCACTGGGCTGGCTGTGCACCACCAACGGCAGGTAACGCAGCCCCATCTTCTGGGCGATCGCCAGGCTGGTCGTGGTGTCGCCAGCCAGCATCGCCTTGCGCAGTTCCTCCTGCCATGCCTGCTGCTGGCCACGGATTGATGCGATCGAGTCGAGATCCTGTTGCGCCAGGGTGCGCGCCGACGTGCGTTGCCATTGCGGACGGGCGAGTAATTCCTTCAACATGCGTTCGTTGGCTTCCCAGTCATTCTGGCGGGCAAAGCCCCTGGCGGTTTCAAGCGCCAGGGTCGCCGCCGATTCTATCCCACGCAGACGTGCGCTGCGACCAGCCACCAGGGTCGCGATGTTCGCCGGCGGTTGACGCTCCAGGATCCACGCATCGAGCGCCGTGGCTTCATCGCCCGCCTTGCGTTCACTCCCCAGACCGCTGAGTTCGTTGAGCAGTTGCGCCAACGAACGCAGGCTCTCGGCATTGGACGCTTGCGGCCATTTGCCCGTGGCCTGTTGCACCCGGGTGGCGAACGAGCCCATCACCTTGACGTCATCGCTGTCCTGGATGAGCGACAGCCCCTCGGCTTCCAGGGCGCGCATCTCCTTGGCGATCTGATCGTTCAGGCGTTTGAGCTCATCTCCTTCGCCAGCCAGCGGAGTGCCGCGCAACTGATCGCCGAGACGTGACTGTTCCCAGGCGGCTTCGACCTCGACGAAGGCGCCCTGCTCGGCCTGCTTGCGCAAAGTCTTGACCTGTTCCGAGGTGCGTTGTTGCAAGCGGGCGAAATCGCCGCGGATGCGCTCGATCTGCTCGCGTTGCCGGGCATCGGGGTCGGTGGCCAGGATCTGATTGACTAGGGCGGTGCGCTGGCTGAGTGCCAACGACGATGAACCTGCGCGTTCCAGGCTCGACAGACGCCAGCGCGCCAGGTAGTCGCTCGCCGTCTCGCTTTCACGCCCCTTCGCCGTCGAGATCAGATGCATGGCCTGCGCCGCCTGACCACCCTCCAAGGCGGCTGTCACCTGGGCCAGCAAGCGGTCCGAGCGCGCCTTGAAGGTGTTCTGTCCGCTTTGCAGTGCGGTGCGCAAGTCGAGTGGCTGGGCAGACAACGGCAGGTTGTTCAGCCGTTCCTGGGCCGTGGGATAATTCTGTTCTTCCACCAGTTTGGTGATGGCGGCGGTTTCGGTCGCCAGGGCTTCGTTGAGTTGCTGGCGCAGCGCCTTCACCCGATCAAGCGCTTGCAGATCGTTGCCCGCTTCGGCTTCGGCCGTCTCGACTTGCGTCATCGCTTCATCCCAGCGACCGGCCGTCATGCTGTCGATCAGCGCCTGCGACGTACTGTCGAGCGCAACGCTACGCCGTTGGGCCATGATCGTCAGGTAGCCGATCGCGCACACCAAAAGGAGCGCGGCGACCAGCATCACGCGCAACGCCGAGTTGCTGCCCGCGGGCTGCTGCTGGGCACGGTGCGGCACGAAATCGGCGAGCGGTTCGACCGCGGTGATTTGCCCTACGCTTGGTGGAGCCGGTGCTTCCTGCGTCGGCTGGACCGCGGTGCGCAAACGCGAGACCCCGCCGGCCGCTGCGGTGCGGCGCACCACGCCCTTGGCGGCCATGCCGTAGAGCAGGCGCGACATGTTGAGCGTGCTCTCGCGGAAGGCGATGGCGATCTCTTCGACGGTTTTGCGTCCGTCGGTGAAATTGAGGACATGTTTTTCGAAGTCGGACAAGACCACGGAACCGGACTCGTTCTCGGACAACGTGAACACTGAATCGGGGCCCCCGACCTCGTTCATCACCTTGTCGATCTCGGCGACCCGGGACTGCACGGTGTTGAGCAGCACGGAGGTGCCGATGCGCAAGCGGATGGCGCTGTTGTCGAAGTCGAACGTGCTGGCGTCGTCCTGTTCGTCGAACACCATTTCTTGATGGGTGGTGCTGAAGCACTTTACCAGGGTGTCCTCGACCATCGAGCGGGTGACCTGCGCCACCTCTTCATCGCTCACCACCTGCTGACGACGGAGGAGGTCCGCGACTGACCCTTTGCCGAGTCGCCGCGACTCGACCACCATCTGATACATTTCCTGGCCGAGCTTATGGAAATCGAGCAGCGCCTGGGCCAGCACCAGATCCTTGTCGGCGCAGAAATCGAGACCGACCGGATCACCTTCCTCAAGACAAAAGCGCAGCCGGTAACTAGGTCCGACGACCGTCAGCACGCCGGATTTCTTCTGCCGGTTGATGCTCGCGAACTGTTCGATCAGGATCGAATTCAGCATGGTGATCCCTGGTGTCTGATGTGTCGTCCGACGCGTAGTCTGATGAAACGTGCGTTCATCACGGAGAATACGTTGCGAGCGTACCGTCGCTCATACCGACCACAACCATGTCGCCGGAACACGCGACCGCCGAAGGGGCGGTCGGACAACTGGTCATCCACAACAATACTCCATGCCGGTAGACCAGGACCAGCCCTGAACGCACGCCGACGGCGACGAGGTCACCACCAGCGGCCGCCGGCGTGATGGCGGCCGCCGGCAGCGCCAAGGTCGAAGCCACCCCGTCCTGTGACAGACGCATCAGGGCGTTGCCGGCAGCGACCCAGATGACATTGGCCGCGGTCACCGCCGGTTCGCCCACGGCCGGTCCGGGCAGGGCGGTGTTCCACCGCAGGGTCGCACCGGTGGCCGAGATGCCCCACGACGCCACCCGGCTGCCATCGAGGATGCCGACTGCCGCATCGTTCCCGAGGTGCATGAGCTGACCGATTTCGGTGGCCTTGAGATCGAATTGCCACAGGCGTTGCTTGGACGATTCCTCGAAGGCGAGCAGTTGGCCCTGGATGGTTGCAACCACCAGCAGACGGTCCGGTCCTTTGGCAAAGCTGAGTGGACCCGCCAGCGCCGGGCTGGGCAACGGTACACGTGTCATCTCTGAACCCAAGTCGCCGATGTACAGCGCTTCGGCGGCATAGGCCAACCGCTGTTGACCACCCAGCAGATCGTTGCTGTGGATCAACGGTTTGCCGCGCACTAGGTCGGTCGACGCCATGCGCGCTTCGATGGTCCCCTTGGGCGAGATCAGGGCCACGTCCTTGTTCGGCAGGCCCAGCACCAGGGAACCTTCGGGCTGGACGAGCGGCAGGTGGTTGAGGCGGAACCGTTCCAGGTCGGAGAGATCATCGACTGTGGCGATGCTGGTGCGCCATTGCGGCTTGCCGTCCGCCGACAGGCGGTGCAGCACTTCGCCCGACAACGCCAGCACGCCACCGTCGGGCAGCGCCATCACGGTATTGATCGGCTTGCCGAGATTGACCTGCCAACGCGTGGCTCGCGCCATCGCGGCCTGCCAACGCCATTCGCCTGCGATCTCGCCGACTTTGCGGATGGTGGGCTGCCAGCCGTCCATGGTCACGCGGACCTCGTGGGTGGTCTGTTCAGGACGGAAGCCGATGACGCAGGGAGTGGTTCCGACCACCACCTGGTTGACCAGCACCTGGGCTCCGGGCGGTGTGGTTTCGATGCGGATCGGTAACTTCAGTTCCGCAGGGAGTTGACCGCCACCGGCAAACAGGTTGCGGGCCAAGCGCCATGCCTGTTCGGTCTGCTCGGCCTGCATCGCCGTACGCCAGAGCCCCATCTGCTCTTCGCGTGAACGCTGGGCCTGCGCGACAAGATCGAGACGCGCCTTCGCTTGGTTCGCCTGGGGCGCCGACGGATGCGTGGCGATGAAGGCGTTTAAGGCCTCCACGGTCGGATTGGTGCCCAGTTGCTGGTAGGCTGCGGCAGCCAGCTGGATGCGTTTGGCGATGTCGCCACGGGCGGCGGTCAGGTCGCTGGTCCGTCCCCAGGCTTTTGCGGCCCCCTCCAACGCCAGGAGTTCTGCATTGGCCTTGCCGAGGTCCTGGCCCGCCTTCGCCTGCGCGGTGCCCAATGCGGCGACGAATTGCTGCTCCTGCGGTTCGAGCCGGGCAACGCCTTCCTTCGCCAGCGGTGAAACGGTCTCATGACCGATGGTGGCGAGCTGGCGATATCCGGCGAGCGCTCCCGCGAGATTGCCCGCCTTTTCCAGGCCTTGGAGCTCATCCATCCGTTCCGGTGCCTGTATCCGCTGCTGGGCGACATCGCTCTGCCGACGGCGGGCTTCGGTGACTGCATCCTCCGCCGACTTCAGGCGCATGCCGACCGAATCGTGGAACTCGGGCTTGCGCAGTTGTTGCAGCAGTTGGTCGGCCCGCACGACGTCGCCGTTACCGGCCGAGGCACTGATCTCCTTAAGTGCAGTCTGCGCGAGGTTGATCCGGACCGTGACCAGGCGGCCATCGAACTCGTTGAGTGCGATCTGCGCTTCCAGGGCGGTATTGGTCCCCCCCATGCGCTTGACCTGTTCTCCGAGTTTGTCCGATTCTTGAGCCACCTGGCTCAGCGCGGTGAAGGTCGCTTGGTTCGTTCCTGGCGGAACACTGTCCAACAGCCGGGACGCGGTTGCCAGATCGCTGCGGAAGGAATGCAGGAGCAGGTACGGACGGGCCACCAGCCAGCCGAACACGCCGATGGCGATGAAGGCGGTGGCGTAGATCACCATGATGCGCTGATGGTGTTTCTTGGTCGACGCCAGGATCTCCTGCAGGCGTGGGATGCGCGGATCGCCTTCGCGGATGACGCGGATCGCTGCGCGGTAGGATTGCATCGCGGCGTAGAAACGGCGCACACGGCGCAGTTGATGACCGCGATCGATCAGGCGCTCGGCCGCATCATCGCTGACCCGGCTTTCGAGTTCGCGGATGTGGGTCTGGAGCTCCTTGTTGTCGGAATTGAGCTTGGCGATTTCACGCCATTCGCTCAGCGCCCCGGAATAGTTGCTCGATTCCTCCAGCGCACGGGCGTTCTTGACCGACGATTCCAGTTTGTTGGCCCAGAACTCGGACCCCTTGCCGTCCTTGGTCGCGGCTTGCTTGGCCCCCTTGCTAACGATGCGGGTGGTGGTCGGGCTGGCGAGCATCTTGCGCTTGTGGCCAGCGACGTGCGGGTTGGCACCGCAAAAGATGCACAGGCGGTCGGACACCGCGATCGTGCGGTTGCACGATTGGCAGGACAGACGCAGCGGTGCTTCGCATTCGGTGCAGACCTTGGCCTCACGATGGTTCACGTGACCGCACTGGACGCAGATGACGACGTCCTCGTTGTCCTTGTCGCGTTCCGCGCTGGCGAAGATGCGCGCCATCTCGCGGCGTACGTCCTCGTTTTTGGGGTCGAGTTCGAGGATCTTCAGGCAGGTGCCGCGGGCGTCCTCCAGGCGACCGAGTTCGAGGAACTGCGCCACCACTGCGCGCAATTCGGCGACCGCCTCGGCATTCTTGCCGGAATCGAGCAGGCAGCGCACCAGGATCAGGCGCAGATTGGGATCGCGCTTGTCGAGGCGCACTGCCCGGTGGGCCGATAACAACGCATCATCCGGCGCACCCTTGTCCAGGTAACTCAACGCCAGTTGGCTGTGGCAATTGGCCGCTTCCGGGGCCTCGTCGAGCAGTTCCAGGCAGTCGGCGAGTTTTGCCGTGGTCGTCTGGTCGTCCGCATTCTCGACCAGCGCCCGGCGGTAGAGTTGCGCCGCCTTGATGTATTCCCGCTGCGAGAACTGGTGATCCGCATGCGACAAAATGTCGACGCGGGTAAGCACCGCGACCATGTTGTTTTTCAGTAGTTCCGCCAAGACGCCGTAGACATCCAGGCGGGTCGCCACCGAGCTCTTGATGATGTCCTCAATCGTGCGCACCGCATCGATGAGCGGTACCACGGCAGCGCCAGGATATTCCTTGCTGGCGGCGAGCAGATCCTGCTCGCGTCCCTCCGCCTGTCCCAGAACCGTATCTTCCGAGGTGATGACCTTACGTAGGTTGTTCCATTCGTCGATGCGGCGAGCGGCCTCCATCAGCATGGAATTGATGTTGATCTGCAGCGGGCGGGTCCGGCACTGCTCTACCTGACGCTGGGTGACCGCATCCTCGGGCGTGGCATCCTGGAAAACGAAGTCGGCGAAATCCCAGGTGCAAATGTTGTAGAGTTCGTCTTCTGCTTGGCGGTGGAGCGCATCAAGCACCTCGCTCTCGGAGATCTTGCCGCTCTGGAGGAGCCCTTCGAGCACGACCGCACTATCCTGCGTCGACGAACTGATCGCCGCGGCGGTCTCGGCGTTGAGGCGTCCCTCCAGGATCAAGCGACGCAGCAGGCCGAGTTTCTCCTCGCCCGCCCGAAAGCCGACACCGATGACCTCACCGTTGGCGAACACCACATCACGACCCGAATCCGCTGCGGCTAAGCGCAGGACCCCGTTAGCGCGGATGCGATTAATCGTCTGGAACACCTCGACCAGGGACAATGTATTGAGGTTGCCGGCGAAACCCATGCGCCCACCGTAGGTTGCAACTACTTGCCGTCAACGCGGCCGACCACAGATGTACGGTTGGTGCCAGTGCTACACGTGAACCGGTTGCGGCACCCTCGGTCTGGCCCACGGTGCCGGAATGCCCACGTCGGTCGCGCTCTGGTGTCCCGCCTATCCCCTGCCGCCAGCCCGTCAGTCGGCGGCGCTCGCGGCGGCGACCGCATTTGTGCACGGAATCGCCGGTGAACTGACAGTTTCAGCCGGCAATTCCCCGTGGTTGGGTGACGGTGCCTGGGCTCCCGCCCCGCAACGGCGGAGCGCTTTCCGCCACGTGCTCGGCCACGATCTCCTGCTCGCCGGTCGGGGCGGTTATGGCTGTCTGGACCTGCTGGATGAGGTCGCCGGTCATAGCGGCCCCCTGCCTGGGCTGATTGGATACTCGGACCTCACCGTGCTGCACGCCGCCTGGGCGGTGCGCGGCGGCCCCGAGACCCTTTACGGGTTCATGCCCGGCGTCGCGCATGGTGACCGCGCACTGGCCTCGGCCATCGCCTTGGCCTTGGGTAAGGAACAACACTGGGACAACACTGTGTTGCCGGAAGCCCGCGTGCTGCGTCAGGGTGAAGCACGGGGGCCGTTGTTCGCCGGATGCCTGCGGGTGCTGGCGGGCCTGATCGGAACGAAGTGGATGCCTGACCTGCGGGGTCGCATCCTGGCAATCGAGGACATCGACGAGCGACCCTACCGCATCGATCGCGATCTCCAGCAGCTCCACCTGGCTGGCTGTCTCGCTGGCGTGCTCGCCGTGGTCGCCAATGCCTTCCCGGCCACGCTGCCGGAGGGTTATCGCGGACCGTCGGGTGCGGACATTGTTAGCGCCTGGGCGGAGCGGTTGGCGGTTCCAGCGATCATGGACCTGCCGTTCGGCCACCATGCGGATCCGCTGACCTTGGCCTGCGGTCGTGCGACGACGCTGCGCGCTGGTCAAAACACCTGGAGCCTGGAGCAGGCTGTTCGCTGACACCTGTTCGCTGACACCTGTTCGCTGACACCTGTTCGCTGACACCTATTCGTAAGCGGCGAGATCGGTCTCGTGGTTGTTGTTCATGAGGAAGCGTTTGACCGCCTCGCGATTGGGCATGCTCGGGATCGCGCCTTTGCGCATCACGCTGAGCGCTGAGGCGGCGCAGGCGAAGCGCAGGCGCGCTTGTGGCTGCATGCCGCCAACGGTGGCGACCGCATACGCTGCGGTGAAGCAGTCGCCGGCACCAGTGGTGTCAACGACGTTGACCTGAAAGGCGCTGTGGATCACCGGCTTGCCCTGCTCGGGAACTAACATCGCACCACGCGCACCGAGTTTGACCAGCAACGTGTGCGCACCGCGCGCCTGAAGCGCACGGGCCGCAGCCACGACCTCCTCATTGGTGGTGGTCGGCAGGCTGGTGAGGACTGACAGTTCATGTTCGTTGGGGCTGAGGATGTCCACCAACGGGAACAGGGCCGGCAGCACCGCCCCACCGGATCCACCGGCATCAAGGATCACCGGCACACCAAGGGCGCGGGCTGCGTGCGCCGCTTCCAGATTGATGGCGTCGGGGATCTCGCATTGCAGCAGCACCGCGCCGACTTCGCGCAGGCGGGCATGGACCCGTTCGTCGAGTTCGACCCATTCACGGTTCGCGCCACCAACAACGATGATGGAGTTGTCGCCGCCCGATTGCAGCAGGATGACCGCCTGCCCCGTCGGACCATCGACTTGTTCGATCAGATCGGTTTCGACCCCGGCCCCTTCGAGGGCCAAACGCAACGGTGGCGCATAGGCATCACTGCCGAGTTTGCCCGCGAACCACGTCTCGACTCCCAGGCGTGAAGCCGCGACCGCCTGATTGGCGCCTTTGCCACCCGGGCGGACCGCAGCGTCGATGCCGGCGATGGTTTCACCCGGCCCAGGCAACCTGGGAACTTCGACGTAGAGATCGGCATTTATCGAGCCGATGACCAACAACGATCTGTTCATGGCGTGACTATGCGAGGTCCCGCGGGCGTCGCCAAGCGTTCAATGGCGCACGACGCACCGCAGCGTATGTGGCACTGCCTCGGGAATGAGCCTTGCGCCGCTGGCTGGCCGTGTTGGCTTGCGGCCCCGCGCCGCCCAGGACGCGGTGAACCAAGGCATCCATGAGCGAACTCGATCATATCGCCGTACGCGGCGCTGAAGAACACAACCTCAAGCGCGTCGACCTCGACCTGCCGAAGAAGAAACTGGTGGTGTTCACCGGTCCGTCGGGCAGCGGCAAGTCGTCGATGGCGTTCGACACCATCTATGCCGAGGGCCAACGTCGCTACGTCGAGTCGTTGTCGGCCTACGCCCGCCAGTTCCTCGGCCAGTTGGAGAAACCCAAATTCGAGTCGATCCGTGGGCTGTCACCGACCATCGCCATTGAGCAGAAATCGGCGTCGAAGAACCCGCGTTCCACCGTCGGCACCATCACCGAGATCCTCGACTACCTGCGCGTGTTGTGGGCGCGCATCGGCATCCAGCACTGTCATCAATGCAGCCGCGAGGTCGGCAAGCGTAGCCAGGACGAAATCGTCGACGGCATCATGGCCCTGCCAGCGGACAGCCGCATCCTGCTGCTGGCGCCCAAGGTCAGCGACCGCAAGGGCGAGCACCAGGACATCCTCGACAAGGCCAAGAAGGCCGGTTTCACCCGCGTACGCGTCGACGGCAAAGAATTCCTGCTCGACCAACCGAGCGCTGCACCAGTGCTGAACAAGAAGGTCAAACACCGCATTGAGATCGTGGTCGATCGTCTGGTGATCAAAGACGGCATCAGACAACGCCTCGCCGACAGCGTGGAGACGGCGCTCAGGGAAGGTGACGGGAAACTCCTTGTCGCTTTTGCTGATGACACGTCCGGGGTCCGGGGTCCGGGGTCCGGGGTCTCGTCATCCGTACGCGGATCGACGAGCACGAAATCCCTGACCACCAAGAAAACCACGGTTGCCGAACGTAACGCTGACCAGGAGACCCCGGACCCCGGACCCCGGACCCCGGACCTGTTTTTCTCCGAACACCTCTATTGCCACCACTGCGACCTATCCTTCCCCGACCTCGAACCCAACAGCTTCTCCTTCAACTCCCCCCTCGGTGCTTGTCCGGAGTGCAACGGTCTCGGCGTGAAGACCTCGGTCGATCTCGACAAACTCATCGCGACGGATCTGTCGATCAACAACGGTGCGATCGCGGCCTGGGGTGCGCTTGGCGATGAAGATCGTCAGGCTTGGCACGTCGAGTACCGCCGTGATCTGCTCGACAAGCTCAAGGTCGATCTCGACACGCCGTGGAAGAAACTGTCGGAGAAGCAGCGTCAACTGGTGCTCTACGGCCACACCGAACGCGTAGCGGTGAACTGGTCAACCACCAACGGCACCGGCACGTTCAACACCAAGTTCGACGGTGTGATCCCGTGGCTCGAACGCACGCTCAAGGAATCCGACAGCGACTGGCGGCGCGACAAACTCGGCCAGTACTTCTCCTCCGACATCTGCACCGTGTGCAAAGGCTCACGTATCAAGCCGGCCTCCGCCGCGGTGAAACTCGGCGGTCAATCGCTGACTGAAGTCTGCCACCTGACCATCGGCCAAGCGGGAACGTTCTTCAAAGAACTGAAACTCACCGGTGGGGCCGCCAAGGTCGCCGTCGGCGTTTTGAAAGAGGTCCAAGCGCGGTTGACGTTCCTCATCAACGTCGGCCTCGACTACCTGACCCTCGATCGTTCTGGTCCGACCTTGTCCGGCGGTGAAGCCCAACGCATCCGTCTTGCCAGCCAGATCGGTTCGGAGCTAACCGGTGTGCTCTACGTGCTCGACGAGCCGAGTATCGGTCTGCACCAACGCGACAACGTGCGTCTGATCGAAACGCTGAAACATCTGCGTGATATCGGCAACAGTGTGGTCGTGGTTGAACACGATGAGGACACCATCCGCGCCGCTGATCACGTGGTCGATTTCGGACCGGGTGCCGGCGAACTTGGTGGACAAGTGGTCTACAGTGGTGCCGTCGATGGCGTCCTAAAGGCCAAGAACTCCATCACCGGCGATTACCTCAGCGGACGCAAACGTATCGAAGTCCCAGGCGAACGCCGCAGCGGCAACGGCAAACGCCTAGTCGTCGAAGGTGCCAAGGCCAACAACCTGCGCGACCTGACGCTCGGCATCCCGCTCGGCACCTTCACCTGCATCACCGGCGTCAGCGGTGCGGGTAAATCATCGTTCCTCAACCACATCCTCTACCCGGCGTTGGGCAACCATTTCAATGGGTCGACCGAGGATGTCGGCGCGCACAAGAAGATCACCGGCCTCAACCACCTCGACAAGGTCATCGCCATCGACCAGCAGCCGATCGGGCGCACGCCGCGTTCGAACCCGGCGACCTACACCAAGGTCTGGGATCACATCCGCTCGATCTTCGCCGAAACGCGTGAGTCAAAATTGTTCGGCTACACCGCGTCACGTTTCAGCTTCAACGTCAAGGGCGGTCGCTGCGAGGCCTGCGAAGGCGACGGCGTCAAGAAAGTCGAGATGCACTTCCTCGCCGACGTCTACGTCCCCTGCGAGGTTTGCCACGGCAAACGTTTCAACGAGCAGACGCTGCGGGTGATGTACAAGCACAAGAACATCGCCGATGTGCTGAGCATGTCGGTACGCGAGGCCATCGCCCACTTCGCCGTCCACCAGCCGGTGGCGCGCGTGTTGCAGACCATGGTCGATGTCGGTCTGGACTACATCCGTCTCGGTCAGCCCGCGACCACGTTGTCCGGCGGTGAGGCCCAGCGCATCAAGCTGTCGCGCGAACTCGCCAAACGCGGCACCGGTAACACGCTCTACATCCTCGACGAACCGTCGACGGGTCTGCATTTCGAAGACGTGCGCAAACTCCTCGAAGTGCTCGCCCGCCTGGTGGAGGCCGGCAACACCGTGGTCGTGATCGAGCACAACCTCGACATCATCAAGACCGCCGACTGGATCCTCGACCTGGGGCCCGAAGGCGGCATGCGTGGCGGGCAGTTGATCGCTGAAGGCACGCCGGAACAGGTCGCCAAGGTGAAAGGCAGCTACACCGGGCAGTTCCTCAAGGGCATGCTGAGCGCGCACGCGGTGAAGCGCTGAAGCGCTGAAGCGATGGACACACACGCGGCTGGTTCGACCATCCGCGCCCATGCCGTACTCCGCTGACCTCGCCTTCGTCATCGCCACCGCCCGCGCCGCCGGAGCGCTCATTCGTGAGCACTACGGTCGTGTCGAACGCCAGACCAAACGCGGCGAAGAAGCCGTCACCGACGCCGACCGTGCCAGCCAACGGCTGATCATCGAACGTCTTGCCGCGCATTTCCCCGACGATGGTTTCATCGGCGAGGAGAACGACGACGGCTCCGCCATCACCAACCGTCCGCCCACACGCGGTAACCGTGTGTGGGTGATCGATCCCATCGACGGCACCAACAACTTCGTCGCGCGCTTGGGTAACTTCGCGGTGTGCATCGGTCTGCTCGACGCCGGCATGCCGGTGCTCGGCGTGGTCTACGATGTCTGTCGCGATGAAGTCTATGCCGCTGAACGCGGCTACGGCGCGTGGCTGAACGACCGTGCGATCACGGCGCCGACGACGCCGTTGTCCGAACGCTGCCTGCTCATGCTCACCAGCAACCTGCTCGATGCCCAGGGGCGCATGCCGACGTGGGCCGCGGCGTTCCACGCCCAGACACGCTTGAAGGTCCGCGTGCTCGGCAGCGCGGCGCTCGAAGCGGTCCAGGTCGCAGCCGGAGTGGCGCACGGCTCGATCACGGTGAACGGCAAGCTGTGGGACATCGCTGCCGCTGCGGCCGTCGTGCTAGTTGCAGGCGGAGAGGTTCTGCCCCCGGCTGGGGATGCGCTCTTCCCCGTCGACCTGCATGGGTACAGCGGCGCCAAGACGCCCTATCTGGCTGTCAGTACAGGCGCTAAGGGCGAATTGCTGGCGGCAATCCAAGGCTGAATCCGCTGGCATTCTTGGTCATTCCAGGTTCGCTCCTCCTCTAATTGCTATCCATTATCAATTGCCATAGTCTCCCCCAGCCATGAACGCACCCCTGCCGCCACCGCCCGGAACCCAGACGCTCGACCGCCTTCCGGCGGGCACGCAGGTGCAGGTACTCGCGGTTGGTGGTGCACTGCCCGTGCGTCGTCGCTTGTTGGAAATGGGCCTCTGCCCTGGTGTCGCGGTCGACGTGATCCGTCGCGCGCCGCTTGGTGATCCGCTCGAAGTGCGCGTGCGCGGCTACCTACTCAGCCTGCGTCTTGATCAGGCGGCGCAGGTGAGTGTCGCCGCTGTATCTTCCGCTGTCTCTTCCACTGTTTCGGCTTCCGTCGCCGCCGTCTCTTGAGCCGGCCATGACCAGCGCAGCACCCGCGGCTCCGGCCGCCCTTCGCACCATCGCCCTCGGTGGCAATCCCAACTGCGGCAAGACCACGCTGTTCAATGCGCTTACCGGGCTGCGGCAGAAGGTCGCCAACTACCCAGGCATCACGGTCGAGAAGAAGACTGGTCGCTGCACGCTGCCGGATGGCCACGTCATCGACGTGCTCGACCTGCCTGGGACCTACAGCCTGGTGCCGAACTCGCCCGACGAACAGGTGGCGATGGAGATCCTACGTGGACTCCGTCCCGATACGCCTCCGCCGGATGTGATCGTGGCAGTGGTCGATGCCAGCAACCTCGCGCGCAATCTCTACCTCGTCAGCCAGCTCATCGAATTGCGCCAGCCCATGGTTGTCGCGCTCAACATGAGCGACATCGCCAGCCGTCGTGGCCAACCGGTCGATGCTGCCGCACTGGCGCGCGAGCTGGGCGTGCCGGTGGTTCCAGTCATCGGCCACAAACGCCATGGCGTCGAGGCGTTGAAGGACGCGCTTGCACAGGCGACGGTTCCGCCGTTGCCGGCCTGGCCATTGCCGGAGGCATTCGCCACCGCAATCACCACCGTGGGGTCGGCGCTGGCGGCACTGCCAACGCCAGAACGCGAACGCTTCGCGCGCCGGTTGCTGGCACAGGAGACCGCCGCTGATCTGGCCGCGGTACGTGCCGATCCGGCGGTGGCCCAGGCACTGGCTGCCACCAACGTAGATCCCGCCGCGGTGATGCAGGCCGACATCGAAGCGCGTTACCGCTGGATCGATACCATCGTCGCCCGCGTGGTCCAACCGGGCTCATTCAAGCCGGGCACGACCATGACGGACCGTGTTGACGCCGTGCTGGTGCATCCGGTGCTCGGACTTGGTATCTTTGGCCTGATCATGGCGACGTTGTTCGTCACCCTCTTCCTGGTCGCCGACCCGTTGATGGGCATGTGCGAAGCCGCGGTCTCCTGGCTCGGCGAACTCGTCACCGGCAACATGGATGGCGGTACGCTCAAATCGCTGCTCGCCGATGGTGTGTTTGCTGGCGTGGGCGGCGTGGTGGTGTTCGTGCCGCAAATTGCGCTGCTGTTCCTCTTCCTCGCCATCCTGGAAGACAGCGGCTACCTCGCCCGCGCAGCGTTCCTGATGGACAAGCTGCTGTCCAAGGTCGGTCTGCACGGGCGCAGCTTCATCCCGATGTTGTCATCGTTTGCCTGCGCCATCCCAGGCATCATGGCGACGCGTACCATCGAGTCGCGCAATGAACGTCTGGCGACCATCCTGGTGGCGCCCTTCATGTCGTGCTCCGCACGTCTGCCGGTGTATGGCCTGCTGATCGGTGCGTTCTTCGGTTCGGCGATGTTTGCCGGCACGCCGTATGAGCCCTACATCTGGCTGATCCAGGGCGGCATCATGCTCGCCTGTTACGTGCTCGGCATCCTTGCCGCCGTCGTCACCGCGTACGGCTGCAAACTGTTCCTTGGCAAAGGCGCGGTAACCCCGTTCATCCTCGAACTGCCGACCTACAAGTTCCCGCAGCTTGGCGAGATCCTGCGCCACATGTGGACCAACACCGCCAAGTTCCTGACCAAAGCCGGTACCATCATCTTTTGCTTGAGCATCCTGCTGTGGGCGATGGCGTATTTCCCGCGTCTGCCCAACGAACGCATCGTCGAGGTCACCAGCAGGATCAACGCCACGCCGGTGGTGATTCCAACCGATGCCACTATCGAACAAGAAGCCGAGATCCGCGATGCTCGTGCGAGCGAGATCGATTCCGCCGTCGCCGGTGCTCAGCTCGAATACAGCATCAGCGGCCGCATCGGCCACGTGATCGAACCGGTCATCGCCCCGCTCGGCTACGACTGGAAGATCGGCGTCGGCCTGATCGCCGCCTTTGCCGCGCGCGAAGTGTTCGTCGGCCACATGGGCATCGTCTACAGCCTGGGCGATCCCGAGGATGACGCGGACAAAGTCGGAAAACTCGAGGAGACCATCCGCGCCGATACCTACTCGGATGGACGCCCAGTGTGGACGCCGATGGTCGCGGTCAGCCTGCTGGTGTGGTTCGTGCTGGCGATGCAGTGCATCAGCACCACCGCGGTGGTGCGCCGCGAAACCGGCGGCTGGAAATGGCCGTTGTTCCAGATGGCCTACATGAACGTAGTCGCCTACGTCGCCGCACTCGTCACCTATCAGGTCGGTTCACGCTTGTTCGGAGGCTGACGCATGGATGCCACGACCCAGAACATCATCACTGCTGTGGTTCTGCTGCTGGCAGCGAGCTACCTGGGCTGGCGCGCATGGTCGACGCTGCGCGGGAAGAAAACCGGCTGCGGCTGTGACACGTGTCCGGCGGTGAAAAGCGAAGTGAAAAAGACGGAGTAGGCGTAGAGCGCCGGCGCTCCATTTCATCCCGGTCCGTAGTACGCCTCCGCCGGGATGCCCAACGCGCGAACTTGTCCGGTGATGGCATCGACCTCGTTCTTGGTCAGCGGCGTCGCTTCCGCTTCCGCGGTCGCGCGCGCGACGGTGTAAACCTGCACCAAGCTAATCTGACAGCCACCGGCGATGAGTTCGCGCAGCCGTCCGAGATACGCCTCGATCTCCGCCGTCGACGGGGCTTCACCGCGGTAGCGCAGGAACATCGATTGGATGGTGATCGGGCGTTGCCGACCCGTCAGCAGCAGGTTGTCGAGCACACGGCTAAGCGGGATCTTGGTGCGCTCGATGAGCGCGTAGTAGTCCTGCGTGCCGGCGTCGAGCTTGGCCCATACCTGACTCGGAACCGTGTCGAGAAACGCGAGCGCCGCCTGGACCTCGGGACGATTCAGCAACGTGGCGTTGGTGATGACCACGATCTTGGCCGGAGCGTTGTGCCAGCGGATGAGTTCGGCGGCCAAGCGGCACACATCCCCGAACCCGGTGTAGCTCGTCGGCTCGCCATCCCCACTGAAGGCCACGTCGTTCAGCCGCCGCAGTTCCGGCGGCGTGCGATCGAATGGCGCTTCATTCCAGATCGCGCCAGAAACCGCCAGCCCCAGCAGGTGATCCAGTTCTGTCCGCACCCCCGCCAGGTCCACCGACCGAACAGTCGGTGCTGACGCTGGGTTGGTGCGGTCAACCGAGCAGTAGACGCAGTCAAAATTGCAGGCCTGGTCGGGGTTCAGATTCACCCCGATCGACAGCCCTTTCGACCGCCGGCTGATCACCGGATAGACGAAACGATTGTCGCGCCAGGAGCGCGAGTGCTGGGTGAACAGAGGCGTAGAAATGGTCATCGGGAGGGTCCGGGGTCCGGGGTCCGGGGTCCGGGGTCCGGAGTCCCGATGGCGTTGGCGCACCGTGCTGAGGAGTGCCAGCACAACACGCGCTGGCCGCCGTCAATCGCTGAAGATCAAAGATGTCCGCAGAAACGTCGGAATCGAGGCCCCGGACTCCGGACCCCGGACTTCCAGACCGTGGCAATTTCTACCGATTTTTCTTTTTCAGCTTCTTCTGCTTCTTGCGCTCTTTGCGGTAGCGATCCAACGCGTCCTTGTCCTCGCGCTTGGCGAACAGGCGGTTGGGGTTGGGCATGAAGGCCTGGGGATTCGCCAACTTTTCCGGCGTCAGTTCACCCTCATCGGGCAGGCGGTCGGCCATCTCTTTGATGTCGCCGAACTTGCCCATCACTTTCTTCATGGTGGTGAAGTGTTTGAGCAGCGCCTGCACATCGTTGGTGCTAGTGCCTGAGCCATGCGCGACGCGGCGGCGGCGGCTCATGTCGATCAGGTCGGGGCGGGCGCGTTCGCTCGCCGTCATCGAACTGATCATCGCGCCGTATTTGCGGAAGATGCTCTCATCCACATTCAATCCGCTGAACTTGGCGCCGATGCCCGGAATCATGCCGAGCAGATCCTTGATCGAGCCCATCTTCTGGATGGCGGCAAGTTGCTGGCGGAAATCTTCGAGGTCGAACTTGTTCTTGAGGATGCGCTCTTCGAGTTTCTTCGCTTCCTTCTCGTCGACGGCACCCTGCGCCTTTTCGACAAACGAGAGGATGTCGCCCATCCCCAGGATGCGGCGGGCGTAGCGGTCGGGATAGAATGGTTGGAGCGCGTCGAGTTTCTCACCCACACCGACGAATTTGATCGGCTTGCCGATCACCGTGCGCAGCGAGACGATCGCGCCGCCGCGGGCGTCGCCATCGAGCTTGGTGAAGATCACGCCGTCGAGCGCCAGACGATCGTTGAAGGCCTTGGCGGAATTGACCGCGTCCTGGCCGGTCATCGCGTCGATGACCAAGTAAGTCTGGTGCGGCTTGGTCTGGCTGTGGATCCTGGCCACCTCGGCCATCAGTTCGTCATCGACGTGCAGACGACCGGCAGTGTCGAGGATGACCACGTCGCGGTCGTCCTTGGTCGCCACGGCCACGGCTTTGACGCACAGGTCGGGCGCCGTGAGGCCCGCTTCATGGAACACCGGCACGCCGAGCTGTTTGCCCAGGACCTTGAGCTGGTCGATGGCGGCGGGGCGCTGCAAGTCGGCCGCGACCAACAGCGGACGTTTGCCGTTCTCGGTCAGCAGCTTGGCCAACTTGCCGCAGGTGGTGGTCTTGCCCGCACCCTGCAGACCGGCCATCAGGATGATGGTGGGGCCGTGTTTAGCGTAGGGGATCTCGGCGTCGGGCTCGCCCATCAGCGCGATCAGTTCGTCATGGACGATCTGGACCACCTGCTGACCAGGCTGCACACCTTTGATGACGTCTTCGCCGATGGCTTTGGCGGTGACCTTGTCGAGGAAGTCGCGCGCCACCTGGACGTTGACGTCGGCTTCGAGCAAGGCGCGGCGCACGTCGCGCAGGCCCTCGCGGATGTTCTCTTCCGTCAGCTTCCCGCCGAAGCGCAGCTTGTCGAAGATGGAACCGAAACGTTCAGAGATGTGTTCGAACATGGACGACCTCGATACCAAAGAGCCAGGCCTGACGGGAGCCGGGCGGGATCATGGGCCGCCTGGATAGTCCGCAAGGTGCGCCCGTCGTCCGGGCTATCGCGCGTCCTGCGAGCACAACGAAACCACCGCCCAAACGCCGCGCAGCGGCCACCGGAGCGCGGACCTCCAGGTCCGCCTGACGTCAGTGGTAAATGAACGACCGAGGAACTGAAACCACCGCGGCGTTCAACGTCAGGCGGACCTGGAGGTCCGCGCTCCGGTGGCCGGCCTCGTTGGGCCAGCGTTTAGGATGGGCGTACTGGGAGGGGCCAGTTGGGTGCCACTAGGGACAACGGCACGAGCACGAACGGACGTTCTTGGATGCGCGGATGTGGCAGGGTCAACACCGCCGACGACACTACCAGTCCGTCATCACGCAGCAGCAGATCGAGGTCGAGGGTGCGCGGTCCCCAGTGCACGGTGCGTACGCGACCACAGGCGGCTTCGATGCGTTGCAGTTCCGCCAGCACCTGATGCGGACCGAAACCACTGGCGACAATCCACACGCCGTTGAGGAACGCCCCCTGTCCGGATGGCCCGCCGACCGGCGCGGTCTCGATCAGGTCGGAGGATTCGACCACGCGAGCGACGCCACCGGCATCAAGCAGGTCACGTCCGCGGGCGATGATCTCACGACGCTCACCGAGGTTCGACCCGACGCCCACCGCATAACGCCAACCCTCAGGCATGGATCGCTCCCTGGCCATGACGGGCACGCAGCTCGTTCGCTGCCACGTGGACTTCCTTGTCCGCGGTCAGCAGTTTCGCCACTTGGCTGGACGACACCGCGAGATCCTCGGCCGTGGCGCTGAGGACCCCGGCATGACGCTCGAGCGCATCAAGGACCACCGCCACCACCAGGTGGTATTCCTGCGCATTGGCGCCGAGCTTGAGCTGACGTCCGCGCCGGTGTTTCTCCAGCCAGGTGATCTCCGCGACACCGCGCATGGTTGACGCTAGGCGCAGCCGTAGGCGATGCAGGGCATCGACCTGATTGCGCAGACGGTCACGTTCGTTCTGCGACTGCACCACAGTGCCGCTGGCCACGTGCGTCAGGCGCACCGCACTCGCGGTCTTGTTGGTGTGCTGCCCGCCAGGTCCACCCGCGCGGAAGAGATCGACGCGGCACTGCGCCAACAACGCGGCATCAGGTAGAGCATAGGGTGCCGTCATCGTCAGCGATCCTGTGGTGCCTAGCGCTGCCTGCCAGTGCACCGCGCTCACTCGGCGCGGATGCGTGCCCAGTGTTCGTCGGTCTCGGCGACCAGCACCTCGCTGAGCGACATGCCGCGTTTTTTCAACTCTGGTTCAATCGCGCCCCAGATGCGACTGGCGATGTTTTCCATGGTGGTGATCACACCGTGAAAAAGAGGCAGATCGTTGAGGTAGTGGTGATCGCAGGGATCGACCACTAAGCGTTTCACTACCTCAGTCAGATCCATGACGTTGCAGAAGAATCCGGTCTTGGGATCGATCGCGCCACGCACCGTCACTTCCAGACGATAATTGTGGCCGTGGATGTTCTCGCACAGGCCGTAGGTGCAGGCGTTGGCCTTGGCGTCGAGCGCGGTGCTGTTCAGGCGATGGCTGGCGCTGAAGGAGAAGCGGCGGGTGAGGTAGTGCATGTACGACTCAGGGTCGGGGAAAATCGGGGGACGCAATCGGTGGACCGGAAAGGGCACAGGCTACGGGCTACGGACTACGGGACCCCACCACGGACGTCGGTACCTGTGGCCTGTAGCCCGTAGCCTGTAGTCCGCCCCAGTCACTCCGCCAACTTCTCCACCTCATGCGCCAACACCGCTTCCTGATACAGCAGCGACAGCAGGCGATAACGCGCCTCGCCCAGGCGGATGCTGGTGTCGCCCACCTGCGTCAGGGTCAGACGGCCCTCGCGGTACTGAGCGCGGGCATCCTCATAGGTGGTATTAGCCAACTCGACCACCCGCTGGGCCAGGCTGATGCGGCTGGCGAGGCTGGACGCTTCGACGCGTGCCTGTTCGAAGGCGATCTGACGGTCGCGGGTCACCGCGTCGCGCTGATGGGCAAGTTGACGGCTGCGCTGCGCCATACGTTCGGTGCGCGCGATGGTGCCGCCGCCGTCGTAGAGGTTCCAGGTCAGCGACAGCGCCGCGGTCCAGGTGTCCTCCAGGTCGTCGTATTCAGCGCCATCGGCACCATAAGTGGCACGGAAGCCGAGCATCGGGCGGTCTTCGCTGTCCTGCAGACGCGTGGTGGCTTCTTCGTAGCGACGAGCGAGGTCGAGACGCGCAGCTTCACCACCAGCATCGATGCGGGTGGTGGCGGTGGTCAGCAACGTATCGAGTTGGGGGCGTGGCAACGGTTCCTGCGCCACGATGGGCAAGGCGGTGGATGTGACTCCGATCAGCGCCGCCAAGCGGATACGTGCCGCGTCGAGCGCCGATTGTGCGGCGGCACGTTCGTCATCGCTCTGTGCCAGGGCGATCTCCGCCAACTGGGCATCGGTGGAGCGAGCACGGCCGACTTCTACCTGGGCCTTGGCGTCGTCGCGTTCCCCCTGCCGCTGGGCGACACGATCCTGCGCGATGGTCAGCCGCGCGCGGCCCAGGCGAACGTTTTCGAAAGCGACCCGCGCCGCGTAGGCCACATCGCGCTTCGACAACGTGAGGTCCTGCTCGGCCAGGCCCATCAGCGCGCGATCGGCATCACGCGCCGAACCCAGGCGGTCATAGGTGTAGAGGAACTGGTCGAGCACCACGCCGGCACGCCAGTCGTCTTCGCGGTTGAACGCGACTCGCCCAAACAATGGCAGTTCCTGGTAATCCAGACTCGCCCGCGTGTAGGCCGCTGACGCGCTCAGGTGCGGGTAGACGAAGGCGTATCCCGCGCGGACTTCGGCATGAGCGATGGCCTGACCGACGCGGGCCGCGGCGATTTCCGGAGCAACCGCGAGTGCGAGCTCGGCGGCGCGGTCAGCGGTAAGGGCCGCCTCCTCAGCAGCGATTCCACCCAGCAAGAACAGTAGGACGAGCGTCGGGACGATCCTCATGGGTTCTCCGATTCCACCGATCGCCAACGCGTCGGGGTGAAACGATCCAACAGCAGGTACAACACCGGCACCACCAGCAGCGTCAGGAAGGTCGATGCCATGAGGCCAGCGATGAAACACGTCGCCAACGGACTCCAGGCGATGGAGAACTCAGGGATGCCGAGCGCCATGGTCAGCAGCCCGGCAATGGTGGTGATGCTGGTCAGCAGGATGGCGCGCATGCGCTGATGGCCGGCGGTCATCAGTGCTTCGATCAGCGGCAGGCCTTCCCGGCGGCGCGTGTTGATGAAGTCGACCAGCACGATCGCGTCGTTCACCACCACGCCGGTCAGGCCAACGATAGCGATGAAACTTTGCACTGTGAACATGCCGCGTTCGGGACGCACCACGCCTTCGGGAAAGGCCAGCAGGCAGATACCGACGATGCCGAGCACCAGGAAAACGCCGATGAAGGCGAACACCACGTTGCTAAGGATGATCAGCGGTTGGGTGTAGCTACGGAACTGGGTCGCCAGCAACAGGAAGATCAGGAACACCGACAAGGCGAAGGCCTGCGCTAGGCTGCGGTAGCTTTTGTTCGTGCTCTCCGCCTCGCCGCCGAAGGCGATGGCAGCGCCCGCGTACTGCGCGGCACGCTCGCGATGCCATTCTTCCACCGCCCGCGTCACGTCGCTGGGGGCCAGCGATGAATCAGCGGTGAAGTTTCCAGTGATGGTCACCGCGCGCTGGTAGTCGCGCCGCACCAGTGCCGCTGGCGTCCAGCCGGCGTCGACGCTGGCGACATCGCCCACCGTCACCTGACGGCCGCCCGGTTCGTCGACGATCGCCAGTTGCAACAGCCGCGCCGGATCGTCGAGCAGGTCGCGTCCCACGCGCACGCGCACTGGAATGTCCTCGTCGCTGCGGCGGAACTCTCCGACGTAGGCACCGTCCACCGCACCGGCGATAAAATCGAGCGCGGTACGTTGGGCCACACCATGATTGGCCAAACGGTCCCAATGCGGATGGAACGATACCTGACGGATGCGCCGGCTGGAGTCATCATTGAGATCGATCAGGCCTTTTAGCCGCTCATCCGCCAGCGCATGCAGATGCGCTTTCAGATCATGCGCCAAGCGCTCGACCGCGTCGCTGTCGCGGCCAGCGACGCGGATCGTCACCGGCATGCCGATCGGCGGACCATCCATCTGCTGGGTGATCTCCAGGTCGACGCCCCCCTGCTCGAACTTGGTTTCCAGACGTGTGCGCACCTCTTCCAGGATGGTGGTGGCTTCGGCGGTGCGGCGCGCCAGTGGCGGCAGTTCGATGAAGACGAAGCCGTAGGCGTGGCTCCACACCGGCTTGTAGTACGCATCCATCAGCATGCCGGCGAAACCGGAGGCATTGTCGATCTTGCCCGGGCCCAGGGCCATGACTTCACTTTCAATCTCGCGCAGGAAGCGGCTGGTGCCGCTGAGCGTGGCGTCGCCGGGCAGGCGCACCGCGATGTTGAGGATCGACGCGTCGTTGGGGAAGAACGCCATGCGCAGGATAGGCCGCTGGCCCCAGGTGTTGGCCATCAGGCTCTGCACCAGGATGCCGATAGTCAGCAGGAACATCACGCCGACGAAACCGATGCAGGTCCACGGATGGGCAAGGTTCCACGACAGCGCGCGGTCGTAACGCCGCGCCAACCAGCCGACCACGCCTGGGCGTTGCAGGTAGCCGGCGGTGCCGGATTCGCTGCGCGTGACGATTTTTTCCGGGCCCAGCAGTTTTTCCGCGGTTACCGCGTGCAGCGGCAGCATCAGCATGCACTCGATCAGGCTGGCGACGAGCGCGACGGTGACCGCCACCGGCAACAGGCCGAAGAAATCGCCCACCGAACCGGTCATCAACAGCAGTGGCAAAAAGCTGGCGATGGTGGTCAACACCGAGTTCACCACCGGCCAGAAGACCTCGGTGGCGCCGTCGATGGCGGCGGTGGTGATGGGTTTCCCTTCTTCCAAATGGCGCTGGATGTTGTCGATCACCACCACCGCATCGCCCACCAGCATGCCCGACACCAGCACCAGGCCGACGACGGTCAGTTCGTTGAGGCTCGCACCGGTGAGCCAGAAGTAGAGGAACGAGGCGAACACGGCGAACGCCACGCCAGAAATCGTCAGCAGCGCCGAACGCCAGGTGAGGAAACACAGCAGCGCGATCACCACCAGCACCACGCCCCAGAACAAGTTTGATCCGAGCACGCCCAGGTAGTCCTGGATCCGCACCGCACTATCGACGGTGTAGACCAGCGCCACGCCATCATTCGCATGATCGGCGACGAACGCCGTGCCGGCGACAACCACTGCTTCTTTCACGCGGATGGCGTTGGCGGTTTTCTCCTTCAGCACCTTGCACAACACCGACTGCTGGCCGTTCACACTGATGAGCACGCCCTCGTCGAGCGCCCGTTCGCCGCTGGCATCGTGTCGGCAGAGATCGCCAACGGTGATGCGCGCGCCGTCGCCCACGCGGCGCACCAGCACATCCATCACGTCTTGTCGTGAACGGTAGCGCGCGTCGACACGGAACAGGCGTTCGCCCTGTGCGGTGTCGATGGTGCCAGCGGGCGGGGCGACACCGGCCTGCATCAGCGCGCTGGCGACCTCGCCATAGGTGATCCGGTGGCGTTCGAGTGCGGCGGTGTCCAGTTCGACCACAAACTGCTCGCGCCGTTCGCCGACGACCTCGATGCGTTTCACATCCGGCAGCAACTCCAGACGGTTGCGCAGGTCCTTCGCCAACAGATCGAGCTGACGGGAAGCCAAGGGCTTGGCCGGATCCTTCGCCACTAGGCAGACCTGCATCACTGGCAACCAGGCATCGGTGTCGAGCTTGTTGAGGTACATGCCGAGCTGCTTGCCGTCGACGGTCGGCAACTGGTTCTGCACCGCGAGCAGGCGGATGCGCGCTTGGTCGTAGAGCCGGTCGTAATCGGTGTCGTCATCGAACTTGGCGAACAGCTCCGCCTGCCCAGGCGTCGAGGTCGCGCGCACGTACTCCACCGACTCCATGCCGCGCAGCGCGTCTTCGAGCTTCTGCGTCACCAGCCGCTCGACCTCCGACGCATCGGCACCTGGGTAACGGACGACGCAGTGCACTTCACCGAACGGCAGGTTCGGATAGCGATCCACCGGGATGTCCCGCATCGCCACCACCGACGCCAGGATCAACCCGACGTAGAGCAGGTTCATCAGCACGTGTTGGCGGACGCCGAAGGCGATGAGGGGCTTCATGATTGCCACGGTCCGGGGTCCGGGGTCCGGAGTCCGGAGTCTTTCTGCACGGACGCCCCGCGCACTTCAGAACGATCATGTTGGGATGAAAGCATATCTTGGCGGCACACCAGACCCCGGACCCCGGACCCCGGACCCCGGACCGTGGCAATCATGGCTTCAATTCCACCCCGACCGGCAACGCCGACGGCAGCACCGCGACGTAGTCACCCGCTTGACGGATGACCGTCACCACCAGTTCCTTGCCATCGCTGGTGCTGACTCGCTGGCGTTCGCCCACCGTGCGAATGAAGGACGCGGGGATCAGCAACGCGCCGCTTGGATCGGGAACCGGGAAGGACAGGGCGACCTCCAGGCCGCCGATGGGTTCCGGTGCGGCGTCGCCGGCCAGATCCAATTCGACGCGGTGTTTGCGCGTGAGCGGGTCGAACTCCGGATCGATGCGTGCGAGGGTCACGCTTGCACGACGATCGCCATGCCGCGGGAAACGCACGATCGGCATCGCCTGCGCCCGCAGCGCGGCGAGTTCATCGCTCGTCAGGTGCAGCTCCACCACCAGCGTGGTGGTGTCGATCACGCGCAGCAGCGGTGTTCCGGCGGCGACCATCGTTCCCGGTTCCACCAAGCGCTGCGCCACCAGCCAGCCGCCCGGTGCCGGGACACGGTGCCGCGACAGGTGATCGTTCGCGCGGGCAAGGTCGAGTCGCGCCTGGATCACTGCGGTGCTCGCCTGGGATTCGGTGACCTTGGCCCGTTCCGCCTCGATACGCGCGAGTTCCGCGGCAGTGGCCGTGGTGTCCGCCTCCTCGACGCTGAGCTTGCCTTGATCCGCCAGATTCTTGGTGCGGGCGGCGGTACGTCCGCGCAAGCCGGCGTCGGCTTCCGCCGCTTGCCCTGCCAACGCTGCGGCTCGTGATGCTTGTTCGCTGGCGGTCAGGGCCGCCACCGCTTGATCGCGGGCGATCACCGCCTGCGTATCGTCAATGGTGACGATCGCGGCGACCTGTTCCGGCCCGACGCGCTGACCGACATCTAGCGCCACCGCGGTCACTCGACCTGGTACCTCCGCCGCCACCATCACCACACGCCGCGGACGGGTGAAGCCGGTGATGCTGCGCTCGATCGACGCCGGATGATCGTGCGGTTTCCAGGTCGCTGGCTGCTCAACCGCCGACAGCACGGGCACCAGCGACAACAGCACCAGCGTCGTCAAAGCGTGGGCAACCACGAATCCAGAGAACGGTATGCGAATCACGCGAGTACCTCCGATGGACGCTGGGCGTCCTTCATGAGCAGGGTCAGCAAGGTATCCGACGCCGTGCGCGCGAGCGACTCCGCGGTACGGTCAGGGCGGAACGGCAACTGCCAGATCAGTCCATCGACGATGGCGGTGAACAACCGCGCGAACATCGCCGGATCAGCGAGCGGCTTGAATACACCCTGCGCCAGACCAGCGCCGTAGAGGAACGTCAAGACGCCTTCCCACTGAGCGTACACTTCTCGCAAGCGTGCCTGCGCCTGCGCCAATACCTGCGGCTGGTCGGCCGCGACGGTCCACAGGTCGAGGAACAACCGCGTGTACGCCTGACTGCCGCTCGGGACGACGCTGAACACCGCGACCATCAGTTGATGCAGCGACTTCGCCGCGTCACCACCAGCGGCATGGACATTGGTGCCAGCACCGCCGAGCAGGTCATGCACCTGTGTCTGGTTGCGCTGGCAGCACCACAGGCAGGCGTCGAGGAGCAGGTCCTCCTTGGAGCGGAAGTATTCGTAGACCGTGCCTTTGCCGATGCCGGCCTGCTGCGCGACAGCCGCGATGGTGGTCCCGGCGAAACCATCGCGCGAGAAGCAGGTAACGGCAGCAGCGACGATGGCGTCGCGTTTGGACGGGGCGGGGGCAGGGGCGGGTTCGGCCATGGGCGGCGGAGTGTGGCGCGTTCAGTCGTCGATCAATGACCGACCGACTGGTCGGTCGGATCAATGCGGGGCGCCAGGAACCAGACCAGCTCTGCAAAAGCACGAAGGCGACCCCCGGGATCGCCGGCGTCCCGCCGGCAGGGTCGACTTCCACAATCAACGACGGATTTCAGACCTGGAAATCAATGAAGGAACAACGACCCGAGCCGGCGGGACGCCGGCGATCTCGGGAGGGTCACTTCTGCTGCGCTGCCGGGCTGGCGTCGTCGATCACGCGACCGCCAAAGGCAGGGATCTCCTCCTTCACCGCACCGAGCGCAGGCACCGCCTGCAGGCCGAGCACCACGGTGTCGACGCCCCCCTGCCGCACGACCACTTGGCCGGAGATGCCGGCAGCGGGCGAGGTGCCCAGGCGAATCTCGTCAGTGTGGCCAGCGACGCTGACCGACACGCCGGCGTCGTTGGGCAGGATGGTGAAAGTCGGCTCCGGTTCGCCGCGACGGCGAGCGTAGAGCACCCAGGTCAGCGCCTGCCCCGGCGCGGTGTCGATGCGAAGCCACTGCTGGTACTCGCCGACCTCCCATTTGCCTTGGTAGCCTTTCGGCGGGATCAGCGACTTGCCGTCGCTCTGGTGGATCCCGCTGATCCAGGCAGCGTTTTCTGCTTCGCTGGCTTTCTGTTTCTCCGGGTCGTTGCCCTTGCCCCCGAGTTTCCATTTTCCCGGGCCGCTCATGTATTCGTCGAAGTAGAACCAGCGACCGACTTCGATCTTCGGTGCGGTGGGCGTGGCGAGGAACACGTCGATGTCGGCCTCGCCCTGGCCCTCGGCACGGATGCGGTTGCCGTCGATCTTCACGTCGCGGCTGAGCAGGTGCAGGTTGGTGTGCTGCGCTTCGCGGCTGATGGTCTCATCGCGGATAACCAAGTAGTCGGACAGTGGTGAACCGGCGGAGTGTTTGACCAGCACCTGATAACGGCGATGTACCAGCCGTTCGATCTTCCGCGTCGGGTAGGGATACTGGAATTTGGCGTGCTGCGGTTCGACTGGCGTCAACACCAGGGAATCGACCGCCATCTCGGCCACCGCCGCATCTGCCACCGCCGTCGAGGCGAAGGCCGCCAGCTTGGCCGCGCCGAGCGCCTGTTCCATCGCCGGCACGGCATTGGTGTCGCCCTGGTGAGTGAAGGGACGCGCCTGCCCAAAAGTCATGGTGTTATGGAGCGCCGCGTGGTCACCCCGCGGATGGTAGGAACAGTTGTAGTCGAGCGACACCGGCAGGCCGGCGCCGTAGAAGTGGAAGCTGAGCTGCTCTGCATGCGCATGGCCGAGTGCCGATCCGGCCCGGAAGCTGGCGAAGGTCTCGCGTTCGGATCCGAAACGAGAACGCATGATCGCGCCGAAACCGAGGAACGAACGGCTGTTCCAATCGAGTTTTTCCAACGGTGTGATGGGGATCGACTGATCGACGTTGATCACATCGCTCAGTACCGTGCCGCGCATGCCCTGATCGCGGAACAATTTCCACACGCTCATCATTTCACTGGCGAAGGCTGGATCGGTGCTGCGGTAGAACCGCGCGAGCCCACCGAACATCTCGCCATCCTTTGCGCCCCAGCGATGGGTGTCGCCGATCGGCGCCTGATGACGGATGCCAATGCGCGCATCGTGCGGCGTCAGCAGGTGGCGGTGCCAGACGCCGGTCTTCTTGAACAACGGATTCTCCGCCACCGGATTGCCTTGGCCGCTGTTTTCAAAAATAGTCGCCAGTTCGAGCAGCAGGTTGAGGGCGTAGGTACTGTAGCCTGGGCACTCGAAACCGACGCCGTCACCTGGCAGCAACACGCGGTAGACATCCATGTCGAACTCGTGACGCGCCCACGCCAACCAGTTCTTGGCATGCGGATGATCGCGTAGCGCTGCGGCAGTGAACGCGGCGACCAGATACTTGTCAGTGTGGAAGTTCGGATTGCCCGGTCCCCAGCCGTTGTGGTAACCCGGCCACTGGTCGAGGTCGCTGAAGATGTAGCCGATGGCTGCCTGCCACGCGCCGCCCAGTGGTTTGCCATCGGCGACCAGATCGGCGCCCGGCCAACCGGATTTCATGCGGCGGGTCTGACCGGTGGGATTCAGGAAATCGTCCTGATAACGGCGTTCCAACCACAGACCGGGCGACGGCAGGTTGGCCCCCTTCGGTTTGCCGCCGGTGATGAGTTCCACCAGATCACGATCGACGGCCTTGAGCTTGTCCTTCTCGGCGACGAACTCCTTGAGCACGACATTGGTCGGCGTGTCCGTGCCCGCCTGCCATTCGGCGCGCATGGCGGCCAGACGCTCGCGCGTCAGCAGGATGGTGGGGCCGGCCTTCGCCGGATCGCGGTCCCACTCCAATACGTACTCGTTGAGTTGTTTGTCGAGCGTCCAGTCGCTGTGGCGACGGACCACGCCGTTGAGCTTGCCGGTATCGTCAAAATTGCCGCGTCCTCCGACTAGCAGCGCCCATGTCCGTGAGCCCTGCGACCACGGGAACTTGGCGCGCGCGGTGTCCTTGTTCTCGGCGAACACGCTGATGGTCTGTGCATAGGGATCGACCCAGCGGCTGGCATGCGTCGCCACCAGACCGACGGCGGGTGTGTTTGGTTCAGCCTGCGTGCCACGCGTGGCGATGAAATCCTGACCGCCGCCCGGTGCTTGTGACCAGCGTGGACGCAGCGCCACGAACGGGCCGCGCTGTTTTGGTTGCGGTTCAAGCGGCACGGACTTGAGATCAGTATTGCCGCCGAAGGCCTCGTAACCGAACCAACGGATCCACAGCGCGGTGTCGGGTTTCAGCCCTTCCTTCAGTTCCAGCCACGACGTCGCCGGTGCCGGCAGACGATGCTGATCCTCGACCTGAACCCACACCGAGCCGGCGACGATGCGCCAGGTGCTCTGGATAAAACAACCATCGCGGCGCGGCGGCCACGGAGCGCCTGGGGCAAGCGGTTCAATGTTCTGCGGACCTGCCGGCACGCTGCCGGCGACCTCGTAGGTGATGCGGATGGTGGTGAACACCGGACCGCTGGCGATGACCTCGGTGCGTGCGCCGGTGACGCTCAGGTCGCCTTCGAACCATGACCGTCCATACCACGCGGAGTCGCCTTCCACCTGGCAGGCGATCAGCGGTGGTGGCAGGTCGCTGAGTTTCTTCGCCGTCGGGAACGCACCGGTGAAACGAGCGAGCTTCAGACGCAGCACGCCATTGGCGATCTCCAGGTGATCGCCGCTTTCCTTCACGCTGAGCGTGGTGGTCGCTGCCGTGCCGGGCCTCAGCGTCACATCGGCGCGGCTGGGGACCTTGCTCTCCTTGTCCTTGTTGCGCGGAACCGTGGCGATGAACCACGCGCGCTGCTTACCATCCGGCAGCGACTCGACCTGTACCGGTCGTGGCTCACCCATGCCGGCGGCGACCGCATGCGCCGGCAAACTTCCCGCCGGCAGGTCACGATGCACCAACTCCCACGGCCAGTCGAGGTTGAGCGGGTTGGTGATGGGGACGGCGACCTCGCCAGCGGCGGCGAGGACGGACATGAACAGCAGGGCGGCGGTGCGCATGGTAGTGAGTCGATGCCTTCCCACCAATTATGCACCCAAAGAGGCAATCCCCTCCACCTGTGCGGGTTTGCCAGCAACGAACGTCACCCCAGTAGCTTGTGGTGCTCATCCATGGCAAAGCGATCCGTCATCCCCGCGATATAGTCGGCGACGGCACGGTACAGCCCGGCCCCCTCCGCCCGTGCGGCGTGTTCCGGCGGCATGCTGTCGGGGTGGGTGGTGAAGAAGGTGAACAGGTCGCTGAGGATGCGTCGCGCCTTGTGGAACACGCGATTGACGCGGTAGTCGCGGTAGAGGTTGGCGAACAGCCAGGCCTCCAGCGATTCCTTGGCGTTCTTCAGGCTTGGGCTGATGCCGACCAGTTGGTGCGGACAGGCACGCAACGCGGCGAACGAATCGATACCGCGAGCGCGGATCTGCGACTCGGTGTGTTCCACCAGATCGCCCACCAAGCTGTCGAGCAGCAGACGCAGCGCGCGGTCGACGATCAGTTTGTCGCTGGTGCCACGTGGACTGGCAGCGACCGCTTCGCTCCAGGCACCCGTCCACAGCGGCACTTCGCGCAGTTGTTCGACACTGACGTAACCGCCACGCAGACCGTCGTCGATGTCGTGGCAGTCGTAGACGATCGAGTCGATCTCGTCGACGAGTTGGGCTTCGAGGAGCGGATTTTCCTCGGGCGCAAAACGCCGCGGCACCTTGGCGCGGTCGTAATGCGCCGAGTGTTTGATGATGCTCTCGCGCACTTCGTAGGTCAGGTTGAGGCCGGGGAACTCCGGGTAACGGATCTCCAGCTCCTCGACCAGACGCAAACCCTGACGGTTGTGCTCGAAACCGCCGTGGTCCTTCATCAATTCCGCAAGGAGGTCCTCGCCGCGATGACCGAACGGTGGATGACCGACGTCGTGAACCAACGCCACGCATTCGACCAGATCTTCATTCAAACGCAGTCGACGCGCAGCAACCCGCGCAACCTGCGCCACTTCGATGGTGTGGGTCAGGCGCGTACGAAAATGGTCGCCTTCATCGTTGGTGAAGACCTGAGTCTTGTACTGCAAACGTCGGAACGCGCGGCTGTGGACGATACGGTCACGGTCGCGCTGGAATTCGCTGCGATAATTGTCCGCAATGCTGGTGTACTGACGCCCACGCGACTGCGCGGCACGCATGGCGTAGGGCGCGAGTGTGGCGTCTTCGCGGGCTTCGATGTCGGATCTGGTAAGCGTCATGGGGAAGACGTCCGATGTCCGAGGTCCGAGGTCCGAGGTCTCGTGGACATGACGAAATGGGTGCCTGTCGATCCTGAGAACGACTTCGTCGGACGACATCGGACATCGGACATCGGACATCGGACTGCGTTCATCCTCACAGTCCTTCCGCCCATCTGATGAATCCCGCGCGGTCCTTGTCCTTGAAGTACGCACTGCCGCACACCAAGCGATTCGCGCCATCGGCGATGACCTGCGGAATGGTCTCGCGGGCGATGCCACCATCGACCTGGATGTCGAGCTTGGGGAACTTCGCGCGCGTGGCGCGGATGCGCGGGCGCACCTGCGGGATGAAAGCTTGGCCGCCGAAACCTGGGTAGACGGTCATGAACATCACGAGGTCGACTTTTTCGAAGGCCCAGAACCACAGCTCGGGATCGGTGTCGGGATTGAGGGCTAGGCCGACCTTGGCGCCGCTGGCCTTTACCTGATCGATGGCGGCTTGGAGTGTGCGCTGGCCGACGGCTTCGACGTGGATGGTGATGGCATCGGAGCCGGCCTTACGGAAGTCGTCGATGTACTTCTGCGGGTCGGTCATCATCAGGTGCACGTCGAGGTGCAGATCGGTCGAGCGGCGCATGGCCTCGACGATGAACGGACCGATGGTGAGGTTGGGGACGAAGTGGGCGTCCATCACGTCGACGTGCAGGATGCTGGCACCGGCGGCCTTGCAGGCGGCGAGTTCCTCGGCCAGACGGGCGAAGTCGGCGGACAACAGGCTGGGTAGGACGCGGATCGGGGGCATGGCGGGCATGCTTGGGCGGGCGGCATGGGGCGCAAGGCGCTGGCGGCCTCTAGCGAGAGATGGACGCGGCTCTATCACCACACCATGCGCACGTGGTGGACCTCGACTGACTGGCCGGAACGTGCGGCGTGGCTGGTTCTGAGCGTCCTGCTGGTCGTCGGCCTGCTCGGCGGACGTTGGTGGCCGTCGCGTGACGCCCATGGCTTGGCGCAACATCGCAGCGTGTGGGAACTGGCGAGCGGCGGGAACGCCGACCACACCAGCCCGACCGATCGCCTGCTCGCACCGCTGTCGCGCACCAGCGGCGGCTCGCTCAGCCTGCTCGGCACCGACGAACTGGGACGGAGCATGGGACTGCGGCTGGCCGCGGCATTGTCGACCAGCGTGGTCGTGGCGGTCGCTGCAGCTTTGGTGGCGATCATCATCGGGACCATCTACGGCACTGCGGCGGCGTTGCTTGGCGGGCGCTGGGACGACGCCTTGATGCGGTTTGCCGAAGTCACCGCCGCGGTCCCCAACGTGGTGGTGATCATCGTGCTGGTGTCGGCGCTCCAGGCCTACGGCCCGGTGGTGATCTTCGGCGCGATGGGCCTGCTCTACTGGCAGCAGATCAGCCGCGTGGTGCGTGCCCGCGTGCTGCGACTGCGCAACGAACAATACGTCGAGGCCAGCCGCTCGCTCGGCGCTGGTGTGATCCATCGCCTCCGCTGGCACGTCTTGCCTGGGGTGGCACCGACGGTGCTGACCTACGGCGCGCTGCTGCTCCCCAGGCTGATCATGCTCGAAGGCCTGTTGTCGTTCCTGGGTGTCAGCGGCCACGCCAGCGCGGCGCACAGCTTCGGTCGCATCATCGCTGGGGTCACCGCCACGTTGTCGAACCTCTCGCTGAGCTGGTGGCCGGTGCTGATCGCCTGCCTTTGTATGGCCACGCTGCTGTTGGCGCTCAATCAGGTGCTCGACGCGCGGGCGGCGCGGTGATTGCCACGGTCCGGGGTCCGGGGTCCGGGGTCCGGGGTCTAGTGGACGTGAGTGCGTGGTAATCCTCGTTGGCCTTGCACTGACCCAAACCATAGGGCAGCACGCGACACGTTGCTGACGAGACTCCGGACCCCGGACCCCGGACTCCGCATCGTGGCAATTCCCTTCCCCCACATTGCCTCCGTCACCCTCCCGGCTAACCTCCCGCCCACACACCCCTCAGGAATCCCGCCATGGCCATTGAATTCACCGACGCCAATTTCGCTTCCGAAGTCATCAAGTCCGACAAGGCCGTGCTGGTCGACTTCTGGGCCCCGTGGTGCGGCCCGTGCAAGATGGTCGGCCCGATCATCGATAAGCTGTCGAAGGACCTGACCGATGTGAAGATCGGCAAGCTCAACGTCGACGACAATCCCAACGCGGCGCAGGAATACGGCATCACCAGCATCCCGGCGATGCTGATGTTCAAAGGCGGCAAGGTGGTCGGCACCGCCATGGGTTTCTCGCCTGAGCCGAAGCTGCGTGAGTTCATCAACGCGCATAAGTGAGCCATCCGTGATGGCGCAGGCCACCACGATGGAATCATCCAGGTCCTGATCCCTGCTGCCCGTCGCCTTCTGCGGCGGGCAGTGTCGTTTGAAATCGGTAGTGATTGATCCAGCCCGATCCGTTGACCCTGCCCCGCAGGACATGGAGCGGAACACCGGGTTGTGTGCTGACCTTGCGCGCCCTTCCATCCTCCTCCCCTTGTACAGGAGCACCAGCAACGGAGGCTCCGCGCCCTTTGCAGGAGCTTCCCATCATGCGTTCCCACCTGCTTGCTGTGCTTGCCATCTTTCTGCTCGGGCTCGGTCACGCGACCGCAGCCGAACGCACCTGGACAGGTGGTGGCGGAGTAGGTTCCACCGCTTGGTCGATGCAGATCAACTGGGGAGGAGCAACCGTTGGCTCCAGTGATTCGCTGGTCTTTCCGAACGTCACCAACAAGGCTGCTATGAACGACTTGGGTGGCCCGCCGACGATTGGTCCGCTGACCTTCAACGCCTCTGGCTACGTGTTGTCTGGAGACGCAATCGCCTTGGCGGGCGGCGTGTTCCATAACGGAACCGGTGATAACACGATCGGCATTCCCTTGATCGTAGATTCTCCTGTCGCGTTTGCCGTCAGTAACGGGACCGGTCGTCTCATCGTGAACCAAGCGATCACCACCACCGGCGGCATAATCAAATCAGGGAACGGAACCCTGGTGCTCTCGGCCAGCAGCAACTACTCAGGTCCCACGATCGTTTCCGCTGGCACCTTGCAGGTCTCGAGCCAGATCACCAGCAACGTGCAATTGAGCGGCGGTGCATTGATGGGGACCGGGCCGGTACAAGGCATTACCGCACTGAATCAAGGCGCGGTCATTCTCTTTCCGGGTGCGAACGGAACCGTTGGCAACTTCGTCTCCAATGGCGCTGTGGTCTTCTATGCCAACGATGATTTGTACTTCGATATCGCTGCCGGCGGCAGCGACAAACTGACCGTCACAGGTACCGTCGACTTGGGCGGTGCCGATGTAGTCATCAACGTGATCAGCGCCACGGCGCTGAACACCGACGTGGTTCTGATCGAAAACGACTCGACCGACCCGCTCGTTTTCAATGCTGCGAGCCCCAGCAGCTACCTGCGTTCGTTCACCAATGGGGGGAACCGCTACTCCGTGAGTTTCGTGGGCGGCACCTCACGTAATGACCTCGTGCTACGCCGGGTGCCAACAACCGTGCTGACCTCCATGACTCTCACCGCAGACGATAGCACCCCCATACCGTCACAAGCGGTGCTCTTGACGGCAAATGCTACCGGGGCCTTCAATGGTACCAAAACCGGTCAGCAAGTATCGTTCTGGGATGGCAACCGACACCTGGGAATCGGTGCATTCATCAATGAAGTCTCGGCGCAATTCACCATCCCGGCGAATACCCTGCTTCCAGGCACCCATTTCATCACCGCCTACTATGAAGGCGATGGTAACAATGCTCCGATCCAAAGTGCGGTTCAGGTTCTGAACGTCCTCGGAACGTTGACCACCACTTTGAGTGCCGCACCGACATCCACCTCCACCTCCGGACAAACCGTGGCATTCACCATGACGGTGAATGCGTCCGCAGGAACCATCCGTCTTTACGATAGTATGACCGACCTCAGCGGACCTTTGGTTGTCACGGGTTCTCCGGTCGTCTTTAATTTCAGTGGGCTGAATGCCGGAGCGCATACGCTGCGTGCGCTTTACAGCTCCCCCGATGATCTCATTTACAGTCAATCCGCTGACGTGGCATACACGGTCACCGGTGGGCAGGACACAGCGACCACGATCACCACCAACGCGAGCCCAATCGTCGCCGGCACGCCTGTCACCTTCAACATCACCGTTAGCAACAATGCCCCTGGTCAAGTGACCCTTTATGATGGATCGGCTACCTTGGGAATCGCAACGCTGACCAGTGGTGCGGGGAGTTTCGTTATCAGCGGTCTGACTGCAGGTACGCATACCATTACCGCGGTCTATGCTGGTACGCCCACCCATGAACCGAGCAGCGCTTCAGTCGCTCAGACGATTACTTCCGCACCCGGCGGTGGCGGTTCTGGTGGCAACAACGTGGAGCTCGAAGGCGGAGGTTGCGGCCTGGGTTCGGGCACGGCGGCGCTGATCCTGGGAATGTTGCTGCTGGTCGGGCTGCGCTTGCGGCGGGAGTGATTCGGTCTCCGCAGTCAGCGTTTAGCGGCGTAATTCAGCGTTTCTCAGGCTCCACGGCCGGCACGAGGGCTCGGTCGAGTTCGCCGAGATCCTTGCCGTCGGCGTCACGCAGCAGCAGCACCAAGGTGCCGACGGTGGGCGACAGGGCGACTTCGACATCGAGCGTGACCGCTTCGCGCGGCGAGACGTAGTACGAGCCCAGCGACACCGGCTTAGTCCCGGCCTTGGCGTCCGCCGAGGGCAGGCCGAGCAGTTCGACCGTACCCAGGTGGAACACGCCGAACATCCCCGTCACCCGTCCGCGTGCGCCGCTGCGGGCGAGCGATAGCCGCTGCTTGCAAACGCCGGCGGTGCCGGCCTTGAGGATCGGCCCATCGATCCTGGTCGCATACCAGTCGACGATGAATGAAGTCTGTTGCTGCGGTTGCAGGTCGACCAGTGGGCTGAGTACTTCGATTTCGATGTAGGGTTCGGCACCGTTGGTGTAGACCTGGACGGTCGAGCCACCATCCGGCCACGTCCCAGGAGCGGGGACGGCCGAGACCTCGAAGCGTTTGACGAAGGTGTAGCCATCGCGTTCGTCGACGTAGGCGACCCAGCCAGCGGTGACATCAGCACCGATTTTCCCCCCGCGCCGCAGGTACTGCACACCGGCGATGCCGTCGGACGCCCAGTTCTTCCACTGGCTGTCGGCACCATTGCGCCCGTCGCTGGCGAAAACGAAGAATCCACGCGGTCCGAACATGCTGCGTGGATTGACCGGGAAGTAGACCCAGAAGTTGTCGGGGTCGTTGGCCTTGGCGTGCACGCCGGGAACCTGCGTCACGTCCCAGTTGGCCACCACCTGCGGATGCGGGCTCTGGTTGATGATGCGTTGCTCGACGCGCACCTGGGTGCTGCGTGGACGCAGAGTGAAGCGCCGGGTGAGCGACAGGCCCTTGGCCTGCCAGCGCTCGAAGGTCTCCACCGGTCCGGTGGTGACGAGCGTGACCTGTCCCTGCTCGCCGTCCTCACGCGTGGCGGTGTATTCACCGTAGTCGAGCGTTGGTGGCGGAGGCCACCCACCGCCACCACGCAGCCACTGTCCCTGCGGTGCCACCCAGGATTTGTAGCCGCCGAAGTTGGGCCACGGCGCGTCGGCGGACGGTTCGTAGGTGCGGCCGATCTCCGCCGGGTTGACCCACAGAAAGGGATGGTCGCCCAGATCGTACTGCATCGCCCGACCACCGATGGCTGGCATCACCGCGAAGGTGATGAGGTCGTTGCGCATCACCTGCGCCTGCCAGCCCCACCCCAGGTGATCGTCGACCTGTGTGAGTTCGACCGCCTCACCCGCAGAGAGTACGAGTCCGGCGTGGACCATCCAAGGCAGTAACCAGCGTTTCATGCGCAGGATGCTACTGCCGGCATCCGTGCGGCTAGGGTGCTTTGGGAGCGGACAGCAGCGCACTGGTGTGCGGAATGACGGGCCCGCCCCGGTGACGGTCCCCAGATGACCATCGGCCGGGACACGTCATCATGCCCAGCCGCGCCCATGCTCGACACCCTGGCCCGTTACATCCTCAAGCGCACCACGCTGCGTTTCCTGCTGCTGTTCGCCGTGTTCATGGGCGTGCTGGTGGGCGGACAGGTGGCGCTGCTGCTGGGACGCGGCGTGCCGCCGGAAGCCTGCCTGCCGATGATCCAGGCGATGAGCCTGCTGTCGGTGCCAATCGCGCTCCCGGTTTCGCTGGCCACCGCCATCCTGGTGGTGCTCGGCGGCATGGTGCAGGATGGCGAGTTCCGCGCACTGGCGGCCAGCGGCGTCAGCCATCGTCGTGTGCTGGTACGACTCGTACCGCTGATCCTCGGCGCGATGCTGCTGTGCGGGCTGCTGACCCATGTGGTCATGCCCATGGGCATCGCCGACATGCGGGCCAACAAGGGCAAACTACTCCAGACCGCCATCGCCAGCCGGGTCGCCGAGGGCGAGCCGATGGTCGATCACAAGGGCATGAGCGTGTGGGTCGGATCCGCCGATGGTCCGCGTCTGCAGGATGTGCGCGCGCTGCTCAAACGTGGCGACGAGCAGATCGCGCTCTATGCCCCGGAAGCGCAATGGGTGCTGGCCGACCAGGGTGTGCACCTCGAATGCCGCAACGTGCAGATGATGGTGCGCCATCCGGGCAAACACCTGATGACGATGGATACCGAGCGTTACGCCTACCTCTTCGACAGCGAACTGGCGAAGCGCGAGAAGATCAATCCGGACGCGCTCTCGACCACCGAGGTCCTCGCGCTGACCCGTGCCCTGCCCAAACCCGACGAGAGCCATGCGGTCTACAACAATGCGCGCCTCACCCTGCATTTCCGTTTCTTCCTGCCGTTGTCGTTGATCGCCTTTGGCCTGCTGGCAATGGGACTGGGGTTGGCGTTCGGCACCGATCAGAACCTGCCAGGGGTGATCATCATCGTGGTGATCGTGGCGGCAGTGGTGTATCCGACCTTCGGCTACGTGAAGAACAACACCAGCAAACCGCAGATAGATCCGTCGTTCATCCTCTATCCCCCTGCCGTGCTGGTGGCGCTTATCGGCGGATGGTTGGCGTGGCGACCGGAGCGGGCACGTGAAACGCTGGCGAAACCGTTGCTGTGGCTCGCCAGCCGCCGGGCAGGTCGCGCGTGACTATTCTGTATTCGCACACCCTGTCGTTGGCCTTCACCCGCTGGGCCATGCTGCTGTTCATCGGCCTCTTCCTTATCCACCTTGGCGATCTAATCGGAGCCAGCGGTGACTACGTCGCCGCGATGGGCGCCGGACGTGGTGGCGAGGTCTTCAACTACCTCGCGCTGCGTTTCCCCTCCTTCCTCGCCGCGTGGTTGCCGGTGTCGGTTGCTGCCGCCGCACTGCTGACCGCGTGGCCACTGCTGCGCCAGGGCACGCTGGTGGCGCTGTGTGCCGCCGGCATCCCGGTACGCCGGGTGTTCTCATCCCTGCTGCTGCTGGCGTGCTTGGTCGGAGTGCTCGGCTTTGCCCTGCGCGATCAAGTGATCCCCCGTCTGGAGCCAGAAGTCAAATTCGCCAAGGCGCGCATGGAAGGGAAACTGCAACTCAATCAGAGCGTCGGACGCAGCGTCGGCTGGCATGACGGTGGGATGTTCTGGTGTGCACAGAGTGCGAAACCCGAAGACGGTCGCTACGATCAGGTGGCGGTGTTCGGCGATGGCGGCGCCCGCCATCGTGGGCTGCTGGTGATGGCCGAGGCGCTGCTGTGGCGTGATGGCACCTGGCGTCTGCAAAAACCGGTGGTGGTCACCAGCTACCAGACCCCGGTGCGGGTCGAACAGGAGGTCGCGCTTACCGACTTGGGCATGTCGCTCAGCGTCGACGCGCCGACCCTGGTCGAACGGCTCAAACAGGATCGCAACCGTCCCAGCGACGAACTCTTCGCGGTCGGTTCAGAGAACGCCTGGGGCTACCTGATGCTGCGTATCTGCTTCGGGCTGATGCCACTGCTGTGCCTGATGTTCGCCCTTCCTGGCTTCATCCGCATGGAAGGGCGCAACCACCTGGGCATGCAGGTCATGCGAGCGATGGCCTGGATGGCGGTGCCACTGATCGGATATTGGGTGTTGTCGCGCATCCTGGTGTCGAACAGCACCCACGTCATCACCGGCACCGCGGTGGTGCTGGGCGGTCTCTCAAGCATCGCCGCGTGGCGCTGGTGGACGATGCGCGTGTGAGCGCCATCATCCGCGCCCGATGAACTCCCCCCACGCCGAGGCGATCGCCGACTGCATCCGTACCCGCCGTACGGTGAAGGCATACACCGGCGAAGCGGTGCCGCGTGCGCAGCTCGAACGCTGGCTCGACCTGGCCTGCTGGGCCCCGAGCCATCGCCTGACGCAGCCGTGGCGTTTCGCAGTGTTGGATCAGCCGGCGATCGTGCGCCTGGCGGAGTTTCTGCGTGGTGAACCAACGATCGCCGCGGTGCCAGACCCGGCCAAGGGCGCGGCCAAGCTCGCCAAGCTGCTCGATCGCCTGCCGGCCCTCGGAGCGATGATCCAGGTGACCTGGATGCGCGATGCCAATACCGCGATCGACCTAGAGGAACACGCCGCTGCCTCCGCCGCGATCCAGAATTTGCTGCTCGCCGCCCATGCCGACGGCTGGGCCGGGTTCTGGTCGACCACCGCCGCGCTCGGACAGGCGAAGACGCTGATGTGGTGCGGACTCGATCCGACCACGCAGGGATTCCTGGGTTCGGTGTGGCTCGGTCGTGCGGCGCAGGTGCCGCCACCACCACCCCGTATCGCGCTCGTCGACCGTGTCCGCTGGTTGTGACCTCTTCCCCTTGATGTTCCGGATCATTCCATGCCCACCCTCCTGATTGCCGCTCCACTCGCTCTTGATGATCTGCCGCAGGGCAAAGGACTGCTCGGTGGCGCCGGTGGCTATGCGGCGATAGCGGCGGCACCCTTGGCGCACACCCAGTTGTGGGCGCGTGGCGGCAAGGACATCACCCCGCAGGTACGCGGCATCCTCGAACACCGTCGTATCGATCTCACCGGGGTGGATTGGACTGGCGCAACCACGCGTGGTGGTCCCGGCGTCCCGCGGACCACGGGTTACGCGCTGCCGGAAGTCGAGCCGACGCAGGCGGAGGATCTCGGTGCGGTGCTGATCGCTGACCTCGCGCCCGACGAATGGCGCCGTGCCGTGCGCGTGGTGCAGGCGCTGCCCGGTGGCGAGACTCGCAGTCTGGTGGCGGCGCCCAATATCAACGACCTGGAGGACGAACGTTTCCGCGCTGAGGTCTGCGCTGCGGCCGATGTGCTGATCGTGCCGGCGGCCCAGGCGGTGGCGCTGACCGTCACCATCGACGTGCTCGCCGCGGGCCGCGCCCTGGAGTCGCTGGGAGCCAAGTGCGTGATCCTGACCGCCGGACCACTCGGTGGATTGATCGTCTACCGCCAGAAGACCACCACCTACCCGGCGCTGCCGGTCGAGACCGTTGACGGCAACGGGGTCGGGGCGGCATTCGCCGGTGCCCTGGCTGCCTGGTTGACCGGTGCCGGAAAAGACGATTTCAAGGCGATAAAACGCGGTTGTGCGGTGGCCAGCGGGGTCGCCAGCATCTGCGCCCAGGGTTTCGGACCGAAAAAGCTGCTGGGGGCGGATCGCAAGGAGTACCTGGAACGGTTCAATCGTCTTAGGCGCGCGGCCAAAGGCTGAGGTATGGTGCACCATCCGATTGCTTCAGGTTCCGGGCGACACGCCAAGAAACGAACGCTCGAACCCTGCGTTGACACCTTCCCCTGGCACCATTAGCTCACAACCGGTTGCTGTAGGAGCTTGGCGATGCAAGAAATCCAATACGTCACGAACTACCAGATCCTGCGCAAGATCGCCACCGGCGGTATGGGCTCGGTCTACCTCGCGGAGCAGCTCGGCGCGGAGAGCTTCCGCAAAGTCGTGGCAATCAAGACCATCAAGAAGGAGTTCCTGAAGAACAAGGAGAACGTCGATCTCTTCGTCGGTGAAGCCAAACTGGTGGCCGACTTGATCCATGAGAACGTCCTTCAGGTCTACCAACTTGGCCAGACCAAGGGCATCTACTACATCGTGATGGAATACGCCCACGGCAAGAACCTCGCCGACGTCATCCGTTCACACAAGGATCGCCACAAGGTCACCAACGTCGAGATCGGCGCTTTCATCATCAGCCGTGTCTGCCGTGCACTGAACTACGCCCACGAAGCCAAGGACATGGCGGGCAAGCCGCAGAACATCGTCCACCGCGACGTGACGCCCTCGAACATCATCATCACCTACGGCGGCGTGGTGAAGCTCACCGACTTCGGTATCGCCAAGGCCGTGATCATGAACACCCCGGACGAAGCCGAAGTGATCATGGGCAAACTGCCGTACATGAGCCCGGAACAGGCCAAGTTCCAAGGCACCACGCGTCAGAGCGACGTGTTCAGCCTGGGCCTCGTCATGTACGAACTGCTTACCAACACCTCGGTCTACAACGTCAACGACATCGATGATCTGGTCGACAAGATGGACAACTACTCCATCAAGTCACCGCGCCGGTTGAATCCGCACATCCCGGAAAAACTTGAAGCGATCATGATGAAGTCGCTGGAAGTGAACCCGGCCAATCGCTACGCCACCGCGCGCGAGTTTTGCCAGGACCTCGAACACTACATGTATGACGGCGGCTACGGCCCAACCAACGAGAAGCTCGCTCGCTACCTTGGTCGCCTATTCCCCGAAGAGAGCGCCGCGCCGATCACCGGCGTCGGCTCGCCAGCGACCAGCAGCCCCGCCGGCGCCACGCCGGCCTGACGCATCATGCACGACTTGCGTGACGCGCCGGCGATTCAGCATCGCCGGTCATGCGTCGCGCCCTGATCATCCAACACCTCGCCTGCGAAGGCCCCGCCCGGCTCCGTCCCCTGCTGGAACGTCGCGGTTTCGCCATCGACACCGTCCATGCCTTCGATGGACAAACGGTGCCGACCGCACTCAGCCATGACTTGTTGGTGGTGATGGGTGGATCGATGGGCGTGGGCGATATCGGCGATCAAAAGTATCCGTTCCTGGCCGCTGAAGCGGGGTTACTGAAATCCGCGCTCGCACGCAACCAAGCGGTGCTCGGTATCTGTCTGGGAGCGCAACTGCTCGCGCACGCCGCGGGCGCGGTGGTGCAGCCCAATCGCAAAGATGGCGTGGTCGTGCGCGAGGTCGGCTGGGCGCCGGTCGATTTCCTCGGTGCTGGTCTGCGCCCCGAACTCGCCGGGCTTGGCCCGCGTGAGACCATGCTGCACTGGCATGGCGATACTTTCGCCATGCCCAGCGGAGCGCTGCACTTGGCCTCGACGCCCGCATGTGCGAATCAACTCTTCCGCCTGCCGCGCCAGGTCGGCATCCAGTTCCATCCCGAGATTGATGCTCAGTCGATCAGCGAATGGGTACGGCTGGATGGCGACTACGTGACGCTGGCGAACGGCCCCGAGGGTGCGGCCCGCGTGTTGGCCGACACCGGAGAGTACCTGGAACAGCATCACCGGATCGGCGATCGCCTGCTCGACAACATCCTGGGAGAGATCACCCGCTGACGCCTCAGGTGGCGACAGCGTACGAACTGAGGATCATTTGCCGTCTTCGTGGGCGCTTGCCTTGGTGACGGTGCGGAAACGCGCCTGGACAAAACGGCCTTCGGGCGGGAACACGTCGACCAGCCAGCGGCCCTCGTGGGTCCTGCCCATCACCAGTGTCCAGCGTTTTTTATCGAAGGTGACCTCGAAGTTGCCGGCGTCGGTGCGGATCACCTGCTCGATGGTGTGGGTGCGTCCGAGCCAGTCGATCTCCTGCCTGCCAGACAACAGGCCTTCCTTGATGCGCCCGAGATCGGCGGGATGCGGTGTCTGGTTCTTGCCGGGGAACCACCACATGGCTCCACCGTCACCCGGCCCCCACCATTCGACGCCACGGAAGACCACTGCCGGAGCGAAGGGGACACGTTCATCGGCCGCGATTCCTGTCGTCGCCAACGCCACGATGCTGGACAAGACCAGGAACAAAACGCGCATCACGCCAGCCTCCTGCCTGCACCATCTCAGCGTTTGACACCCATGCTCGGCAGCAATGAGGTCGATGCACCGCGCTGGATACCACGGAAGAGCATCTCCATCTCGTCCGGATTGTCGGAGGTCGACAACGCATCTTCGCGGGTGATGGCGCCTTGTTCGTAGAGCTTGAACAGCGACTGATTGAAGGTCATGCAACCAAAGTGCTCGCTGTCGCGGATGGCGGTATAAAGCTCGGGAGTGCGTCCTTCTTCGATCATCTGCTTGATGGTCGGGGTTGCGATCATGATTTCGAGACCAGGCACGCGGCCGGCGGAATCCTTGCGCGGTACCAGGCGCTGGCTGACGACGCCCTGGAACACCATCGACAACTGCATGCGGATCAGGTTGTGCTGATACGGCGGGAAGAAGTTGATGATACGTTCCATGGTCTGCTGCGCATTGATGGTGTGCAGCGTGGACAGCACCAAGTGACCGGTTTCGGCCGCATCGATGGCGGCGTTGACCGTCTCAAGATCACGCATTTCACCGACCAGGATGACGTCGGGTGCTTCACGCATGGCATTGCGCAGCGCGCTCTTGAAGTCGCGGGTATCGATGCCGACCTCGCGTTGGTTGATGATGCAGCGATCATCGACGTAGCTGTATTCGATCGGATCCTCGACCGTGATGATGTGCCGGCTGGTGGTCCGGTTCATGAACTCGATCATCGACGCGAGGGTGGTCGATTTGCCCGAACCGGTGATGCCGGTGACGAGCACCAGACCACGACGCAGCATTGCCAACCGTTCGAAGACCTCGACCGGCAGGCCAAGAGTCTTGAAGTCAGGGATGTCGCTGCGCACGTGACGCAGAACGAAGCCGATGTTGCCGCGCTGCATGAAGCAGTTCACGCGGAAGCGGCCGATATCATCCTCTTCGAACGCGGTGTCGCATTCGTGGTTCTTCTTGAAACCATCGCGACTGTGTTCGTCGACCAGCAGGGTGAAGGCGTCCTTCATGTCTTCTTTGGTGATCGGCGTCGTGCCCAACTGACGCACCGCACCGTCGACGCGTACCCGCGGCGGGCCGCCAACCTTGAGGAACAGATCGGACGAGCGCAATTGCACCATCGCGCGCAGGACTTCCTTGATGTTCATACCGTCTTCTCCTGATGCTCTGACACGACCTGAAGTAGGCGATTCTCCAACTCCTGCAATCCCTGGCCAGACACACCAGAGAGGGTCATGACCTCCTGTTTGAGCACCTGCCCCAGCTCGGCCGCGACCTCCGTCAGGTCGGGCCGGGTGTCGGCCTTGTTGAGCACTACCAACTGCTGCTTGGTCGCCAGGTCTGGGCTGAAACGCACCAGTTCGGTATTGAGCACGCGGATACGCTCGGCCATCGCCGCAGCGTCCCCCTCCGAACCATCGACCAGGTGCAGCAGGATCGGGCAACGTTCGACGTGGCGCAGGAACTGGTGTCCCAGTCCTTTGCCGTCGGAGGCGCCTTCGATCAGCCCAGGGATGTCCGCCAGGATGATGCTGCGATCGAAACGCTCGATCACACCAAGTTGTGGCTCAAGGGTGGTGAACGGGTAAGCCGCGATCTTGGGGTGCGCCTTCGACAGGCGTGAGAGCAGGGTGCTCTTGCCCGCGTTGGGGAAGCCGATGATGCCGACGTCAGCGATCAGCTTGAGTTCGAGTTTGAGCTTCAGCGTGACGCCGGGTTCCCCTGGGCCGTACTCGCGCGGCGTCTGGTGGGTCGAGCTCTTCCAGTGGACGTTGCCCTTGCCGCCCTTGCCGCCCGCGGCCAACACTGCGCGTTGCCCCGGCTGCGTGAGGTCGGCGATGATCTCGTCGGTCTCGGCCAGACGGATGATGGTGCCGCAGGGCACCTTGAGCAGCAGGTCCTCGCCATAACGGCCGAAACACATCTGCCCACGACCAGGCACACCGTCCTCGGCCCGCCAGTGGCTCTGACGGACGAACACCGAGAGCGTGTTCATGTGCGGCGTGGCTTCGACGATTACGTCGCCGCCTTTGCCGCCATCACCGCCGTCCGGCCCCCCTTCGGGGATGTACTTTTCCCGCCGGAAGGTCGCCGCACCGGCACCACCCCGTCCACTCTTGACCACGATCTCGGCTTCATCACGTAACATAGGCCGGTGATTGCACCGTTCGCGCCGCATGACGCAAGCCCGCTTCGGGCGAGGCTGCCAACGCCGGTCGCATGGTATGATTGTCTCCGACGCGTTTTGCTATCCGGATCCACGATCTCAGCAAGACGCCAGGATCCCGGCTGTGCGGCCTGCGAAGGCGGGACCAGCCTCCGGTTGTCCAGAGCGGGCACCACCCATCATCCCGCGCCATGCCCGTCGTTCCGATCAGCCCCGACCGCCCCCGCCTGCCCGCCTGGTTCAAGCGCAGCCTGCCCGACAACGCCATCAGCGCCGAGACCAACGCCATCGTGCGCAGTCATGGTCTGGTGACGGTGTGCGAAGAAGCCGCCTGCCCCAACCGTCAGGAGTGCTGGGCGAAGAAGGCCGCGACCTTCATGCTGATGGGCGAGGCCTGCACGCGTACCTGCACCTTCTGTGACGTGAAGTGGACCAAGACCCCCCCGCCACTAGATGCCACCGAACCCGAACGCCTCGCCGCTGCGATTGCCGAATTGAAGCTGCGCTTCGCGGTGGTCACCAGCGTCAACCGCGATGACCTCGCCGATGGTGGCGCGCCGCACTTCGCCGCCACCATCGCGGCCATCCGGGCACGCTCACCTGGCACCCTGGTCGAAGTGCTGACACCTGACTTCCGTGGCAACCGCGAGTCGATCGATGCGGTGGTCCGCGCGCATCCGGATGTCTACAACCACAACCTCGAAACCATCCCGCGGCTCTACCCGACCGTGCGTCCGCAGGCGAAGTACCAGCGCTCGCTCGATCTGCTCAAACAAGTGAAGGACAGCGACCCAACGATCCTGACCAAGTCCGGCGTGATGGTCGGCCTGGGCGAAACCGATGCCGAGATCCGCACGCTGATGGACGATCTGGTACGTCACCGCGTCGACATCTTCACCATCGGCCAGTACCTGCGCCCGAGCCTGGAGCACCACGACATCATCCGCTTCGTCACACCCGAGCAGTTCGAGATCTATAAGCACTGGGGCAAGGAAGCCGGTTTCAAGTACGTCGCTTCGGGCCCGTATGTGCGATCGAGCTACTTCGCCGAAGAGGTCATGGCGGGTGCGATCGACATGGCAGCCGTCCGGAGTCCGGAGTCCGGAGTCCGGAGTCACTGACGGCCCCAGGACGAGTTGCGATGTCGACCATTCATCTTTCGGCACGGCACCGCTCGGCTCTGATGCTCGGGGTGTCCAGCCCCCGGACCCCGGACCCCGGACCCAATGCCGTTCGTTTTAGCACCCTCCGTAAAATACTAATTGACAATCGCTTGTAAAAAATTCGTCGGGCCTCATGAGCCCTCTTCGCCCAACCCATGATCTCCTCCATCACCTTACGGTTGCGCT
>JACDEI010000090.1 GCA_013816485.1 Planctomycetota bacterium
CGGCCCGCCCGCGCGTTGGTCGCTGGTGGTAAAGGCTGCGCGGGCGGGCCGCCCACGCCCCAGGGGACTACGCCTGCCAACCTGGGCGCGGTTGACGTGACAGGAGCTCATTCGCTCGTGGTGCATGGCCGCCACTAACGAAGCCGGTCCGTGGGTCGATGGTCAATTCCGGGCCGCAGGACATTGGCTCTGCCGCGAGGTCGGTGCCGTAATCTTTCAGCAGGGCGAGCATGCGTTCGACGTGTTCACCGAGCAACGGACGACCAGTCGCAGCGGCCATCGCCTCACGCGCGCCACCGGCCCAACCCAGGCGCAGCGAGGCATTGCCAAGGTGCGCGAGTCCGGCGGTGACAACCGACTTGGCGAGCGGTGCACGCAGCAGCGATGGGTCACCAACACGCAGGGCGTCGATGAAGTTGGCGTAGTGCGTCGCGCCGCCATCACCCTTCCACTCCTGCACGAGCTTACCGCTCGGATCGTAGAAGGCCGCACCACCACGTTGTGCGCGCAGTTCGCCACCCGCGCACTCGACGGTGATCGCGGGACCGTTCAGGCCATGCCACGCTCCGGACTCTTTGTTCTTCGGCGGCAGGTTGCGCACTTCGAACACCAGCGGGATGCCGTTGGCGAAACGATACCACGCGGTCATCAGATTGGCGGTCTCGCCCGCGTCGTGCCAGTCGAAGCGTCCACCGATACCGACGGCGGCGAGCGGATAGCCGGGGTCGCCGAGCGCCCAACACGCCATATCCAGTTCGTGTGGTCCTTGGTTGCCCAGGTCGCCGTTGCCGGTGTTCCAGATCCAGTGCCAGTCGTAGTGGAACTGCGGACGCATGAGCGGCAGATCGGCCGCGGGGCCGAGCCAGAGATCGTAATTCAATCCGCTGGGCGGTTTGATCGGCGCGTCGGCCTTGCCGATGGTCTTGTGATCGCGGAAGCAGAAACCGCGCACGGCACGGATCGCTCCGAACTTGCCGGCATGGAGTTCTGTGAATGCGGCGCGCACGCCGACGTCGCTGCGGTTCTGCGTGCCGGCGGCAACGATGCGCCCAGAGCGTTGCTGCGCCGCGAGCAGACGGATGCCCTCATCCACGTCGTGGCTGACCGGCTTTTCCAAGTAGACGTCCTTGCCCGCCGCCATCGCCCACGAGGCCAGCACCGCATGAGTGTGGTTGGGGGTGGCGATCACCACCGCGTCGACGTCAGCGCGCTCGAACAGCCGGCGTGCGTCGTGGGTGGCGAAGGGTTTCTCCCCCAGCGCCTCGGCCTCCTTCACGCGTTTGCCGAGCACCTCGGGATCGACGTCGCAGAGCGCGACGACCTGTACGCCCGGCACGGCGCGGAAGGATTTCAGCAAATCATTGCCGCGGCTACGGAAGCCGACGAAGCCGAGCCGCACCGGCTCGTTGGCGGCGTAGGTGCGACGACCACCGCAGGCCGGAAGCGCCAACGACAAACCGGCGACCGCCGACAGGTGAAGGAAATCACGGCGCGAGAGGCTCATGGCATCTCCTGGGTTTACCTCAATCACTTCCGCAGACGGTTCACCGTGTAGCAGAGCACCGGCTGGCGGATGCGGGTGCCGTCGGCGGCGTTAAGGTCGAGGTCGAGCTGCACGATGCGATTGGCTTGCAAGCCGTCGACCACGATGGTCGCGGTCAGACCGTCGGCACTCAGCGTCACCGCCGAGGGCTTGAGCTCGGTCTCTTCCATCTGCGGGCTGCCGTACTGCGGGCCATAGCGGTAGTAGAAGCGCTTCAGCTTGTAGGAACCTGGGCGCGCGCCGCCGACCGGATCTACCGGTTTAGTGAAGGTGACGACGAAACCATCCTTGGTCAGCGACATGGTCTTGGCATCGAAGGGAATCTCACCGGTGAAGGTGATGCGTTGCAGGCCTTCCGCCGGCGTGCCCCAGCCGCGCATGGTCTGGCCGGTGTAGAGCTGCGTACCATCGGGTGAGAACACCAAACGGTTGTTGCCCGCGCGCAGGTCCTTGTCGACGAACTTGACGCAGGCGCCCTGCATCACGCCGTCGACTTCTTCCAGCATCACGCGCAGGATGCGGCCACCGGCGACGTCGCCGACAAACATCTGCCCGGCGAAGGGACCGAACTTGCCCTTGGTGTCGAAGATCGGCTCGGTCGGCGAGTTGCACATGAAGCCCTGCGGCAGCTCGACCGCTGCGGGGGTGCGCATCGCATTGAGCTTTGCGAGCGGATGTTTGAGTGGGTCGTTGTCGACGTCACTCGTGAAATTCTTGTCCCACACCAAGCTCGACGGGTGGCCGTAGAAACCGTCCTTGGTCACGTGGTAGAGTGGCGAGGTGCCGCGCCAGTCGCCCTGGTTGTCGGTCACCCAGATCTTGCCGTCAGGTCCGACGCAGATGCCGTTGTTGGCGCGGAAGCCCTTGGCGTAGGGTTCCAGCTTGCCGTCAGGGCTGATGTGCACGACCCAGCCTTTCCAGTTCGCACCAGAGAAGTTGCGTCCGCGCTGGCCGATCGCCGAATAGGTGCCGCGAATGTTGCTGAACACCGGGCCGTTGTGCGAGGCGGTGCCGATGGCGAGCCACCAACCGTTCTTCGCGTTCGCGCCATCCGGCGCGAGCATGTTGGTCTCGTGGTAGTTGCCGGTGATGCCCCAGTCGTCGCAGATCACTTGGTAGCTGTCGGCGATGCCGTCGCCGTCGGTGTCCTTCACCCGCACCAGATCGTCCATGGTCGAGATGATCATCTCGCCCTTGGAGACGACCTGGAGTCCGCAGGTATTGTGCAGGATATCGTCGCTGAACGAACGCCAGGCGAACTTGGTGGGATCCTGCTCCGGCTTGGCGATGAGGATGCCGTAGCGGCGCATCGCCACCACGATCTCACCCTCGGGCGTGAAACCGAGGCCGCCGACTTCGGGCGCGATGTGGTGCGGGAAGGTGATGGTGTCGACCTTATAGGCCTCACCGGCGGACGCGACGCCGAGGAACAGCGACAGCAGCAGGGAACCGCCACGACGCCACGACGCGGCGACAAAAGGTGAAGCGGTGGACGTGGTACGATAGGGCATGGTGGTCTCAGCCGGGGCGGCGTGGCGATATGGCGGTTCGATCGGATGGTTGTTGTTCATTCCTTCACCACCGGCTCGGGTTTCGCCTTCTTGTCATCCTTCGGTTTCGCTTTCGGCGCTTCGATCACTGGCTTGTCGCCTGGGCTGATGGTCAGCGTGAACTGCGCGGCTTCGGCGGCACTGAGCGTCAGCGTGGTGCCAGCGCGCGTGCCCTTGTCGCTCGCGATCTGGCCGGCGCTGTCCGCTGGTAGCGTGAACACCAAGCCCTTGGCCGCACCGGTGGTGGTGTAGCGGCATACTGCCTCGCCGGGTTTCGCTCCCGGCGTGATGGTGAGCGTCAGTTTCGTCTCGCCCACGCGCCACTGCAGTTCAGGCACGCTCTTCACCTTGCGGTAGCCGGTGAACTGCGGTTTGGCCGCGGTTGCGCCTACGACCTGCATGGGGTCGGCACCCGAGGTGCGCCACCACACCGGGCCGATGACCTCAGGCACGTAGCCGAAACTCTTGCGCCCACCGCCGGCAGCTGCGCCCCAGTAGTGCGTCATGTCCATGAACGGTCCGCTCCAGGTGTAGAGCAGACGGCATTCGACGGTGTCGAAGCAGTACGACAGGCCATCGCCGAAGGTCACCACGATCGCCGAGGGCACGCCGTCGATCGGCTTCTGCTCGCCCTTGACGTCCCCACCTTTGTCCGGGCTGTACTTGGCGATGATCTTGCCGTGATCGTGATGGGCGAACACCGCCGCATCGGTGCCGAGCGTCGGCATGAAGGTGCGCAGCAGCAGCGGGAACGCGACGCTGCCTTTGGGGAAGGGCGTGACGCTCGATTCCCCTGGCGCGAACGGGCTCTTCAGATTCTTGCCGATCATCGCCACGGTGAAGTCGGCCACCGCGTCGACATCCGCGGGGGGCAGGATCGCGCCCCACGCGGGCATGCCCTTGTCGCCGACGCCGTTCATCAGCACGCGCACTATGTCGGCTTTCTTGTCACCGTGCAGGAACACGGTGTCGGTGAGGTTGGGTCCGACCAAGCCGGCCCCCTCGGGACCGTGGCAGGCGGCGCAGTAGGTGGTGAAGACGGTTTGGCCGCGCGAGGTGTCGGCAGCGGTGAGCGCCGCCGTGGCAAGCGCAAGCAAGGTGATGGTCCGGAGTCCGGCGTCCGGAGTCCGGGGTCTGCTACGATGGCAAGTTTCAGTGGCAAAAGGAATCATGGGATCCTGTCGTCGTCAGAAGTGAATTTATGCGGAGAATCACAAGATGACGTTGGTGGTGAAGACCCCGGACTCCGGACGCCGGACTCCGGACAGTCCTCATATCCCCGCCTCTTTCGCCTGCGTCCGCAGGTACGCGAAGGCCTTGGTCAGCGCGGCCTGATCGCCGCCGCCGCCGGCCTCGATGCTAACACGGCCTTTCCAGCCGTGTTTCGCCAGCACGGCGAACCAGCCGCGGAAATCGTCGCCAGCTACGCCTGGGAGTGCGCGTTTCTCTTTTTCCGCGAGGTGGAAGTGGTGGAGGATGTCGATGTTGGCGTCGAGGTCCGCCGGCACGTCGCCGCCCAGGACCATGTGGTAGAGATCGGCGGTGATGCCGACGTTCGGATGGTTGGCGGCGCGGATCATCTCCGCGACCTCACGGATGTTGTTGAGGAAGTTACACTCTTCCTTGCGCAGCGGCTCGACCGCGACGCGGACGTTCTGTGCCGCGGCGAGCGGACCCATGCCCTTGAGCACCTCGACGAATTGTTTCTTGGCGTCTTCCTTGGCGAAGCCGTCGGGAATCTTGCGCGAACCACCACTGCCGTAGGTGATGATGTCGATACCGACCATGCGCGCGCGTTTGAACGCGGTGTTGGCGTACGCGAGCACCGCTTCGAGATTCATCTGCGGGCCGATCGATTTCAGCTCGCCAGGGAGGAAGCTGTTGCAGTTCTTCACCGGGATCAGCGCGGCGCTGATCTCGGGCAGGCGTTTAGCGAACTCGTCGTCGCCCTTGTTCGGCATCAGCAGGCCACCGACGGCTTCTTCGATGTAGTCGCAGCCGGCGTCCTTCAGCATGCGGGCGCTGCCGAGGCGGCCGGTGATGCCGAAGGCGACCTCGGCTTTCTTGAGCGGCGCGGCCTCCGCTTCGGCGGCACGCAGTCCACGCGGCAGGAACAACGCTGCCCCGGTGAGACCGGCAAGCGCGAGAAACCGGCGCCGGTCGATGACGGGTAAGGTGGACAACGTAGGCATGGATGGTCCTTGGTCAGGGGGTGATACCAGCCAACCGGTTGGCCGCTGAAGAAACGTGGACACGCGCCGACGTGACGCTGCGGAAAACGCTGATCCGGCGGCGGTCTTGCTCGAAACGATCGGATTCCACCACGGTAAGCAGCGGCCTGGTGACGTTGCGCAACGAGCGGTCGGAATGGGCGGCCTTGGTGCGCTCGACGATCAGTTCCTCACCCCATGTCGGATCACCCTTCAGGTCCGGCCACAGCGGCACGATGATGGGATCGGCAGCGCGCAGGGCGACTACTCCACACAACCCACCTGCGACTAGCAGGAAGAAAACCGACAGGGATCGCTGGACAGGTGTCATGGTAGTACGGTCGCGGTCGACAGTCGTACCACCAGCCGAATCAGGTGCTGACGGGAACGCCGTCGCTCGCCATGGTACTTTTGTCGCCGGCGAGTGAGCCACCTGCGGTGTGCGTGGTAGCGGTTTGCCGCGACGATCGCCGCGTCTGCGCAGGACAGACCCGCACCACGACAGCGCGGGCGCACGGGGCATGCTGCCTCCGCTCACGGATTTGCCCGCTCAGGGTTTGCCGAGCAGCCCCTGCTTGCCCATCCATGCTAGGCAGCGCTCGGGCCACGTCGCCGGCTCGCCACCCTTGATACCCATGCCGAAGCCGTGGCCGCCTTTTTCCAGGCGCATGAACTCATGCGGCACGCCGGCCTTGGTCAGCGCCGCATCGTACAGGTCGCTGTTGGCAACCTTCACGCCGTCATCGGCGGCATGGACCAGGAACGCCGGCGGCGTGCCCGCGGTCACCTGCAAGTCGTTGCTGTACAACTTCACCAGTTCCGGATCCGCATTCTTGCCGATGAGAGCATTGGCAGAACCGGTGTGACCAACCGTCGGGTCGAATGTCACCACCGGATAGATCAGCACGGAGAAATCCGGGCGACTGGAAACCTTGAGCACGGCATCCGTGGCGTTCGCATCCGCAGCGACCACATGGGTCGACACCGTGGCGGCGAGGTGCCCACCAGCGGAGAAACCGAGGATGCCGATGCGCGCCGGATCGATCTTCCATTCGGCCGCACGCGCGCGGATGGTTTGGATGGCCCGCTGACCGTCCTGGATCGGCCATGGCACTTGGCCCTTGGTCTCAGTGGCGCGCGGCATGCGGTACTTGAGCACGATGCCGGTGACACCGTTGGCGGCGAAACGCTCAGCAACCTCGGTGCCCTCCATGTCGTAGGCGAGTCCACCGTAGCCACCGCCTGGGCAGATGATCACCGCAGCGCCGGTGTTCTTATCCGCCGCCGCTGGATAGACCGTCAACGTCGACCAACGGACGTTCGAGACCCATAGAATTTCGCGGTTCTCGTGCTTGCGCACGATCGATTGCTCCTGCGCTGCGTCCGCCGGCGCGTTACCCGGCCACAGCGGGATGGGTTGCGGATCGGCGGCGTTCACCCCAACCGCAGCACAGGCGAGGGAAGCGAGAGCGAGGAGATGAAGCATGGCGGTTCTCCGGACCAGAGGTCCATCAGCAGAATAATGTCCCGATCTCCCTCGATAGGATCAGAGATCGTAGTCCAGCACCGCCACATCCGCGAGGTGCGGCAGCAGCACGTTCACCGCCGCGACATGGTCGGCGTGGGTGATGTAGCCATCACGCGCGGCGGCATTGGCGAAGATCACCGAGAGGCCGTACTGGAAGCCGTGTTTCTTTGCCGCGTCTTCCGGGCTGGTCTGCTTGCCGTAGGTCAGGCTGACGATGCCGGGGACTTTTTCTTTGAGGCCCTTGAGTGCCTTTTCGATCGCAGCGGCCTGTTCAACGGTGGTGTCGGCCTTCCAGGTGAACATCACCATGTGGTGGACCTGTTTCTCGGCGGCGCCGCACAGCACGGCAGTCATCACCAGGACAAGGAGGGAACGGAGGATAATGGTCATGGTGGGATTCCTTGGGAGTGCGTGATGGTGGGTGGCCCAGGCGCACGGGGCAATGGGCGAGGCGCGTGAACGGCGTGGTGGGAATGGTACGCGTCAATGACGACGGCGTTCATTCGGTGATAGCAAATCAGTCGTGGCACGGGCGTCCCGCCCGTGGTTGGACGTAGACTACGCGCAAAATATTATGCCAACCTTGCATCGACGACGTGGGCGGTTGCCGTAGTTGGCGGTCAATTCCTCACGGGCGAGACGCCCGTGCCACGGTGTGACCAAAACGCAACAAGGCTCGCCATTGGCGAGCCTTGTTGCGTTTACGCGGTGAACGGCGGGATCAGATCTGCCCAAGCCGCGCCGCACGGCGAGCGTGCACGCGCAGCGGCAATGCCTGCAGACGGATGAAGCCCGTCGCATCGCTCTGGTTGTACGCGCCACCGTCGGCCTCCATCGAGGCGATCGCGGCGTCATAGAGCGAATGCGCACTCTCACGGCCGGTGACGATGATGTTGCCGCGGTCGAGTTCGAGGTTCACCCGGCCGGTGACGTGGCGCTGGCTGGTCTTGAGGAACGCGTCGAGCGCTTCCATTTCTTCCGTGTACCAGAAGCCGAAGTAGGCCATCTGGGCGAAGCGCACCGCGAGTTGGTTCTTGGTGTGCAGCAGGTCGCGGCTGACCGTCAGCGCTTCGAGGTCCTGGTGTGCGGCGAGCAGGATCGAGCCGCCCGGGGTCTCGTACACGCCGCGCGACTTCATGCCGACGAAACGCGACTCGACCATGTCGATGCGGCCGATGCCGTGTTTGAAGCCGATGGCGTTGAGGTGCGCGAGCAGCTCGGCGGCCTTCATTTTCTTGCCGTTCACCGCGACGGGTATGCCCTCGACGAAGTCGACGCTGATCTTCTGGCGCTTGGCCTTCACTTCCGAGAGCGGCAGCGTGCGCTCGTACATGCGGTCGAGCGGGCGCGCGGCCGGGTCTTCGAGCATGCCGGCTTCGAAGCTGATGTGCAGAAGGTTGTCGTCGGAGGACCACGGATCCTTCTTCGACGCCTTCACTGGGATGCCCCACTTGTGGGCGTACTCGATGCACTCGGCGCGGCCCTTGATGACGGTGTTGAACTCGGGATCACGCCAGGGCGCGATGATCTTTACGCCTGGGAGCAGCGCGTAGGCGGTGAGTTCGAAACGGACCTGATCGTTGCCCTTACCGGTGGCGCCGTGGGCGATGTACTCGGCGTTTTCCTTCTTGGCGATGTCGACCATGTGTTTGGCGATGATCGGACGGGCGAGGCTGGTGCCGAGCAGGTAACGGCCTTCGTACTTGGCGTTCCACGCGATGGCGGGGAACACGAAGTCGCGGACGAACTCTTCCTGCACATCGCGGATGTAGCAGCGCGTGGCACCGCTGTTCAGGGCCTTCTTCTCCAGGTCCTTGTACTTCTCCACCTGACCGACATTGGCGCAGAAGCAGATGACTTCGTAGCCACGCTGTTCCAGCCAGCGCACCAGCACGGAGGTGTCGAGACCGCCCGAGTAGGCGAGCACGACGCGGTTTTTCTTGGCCGATTTCTTGGCCGATTTCTTGGCCGATTTCTTGGCCGATGAAGCGGCAGCTTTTGACTTGGTAGAAACAGCGGCTTTGGCCATGGGATGGACTCCTGAACCTGGGGGGCGCGGAGCCTAGAGGACTGGCTGCGCGCGGGAAGAGGCGGGGAGGGCGGCGAAGCCGCCGTCCGAGGGGTACGAGGGGTACGAACGCTTCGCTGGTACGAAGGGTCGGGAGAGTCGCCGCGAAAACACCGGTGTCGTCCTCTCAGTGTGCTCGTACCCTTCGTACCAGCGAAGCGTTCGTACCCTTCGTACCGGCGAAGCGTTCGTACCCTTCGCCCCTCCGACCTTCTCCCCGGTCTTGCGATCCGCCCCCTCAGGCGCACAACGCCACGATGCGTTTGACCCTGTTGCGCCATGGACCTGCGGTTGATCGGGAGAAATGGTCCGGCGACGACGCCGAACGCCCCCTGACGGAAGCTGGGACCGAACTCACCACCGAGACCATCAAAGCCGCTCGCGACCTGATCAAGGCGGTGGAGATCTGGACCAGTCCGTGGGTGCGTGCGCGCCAAACGGCTGAGCTGGCCAGCAGTTTGTGGAAGCTGCCCCTGCGTGAAGTCGAGTGGCTGGCCGGCGAGGCGATGCCCGCCGCCGAGCGCGCTGCGCGCCTGCAACCGCACACCGACGTGGTGCTGGTTGGACATGAACCGGACCTCAGCGACCTCGTTCGTTTCCTGTGCGGTGCCAAGATCGAATTGAAAAAGGCCGGGCTGGTGATGCTCAAGGGCACCCCGCGCCAGGGTGAGATGGCGCTGCGCTCGTTGCTGACGCCGAAGCAGATGATGGAGTTGGCGGACGGGTGAAGTTGGGGGCGGAAGCACTCGACCGCCGGGACTTGGCAACACGCTGAAAAACGGGATCGCCCATGACTGCTCGTTCGTTCTGGTACGATGCTCGCTATGATGGGCTACCACTTCCGATGTGGTGGCGGAGGATCCTTGTCGCGATCGTGCCGCTGATGTTGGCGGCAGCCGATATCGCTCGGCTGACCGGTTTGTGGCCGTGTGATGTCGCCTGCCAAGGCGGCGCCCATTACCAGACCATTGCAGGTATGTCGGTGATCTGGCCAGCATTGGCGCTGCATCTGACGATCGGACTGCTGGGCATCCGCGACTTCAAACGAGGCGGCTGGTGCCCGTGGATCGTCCGCTTGTTGTGGTTCCATGTCGGGGTGTCGCTCTTCTTCGCTTATGTGTCGAGCATGCTGGCGATCGAATGTCCGTACTGCACCGTGATCCATGTGGGGATCTTTGCCCTGATGATTCTGGCCATGCCTTTTTCTGCGACCGTGCGTTGGTGGCATGTACTCACCTGGGCTGCTGCCGGGTTGCTGATGACCAATGCGGTTTTCCATCACCAACCAGTTCCAGACGTGGCAACCACCACCAGCGCGGCAACCCCACCTACACGTGCCTCGACCACCATCGATCATGGACGCATCTACGGTAGCAACGAAGCGACGCGCACACTGGAACTGGTCGTCGACCTCACCTGCCGTCATTGCGCCGAACAGTACCGGCCCGTGATGGTCGCGCTGAAACCCGCCATCGCGGCCAAACGTGTACGGGTGGTCGTCCGTCATCTGGTACGGCCCAGCCAAGCTGCTTCCGGGCCGGCTGCAGAGCTGGTCCTGGCGGCGGCCGCGATGGGTGAACACGCAAGCGCCATGGACACCCTGCTCGGATCCAATCCCGACGCGGGCTTGGCAGGTATGAAAGCACGTCTCGGCGAGGTGATCGACGCGGAGAAACTTGACGGCGTTTTCAGCGCGGATCGTACGGCCGTCACGACCGTGCTGAACGACGATCAGCAACGGATCCGCCAGCTTGGTCTGGGCCCGCGCACACCATCTGCCGTGCTGATCGAAGACGGCAAGGTGACCAAGACCTGGAGCGGCGACCTGCCGGCACCGGCCATCGTCGCGGCGTTGGACGGCGCGCTGTAACCGGTGATGCTCACCTCCTCCAGCGTACCCCGCCTGCGTTTCCTCCGGTGAGCCATGGCCAAAAAAACTCCTGCCTTCGCCTGCACTGCCTGCGGTGACACCTTCACCCGCTGGGCGGGACGGTGCACCAGTTGCGGCGAACTGAACACCGTCAAAGAGATGAATGCCGGCGAAGCGCAAGTGGCTGCGAAAGGCCGCGAGCAGGTGCGCGCCGCCGCGACGTTGGCCACTGAGGCCGCCGATGCGCCGGCACCACAGGAACGTCATCCGCGCCTGACCAGCGGCATGAGCGAGATCGACCGCGTGCTTGGAGGCGGTCTGGTGCCTGGCGGCGTGACGCTCATCGGTGGCGAACCGGGCATTGGCAAAAGCACGTTACTGGCGCAGATCTGTGGTGCGGTTGGCCGGACGCTGTCGGTGCTCTACGTCACCGCGGAAGAGAGCACGTCGCAGGTGCGCGCACGGCTGGAACGGCTGTCCTCCCTGGCACCGCACTTGAAACTCGCCGCCACCGGCGATGCGGCGGTGATCGCCGGCGCGATCTCTAGCGGCGACTATCGCTTGGTGGTGGTGGACTCGATCCAGTTGCTCACCCTCGACGGCATTGAGGGCGAACCCGGTGGCGTGGCGCAATGCCGCTCGTGCGCGGCGACGTTGGTGGAAGCGACCAAACGCTCAGGTCGTGATGGGCGTGATCCCACCACGTTGATGATCGTCGGCCACGTGACCAAGGACGGTGGACTGGCCGGGCCGCGCATGCTCGAACACCTAGTGGACACCGTGCTGTCGTTTGAAGGTGATCGTTACCAAGACCTGCGCGTCGTGCGCGCGGTGAAGAATCGTTACGGCTCGACCAATGATCTAGCGTTGCTGCGTATGGGCGGTGAAGGTCTGGAACAGGTCGCCGATCCCACCGGTCTGTTCATCGCTGATCGCGATCCCGGTGTCGCTGGCAGTTGCGTGGTGCCGACCATCGAAGGTAACCGCTGCCTGCTGGTCGAGGTCCAGGCGCTGGTGAACCAGACCGAATATCCGCAGCCGGTGCGCAAGGTCGCCGGCGCCGACCAGAACCGTGTGGCGATGATTCTCGCTGTGTTGTCGCGCCGACTGCGCATGCCCCTCGGCCAGTGCGACGTGTTCGTCAACGTCACCAGCGGCGCGCGCATCCAGGAACCCGCGGCGGATCTCGCCATCGCCCTGGCGGTCGCCAGCGCCTGGCGCGACGTGCCGGTGCCGGCTGATCTGGTGGCGCTCGGCGAGGTCGGCCTGGGTGGCGAGCTGCGTCCGGCAACACGCTACGATCTGCGCGCGAGCGAGGCACGACGACTTGGTTTTCAACGTCTGATCGGTCCAGGTGCCGGCACCGGCCGCGGTCGCCTGGTGGTCGCCCGTCTGGGCGAAGCGATCGACGCTGCCCTGGGGTGATTCCATGGGACGGGCACATCGCCCGTGATCTGCGTCCTCAATCACGGGCGAGACGCCAATGCTGGAAAGCTAACGCTGACGTCGCTGCCCCGGAGGGGTAGCATGGAAATAGCCCGGCACTTCAGTGCCGGGAAAAGCCGTAAATATCCGCCTTGTCCCGGAGGGACGGCTGAAATCATCAGCGGTTCAGCCGTCCCTCCGGGCAATGCCTGTAAACTTAGCCGCCAAGTTCTGTCCACGCAGTCGGTTGCGTATTATTTCCAATTGATTTCCACTTGACAAAGGCAGCTATTCGGGCGGGCGGCCTGCATGGGAAAATCTCATGCACTTCGGTCGTGTACGTTGGTGTACCGGCAATCCTTCACCGCGATGTCGCAGGCGCTGTTGCGC
>JACDEI010000033.1 GCA_013816485.1 Planctomycetota bacterium
CCCAGGTCGGATTGTCGATCGCCATCTTCGCGACCAGCTTGCGAATGCGTCCAGATATCGGTGGCCGTCCAGGCTTCTTTGGTCGTTCGCGTGTTTTCACCGGGTTGGCGATCAACCGCCGAAACCACCCGCGCACCGTGCCGATCGCCGCGACAATCAGCAGCGCTCGCGCCGCCTTCCAACCGACTGCTTTGGCATGTTCAGCGATGCTGCGTCGGTCCGTCTCGGTGAAGACCAACCGCTGTCCTTCGGTCAGCCGCAGAACGATGCGCAGTTGCACGAGGGCGAAATCGAGCTGCCGTTGCAGATCGGCTTCGCGGGTAGTGGGCGAACGAAGTAGGACCAGGTGCATGAAGCGAAAAATGGTCTACCCAAGCGGCATTTGCGCTATCGTAGATGGCGGTGGACACGAGCCATCGGCCTGGGTGCCTGGGTTGCGAGATCAGATTTTTCCTGCCCGACATGTATACAGAACGGATCATTTGGAAAACCAGTCCGCCACCATGACTCACAAACGCATTCAACAGTTGGCTCGCCTCCAGTTGCTGCGACTGCGCAAAGCCCGTTACCGTTCTGCGGTCGAGTCACGGTGCCGGAGTAAATTCCTCCATCCGTGCAAACGCAGTGCGGTAGAGTGACAACCGTTCAATCTTGCCAGCGAACGGTTTTCCGGTGCGCCAACCGCGTCCCAGGTACCCGGCCACCGCCGGCACATCCGCGGGTGAGAGCGTCTGCTTGGCATCCTCCGCCACCATCGTGCCGTCGAGGAATAATTTTGTTCCGGCGGGACTCAGCATCATGGTCAGGCGAATCCAACGCTTGGCGACCAACGGTTTGCTGCTGAGCACCTGCGACTGTTTGCCAATGGTCAGCCCCAACTCGGCACTGCGTTTGGCCGACGCCGGCGTGAACCATAACGAACCGTCGGGACCGGCGAACTCGAAGAGCCGCTGGTCTGGCACGCCGCCATCCCATGACACCACGGTATCGATGGTTAAGGCGCGACTGCTGACCACGTCGCCTTCGATGAGGGCATACTGGTCCTTGCCGTTGAGGATCAGGTGCAGGCGGCCATCACGTTCGCCGTAGGTCGGCGCGCCACGAAGGCGGCCATCGCAGTCGGCGTTCCAATCGCGTAGGATGAGTGGCTGGCGTTCGCGGAAGACCCAGTTGGCGAAGAGGTGGCGGTTGTCGTTGGCCACGGTCTTCTGCTGGAAGTCCTTGTTGAGGTAGCCGTAGGCCATGCCGCCGGTGAAGGCTCCCTCGACGTGGACCTCGAGATCCTCGCCCATCACCGTGCCACCGGACACCTGGTCGAAGGGCCTGGGCAGATGGACCTCACCCCAGCCGCGGATGAGCGCCTGGTCGATCACCGTGCCTTGGCCGTCGACGTGTGTGTAACGTGCGACCTGCGCATCACCGAGAATCTGTGCGCGGCCGGTGATCACCGCGCAGTCGCGCACGCGGGCGTTGCCAGCAACCTTGGCGCTATCACGTACCAGTGCCCAGCCACTGACCACCGCCTGGTCGGCCACGGTCGCGCTGTTCATCACCACCGCGTGGTCTTCGATGCGGGCGTTGCCCTGCACTTTGGCGCCATCACGCACCTGTGCGTGCAGACCGACGTAGGCGGTGGCGTCGACTTTGGCACCTTTCGCGACCCAGCCACCGCCGAGCGGATGGCGTTGCCCCGCTGCCTCATCAACCGGTCGGAGGGTTTGTGGTGGCGCTGCCGCGGGTGTGCAGCCGGTGAAGTGTACGTCGTAGATGTAGCGGCGTTTGTTGCCGTAACCGATGCGGAAACCGAGCGGCACGTAAGTGGTCGGGGTGGCGGCGATCGCCAAGACGTGCTGCCGGTCCTCCGGACGGATATCGAGTGTGCCGATACCGTTGCGCCATTGGCGGCTGTAACGGCATCGGCCGGCATCATCGATCGCCACCAGTGTTGCGCGCCACGCGCCATGTTGGCCGGTCTCCGCCAAGCCGGCGAGATCGACGCTCAGCCGTTTGGCGGCAGGATCGGGCATCAGGTCGATGAGGTTGTAACCGTATTGGCGCGGTGCGTGGGTATGCCAGGGAGCGTACCATCCCGGACGGTCGTCGAGCGGATGCAGCAGCGTGCGATTGCGGGTCGAACGTTCCTGGGGGCCACGCACCTGCTCCAGACGGTATTGGTTGACGTAATCCCATGCCGCGTTGTGTGCCGCCATCTCGCCGACCACGGTGCCGAAGTCATCGACGCCGTCACCACGGAACATGCCGTCCTCAACCGCGCAGCGCATGATCACCTGGAAGGGATCTTCGAGCGAAGCGCCGCGGTCGCTGCGTTGGTTGCGACTCCAGATGGCATACGGGAAGTCCTGGGTGAATCCTGGGCGCTCACTGAGGTACTGCAGGATCGGCCACGAGCCGTAATTGTGGCGGCTGGAGTTGAGTTCGTAGTGCGCGCGGTCGGCGTAAACTTCAAGCGCAGATGGGTAGTCGGGGATGAACTGGAACGAGCTCCAGTTGGCGTGGTTTTCCCAGAAGAAACCGACCAGGTCATTATCACGGAAGCCACCCATGTAGAACTGCATGACATGGGTGAACTCGTGCGCCACTACCGACGAGCCTTCAAGCATTGCACCTGGATGGATGATGATCGCCTCTGAACCGAAGGCGAAGCCGCTCTTGTGTTTCTTCAATCCGGTGCCGGTGACGTAAACGTTGATCTTGTGTTTGACCGCGTCCTTGGCGTGCGGCATCGGCACACGCATGCGGTCACGGTAGAACGACCACACCTCCTCGAAATAGCGCAGGTTCATCGTGCGGAAGGCGGGATCCTTCCATTTATCTGCCTCTTTTTCGAAGGCGTTCTCATCCTTGCCCCACCAGAAGGCGAAGTGTGGGGTGGTCGCCAGCTCGACCGGCTCGCGCTGTGCGTCGTACTCCTTGGGGTTGAGCGTGTAGTCCTGATCCGGAACCGGCGGCGTCAGCACTTCCGGACGCGCAGCGACATGCTCCCCGTCGCTGGGTGAAAACAGTTCGAGCGGATACGCGCGTTTGCGCCCATCATCGAGGATGAGGATGACATAGGTCTTCGACCGTTCGTTCTGCTGCCCCATGCGCCCGACGTAGGCGGCGGTTAATGTGGTGATGCCCTGGTACGGTTTGCTGAAGGTCCAGGTGCGCGGTGCGTCGGTCTTCTCGCGCACGTTGGCGAGATAGCGGCGATCCTCGGTGCCGAGGCGCGCGTGGTCCAACGTCAGGGTCTTCCCATCGCGGGTGCGCACGCTGATGCTGGTCGCGCCATCCTTTATTAACACACCATCGATGTCCGGGGCTTCAAGTGGTTGCCACGTGCGCAGCGGTCGCGCGAAGTCGGCGGCTGAGGCGAGGAGTGGCAGCAGGAGCAGGAGGAAACGCATGAGAACTCCGGTGATGGGCATCAGTGCTGTTGTTTGGCCGTGGTCCGTCGGCTCGGTCGTTGTGCCTGCTGCATGATTTCCTCGATCTCTTCCGCCTCGATCGGCACATCGGCGAAGAGGTTGCGCGCGCCACCCTTTGCACGGGTGATGACGATGTCGTTCTCCAGACGGATGCCGAAACCTTCTTCAGCGATGTAGATGCCCGGCTCGATGGTGAGCACGTTGCCGTGCGCAAAGTTCGCATCGGATCCGCCGAGGTCATGTACCCCCAGCCCCAGGTGGTGACCACAACCATGCATGAAGTAGGTGCGGCACGCGGGATTCGCCGGGTCCTGTTGTTTCACCTGCGAGCGGGTCAGCAGTCCGAGCGACAACAGTTCCTCGGTGACCAGGGCTTCGCACTGCTTTTGCCAGGCACGGTGATTGACGCCAGGCTTCGCCGCCTTGGTCATGGCGTTGACCGTGCGCAGTACCGCGTCGTAGACCAGCCGCTGGCGTTTGCTGAAACGGCCGTTCACCGGGATGGTGCGGGTGAGGTCCGCATTGTAGTTGGCATAACTCGCGGCGACGTCGAGCAGCAGCACCTCGCCATCGTGGCATGGCTGGTCGTTGCGGTGGTAATGCAGCACACACGAGTTCGCGCCCGCGGCGATGATCGGGTTGTAGGCCATCTTCGCGCGCTGACGCAGGAACTCATGAGTGTACTCGGCTTCGACTTCGCACTCGTTCACCCCTGGACGGACCATGCCCAGGATGCGGCGAAAACCATCGCGGGTGATGGCACAAGCGCGAGTGAGCAACGCCAGTTCGTCCGCAGACTTCACGGGGCGCAGGCGGTGCATGAGCTGCGCCAGTCGGCGGTACTGGTGCAGAGGGAACTGCTGTTGCAGGTCGTGGATGAAGCGCAGGTCCCGCGGTTGGCCATGGATGACCGCGCGTGAGTGTTCGTTGGTCGGCAGAAATACCTCGTCGCCCTCGCACAGGGCGATGCGCAGCTGCACCGGCAGTTCATGCAGCCAGCGGATCTCATCGATGCCGGAGATCATTCGCGCCTGCTCCTGCGATAGCTGGTCGCCTTCCCAGGTGCGCAGCAGGTCGTTGGGTTCACGCAGGAACAACACGCAGCGCCGGCGTGGATCGCAGGACCCTGGGTAGAGCAGCAGCAGACTATTCTCCTGCTCGATGCCGGTGAGCCAGAAGAGGTCGTCATTGGGATGATAGGGTCCCTGCCCGTCGGTCGACCACGGCACGGGATCATTGGCTTGAACGATGGCCACGGCGTTGCGTGGCAGCAGGCGGATCAGCCGTTCGCGGTTGGTACAAAAAAGACGATGGGGGATGGGGTGGTGGCGCATGTTACAGGGTACACTGTCCAGAGTGGGGCCGTGGTCGCTTGGTACTTTTCCGCATCAGCGGCAGGATATCCGACAAGATCGGCCCTCAAGCAGGTGAACATTACCACCGGTCGGATCTGCCGCGAACAGCCCAGGAGAGTAGCAACGATGTCGTGTGCGGTGCCGCGTGCTCAGGGTGAGGGTCGATGACCAGGTATCTCAGTGGCAGTGGCTGGTGGCGTTACGCCACTTTTGGTGCAATGAACCTCTCGCAGGGCCTGCTCTGCGGTTTGGCCTTCACCAGCTACTTCTTCCTGCTCACCGACCTCAAGCTGACGCCGGTGCAGGTGGGTGCGGCAGTGGCGTGGGCGCGTTTGCCGTGGGCATTCAAGCTGTTATGGGGCCCAATCCTCGACCGCTACGTCGGTGGGGCGCAGGGCCGGCGACGTCCGTTCATCCTCGCCGGACAGTTCCTGCTCGGTGCGTTCGTCCTGGCTTTGGCTGCGGTGCCCAAGGATGCCGAGTGGTTGGGCGTGATCGCCACCCTGGTGTTCCTCGCCAGCACCGCGGCAACGTTGCAAAACGTGGCGATCAACGGCCTGTGTGTCGACCTGGTGGCGCAGAACGAACTGGGCCGCACCAATGCGGTGATCTGGGCAACCAAGAGCATCGGCGTGGCGATCGGAGGCGGCGCGCTTTATGCTGCGACGGCGTACGTGCCGTGGTCGGTGTTGCTCACGGCCTTAGCATTGGTCATTTGGGCGCTGACCATCATCCCGCTGCTGGTACGCGAACGCGCTCCTGGGGAGGTCTCCGAACATGGCACGCGCCGCCTGGAATTCGCGGAGCTGCGTCGGACTTTTTCCGTCCCGCGGGTGTGGGTGGCGCTGCTGGCCGCGTTGTTGGTGCCACTCGGGTATGGATTGTTGTCGACGCCGTATCAGTTCCTGCTGCGTGATCAGCTCCAGTGGAGCAAGGAGCTCATCGGCTTGCTGACCGGTGTGCTGGATCCCCTGGTTGGAGTCGCGGGATCGCTTACCGGCGGATTCCTCACCGACCGTTTCGGCGCGCGACGCATCATGGTGTTCGCCAGCCTGGGCATGGCCGCGACCATGGGTGTGTTGGCTCTGTGTTCGGACTGCTGGCAGTCGCAGGGCTTCATGTTCACCTGGTATGGGGCGCATTTCATCGTGCAGTATCTTTTTGGTGCTGGCCTGTTGGCGTTCTTCATGTCGCTTTCGAATCCTGCCATCGGTGCGACCCACATCGGCATCTACTTCGCACTCAACAACCTGTGTTACACCTTCTGCGATTGGGGCGGTGGTAAGCTGCTAGCGGATCACGGCTACGTCATGACCTTCGCCATCTGCGCCGTGGTCCAGGTGGCGGTGATGGTGCCGCTCCTGTGGTGTGATCCGCAGCGGGTGCGTGCGGGTTTCCTGCTACCTCACAAGGGGAGTGCGACATGACGGGGAAACGCCTCTTCGGTATTCTGCTGCTCAGTGGCTTGGCGTACCTGGTTGCGGCAGCCGATGCCGATACCGTGGTTGCTGCGCCTTCCACCGCGCTGCGTGAGCGCCTGTCGCTATCACCGTTCTACGCCAAGCACCTCGACTGCGGCGGCATGGCCATCCTCGCCTCCGCCAAGGTCAGCGATCAGGCATTGCGTGAGGCTGATTTCCTCGTGCGGAAAATACTGCATGGGCGGGATGATCTGCTGCGTGCGATTGCGACTGCCGGAGTCCGGTTGGCGGTGATGGCGCCGTCGGAGTTCACCCTCGACATCCCCGAACACAGCGATCTGGCGCCAGCGTCGTACTGGAACCGCCGTGCACGCGGACTAGGAGCGACCAAGCAGCGGCCTGCGGTGAGTTGTGGCGAGGAGAACCTGCTGTGCTTGCCGGGCGATCCATACCCGACCGAGAACATCCTTATCCACGAGTTCGCGCATGTGATCCATGAGTTCGGTCTGTCGGCGATCGACGCGACCTTCGATGGACGTCTGCAGGCAGCGTTCACCGAGGCGAAACAGGCTGGTCGCTGGCGCGACCATTACGCCCTCACCAACCACCGTGAATACTGGGCGGAAGGCGTGCAGTCTTGGTTCGCCTGCAACCGCCCAACCGACCCGGTCAACGACCACACGACCCTGAAGACCTACGATCCACCACTGGCATCGCTGTTGGCCGAAGTGTTCCGCGACATTCCTTGGACCTACATCCGTCCCGATCGCCGCGACCCGCCATCTCCTCATCTGATGGGATTCGACCGGGCAATGGCACCCACTTTCGTATGGCCGAAGGATCTCGGGGATGTGCTCAAACCATAAGAAGCGGTTGTCGTGCCGCGCGAAAATGGCATAGAGCGCGAGCGATGAACGCTCATGCCTTTGCGCCAGCGACGGAGGATCTGCGGAAGTGGTGCTCTGCGACCGCGGCAGAACGACAGCGGGGCCCGTCAGCTGCGCGCAGCCATCCGGGCCACACTTGGGCGGGTGGCGAGAGCACGGTTGATCACCTCGTTCGCGTCAGCCAGTTCGGCACCGGCAACCTCCAGACGCGGTGGGCGCACGCGAGCAGAGCAGATCCCCACACGTTCCTGCACCAGCTTGATCAGCTGGACGAACTTGATGCCGGCGTCGAAACGCAGCAGTGGTAAGAACCAGCGCAGCAGCTCTTGCGTTTGTGCCTGCGCCCGCTCGCCTTGCCGAGCAAGATTAAACAACAACACCGATTCCGTGGGCATCGCATCCGCCAGCCCGGCGATCCAGAAGGTGGCACCGGCGGCGATTCCTTCGACGACGATGTCGTCCAACCCGACCCCGACACTCAACCGGTTGCCCGGTGTAGCGAGGATGGCGGTGATGCGTCGTACATCGCCGCTGGATTCCTTGACCGCGACGAGGTTGGGGTGGCGTCCCGCCAACTCCGCAATCAGGGCCGGAGTGAAGTCCGTTCGGTAGGCGGGCGGATTGTTGTAGAGCATACACGGCAGCGGCGTGGCGTTTATCACAGCGCTCACGTGCGCCGACATTTCCCGCCAATCCGACGAATAGATGTAGGGCGGCAGAACCATCAGGCCGGCGGCGCCGGCATGGTGCGCGACACGGGCGAATGCCACCGCTTCACCGGTGCTGGCGGCGGCGATCCCAGGGACCACCGGTGCGCCTTCGGCACTCGCCACGCAGGTAGCAATCACGCGCGACTTCTCCTCCACTGACAGCGTGGCACCTTCGCCGAGCGATCCACAGGGGACGATGCCGGAGCAGCCATGCTCCAGCAGCAGCCGGACCTGGCGCGTGAGGCTGGAGTAATCAACCTCCAGGTCGGCGGTGAAGGGGGTGGTCACGGCGGGCATGACGCCGTTAAAAGGCATGATCATCGCAGGGTGTCCTGGAGTGGTGGAGTGGTGGTGGGCAGCAGCAGGTGACGTAAGGAGGTTGAGACGCAAGGAGGCCGTGGATTGGTGGCGCTCCAACCGTGGAGGAAACGCGCGGCGGCTCCGCAGATGCGGCCTTGGCAGGCGCCCATGCCGCAGCGCGTCAGCAGGCGGGCTTCGCCCCAGGAATGGCAGGCCGCCACTGCGCTGACGGTGATGTCCTCGCAACGGCACAACACGGTCTGCGGATCGGCAAGCGCCTTGAGGTCATCGCGCAAGGCGAAGTGACGAGTGACCAGGTCGGCAAAGGTGCGGATGGCCTGACGCTGCGGGCGCAGATGTGCCGCTTCGCTCCGCTGGTCGGCGGCGGCATGGCCGGCCATGCCGCCCTCGATGAGCGCGGCGTCGACGCCGCCGATGCCAACGACCTCACCAGCGCAGAAGACATCGGTCTGACTCGTGAGCAGCCAGTCATCGACCGTCACCCGGTCGCGGATGACGCGGCAGCCGAGCAATGCCGGCAGTTCGGTATTGGGGACCAGTCCGAAGCCGCACGCGAGGTAATCGCAGGGAACGGTGACATCGTGTCCCTGCTGACGGATCACCACGGATTCCAGGGCGTGTCGCCCATTGGCACGCATGACCCAGCTACTACTGCGCAAACGCCACGCGGTGCGGGCGAACAACAACGCCTGGAGCGCCTTGCCGGGATGACGCCAGAGACCGGCAGCAAAGGAGCGCAGGTGCGTGGCGTCGGTCTGCTCGGCCACGGTGATGATCCTGGCTCCGGCACGGCGTAGCGTGCGTGCGACGGCCAGCAGCAACGGGCCGCTTCCGGCAACGACCACCCGTTTTCCGCTGATCGGCAGCCCACCCTTCACCAGTGCCTGCAAGCCCCCGGCACCGCTGACGCCCGGCAGGGTCCAACCTGGGAAGGGCAGAAACAATTCACGTGCACCACTACACACGATCGCACGTCGGTAGTGCAGGTAAGCAGGCCCACTGGCGGTCTCGAGCACCACCACGCCTGGCTCAGGGTGGGCGACGACCCGCGTGGTCGATAACACCTCGACCGGCGTACTGGCCAGCGCGCGCAACCACCGGCCAGCCGAACCGCCACTCCTGGGGCTGGCACCGCGCCAGATCTGACCACCCGGAGCGAGGCCCTCATCGACCAGCACGGTTGCGAGCCCGGCGCGTGCGGTGGTCACGGCCGCCGCGATACCGGCCGGCCCGCCACCGAAAACGGCCACGGCACATGAGAGCCTACGCATCGGTGTCCACCCGCATGCCGTCACGACAAGCGATCATGCACGTGCGTTGATGGGCAACTCCGTCGATGCGCGCACGACACTCATGGCAAACGCCCATGCCGCATAACGCCCCGCGGATGTCGCCACTGGGCGAACGTCGTGGCGCGGATACTCCGGCGATAGAGAGGGCGGCCGCCACAGTGATCGGTCCGCTGACACGGATGACCCGACCATCGATGATCACATGCAGGAGGTGGTCGTGGAGCTCAGGCATGGACCGGCTCATGAATGAAACGATCGGCCATAAAGGCTTCCGGCGCGATATGCGGTGTTTCGCCGCGCATCAACTCGACCAGCAGGCGGGCCGTAGCCGGCGCAGTGGTGATGCCCAGTCCTTCATGTCCCGTCGCGCACCAGACACCATTCGGTGCGCGACCGATCAGCGGCAGGTGGTCGGGGGTTGCAGGACGGAAGCCGGTCCAGCAGCGCAACGCATTCAGATTGGTGATCTCCGGCAGGTAACGCTCCGCCACCCGCACCATCTGGTCGAGAAGCCTTGGTTCGACCGCCGGATAGCTGGTACCGAACTGACGCGAGGAGCCGATCAGCAACTGGCCGTTGCGCCGCGGCTGGACATTGAAGGCCACCGATTCATCGGCACTGCCGTGGGCGCTGGTGAGGTACCCCAGCTCGACCAGTTGATGCCGTACGAATCCGGGATAACGGTCGGTGATGATCAGGTGTCCTTTGCGCGGTCGCACGCCCAGACCGGCGAGGAGCTGCGACGAACGCACACCGCCAGCGAGCACCACCCGTCGAGCATCCAGTCGCCGGCCATCACGCAGCACCACGCCATCCGGCTCGACGGCGATGACCTCGCCACGTTCCAGGCGTCCGCCATCGCGTTCGGCACAAGACAGCAAAAACCGAGTCGCCGCCGGCTGGTAGAGCACCGCGTCTCCGGGGACCAGGAGTGCGCCGGCGAGATCGCTGGCGAGCTGCGGTTCGAGATCCATCAGTTCCATCGGGCCGATCAAACGTGCTCGCACGCCCTGGGAACGGTAGTGCTGGCAGCGTCGTTCAGCGATGGCGAACTGCTCGTCATCCGCTGCGATCCATAAGGTACCGCAAGGATCGAACTCTGCGTTGGCCGGCAACGCCGGCGCGAGGTCATGCCACAAGTCGACGCCGGAGCGCGTCAGGGCGAACTGCGCGGGCGAATCATCCATCACCACCAGATGACCCATGCCCGCAGCCGTTGCGCCTTGGCAGAGGCCTTCGGCCACCACCACCGTCGACCAGCCGGCGGCGGCACACGCGGCGGCGCACGCGGCGCCGACGATACCAGCGCCGACGATCACAACCTCCGTCGCTCCGTGCCCAGTCACGGGATGCCCCAAGCGAAGGGATCGTTGGGGTCGGCGATTAGGCGGCATTCGCCCGTGACGAAGGCGGTTCCGGTCAGGCACGGGACCAATTGAGTTCCTTTCAACGTGAGATGTGCTGAGAACACGCTGCCAATCACGCTCTCCTGATGCCAGGCGCGTCCCAGCTCCAACCGGCGTTCGGCGTGTTCGCAGGCGAGTACCGCGCTGGTGCCGGTACCGCAGGGCGAACGGTCGTAAGCCGATCCTGGGCACAAGACGAACGAGCGCGCGTCGATGCCCGGTCGTGGACAACGCACCATCAATTCGATGTGATCAATGTAGGCCCCATCAGCGCCAGTAACTCCCTGCTCCGCGAGAGCCTGCCGGATCGCCACGGCGACCTGGATGAGGTGCGGGATGTTGCCCGCATGCACGTCCTGATGGTGATTGTGCACCAGGAAGAACCAGTTCCCGCCCCACGCCACATCACCTGACAAAGTGCCGAGACCGGGGACCGTCACGCGAACATTGTGGGCATGGCGGTGGCTGGGCACGTTGTGGATCGTCACTGAATTGCGGCTGTTGAGCTTCGCCGCGACGATTCCCACCGGCGTATCTATGCGATGCTCACCAAGCTGGAGATGACCCAGATGTGCGAGCGACACGACCACCCCCATCAGGCCATGCCCGCACATCCCCAGGTAGCCGACATTGTTGAAAAAGATCACACCAGCAGCGCAGCGCGGATTCGGACTACGGGTGAGCAGGGCGCCAACCATGTGTTCCGCGCCGCGCGGCTCGCCGAGTACCAGCTTGCGCAGGCGGTCGTGGTTGGTGCGCAACTCGTCGAGTTGTTGTTTGAGAGTCCCACTGAGCGGGGGTCCACCGCTCACCACCAGACGGGTCGGTTCGCCTCCGGTGTGAGAGTCGACGACCGATATAATTTCGGGCAATACCTGGACGGACGCGGTCACCTGGTGGCTCCAGTTGGGTTCGCCAGCAAGCCTACGCGACCGCGGTGAGGTCTTCTTGCGCAAATCGCCTGGAAGGAGCAGGCGAAAGATGACAAACCGTCGTCACCACGGCAGCGGTTCGACCGCCTTCGCCACCCATGTGTCCCACTGCTGACGTTGAATTTCGGCCAGCCGTGCGGTCTGTGACTTCGGATGACGACTGAGCACGGTCTGGAGACCGGAGCGGATGGCTTTGATGCGATCCGCTGGACGCGGCGCATCAGGGTCGCCGACGCCGAACGAGATCTCTGCGGCGGTGCGGATCACCAGGCTGAAATCCTCCGCGGCCTTGAGTTCGGCCTGGAACGACTTGTCGCTGGTCATCGATTTGACCAGGGCGTCGAGCGGCTTACCCAGTTCATCGGTACCAAGCTGGGCCTGCAGGCGTTCGAGCACACGTTTGTAGAGCAGCGGGTTGCCGGCGCGGTTGCGTTCGGCCACTGCCAACTGGCGCTGCACGTACTGACGCACAGCGTCGAGGAGCTTCTGCGCCTCCGCCTTGTCGCCGCTCTTGGCGCGTTCGCGCAACGCCTTCAGCACGGGAGTCAGCGGCTTGGAGGTGACCGCCGCCGCGGTGAGTGTTTCCGCCTCGGCGCGGCAGGAGTTCCAGCTCCCGGGCGGCACCAGCGGTCCAGGACCACCTTCCACCGTGCGCCGCACATCGTCCGGTTTCATCAGGATGCCGCGGCTGTGGTAACGTGAACCGCCGGAGAGATCGCGGCCATCAATGATCATATCACTGATGATAACACCATCGGCATCGACCAGCACGAAGCGGGGGGCGCCGCCCCAGATGAACCCTGGGATGTGCAGGTGCTGGCGTTCGACGAATCCGATCGTCGGCGCACCGTTCTTACTGCTCCACGCGTTGAGGTTGGCCTTGGCGTCATCGACCACGAACAACGGCACCAAGCCGCCAGCCGACACCGCGCCGACGAACTCCATGCTGGTCTTCACCGCGAAGGAGTTCCAGGCATCGTCCGCGCCCAGGCCGTTCTGGATCAGCAGCACCACGCGCCCAGGCAGATCACGGTCGCTGATCGGCTGGCCACCGACCACCGCGCTGATGGTGGTCGAACACCAGTCGATACGCTCTTTGATAGCGGAACGATCCGCAGTCGATGCCTGCACCAGCGTGCTGGCAACCAGCATGACGGCGATCAGCCAGCGATCGGGGCATGGGTTCATAGATTGCCATCCTTGCCCAGAGCCAGCACACGAACCATCCCGGCTGCCAGTTCGCTGTCATGGGCAAAAGGTGTCCCGTCTGCCGTCGGCGCCTCCGCCGTGTCCTTGGCGAGCGACGGGCCGAACTTGCCACGCAGGCGCGTCAGTCGTTTGCGTGCTTCCCCGGCCACGATCTTCGCGTCGCTCGCTACCGGCAAGCCAGCGGCGAGTTTTTCCAATGCCGCCGCTTGCACGCCGCTGGTATGGATCGCGATGGCCAATGGCTCAGCGGCCGTCCGGTCCACCGGATCCGCTTGGGCGAGACGTTCACGCAGAGCGAGCACCCGCTGGTTTAGCAGATCCTCGAGCGCCTTGCGCTGCTTCTGCGCCACGGGGATCAACTGATCATCACCGCCACCGGGCAGGATGTTGGACAACTGCTCGTGGGCCTGCGCGAGCTTGCCGCTGCCCAGCAGGGTCTGCGCCTTGGCGAAACAGTCTTTGTTCGGTGGCAGCCCTGCCTTACGCGGTGGATACGGACTGAACGCGCCCTGACGCGTCATCATGATCATGCTCGCCAAGATCGCGGTCGCAGCGTAATCACCGCCTTTTTTCAGTTCGGCGTAGGCTTCCTCCGGTGGTTTGGTGTTGTCGTTGGGGAATGGCGCGAGGGAACCATCGCTCGCCATATTGGGGATGAAATACTTGTGCAGATAGAATCCGGCGAAACGCGCGTAAGCCTCGGGGCTGCTGCGATGCAACGCCGCTGCCACGCCGAAGTGGTGCAGGTTGCCGTTCGCGTGCGCATTGCGGATGCGTTCGACGTTCTCCAGCAGATGACCGCCGATGCCGGCGACCTTGGGATCGTCACCGGCCCCGCTGCTGGTCAGGCCGATGAGCACGTACGACCCGGACGCCAACGCGAACCCGCCACGCCCGTTGAGGCCATAGGCGACCGAACGCCCGTCGCACACCTTGCTGATGTAGTCGTTCACATCGGACAGCGCGGGACCAGTCTCCAGTCCGAGACGTTCCATGTTGCGCACCGCCGCGAAGTAGCCGCACCCGACACCGGAAATGTCGATCGCGTAATTGGGTCCGCCCCAGCGTGGGTTATGGAACCAGCCGCCTTCGGATTCACGGGTCTTGTGCGCGAATTTCGCACCGAACTCGAGAGCAGCCTTGAGCTCCGGCGTGGTACCGTAACGCAGGCAGTATTCGCTCAGGTAGAACATCGACATCGAGGCAAACCAGCCGTCGTAGCCCATGCCCTTCTTCGCCCAGGTCTCGAGGTAGAAGCGCATACGGTCAGCGCAGACCTTCGCCTCCTTCGGGCTGTTGCCGTCGATGAGGAAGGCGAAGCCACCCCAGAACGAGTTGAGCATGCCGGCGTACCAGCCGTCGGTGGCGACCTGCTTGTCGAAGTTCTTGCGCAGGTACTCCATGCTGCGTGCCAGCGCGGCATTGCAGGTCGAACAAGTGTGGTGGTCTTCGCGGTGCAACTCCACCGCACCGGTCGTCGCAACCAGGCACCACAGCAGGGTGATGAGAGCGAATGGGCGCAGGTGCATGTCAGACTCCTCACATGGATGTGATGCGGTCGGGGTGCGGATGGCTCATGGCCCCGTCATCACCGCGTGTCGGTACGGAAATCTTGCGCCGGCGGGCCGGCGACATCGCAGAGGTTGGCCCACGGGATCCCGTCGGCCCTGGCGTAGCGCACCGCCACCGGCGTGGTGACCTGCCGGTGTGCGACCACCACGCTGTCACCGTCGATCACCGCTTCCCCCAGCGGAAGATCTGCGCGCCCGCAATCAGCAACCCCAGGGCCAAACTGATCGTTGGTCGCAATTCGCGCGGCATACAGGGCGGACGCATGGGCATGGAGTGGCTCCGTCCCCGCGGGGAGTGCGAGCACATCATGAGCCGGCTGGCGCGGTGATCTTGCGCAGAACAGCCGGCCGGATCGCAGGAATCAGCCAAGTCAGGTTGTGCTGTTCCCGGACCGCGACCTCGCTGTTTGGACGCCGGCCAGGAAGGCAATCGGTCGAATCCACCGCTGCGCACAGGATAAATGAGCAAGACCATTCCTGGGCATTGGTATCCTTACGCTGTAACGAGTCGGACTGCCGGCGTGGGAGGTCAGATGCCAACATGGTCTCAACGTCTGGCGGTGCTGGGCATGGTACTGTTCCTCGGCGTTCCACTCCTCGCTGCTGTGCAAAGCGGTCCGGCGGATGGCAAGATCCAGGGTGGCCTGTGCGTGCTGGTGGGGGCCGATGCGGAGCTCTCGGAGAGTCTGGTGCAGGCCGGTTCGTTCGTTGTCCATGTCCTCGATCCCGAGGCGACAACGGTGGACGCACTGGTCCAGCGGCTGACCGGAAAACGCCTGTACGGGCGGGTGAGCGCCGAGGTGTGGAATGCGGCGACCTTGCCCTTCGCCGACAACCTGGTCTCGCTGCTGGTGGTGAACGGTCCGACCACCATTCCTGACACGGAACTGCTGCGTGTGGTGCGACCACTGGGTGAAATCGCCGCTCGCAGCGGCACAACCTGGAAACGCACCACCAAGCCATGGATCGAGGGCATGGGTGAGTGGACGCATTGGCGCCATGGCGCGGATGGCAACATGGTTTCGAAGGACCGGCTGGTCGACGTGCCGGCGCGGGTGCAATGGACCTTCGGTCGCGATGTGGTGTCGGAGCGCACCTTCGCCCTTTACGCTGGTGGACGTATCTTTGCCTACGAACGGGATGAGGTCCTGGCGCGTGATGCGTTCAACGGCATGCCGCTGTGGCGCAAACGTGCCGATCTTGGCATCGGCAAGGAGGAGAAGGAGGCGGGTTACGTCAATCTCGACCGCATGGTCGCCGATGGCGATCGTGTCTACTTCGCCACGCCGGATGGCGTGTTCAAAGCACACAACGCCACCAACGAGAAGCTCGACCAGACCTATGAACAGGCGGGCACGCCGTTGCTCGTGCGATTGGTCAAGGATGGTGATGGGCCAGGGACGCTGGTGCTGGCGGACATGACCTCGGTGCGCGCACTGGATGCTGGCAGCGGGAAATTGTTGTGGAAACAAACCGCTTCTTTGCCGATGCATCTGGTCGCCGATGCCAGCGGCGTCTATTACATAACTGGCGATTTCGTGAAACAGGAAGCGGTGGAGATCTTCGCTCGCGACTTGAAGACCGGCAAGGTCTTGTGGCAACGTAGCGACTTTACCGATCCCTGTCCGTGGCCGGCCCTCGCGGTCGGCATCTCCAAGGGTTACGACATGCTGGCCTTCGAACTTCAGGTGCCACGCCGCTGGCCCGGGGGATACAAGGAGTACTACAAAAAAAATCCGAAGGCGCGCAAAGGCGGCATCATCGTGTTGTCAGCAAAAAATGGCAGCACGGTGAATGACAAGCTGGAGTCAGGCGGAGCCGCCGCGCGCCATGGCGAGTGGAATGTCGCCTACTGGGTCAACCATAACTTGCTGCGCAATGCGAACGTGATGAAGGACAAGGATCAACGCAGTGGCATCGTAATGAATCCGGTGAGCGATCTGACCAAGGAGACCATCTTCGATGACAATGCGGTGGGCGACCGCGGATTCGGCCACTGTTATCCGCCGACCATCACCGAGCGCTTCTACATCTATGGCCAGCTCAACTTTACCGATCTTAAGACCCAACAGCATTCCGCCAATCAGATCACACGCGGCGGTTGTGGCATGCGTGTCGGTTACCTGCCGGCGAATGGGTTGCTCTACGTCCATCCCAAACACTGCGTGTGTTTTCCGATGCTCGATGGCAACTCCGCGTTGGCGATGGCCTATCCATCCTCGCCGACTCCGACACATCCCCTGGTTAAGGGCTCTGCGTTCGGTGCCACCGGCGCACCTGCCGATCCAGCGCGCGAGTGGCCGATGTACCGCCATGATGCGTCGCGCACCGGTGCGGTGGCCAGGGAGGTGCCGACCCAGCTCAAAGTCTTGTGGACACGTGAGATCCCCACGCCCGACTACGCCAAGGATGAGATCGCCGCCGAATGGCTGCAACACCAGTACCTCTCGGGCATAATCACCCCGCCGACCGTTGCTGGCGGCTTGGTGTTCGTCGCGCAGCCCGACAGTCATCAGATTCTCGCGCTCGACGCCGTCAGTGGCCAGCCGAAGTGGAGCTTCACCGCCAACGGTCGTATCGATGGCCCACCGACCTATCACAACGGTCTGTGCCTGTTCGGTTCCCGCAGTGGGTGGCTGTTCGCCGTGCGCGCGAGTGACGGACAGTTGTCGTGGCGTCTGCGTCTGGCGCCGGATGATCGTCGTATTTCCCAGTTCGGTCAGGTCGAGTCAGCGACCCCGGTGCCAGGCAGCCCGGTGATCATTAACGGCAAGCTCTACATTGGTGCTGGCCTGCATCCCCAGGCTGACAGTGGTGTGCTGGTGTTCTGCATAGAACCGGCCAGCGGAGCGATCGTATGGCAGAAGGGGTACACCTCGCTGGGTTACGAAGAGCGTGAGGGATGGACCACCCCACGCAGCGATGGCTCGGCACCGCCGCTGGCGGCAAGCGACAATCCCTGGCGCACCACGGCGATCCGCGAATACGAGGCATTCGATTTGCCGGTGCGTGACGGCAACAGCGTCGCGGTTTCACGGTGGCAGTTCGATCTCGTCACCGGTGCGCCCAAGCTGCGCAAACTCAGCGCGTTCTACGAGGTCCCGGAAACCAATGTCTGGATGCGGCGGCGCACCTGGAGTTATGGTCCACGGCGTGAGGACCATCGCACCCCATTGGCGGTGACCAGCGGTTCAGCGGTGTTCACCACGTTGCTGCCCAGAGGACCGGGTGCGCGGCTGATGCGCGTCGACTTCACCAAAGGCAAGACCTTTGCCGACACCGAAGGGGCGGTGGCCGACGCCGACAAGGATATCGACATGGCCAAGCTGCCGTCGACCTCGCCGGTGACGCGCTACCTGGGCCTGGGACCGAAGTGGAAGGTCGACAACGACAAGAAAGTCGTCGCCCACGGCTTGGTCTGTGCTGGCAAACAACTGTTCCTGCTGTCGCAGGCGGGTGTGTTGGAGATCTGGTCGACCGATGATGGTACCAAGCTCGGCGAACAACGGCTGGAGAAGCCGGTATTCGATGGTCTGGCCGCAGCGGATGGGCGCCTCTACCTGTCGACCGCCTCGGGCAAGGTCATCTGTCTTGGCCGTTGATGTCGTCCCTTACAGGAACTGTTCGAGGACTTGAGCCAGGGCAGGGCGCCAACGGCTCAGCGCGGGCCGTCCACCGGCGTCAGCACGATGCCCGACAGCTTCATGAAAGCTGAACTTTTCTTCTCGTGCGGCGACAACGAGATCGTCACCGGGCCGGAGGTGGCGATGGTCAACTCCCGCGCGAGCGTGTGCGGTTTGTAGATGTTCCACGAGCCGGTGTCCTGCACGGTGTCGTTGAGGGAAGTACCACCTGCCGCCAGTGTGAGGATCGCACCAGCACCGCTGCGGTTGCAGGCATAGGTCATTACCACGCGAAAGCGCCCCGGTTTGGTGATGTGCGAGTTCCATTCCAGACCACCGTCCTTGTTGTTCCAACTACCGATGTGTGGGTTGTCGCCGCCCTTGTCTTGCAGGCGCGCGCCCTCGCTGGTGATGATCGCGCTCGTGGCCGTCAGCGTCAGCACGCCATTCGCCTGCTGCCGCACCACACCGGTGTTGGTTGCCGCTTCAGAACGTGATGCCGTTGACGGGGTGGTGGTGGCCGTGGCGGGGCGGGCGGACGGTGACGACGTGCTGGGGATCGGGGTCACCGCTGCCGGTGGCGGTGGTATGACCCTGGGCGTAGGCCCCGTCGGTGCTGCGGGAGCGGTGAAAGCGCTTGCCGATCCACCGGTATTCCCCGGCTGTTTATCACCGAGCAGAAACATCACCAACAACGCCGGCACCAGCGTCAGGCCCAGGATCACCAGCGAGACCATCCGCGTGCGCCGTTGGGCGACCGCCACTGCGGTCAGACCGGAGCCGCTCTCGGCGGTGTTCCACAACGCTTCGGGAGCGATGAGCACCTCGCGTACGGTGCCGAGCATGGTGCCCATGCCAGTGCGGACCTGTTGCTGCGGGGTGACGCGCCCGGCGGAGAACTCCTCGTTCAATTCCTCGACGGAGAACGGCCCCTGTTCGCCGCGTGGGGAAATGACATAGAAACGACGGACATCCATCGGTGACTTGGTACCCCGTTCGGTCGGAACGGGCAAGGGCGACCCGGCACGACGTTCTCTCGGAGGATCAAAGGGCTCGCCAGTCTCCGATTTGGCAGTCCTAATGAACCGGCACCCTGGTCTTCATTGCCCTAGGCAGAGCAGTCGTCCATCCATGGTGGTCACGTAGAGCCGTCCATCCGCTGCGGCCAAACCATCCCACACCGGCTGCGTCATGGGCATCTCATGCAGCAGTGCGCCATCCACGATGGCATAACTCTTGAGCTTGCCCTCGGCACACAGGAACAGGTGGTCGCCGGCCAAAACCATGCCCTCGACCCATCCCGGGTAGGGCGCAGACCAGGTGGAGTTCTCCGCCGTGCGGTTGGCGGGGAAGTACAGACCGATGCGGCTCTCGGTGTCGTTCTTCTGTTCTGCCCACTGCACGTTGAACGCTTCACCGGGTTTGAAATCGCGGCGAAAAAGTTTGGGTTCTTGGCGGATCGGTGCGCCACCGGTCGGCTCCCATTTGAACTTGGATGGATCAGCTCCTTTGTTGATGCCGAAAACCATCTGACCACTGCCGACTTGGAGCGGCCGACGCACACGCGGGCGGTTCATCGGATAACCATACGACCACGTGCCACGCGTCAGGTAGGCACCGTCACGTCCCAGCCGGTAGAAGGAGTTCTGAAAAAGGTACTCGTTCTTTCCGCTGGTTGGATCGAAGACCCAGCGAGAAAGCGCGATGCGCTCACCATCCTTCACCAGCAGGTCGCTATAGTCTTGGTCCAGTCCCATGCGCCCGCGCCAGGCGTTGTCGTTGTAGCCCATGTCGGTGACCACCTGCTTCCACTTCAGCACGCCGCTGCGGATGTCGACGGCGAAGACCCGCATCCCGCCATCAGTCAGCGGATGTAGGCCGGCGCTGGCGTAGGCGATGCCATCCGACACCAACACGCTGCCTGCGGTCGGCCACGGAGATTCCACCTGACCACAGTGGACGATGCGTTGTTCCGTTGGCGCCAAGCGCAACTGCCACGCCAACGTGCCATCGGCAGCCTTCAAGCAGTACAACCAACCGGAGCGACTGCCGAACAGGATGAGGCCATCGACGATGGTGGGGGCGCTGTCGATGCGACCATTGGCGGTGAATTCCCAGGCCGGCTTGCCATCCGCTGCGGTGTAGGCAAGTACCCGATGGGTGTGGGGCTGGGCCACCACCACCAGTCCGTCGGCGATGACGGGCGGGGTCAATGGACCGGTGGCGAAGGGATATTCCTTCCACTCCTCCAGCGCGGGCCCGGTGAAATCCGGCTGCACTGGTTTGGCTTCCCACACCTGGCGCACCTGTGCCGAAACGGTGGTGGCGGTACTGCCGCTGCGGTATTCATCTCCACGGTACATCGGCCAGCTGCCTGCCTTGGCGGTTGATGCCTGCATGCGGTTGCCGAAAGCGGGGCCCGTGATCAGCGGATGGGTGTCCTGCGGAGGACGCGGATAGGGCGTCGCCAGTGCCGCGACTCCGTTGAGCATCGAGAAACAACTGCAGCTGTTGGTAAAGACGTAGAGCAGGCCATTGGCTGGAATGATGCCTTCGCTGTCGCGACCGCAGGAACCGCGGGTAATGGGATTGTTGCGATGTTCGAAGGTCTTCCAGTCGGTGAAGCCCAGTTCGCCGTAGATGAAGAAACGTTCGGTCGCCACCGGTGGATGACAGTACAGCGGGAAACGCCGCTGATGCACCGTCGGCACGATCAGCGGGTTGCTGGTGAGGTCGTTGAAAATCGCCAGCGTGGTCGGTTGATTCTTGGTCTCCCCCTGGTGCATCACCACCTTGCCATCGACGAAAAACGCGCGCGGCGTCTCATCGTGGCGCATTGCTGGCATGTAAGCATGGTCCTTGAGGTTCTTGCCGTCTGCCGCCGAGAGAAAATGGACCGCCGTGACCACGCCGCTTTCCTGATCCATGCCCTTGGGGATGGCATATCGCCCGGCCTCGAACGCGATGGCGCTGCCACCGACAGAGGAGCGGTAGCAGGTTTTGACCCACGGCAGATCCGCCCGCTGCCAGCGCGGTTTTCCTGAGACGAGATCGAGCGCCATCACCGTGCTGGGAGCCGCAGCGGACCTGGGATCACCGCTGATGACGATCACCTGATCCGGCTTGCTGCCGATCGAGATGGCACGCGGTGCAACCAGATCCAATCGCCACAGCAGCTTCCCATCGTCAGCCTGGAGGGCGATGAGCGCGTCATCGGTACACGACACCAGGACGTTGTTGGAACTATGCCGTGCATGCAGAAGGGTCGTTGGCGAGCCGGCGTCGGGATACTCGCGCTTGGACTTCCCGGTGGCGCCATCGAGGTACTGCAACACGCCCTTGATGACCACGAACACGCCGTCCGGCGTCGCGGCCGGCCGGATCTTGGCGTCGACCTTGACGCTCCACAGCGGCAGACCGTTGAAGGAATCGCGCACCCGCAGCAGGCCGCTGTCCGAGGTATAATTGCGACCGCCGGAAGTGAGCATCTCCTTGCCCTGTTTGCCCTGGAAGGACAGCCATTGGATGCGTCCGGGCACGTCGACCAGCGTGTCCTTCGACACCGGATTGCGGTCCGCGCCATGGCGCCACTGCGGCCAATCATCCATGCCGGCAGGACGTGGTTTGACCGTGCGTGTCCATTTCCCTCCAGCTTCGCGCACACACACCACGCCCCCAGGTGCGAGCACGCGCAACATCTCTTCACGCGAAACCTGTCCGGGTTTGTCGACCACCAGCAGGTTCACCACGTTATCGCCATATGGCAGCGTTGCGCTGTTCCACTCTTCGACCGCCACTTGCCCGTAGAGGCGTTTGGCGATGAGCGCGTTGCGGGCCTTGGCGACCGCCAGCGGATCCGCTTCGAGGCCGTGGACGATGCAGCGTGATTCGCTGGCGATCTCCAGCACCAGCGCGCCGTCACCGCTGCCCAGGTGGACACACAACCCACCACGTACCCCGGCTACCTCCAGCACCTCACTGGCGGACCACACCGTGGCCATGCAGGACCACCACAACAGGGCACCCATGGCAATATGACGGACGTTCATGTGTGCACCTGCACGGTGAGACTACTCCACGGTCTCGTATCGGTCTTGCGCCAGATGGGGCAACCTTGCGCGGATTATTGCCAAGAGGTTCCCAGCAGCGGATGCCGTGATCGTCTCAGCAGTCGCCTAGAACCGTTCTTCCAGTTCCGAGTAGTCGATGATATTCACCGTGACCAGCAGACTGAGCTGATGGCGGTCGCTGTACCGACCTCGTTGTCCGAATAACCGCCCCAGGAATGGCAGGTGACCGAGGAACGGGATCTTGGCCGACATGCTCTGTTCGATGTAACGCCCCCATCCGCCCACCAGCATGGTGCCACCATCGGGGATCATCACATAAGTCCGGAGCTCGGTGTACTGGACATTCGGTAGCTCGACATCGAAGTTCTGAACGGCGTTCTGCACGATCGGCTGGCCCTGGCCGTTTCCGGCAAGGGGATCGAAGCCGACGGGATACGAGCGGATCGCCTGTACCGTTTCGGAATTGAACCCTTGGAGTACGGCCAAGGTGGAGCCGAACTCCATGGTCACATATTTGCGATCCGAACTGACGAATGGTTTGACCTCGAGCAACGCACCCAGGCGCAACACCGACACACTGGGCGTCAGCGTGGCGCCAAAGCCATCTCCCGCCCCAGCGGCCACATCATAACCGCCTAGGTACGAGATGAACCGACCGATGAAACAGTGCGCGCGTACCCCGTTGAAGGTGACGATCTCACTGCCTTCCACCTCATTGACCCATCGGCGGCGTTCCACCGCAGTGAATACCGCCGACAGTTGGACGGCATCGAGCAAGACGCCGCTGAAATTCAAGCCGCTGCCGACCGTCGACGGGTTCGGTGCCAGAGCGGCAGCCGGCAACGTATTGATCAGCTCCCCCTCGTGGTCGAACTGTGAGGTCACACGACGGAAGCCCGAGGTTCCAGGACCCGGCAACGTCAGCAGGCTCCCAGTGGTGCTCCACTTCACGCCAATCTCCTCCAGGTACGAGTCGGCGATGGTCACCCAGCGTGCATTGATTCCCACCAGCAAGCGAGAACGCTGGAGGTAGGCGCGGATGAACTCACGGATCAGGACGTGTGCCGACGCCGGCGCTGTCACCAGCAGGGTATCGCGACGGATGATGATGTTGCAGTCCGGTCTGGTCCAGGTCTGCGGCGCGACCGCTTGAGTGATCTCATCCACCAAGTCTTCGGGTGCGATGGCCGAGGCCGCCTCATCATCGCCCGTAGGACCCAGCAGCGTACCAGGAGTCGCTGCTCCTGGGTCATTCGCTACTATGCCGAGTCGCCAGCGGGGAACCTGGTCACGTGGCTGGAACAAGATGTCGCTGATGTCGTACAACGCAGTGACTGGGGCATCGTCCACCTGGGTTCCGACGTAGAGTCCACCGTTACCCTGACTCCACGTGGTGCCGATCAGACGACAGATCCACGATAGCGCATGTTCAACGGTGATGTCCGTTGCGTCCAACGACACCAAGCCGCCGGCGTTGATCACCTGCGGATCGATGATCAGGTTGATCCCGGATTGCGACGCTAGGTGCATCAGCACCTGGACCGCATCCTGTTCCTGTATCCGCAGGCTGGTGCGTCCCAACAAGCGTTCACGCAACACCTCATCCGCGGCGGCAAGCTGTTGCGGCTGGTCCAGGAGCGATGCGCTTGGTGGATGCCGATCCCGCCAATCCGTCGGGAACAGTGGGCCGCTGCCGAAGGAATGGGGAATCAGCGAGCGGGCGAGCCGTTCCTGGACCTCCTGGTGGATCTCCTGCCGCCGTTCGTCCAGGTCGAGTTCCCGTTGCTCATGGCTGGCATCCAACAGGCGTCGAAACAGCGCACGCACGTCTGATGAATCCGGATGATCCTGCACAAGGATGCGGCATTCCACCAACGCCAGTTTGAGGAATCCCCGCTGTTCGAGGGCCTTGATGCGCTGGATGCGTTCCTGCAAGCGCAGGCGTTCCTGTGCCACCTGCATGGAAGTCGCCGCTTCGGCGACGATACGGGACTGATCACGATTGGTGCTGTGATTCTCCATCATCTGGCGGTGTATCTGCTCGCTACGAGTTGCGATCTGCTGGCGCAACTCGATGAGCGAGGGATCGAGGCCGCCTTGCCCCAGGGCAGCGTGCGCCCGTTCAAACAACGCCACCGCCTGCTGCCGATTTCCACGCCGCAGCTCTTCCTCGCCACGCGCCAGCAGACGTCGTCCATCCGCCATCAGCAAGTCGTTGGTTAATCGGCCGTCAGCCCGCTCATCCGTGGGCTGAGTCGGGGATTCCATCCGCGCGGACAACTCTGCGAGCAGGTGTTGTGCTTGCACATGTCCTGGATCGCGCTGAAGCAGCACGAGCAGGCGTTCACGGGCAAGCTCCCATCGGCTATGGGCGATATCCGTGCGCGCCAACTCCAGCACCACGGATGGTGGCAGTTGCGCTGGAGAAGCCGTCGGCGGTTCCACGGCCGGGCTGCTATTCAACCCGGAAAGGAAGGTGCCCAGGGCGATCACCAGCCATCGCCGGAAAATGCCCGCGCGCTGAACATGCCCAGGGCGCACATGTTCAGAATTCTGCACCCGATTGTCATTCATCACGCACACCTCCAGCCGGAGAAGACCATTGCGTTCAAGCGCAACGGACGGGCGCGGAGGATGACTCGTAAAAAGCCACAGATGCTTGTGTGATTTCCCGGGGGTCGGTGGGTTAATTCTACAAGTGCAACGACCACGAACGAACTTCGTCCATTATCAGATCGTATCGGACGAAATTGTCTGCGGTCGCGCGACTCTCCTCAGGGAATCTTGTCTCAGATGGTCTGACGCCGCGGGAAAAACGGTTCCGCTACGATTTCGGGACGCGGGTGCCGCTGATCATCCGGGTTCCCGAGCGCTTCACCCATCTTGCACCACTGTCGACTGACACGGTATGCGACGAACAGATCAGCTTGATCGACATGGGCACCACGGTGTTGTCATGCTGCCGTGGTTGTTGGGGCGCAAGCCGTCCGCGCAGTAGGTGCCTTCAGGTGCGGTGAACGTCAGCCCGTCATCGCTCAGCCTTCACGCCGCACACCGGGCACTGCGGATCGCGCGCGATGGTCATGGTGCGGGTGACCATGGTACGCAGATCGATCATCATCAGACGTCCAGCAAGCGGTTGGCCGATGCCTGCGATGAGTTTGATCGCCTCCATCGCGCCCATCGCCCCGATCATGCCGGCGACCGCGCCGAAGACCGGGAACTCGCGCTTCCACGTCGGTGGTTCCTCCGGCGTCAGGCAGGCGAGGCAGGCGCTGCGACCGGGCAACACACAGGTAAGTTCACCCTGCAGATCGTACATCGCACAATTCACCAGCGGTTTCCCCTGTTGTACCGCCGCACGGTTCATTGCCAGGCGTTCGCTGAATCGTGGCGCACATGCCACCACCACGTCACATTGGGCAACCAGGCCGGAGGCATTGGCATCGCTGACCTGGTCATTCACCGCGACGATGTCCAGACGTGGATTGAGCTCGCGCAGGCGTTTCTCGGCCGAGGCGATGCGCGAGGTGCCGATCGCGGCGTGGGTCATCAGTAGTTGCCGGTTGAGGTCGCTGGGCCGCACGTCGCCACCATGCGCCAACACCAAGCGGCCGATGCCGGCGGCGGCGAGGTAGTAGGCCGCGGTACCGCCCACGCCGCCGACACGTGACACCAGCACGCTGGCGTTTTTCAACCGGCGTTGTCCGGCTTCGCCGAAGTCCTCCACCCACATCTGCCATTCGTAGGTGGCGCGTTCCTCGTCGGTCAGATCGGGCGGTTCTTCGGCGGACATCTCAGCCACCGGCGATTGGGAGGAGCAGCGCAACCACGTCGCCATCGCATAGTGCACGTGGCACGTGGCACGGCGCCAACTCCCCATTGACGCTCACCATGGTCGACGGGCGCGGCTGGTCATTGCTGCCGAGCAACAGGCTGCGTAAACGGCCACCGTGTTGCGTAGCCAACTGGCGTACGAGGTCGACGGGGGCGGCACCGGGTTCGATCTCGATGGTTTCACCATCGCATCCAGCGGCGGATCTGGCCTGATTCCAATATTCGATGGTGAGGCGCACGGAGGTCCTCGTCAGATGGCGGTGGACGGGGCTGGATGAGTGTGCTCCACGATCCGTCCCTGGTCGAGGACGAAGCGGCAATCCCCGAGCGCCTGCGCCTCGCTGCGGCTGTGGGTGACGTGGAGCACGGTGGCCTGCGTCGCCTGCCGCACGGTGCGCATCAGCGCATACATGTCTTCACGCGTCTGGTCATCGAGTGCGCTGAACGGTTCGTCGAGCAGCAGCACGCGGGGTTTGGCCGCGAGTGCGCGTCCCAGCGCTACGCGTTGTTTTTCTCCGCCGCTCAGCGCCGCTGGCATACGTTCCAACAACCGGCTGATGCCAAGCAGGTTGGCGAGTTCCTGCACCCGTGCCTGTTCCTCACTGGCTGGAACGTGGCGGATATGCAGGGCGAAGCCGATATTTTCCGCCACCGTCATGGTCGTGAACAGCGCAAGATCTTGTGGCACGTAACCGATGCCGCGTTCGCGCGCAGGCAGAGATTCCACCGCCCGTCCATCGAGTTGGATGTTTCCCTGGGTGACGCGGCGCAGGCCGCAGATCGCTTCCAGCAGGGTGGTTTTTCCGAGACCGGTGGCGCCCATCAGAATGGCGTAGCTGCCCTGCGGTACGTGCAGGGTGATGTCACGCAGGCTGAACGTGCCGGCTTCGACCGTGAGGTTGGAGACGCGCAGCATTAGCGGGCTCCTTCGCCCAGCGCACCCCAGCGGCGCACCAGCACCAGTACCAGCACGGCGATGAGGATCATCAGCAGCGATACCGCCACCGCGGTGTCGAGGCGGCCGACGCTCAGTTCGAGGAACACGGTGGTCGACAACACCTCAGTGCGTTGCCGCGTGGCACCGGCGAACACCAGGATCGGACCGAATTCGCCGAGTGCACGCGCCCACGCCAAGGTGCCGGCGGTGACCACTCCCCTCCACGCTTCCGGCAAGGCAACCAGGCGGAACGCCTGCGCGCGCGTGCAGCCAAGCGTCAGCGCGACCTGCTCTGCCCGTGGATTGGTCTGATCGAAGGTTGCGCGCATGGTCCGCACGGCAAAGGCGCAGGCGACCATGAACTGCGCGAGGATGACGGCAGGTACTTCATAAGTGATGCCGCTGCCGGTCAGCGCCTGGAACCACGACTCCAGCGCGCGCCCCGCCGAAGTTTGGAAAAGAATCAGCAGGCTGAGCCCGATGACCAGCGGCGGCAGCACAATCGGGATGTCGAGGCATACATCGATGAGCGTCCGCCCAGGGAAGCGCATGCGCGACATCAGGTAGCCGATCGGCACTGCTACCAGCACCGACAACAGCGCGCTGATGGTGCAGGAGAACACGCTCAGCTTCACCGCGAACAGGATGTCCGGATCGTGCACCGCGCGCCAGATCACATCGAAACGCGTATGCGCAGCATCGACCACCAGCATCGCCAGGATGAGCAGCACGTAGCCGCCGAGCGCGGTGCCCAGCGCGATGAGAAACCACGTGTCGCGATTTGGCCAGCGCGGAATCATGGCGTTGGTGGGGTGAATCCGGCCGCGAGGTAGCGTTTGCGCGACGACACGCCATCGAGTGCAGCGAGCAGTCGATTCGCCAGCTGCGTATGTTGGGCTTGTTTCGCCACCGCGTACGGCTGCACCGCACGTGCCTCGGGCAGGTTGATACCCAGGGCAGTGTGACGATCGAGCACGGCGTTGGCGTTGGCGCGGTAGACCACCACGGCATCGAGTGAACCAGTATCGAGTTGTGTCACCAGCAGGTCGGCGGTCGGTGTGCGTGAGCGCACATTCGGCTCGATCGCCGCCACCAGATTGAGTTTGCTCAGCATACGCTGCGTCAGCGCACCGAGGGTGCTCTGCTCGGCGTTGCACAGGCCGACACGCAGCCCTGGTTGGGCGAGGTCATTCAAGCGTTTGATCGCGTGCGGATTGGCCTTGGGCACCAGGATAATCACTTCGGTCTGACTCAGCAGTCGACGTTCGTGGAAGCGCTCGGCGATCGGATCGAGGAACGACACATCGCACGCGAGGTAGGCATCGGGAAAGGCATCGCCGTCGGGAAGTGCCTTCATCTGCGCGAGCAGAATACCGCAGCCGTTGTAGTTGACGCGCACGGTACAGCCTTCGCGTTGTTCGAATTCACGGAGGGTTTCCTGGATCGCCACGCGGTTGACGCCGCCGCTGTAGAGCGTGAGTGCTGGGCGATCCTCCCAACGGTCGCCCGGCTCAGCCTGGTACCCCATCCGGGTAAAGGTGGTGAGGCCACGATCACGCGCCGCCATGAAACGGGCGAAGTGCAGCGCCTGCGTCGGACGTGCAGAAGAATCCAGCACACCGATGCGGATTTCTTCGCGACGTGCGCTGAGTTCTGGGAGTGTCACCGCTTCCAGCTGCGGTTGGTTGATTAGTAACGGATCCCACACCACGCCGACATCAACGGAACCCAGCACCACGTCGTTGATCACATCGTTGACCGTCGGCTTGAATACCGCGGCCTGCGCGTTTGCTTGTTCCCACAGGTTGGCTTTCTCCAGCACGGCGCGGATGGCCTTGCCTGCCGAGGCGACTTCTGGATTGGCATACGCAACTCGCACGCCGGGCTTTATCAGATCGGCAAGTGAGCGCAGATTGAGCGAATTTCCACGTTTCACCGCCAGCACCAGATGCTGGCGGGCGAGCGGAATCGACTCGTGCACCAAACTACGGCTGGTCGCCAACTCCATGTGTTTGGCGTCGGCGGCGAGGTAAAGATCGCCGCGACGAGCGACCTCAAGGTTGCTCAGCAGGGTGCCGGAACCGCCGTACTGCACATCGACCGTAACGCCATACGCCTTGGCGTAATCAGCGATGACACTTTGTACTGGTTCACGGATGCCGGCTGCGCAGTACAACAGCAGGTGGTTGCCCGCGGTGATGCCCGTTGTTGATGAGGCGCTGCGTCCAGGCCACGTGACCACCAACACCGCTGCAATCACCGCGACGAAACCGAACAGACGTAGTCGACGGGAGCGGGCTGCTCTCACGATGATTCCTTGGCCGAGGTGACCGGCGCATCATCGCAGTGGAGGATACCGCGCTCCAACCGCCAGCGACGGGTGGCGTGCGTAGCGGCGCGTGGATCATGGGTCGCGAGCAGCACCGCGCCGCCGGCCTGCGCGAACTCCGTGAGGTGCGTCATCACCACGGCGGCATTTTCCTGATCAAGGTTGCCCGTCGGTTCATCCGCCAGCAGCACGCGTGGTTGGCGCAGCAGCGCACGCGCGAGGGCGACGCGTTGCCGTTCGCCGGTGCTCAGCGCTGCCGGCCGATGGTCCAGGCGATGGCTGAGTCCGAACCGTTCGGCCAGTGCGAGTGCGCGTGGGCGCAGGGCAGCGGCATCCATGGTCAGCCCAGGCACCAGAATGTTGTCGCGCACATTCAGGTACGGCAGCAGATGGAACTGCTGGAAGACGAAACCGATCCCGGCAGCACGTAGGGCGGCACGACGTGCGGGCCGTTGGGCGTAGAGGTCGTCGTCGCCCATCCGCACGGTGCCCTGATCAGGACGCAGCAGGCCACCTGCGATCAGCAGCAGGGTGGTCTTGCCCGAGCCGCTGGCACCACGGATCGCGTGGATGCTGCCAGCCTGCAATTCCAACGTGATCTGGTCGAGCACCGGGATCGCGCCGCTTGGACCGTTGAAACGTTTGCAGATGGCATGCAGGAGCAGCGTCATGGCTCAGCCTTCCCGCAGGAGGTCGGCGGGATCCTGCTGCGTGGCGGCGAGCGCGGGCAGCCACGCGGCAGCAAGCGCCAGCACCGGTCCGGCCACGACGGCAGTGACTATCCAGATTGGCGCGAGCAATTCGCGCACTGCCTGCGCCATCGCTGGCGTGCCAGCCCAGGCGTTCACCGCCAGCAGGCCGCCGGCATACCCCAACAGGCTGCCGAGCAACCCGATCGCCGCGGCGCGGAATAACACCAGTCCCAGGATGCTGCCGGTACCCAAGCCGAGCGTACGCAGGATGGCGATCTCCAGGGCCCGCTCGCGCACGTTCTGCCAGCTCAGCAGTCCGATCAGCACGCCACAGACCAGCAGCGCGAGCGGCACCACGGCACCGGCGAAGCGTTCCTTCTGTTGTTCAAGCTGCGTGCGCCGTTCGCGTTCGGCGGTGATCGCGGCGACGCCTTCGGCCTCGGCGCGGTTGCGTGCCTCGGCACGTGCCAGCGCCTTGGATTCGTACTCAATCACCTGGGTGTCGGGCAGGATACGTGCGACTTCGGCACGGATCTCACCGAGACGATCCTCGGCGGCGCAGTTGCATTCGAGCGCCAGGATGGCGTTGATGCGACCGGGCAGGTCGAGGAGCTCCTGTGCTTCGCTCAGGTTGATCCACAGGCTGATGTCGTCCTTGGTGCCTTTTTCCGCCCGGCATTCGCTGACGGTGAAGGTGCGCCCCATGAGCGTGAAGGTGTCACCGAGCTTCAAGCTCAGCGAGCGATGCAGGTCGTACCCAAGCATGGCCTTGCCCTTGGGTACGCTCGGCAGCAGGGGTTTCTTGGCTTTGCTGTCGCCGCCTTTGCTGTCGCCAGGTTTGCTGGAGGTGGGCGGCAGTTTGCTGGGTGATGCGGGCGTCGTGGTGGTGCCATTGGCGGGCGTCGCGTCGGGCCCACCGCTCGTGATCGGTAGTTCGCCTCGTACACCAATCAGCAGCACCGTGCGTTCGCGCTCCGTCCAGCGCACCCGTTGCTGCAGGCTCGGCAGGATGTGGTTGATGGTTGCCACGCCCGAGGATGCCAGGCGCGTGGCGTAGTCCTCGGGCATGGTCTTCTGCGCGAAGTCATCAGCGTAGAAGTCGCCCAGATTCTGATCCTTGGGCAGGATCAGGATGTTGAAGCCCATGCGCACGGTGATTTTGCGCATGTCGTCAGCGAGCGCGGCCAGCCGGGTGCGGGTCTCCTCCTCCTTGGCAGTGATGATCGCATCGGTCGCCAAGCGGTGTTCACGCAACAACGCCAGTGCGGCAACCAGGCAGCCGATGGCGACCAGCGCCGTCACCAAGCTGAGCACGGAATTCAGCCAGCGATGCCGCAGTTCGTTGAGGATGAGGGTGCCCAGGCGCATCGCCGCTTATTCTCCCCGTCGGCGCAGCAGGAACCACACGCTCAGGCCGGCCAGCAGCACGAAGGCAGCACCTGCCAGCAGGGCCACGCTGCCGAGCAGCGGAGGAGCGGACGGTATACTGGCAGGAGTCTGCAGTGCGTTGGCCGGCGTGGTGCTGGTCGTTGGTGAGGGTTGACCGGCGCGTGGCGCGACCGGCGGTTTTTTCGGAGTCTGCAGATGATTCAATGCGGCGATGTTTGGAACCTCGGGTTCCTCCACCCGGCGACCGTCCTTGAGCTGCGACCAGTCGGCACGCATCAACAGATCGGAACCCGGCAGTTCCGCCTTCACTTGGCAGGAACACGGACCGGCGATGAATTCACACCACGCACTGATGTACCCAGGGTCGATTTCATCTCCGCTGAGCATGGCGATGGCACGGCCCTGGCCGCTGATGGCGACAGTGAATGGCTGCGCGGCCGGTGGTGCTGGAGAGAAAGCGTTCGTCAGCAAGGTCACCAGGCCCTGTTCGGCGGCATCGCTGCGCGAGATGCGCACCACCGGGAAGGAAATCTTGAGCGGCGTATCGTGGTCAGCGAGGCGCACGTCGCCGTCGGCGGGATCTGGTTCCGGCAGCTTGAGCTCCTGGGCCATCTGGTTCAGCGTGGCGGTCAAACGTTCAAAGGCCTGGTCATCGACCGCCGGCACGCCGCTATCGATGAACAACCATACGGCCGAGTCGCCACCCAGCAGTCGTTCGACCACCTCCTGGCGGCGCGGTGAATGTATCAGCCCGCGCAGCACCGTGGCATCCGCTGGGCCGGCATAGGCCACACCATTGGCGCTGCCATGTGGGGCGAAGAGCAACGTCGCGTGGAGGAAGCTGGCGGCCTGCTGCCCGTTCCAGGCGTTGGCTGCAGCTGGGCTGAGCGCGCCGCTCACATCAGCCCATTGGATCTGGATGTTGGCTTGCGCGCCACCCTGCAGCACTTCGCGGTCGAGGTCATCGGCCAACAGCTGCTGCGCCGCGGTCAGTGGGCCCTGGTGGAAGAGCCACAGCTCATAGGTGCTCGGCGGCCAACGTTCGAGGGCATAACGGAACACCGGGACCGAACAGCACCATGCCGGCGTGAACAGCATCAGCAGCAGTGCCAGGACGGCGGACCGCGCGCGACGTGTCCGCTGCGTGATGGCGCCAAGCGGGTACGCGGCAGGTTGCCTGATCATTTGTCCGCCACCGGTTTCTTGATGATGGTGAAGGCGTCATCGACCGAGCCATCTTCGCGCAGGAACGCGGCTTTCATCTGCTCGCCGTCGACGTCGACGACCAGGGAGCCGAGCTTGTTCAGGCTGACCACGTGTGCTGGGTGGTTGAGTTTCCCTCCGCTGATTTTTCCCGACGAACCGGCGACAACGTACACCGTGCCCTGATCGACCGCCGGTTTGCGGTACGGTGTGGCGGGCGCGCCGGTGCCGCTGTCGATCTTCATCTGCGGAGTCATGGAACTGGAGTCGCCATAGTGGCCCTTCAACAGGTACGAACGTTCATAGCAGTGGCTGTGGCCGCTGAGCACTAGGTCGCAACCACCAGCTTCCAGCAGCGGCAGGACGTGGGCTCGCATCTGGATCGATTCCTTGTCCTTGTCGGTGTTGTGCGAGCCCCGGCTATACGGCGGATGGTGCCAGTAGGCCACGATCCATGGCTGCTTGGTCGCGGCGAGATCCTGCTCCAACCAGAGGAGTTGCGCGCTGCCGGGTGTGCGGCGGTCGGTTTGTGAATCGAGACAGATGAAATGGATCGGACCATGATCGAATGAGTAGTAGTACTCGCTGCCCGAGGCTAGGCCGCCGGCTTCGCCGCGTTGCGGCAAGGTCATCATCTGGAAGTAGGGATAGCGCGCGTCGGTTTCGCGACCGTGGGCGGCGTCGTGATTGCCGAGCGTCGGCCACACCGGCGTCTGACGCATCAGCTGATGGTAGACGTTGAATACGGCCCTTTGGTACTCCTGGTCCGTGCCGGTCTCGTAAGCGTTGTCGCCCAGCATCAAGAACACGTCGGTCGCGCGTTGTTTGGTGAAGGCGTAATAGGCATCGCGTACTGCAGCCTGATCCTTGTTCGCCGTGCCGGCGTCGCCGATGGCCCAGATGCGGGTGGCCTTGGGCGTGCCGTGCAATGGCGCGGTGACGAAGGTATGGGTCGCATCGCCGGACAACGTGCGCACGGCATCGCCCACGCTGTAATAGTAGCGTGTATCTGGTTTCAGTCCGCTGATGACCAACTCGTGTTCCGTGGTCGGGGCTTTGCCGGTGACGAGGCGGTCGAGCCCACGCGGCTGATCACCGACCTTCACCACACTACTAGTCGCGACATCGGTGCGCCAGCGCACCACCATGCTGGTGGGAGTGCCGAGTTGGAGGTACGGTCCGCGGGTGAGCGTGACATTCGCCGGAGCAGCGGCGCGCGCTGATGACTGGCCGCAGCCGTTCGGCAGCAGTGCGAACAACAGCACGCCGAGCAGTGGACAGATGGCGAGTGGGGTCTTCACGGTCACGGCTCCAGAGGAGGACGGGTGAGATCGGCGAGGTGCGCCTGCACCCGTGCGGCCAGCGCGTTGGTGGCAGCGGTCTGACGTCGTGCCGGTGGCAACTGTTCAAGGGCGGCAAGCGCGGCGCGGTAGGCGGCCTGGGCCTCCTGCGGGCGGTCGAGTTGGCGCAGCACATCGCCCTGCTGCAGCAACCATGGTTCCGGACGCGTGGCGGTGGTCGCCAAGTGCTGCAAGCGGGCGAGCGCCGCATCAAGCAGACCGTGGTCGACTTCGCAGCGCAGGGCTGCCTCTTCCAGAACCACCAACGTGCCGAAGCGCCGGCGTCCCTGGTCGATGCCAGCGAGTTGCTCCTGCACCGCACGGCTCAACGCACGCTGCATGGCCAAACGATCGAGGTAGTATTGCGGTTGCGGGTGCGGCAGGCAACTCTCGCGGCGGTCGAGGTCGGCAAGCGCCTCCTCATCGCGTGCGAGCTGGCGCAGGACCTGTGCACGCAGCTCCAACGTTTCACCGTCCTGCGGGTGTTGTCTCAGGGCACGCTCGAAGGCAGCGATCGCATCCTCTGGTTGATCGTCAGCGAGCAGTACCTGACCCAGGCAGCGCGCCACGGCTGCGGATTCCCCGGCGATCACTCGTGCCCGGGCGCAGTCCATCAGCGCGCTGACGTGGTCGCGGTGTTCCAGGTGCAATCGTGCGCGCAGCAGCAGCAGCTCCACGCTCGGTGCCTGCGCCAGCTCCTGCGACACCGAGGCGATGATGCCGTCGAGATCGCCATGCGCGTTCGCCAGCGCTGCGCATGGCAGGGCGAGTGCACTGCCCAGGAACAAACGCAGCAGGAAGGAACGGTGGATGAACATCGGTGCGGATAATGAACGTTAGAAAGTGGGTGGACGGTCAGCGGTAGTCTCGCCGAGATGGTACCCTTTTTCTAGGCTGAATGCAGGGCCAGGGTTCGCGGGAATCTCCCAAACCCAAGGAGTCGTGGCGTTTGTACAAACCCCGAGTTTTTCCTGCCTAAGGTCGGCGAGGCCCGCTCCGCTGGTCGGACCGGCTCCGGCATTTGACGAAAACATCTGCGCTTCGAGTGCCTACCAACCAAGCAACGCCCTGTCGGCGGGTATACTGCTGGTGAGGGGCATCCATGGCGTACACCGCAGTGACGATGAGCCGGCAGGTGCTGGCAGGTTTGATGATCGGTCTGGGTGCTCTCGCTCTTCCGGCGGCGGAACTGCCTGACGTCAGCGTGGTGCCGCCCGTAGTCGCTGGCGAACGGGCGTGGGACTTTGCCGACCAGGGTGAGTTCACTGGTACCCTCGTCGGCCTGGTCAACGGCAAGGCGCGCATCCGCATGGTCGATGGGGTGGTACGCGAATTTGAACCCGGCTGGAGCAAAGGCGGCAGTGCCGCGGCGTTGCGGCGGGCGATGTGTCGCATTCCTGACCAGTCTGCGCGTCCGGCACTCGGTGACGGTCGCGCACCGGTGATCGAGCTCAGCGCCGAGCAGCTCACCGATGGACCGCTCATGCGTTGGCCCAACCGTGGTCGTCTGGGCGGCGCCTTCGTGGCGATGAACCTGAGTCCACAGGTCTCCACCATCGTCGGGCGCAAGGCGGTGTTGTTCGCCCACCCGCGCTGGACCGTTCCGCTGGAGAACCAAGCGCTGGTGTCCGACTTCATCATGCCGCTCAGTGAGCTGTATGCCCGTTCACTGACCGTGGTGGTCGATGTCTGCAATCTTGAGCGGGCCGAATCGCGTGAAACCTTGCTGGCCTTCGCGCCACTCGCGGGCAAGGACGGCGTGCAATTCAGCTACGGCTGTTTCAAGGCGCTCGATTGGTATGGCGACAAGGTGGAGTTCGTTCCAGCAAGCTACCCGCGTTTTGGTCAGTGGCATCGGCTGGTGTATGTGATCGAACGCAGTGCAGCTGATCGTAAGGACAAGGATCACGGCCAGGTCACCCTGTACGTCGATGGGCGCTTCGTCACGCAACGTCCGCTGCGCAAGACCGATAAACGCCCGTTGGCGGACAACCACGCATTTGTTGGCGCCTACTGGGAGGATGCCTGGGGAGGTTCGTGGATGGCGCGGCCGTCGGAACCTTTCACCGGTGCGATCAGTAGCCTGGCGCTCTATGACCGGGTGTTGTCGACCCACGAGTTTTCACTGACGCCCGTAGCCGCCTTGGCGCCAGCGGATCCGCTGCCGCATCACGGTCAGGTGCTGGACGTACTCACGCCGGTGCTCGCCTGGCGTCCTGCTTCCGCGACGGCGGTTGCCGGGCGTGTGTACTTGTCCTCCGATCGGACCGCGGTCGAGCAGGGAGCACCGGCAGCGCTGATCGCTACGGTGAAGGATCCGTTGTGCACGCCCAAACCACTCAGCAATGGCACGCATTATTATTGGAAAGTGGTGCCGGATGGCGCCATGTCCGCGCAGATGCCAGTGTGGGAATTCACCGCGACTGATGGCGGTGCACGCAACCCCGACCCTGCTCATGCGGCGGGCGAGGTCCGCAGTCATCTGGTGTCGCTGCGTTGGAGCCCAGGCAGTGCGACTACTGAACAGCGCCTGATCTTCGGTACTGATGCCGCCGCGGTGATGGCCGGCAGCGCCACGAGCGTGACTTTGGCGCCTGGGCATGACGAGGCCTTCATCACCACGCGTCACCTGCTCGGGAGCAAACGTCAGGCGGCACGTGGCGGCGCCGTTGGCGGCGATGCCTCCGCGGCGCCCGAGAGCAGCGAGAAACACGACGACGGCAAACCCGCTTACCTGCCGCTCGCACGTCTCACACCGGGCACGACCTACCACTGGCGCGTCGAACAGGTGCTGGGTCAGGGCAAGTCCGCTCTTCGCATCCCAGGCACGGTATGGTCGTTCACCACCGCACCGGTCGATCTCGATGACGACGGTCCGGCGCCGGAGCCGTTCCCGGTCGCGGTGCGGCAGGACGGCTATTACGGGCGTTATCTGCAAGCGCCGGGCAGCCCCATCATCTGCCCGCCCGATGCCCTCGACGAGTACATGCGTGTAGCGCGGTACTCGATCATGAAGCTGACCGCCAAACGACCGGATGTGGTGCAGGCGTTAGCCTCCGCCAACGCGGCGTGCCACCTGTCGACCCCGGAGAGTCCAGGGTGGAGCGCGGGCAACGGCTGGAGTCAGTTCACCTGTGCGGCTTACGGCGGAGCGTACTCCATCGCGCGGCGCAGCGCGATCGTCATGCACGAGATGGGCCACCAGTTCCATATGTACGGCTGCGAGTGGCTCGACCCGACCTTCAAGGAACGGCATAAACAGAACTTCATCGCCAACTACCGCGAACGGAAATGGATGGGCGGTTACGGCGCGGTCAACAAACACGAGAACTTCGCGGTGTGGACCTCGGGATGGCTCAACGATGGCACGTGGGATGTCGGCGCGACCACACCACGTGAGATCCTGCGCCAAAGCGACCCACGGATGTTCCACCTGTTGGCCGACTATTTTCCAGGCGACACCCTCATCGAACTTGATCCGCTGCGCGCGGTCGATGCAGCTCCTGATGGCGTGCTGCGTGCATGGGGCAACGGCGGCGGGGTTGAGTACTACGAGCAAGGTTGGCGACGCTTCGCGCGCACGGTTGGTCGTTTCGTGTCGCATGGGCAACCGCGCCTTGGGACGAACGGCGGCGTCAGCGCGATCGCCTTTGATGGCAAGGCCACGCTGCGCTGGGATCAGACCACCTGGGAAGCGCTGGATGGCAACCGCTCGTGGTCGGTCGAGGGCTGGGTGCAGCGCCATCAGCCTGCCAGTGGTGAAGAGACGTTGATCGAGTGGGGTGGAAACGCTGCGCCGGCCGCGTGGTTCGGCTGGGGCGCAGCGGGTGAGGCATGGCGTTTGGGCAGCCAAACCGGGCGCTGGAAGACGCCAGCGGTGCCCGGTCGCTGGCAGCACGTGGTATTCGTCTACAGCGGCGGCGGGTTGGCCAACGGCCCCGGCACGTTGACGGCCTATGTTGACGGCGTGATCGATCACCAAGCGACGGTGACGCTCGCGCTGCCAAGCGACGCGGGAATCACCATCGGCCGCGGCTTCAGCGGCGCGCTCGCGCACCTACGGGTCTACACCTACCATCTGCATCCGCTGCAAATCGCGCACATTCGTCAACAGAGCGAGTGGTTTCTGCGCGACGCAGGTGCAGTCGCTGACACCTTGCTGATCGATCTCACCGCCGATGCGTTGGCGCCCTACCAACAGGTCGACGTATGGCCGACCTATCCGGCATCGTTGCAGAAACCGTGGGTGCGGTCATGGGCCAACCGCGGGATCCTGGGTGGACGACTCTATAACGAGCAGGGCGACGTGCGCGGGCGTGGCCCATTGCCGGTCTTCCACGCTGGCGCTGATGCCCTGGCTTTCGCCAACGAGGTGCGTCTGGCCAGTGCCGTGCTGCCGCCGCCACCGGCATCGGCCAGCATCGAAGCCTGGGTCAGCGTCGCGTCGCGTCCTGATGCCACGGCGGTGGTGGCGCAGTGGGGTGACCTGCTGATTCCGGCGGCGTTGATTCCACCTGGTGGTTGGCATCACGTGGTGGTGGCCAGTGATGGCGGACGACGCACCGCCTATGTCGACGGCAAGCCAGTGACACTACCGCCGCCGCCCGCTCGTCCGCTCAGCGGCGCACCTCGTCTGTCCCTGGGAGCACACTGGGACGGCAAGACCTGGAGCGGGCACCTGAACGGTGCCATCGCCCAGGTGCGCGTGCATCGTGGTGTCCTGAGTCCAGCACAGGTTGCTGCCAACGCGCGCCGCACCGGTCCAGTGCGCGCTGGTGCACCGACACCCGCGGATGGTGCCCTGATCGAATCTCCCCGTGGGCTCATGCCCAGTTGGAGTGTCGGCGCGTTCGCCGGCGCGGCGGATGTATACCTCGGGCTGGATCGCGCGGCGGTGGCGACGGCTGAACGCACGACCAAGGCCATCTATCAGGGCCAACATCGTCCAGGCGAGTGGAGCCCAATGCTCACGCCAGGGCAGGAGTATACGTGGCGCGTTGATCCGCTCGATGGCGAGGGCAGACCGCTAGCGCGGGGCCAGCTATGGACCTTCCGCGTTGCTCATGGCCTAGTGGTCGACCTCCGCGCCGAGGATCTCGGCACCGGCACCGTCAGCAGTTGGAAAAATCGCGGATCAGCGGGCGGCGCGTTCGTGCCGGGTTCGACCAGTATATTGCGCCAACCGTACGCGGAACGGCGCGATGGTCGGGCGGCGGTGAATTTCGACGGTGAACGCAGTCTGTTCTCGTCCGCGCTGGTACCGGCCTCGTTGCGTCAGGGATTCACCGTCGCGGCGTGGGTGCTGACCGAGGAACTTCCGGGCAGCAGCGCCAAGGATCGCTCGAACACCTGGTTGTCGTTCGGCCAGCGCGATCAGGGCGGCACCGAATTCTTGTGGAACTGGCAACCGGATGGCGGCCTGTTCGTCCACGGCCAGAAGAAACAACGTGTCGAGTTCGGCTACCGCAGTGGCATCACCGAGGTGAAGGAAGCGCGCAATGCCTTGCCCGCGTTCCTGGCGATGCGCTGGCATCACGTCGCCATCACCTATGGCGGCGGGACGCTGCGTTTCTTCATCGACGGTCAGATGAATCGCGAGGAGAAGGTCGCACTCGATCTGCTCGCCGACGTGCCATTTTTCCTGGGTGCCGGCAACAGCGAACGCCGAGTTGAGACGTGGTTCAACGGTTGCCTCGGCGGTGTGGCGATCGGCTCGCGTGCGCTCGATGCTGCTGCGATCACGGCCCTCGTGCGGAGCGGCGCAGCGGTTCCAACCAGCGGTGACTGGCTGGTGCTGCTTGATCCCACCACCGTGCCAGAAGGTCAGGTCGCGAGTTGGCCTAACCGCGGCAGCCTGGGTGGAGTGTTCGCGCCAGAAAACGAACCAGCGCGTGCGCCACAGATCGAAACGGTTGCTGGTCGCACGGGTGTGACGTTCGATGGCCGCACCACGTTCCTGCGCAGCGACATCGCAACACCCTTAACGGTGACCGGCGACCAGCCGTTCACTATCGAGGTTGAGCTGCACCAAGCCAAACTCGAAAAGCTAGAAACGGTATTCGCTCTCGCCCCAACGCTGACGATGCACCTCAACGCGCGTCACAGCCTGCCGCGCATGGTCAACTGCAATGTCGGAACCGTAAAGCCGCCTGAAGTAGGCAAACATGAGAACGACTACCCATCGGCCTTCGCTGGCGGGAAACCGACGCTGGCGTGGAGTGAACCGCCGCCGGTCGGAACCTGGTGCCGCGTCACCTGGGTCTATACCGGTGGCAGTGATGGCGAAGTACGCTGCTACGTCGATGGTCGCTTGGCCGCGAGTCGCGGGGCGGTGTCGCTCAACACGGGCAGTGGTCAGCCGATGTATCTGGGATGCGACTGGAACACTGCACAAGGAAGCCTCGCGCCGTTTTCCGGTTCGGTCGCCGCGCTACGGATCTGGGATCATGCCCACAGTCCCCAGGAAATGGCTGCTCGCACCCAGGGTCGCTGAACAACGCTCCTGAGCGTCTACACGTCTCCGCTTTTCCAGCGTGAGCGTCAGTGAAGGGCGCTGGTTTGGCGGATTAACCGGGAAGGTGAGGGCTATTCGCTCAAGAGTCGGGCGCTGATGGGTCTAGGATCGCCGCACCTGGAGGTTCCACCATGCGCCAAGCCCTGTTCGCCCTGCTCCTGACCTTCGCGACCATCGGGGTCGCCTGCGCCGCCGTCGAGAAGGGTTCAGTCGCCCCGGAATTTGGGGGGAAGAAATTCTTCAATGCTCCGGCGGAGGCGAAGATCACCCTGGCGAACCTGCGCGGTAAGGTGGTGCTAATCGATTTCTGGGCCACGTGGTGCGGTCCGTGTGTCGCCTCGATCCCGCACCTAAGCAAACTGCATGAGACCTACGGTCCTAAGGGACTGGTGGTCATCGGTCACACCGATGGCAGCAGCCAGAACCTTGAGGGTTTCATCAAGAACAAGAAGATCAGCTACATCATCAGTCAGGGTGACGATCTCGGAGCGAGTTACGGCGTGAATGGGATCCCGCATGTGGTGCTGGTCGATGTGGCGGGGAAGATCGCATGGCGTGGTCATCCAGCGAGCCTCACGGATGAGGTGATTGTCAATCTGTTGAAAGCCGTGCCGAAGAAAAAATGAGGGCGTCTGGGCCTAGCCTGGCCTGCCTGCATCGGTTACCCTGACTACGTACAGCCCAGCGCAGGCGATGACATCAACGCCGTTTCCCCATGGACCTTCCTATGCTCACACTTTCTGGTGCCCCCGCCCTGCGTTCCTGCTGCCTGTTTGGCGCCCTGATCAGCGGTGTGCTCGTGGCGCCAACTGGCGCGGCGGCGGTGCTCGACAAGCAGGCGGCGCTCAATGCCCAGACTTTCTGGGACAACCGTGATGCCACTTGGTTCAAGGCCAACATCCCGTTCTTTGAGTGTCCCGATGCCGAACTGGTGACCACCTGGTACTACCGCTGGGAGTTGATCACCAAACACATCACCTACGGCTCGCCCAACTCCGGCTACAGTTTTACCGAGTTCACCGACCGCCCGTTTTGGAGCGGCACCTATGGCGCGATCAGTTGTCCCGTCGGCCATCAGCTCTACGAGGTGCGTTGGCTGCACGATCCGACCTATGCACGCGACTACTCGCGCTACTGGTTCCGCACCGACGGCGCGCAACCACGCAACTACGGCTGCTGGCTGACCGATGGCATCTGGTCGGTGCATCAGGTGCATCCGGACCAGGCCTTCATGGTCGATCTGCTGCCGGACTTGGTGAAGAACTATGAAGGCTGGGAAAAGCGCCAGTTCGTGCCCGAGGTCGGCTTGTTCTGGCAGAACGGCCACGACGACGGCATGGAGTTCAACATCAACAGTCGCCAGACCACCGACATCCTGCGCGGGGCCCCGGGATTCCGTCCGGGGTTCAACGCCTACATGTGGGCGGACGCCTTGGCGATCGCCCGCACCGCGCGTCTGAAAGGCGATGAAGCACTCGCCAAGACCTACGAGCAGAAGGCGGCGTCCCTGAAGGAGAACCTGCAGAAACTGCTGTGGGATCCCAAACGCGAATTCTACTTCCCGATGTCCATGCGCGACGAGAAGGACAAGGAAGGCAACGTGGTGAAGAAACACACGCTGACCTACCAGTCGGGGAAACATGCCGGCAGTCCGCACGGACGCGAGGAACACGCCTACATTCCCTGGCAGTTCAACCTGCCGGATCCTGGGCGCGAAGTGGCGTGGAAGTTCCTGATGGATCCGCAGTACTTTTATGCCGAGTTCGGACCGTCGACGGTCGAACGCAATGACCCGCTGTTCCTGCTGCAGAAGGGCTGCTGCTGGTGGAGCGGTCAGTCGTGGCCGTTCTCGACCGCACAGACGCTCAAGGCCATGGCCAACGTGCTGCAACAGTATCCTTCGGCACCAATCACGCGCGACGACTACGTCAAACTGCTCAGCATCTTCAGCACGTCGCACCGCAAGAACGGCAAGCCCTACCTTGCCGAAGCGCTGCATCCCGACACCGGCTCATTCGAGGGCCACGATGGCTACAACCACAGCGAACACTACTTCCACAGCAGCTTCAATGACCTGGTGATCACCGGCCTAGTTGGTCTGCAGACGCGCGATGATGATCGTCTGGTGATCGATCCGCTGGCACCCGCCACGTGGCCGTGGTTCGCCCTCGACGAAGTGCCGTACCGCGGACACCGCGTCACCATTCTGTGGGACCGCGACGGCACGAAGTACGGCAAGGGTGCTGGCCTGCGCGTGCTCATCGCCGGCAAGGAGATCGCCGCGCGTGCCGATCTGGGCAAGCTGGAGGCCCGCCTGCCTGCGGCGCCAGCGAAAGCGGCGGCCGGCGGTGTGCGTTTTAACTATGCGGTCAACAACGATGGGCACTATTTCCCGCGTTACACCGCGACCTTCACCGGCGAAAAGAGCTCGGTCGACAAGCTCTGCGACGGGCACTACTGGTACACCATCCATCCGCCAAATCGCTGGACCACCCTCGGTTCGCAGAGTTCCACCGACGCCGTGGAAATCGACTTCGGCATGCCGCGGCGCATTGACCAAGTGAAACTAGCCTTCCTGGACGATACCGCCGACATCACCGCGCCGGCGTCCTACGCGCTCGAATACCACGATGGCTCCGCCTGGCAGACCATCCCAGGGCAAGCGCGCGAACCGGCGACGCTGACCGGTCACCAATTCAACGCCGTGCGTTTCGCGCCGCGCGAGATCACCAAACTACGCTTGGTGTTGACGCACGCCGCCGGCAAGGCTAGCGGTCTGAGCGAGATCGAGGCCTGGGGTGATGGCAAACGTCCGTACATCGCGCCACCACCCAAAGCTGGCAACCTTGCCTACAATGACGGCAGCAGCGAGTTCCCCAAGGCCAGCTCCTCATTCCATGACGTCTTCGGCGGCGTGCCGAAGAATGCCCACGACGGCCGTTACAATTTCAAACCCACACCGGTGAACCGTTGGACCAGCTACGGATCCTCGACGCCGACCGACTGGCTGGCCTTCGACTTTGGCAAGGAGGTCGAGGTCGGCCGCATCGAGGTGCACCTCTATGACGATCGCGGCGGCGTGCAGGCGCCCAAACGTTTCTGGATCGAAATCGAAAAAGATGGCCAGTGGGTGGCGGTGGCGAATGAAAAGCACGTACCGGCCGCTCCGCTCGGCAGCGCGCAGAACACCGTCACCTTCGATCGAGTCACGGTCGCAAAGCTGCGCGTGCTGTTCGAGAACAAGGACCAGTCCAAGAGCGGCGTGACCGAGATCGAGGTGTGGAAAGAGTGAGCGGCGACGGCGCATGCAACGTGCGCCGTGACGTGGCCCTCGTCATTCTGGCGCACGCCCAGCGCCGTTTTTACCTTTCCGGCAGGCAGACGGAGGAGACATATCCTCACCGCTCCGGTCATTGTGTGTAGGTCCCGGCCTGTGTGACGGATCCCGGCGACGAGCATCCCGGGATTCCATCGCCTCGGAGCAATTCCGATCCACGGTGCGGCCATTCCAACGAGGTGACGCCATGACGCATTCCTGGGCACAACGTACGGCACTGCTGGCGATGATGCTGACGACCTTGCCGTCAGCCGACGTGTCCGAACCGCTGGACCGGACCTCTGGCCGTTCGCCCAGCGAGGTCAAGGCCATGCTCCAATTGCTGGCGCCATCCAGAGGCGCCTCCGCACAGGACACCTACCTCGCGCGTGTGCGCCAATACCGCTACCTGTGCGGGGTGCCGTTCGAAACGCTCGCCTTCAATGCGCGTCAAGGCGAACTGGCCACGGCGGCGGCGGGGATCTGTGCACGGTTGGGTAAGCTCACCCACGCACCGGAACGGCCGCCGGGCATGAGTGACGCCGACTACCAACTCGGCAAGGATGGAGCCGGCCAAAGCAACCTGTTCTCTGGACGGACCGAACCTGCGGGTTGCGTCGATGGTTGGATGGACGACTCGGATCAGAACAACATCGACCGCGTTGGTCATCGGCGGTGGATCCTGAATCCCTCCATGGGCACCAGTGCGTTCGGCACGGAGGGGAACTACGCGGCGATGTATGCCTTCGATGGTTCGCTTAAGAACATCTCTGATTGGGATTGTGTCACCTATCCGACGCGTGGAGCGATGCCGGTGCAATTCTTCGGCGCCAGGCACGCGTGGAGCATTTCACCCAACCTGAAGAAGTATGTGCTGCCAGCGCAGACGGACCTCACGGTCACCATCCAGGCGACCAATGCCAAAGCGATGCCACAGGGCGAGGCGCTCAAGCTCGACTACTTCCATCTCGATACCGGCGGTTTCGGCAGTGGTCCTGCCGTGATCTTCCGGCCGGCGGAGTTCGCGCTGGGACAGGCAGGTACCTATGTCGTGACGTTGACCGGCCTCAAGGACAAGAGCGGTGCTCCGGTGACACTGCGTTACAGCGTCAACTTCTTCAATCTGCCGCAAATAACGGAGGGCGCAGAGGGAGCGGCGGTCTACACCAGATACTTCCAGGCTCGGTTCGATGCCATCCAGGCCATGCCCAACCAGATTGATCAGGTCGAGGCCTATGCTGACTTCGTCACCCAGGAATACCTGCAACAGGCCGACCCCAAGCTGCGCAAGGCGGCGGTGAAATCCCTTAGCGACATCATCAAGGACCCGGTGCTCAAACGTGAGCATGATGCCTTGCAGAAATACAAGACGCTGCTGGTGTTCGAACTGCAGGCGGGCACCGCCAAGGACAAGCTGGTGGCGGTCGCCACCGGCTACCGCGATCTGGCGAAGGCGTTCAAGGAAACACGCGCCGGTGTCCGTGCGGCCGACGACTTCACTCGACTGAAGAACCAGTTGGAGGTGCCGGGTGCTGGCGGACCACGGTCGTGATCGTTCGCGGTCGCGCGTTTAAGGACTGACAGACGGCGCGAGGTGCGAGGACGGCGTGAGCGATGCCATCCACTCACTGACGTACTTCCCATTGAGAGAGCTGGCTTTCCTGACGGCCTTCATGGTTTGCCCAACGTGATGGTCTTCTCCCAGGTCTGCGCCCAGCCGGTGACTTCATGGTGGGCGACCTGGAGTCGTTCGCCCTGCAAGCGCACGACCAGGAATCCTTTGGGTGTGCTGTCGAGGGTGGGAGCCTTCGGGTCGCGGTCCTTCTGCGGCGAAGGGGACATGAAGACATCGTAGCCTTCCCATTGGTAGTGGGCGAAGGCATGTTCGTGGCCGTGCAGGATCAGTGCCACGTTGTAGGGCTTGAGCACATCGCGTAACGCCGCCAAATCGTCGAGCGTCCACCATTTTTCGCGCCCCCAGCCGCGCAGACCGTAATGCCACATCACGATCACCGGACGGCCGCTGGCGGCCACCCGCGCAGCAAGATCCTGTTTGAGGAATGTCAGCGCGTGGTGCGGATCGTTCCATGGTGCTGGCCGATCGTAGACCGGGCGCGCTTCATCGGCCGGGAAGACGTTGAGGTTTACCAAGTGCAGCGGACCCCAGTCCCAGGAGTAATGGTAGTGGTCCTGATCGTAGAAAAACTTCTCCGGCCGCGTCTGGTTACGGGCGATGACGTCCTGCTGCACGTAGCTGAAGGCGCCATTACCGAGCTTGAGGTCGAGGTCGTGGTTGCCGATGACTTCGATGGCGTTGAAGCGCAGCATCGCCTTGCCCGGCAGTGGATCAAAAAAGCGACGGTAGCGTTCCCAATTCTCGCGGTTGTTGATGTCGTCGACCAGATCACCCAGCACCAGCACGCCGCGCGGTTCCGCGACCTCACCACCCAACGGAAAGCTGCGCCCGGGCAGACTGTTCATCACCATGATGGTGTGTTCGGTTCCGGCCGTGCCCCACCTGGGGATGTTCACCTGCGGATCGGAGGTGACGAAGAACGTGACGTCTTCAGCAGTGAGCCGGATTCCCAGTCCACCCATCAACAGGGCGATCAGCAGGAGTGGCGTGGTCGATGCACGGTTGGTCATGGCAGCACACTCCATCACAGTAGGAAATTTGCCGTGGAATCTGCTCACCAGTCGTCGGAGCAGAAGGGCGAGGCGGGCAAGCCATCACGGTTGTAGAGGTTGCAGCCGACCGGGTAGTGTGTGAAGGCGTAGCCTACCGCCATCGGTGCAGTGGGTGCAGTGGCCTGCGGGCTCGACACCACCACGGCGTGGCATCATTCACAGACTGCCGGTCAGACGTCGCCGACGTGGCGTCAGGCGATGGAACAGCAAGGCGAGGAATCCCACGAGGGCGCTCGCACCTGCGCCAAGACCACAGCCTCCGCCTCCGCCTCCGCCGCCACCGCCACCGCCTCCGCTGGGTGGCGTCACGCCAACGTAGACCGTGAAAGCGTGTGGAGTCGTCAGGCCCTGCGCATCCGCCACCGTCAGGGTGACGGTGACAGTGCCGGTTTTGCTGATCGCTGGCGTGATAGTGACGGTGCGGCTGCCGCCACTGCCACCAAAGACGATGCCAGATGTCGGAATCACCGTCGTATCGGACGAAGCCTTGGTCAGTGTCAGGCTAGTGACTGCGGTCTCGGTATCAGCGATGGTGAAACCGATCGCTCCACTGGCGCTGTCCTTGGCGATCGTCTGGCTGGCGATGCTGGAGATCGTGGGGGCATCATTGATGACGGTGAAGGTGGTGCTGCCTCCTCGTCGACTGACCATGGCCGTGACCGTATACGGTCCACCGGTCGTGGTGCTCGCCGACACCATCCCTGACGAGTTGATGGTCTTGCCGCCAGACACCGTCCAGGTGAAGGTTGGCGACGGAGCTACGGTGGCTCCGAACTGGTCGACCGCAGTGGCCGTGAAAATCTGGGTTGAACCAACATGCACGAGCGGCGTGACTGGCGAGACGGTGACCGTGCTTGCCGTCTGGTTGACGGTGACCGTGACATTCGCGGTCGCACTCAGTCCGCTCAGGTCGGTGATGGTCGCACGCAGCGGATAACTGCCGGCCTTACTGAAGGTCGCCACCGTCGACTTCGCCGCATTCGTACCATTCTCAGCAGAATAGGTGACACTTGCGGGCACACTGCCGTTGGTCGCCCAGAGGTACGTCAACGAGGCTTCGCCACCGTCATCCGCACCAAGAATGCTCAGCGTCGTGGTGGTGTTGGTCACCGTGGCTGGGCTAGCGGCGGCAGCCGTCACAATCGTCGGGGCGGTGTTAGACTGGGTGAAATTCTTGCCCGTGATGCTTGGTCCGACCGTCACCGGATTGGTAAAATCCGCTGGATAGCTGTAGCCATCGCGCTGGGCCGCGACGGTCGAACTACCCGCGGTCACATTGACCAGCGAATAGGTACCATCGCTGTTGGTCCACACCGAGCTGGCAGTGGTACCGCGGTGTACACGCACACCTTCCACGCCCGTACCGCCGCTGTCTTTGACCGTACCGGATATGCGGAAGGTGCTGACCGTGCCGACCGTCACGGTAATGGTGGCTGTCGCCGTAGCGCCTTTCATGTCGCTGACGGTCACGCGCACCGGGTAGTCCTTGGCCGTGCTCCAGGCATGGCTGGTGCTGAGGGTGTTCGAGGCAAAGGCATCGTCAGCGAAATCCCAATAGACCGCCAACAGATCACCATCCGGATCGCTGCTGGTCGCGTTGAAGGTGACGTTCACGCCGGTCGCAACGCTGGTCGCACTCGCAGTCGCCGTCACCGTCGGTTTGCGATTCCCAGGGAACGGACCGATCTTCACCACCACGTCCATTGATATCGGCGTGGTACCTGCATTGAGCACCATCGGCGTGACGTGGATGTTGGCGGCCGGGTCACTGAAGGTACGACCGCGCACCAGGGCCGCGTCAGTCTTGCCCTTCACGGAACCTGGCGTGGTGTCGAGGATCTGCGCACCGCCGTTGGACGTCCCGATGCCGGTAATGGCCCACGGATCCCAGTGCAAATGCACGCCGTTAAGGTTCCAGTTGTTGGCGAATTCACGCCGGTGCGAGATCCAGTAGTCGCGTTGATTATCCTTGGTGATGCGCAGGCCAAACATGGATGACCCCGACGGAGCCGTACTCTGATCACTGGCGTAGACGCGGTAGGTGCCACTCGTTGTGATGGCCTGCACATTGGTCGTCGGCATCCAATCGAGGCGCCATTTTTCATAGGCGGAGAACTGACCGGCACTGCCCATCTCGGAATAGGGATCGCCATACTCGGCATTGGCACCAGCACCGATCACGCTGGTGTCATTGGTATTCCAGAAGTTGGCATGCCAGAGGCCGTAGTTATGGCCCAATTCATGGACCGCCACACCTGACGAACTGCTTTGCAGCCAGGTCCCCTTGCCGCCGACATAGCCTTGGCCAGCCCAACCACCGAACAGATTCGAGTGCCGCACCGCATCGAAATGCCAGTTCGCCAACGCGTACTGGGGATCGAGCGCTTGCGCGGCAGCGCGGGCGTCGCTCAGCAACACCGTATCGCCATTCGCATTGCCACTGTATTCGGACGCGGTCTTGGGCAGCACCACTTCGATGATGGTCCACGTCATGGTCGTCTGTCCCCAGGACGCCGCGTTGTAGTAGGCCGCCACCGTCGTCATCATCGTATTGGCGCTGCTGATCGTCTGGGGAAACCCGCCTTCGTCGGAGCAACGCGCAATGACGTAGAGCACCTTCTTTGCGCCCATGGTCCAACTACTGGCCAATTTCGTCGAGCCGGACTCGGCCACCGCCAATTCGTCAGCCAACTGCGCGATGTGGCCGCCCTGGCACAACACGTGCACCGCATCGCCGCTTTCGACGATGACGTCAACAAGTCCGTCCTCGGGTTCCTGATTGGCACCCGCCAGTTTTCCCGACACCGGACACCGTTGATCGTCCAATCGTTTACTTGGCAGCGGTTGCTCACCCGCCTTCAAGACGCGCAGACGACCCGGCAGCAACGCCAGTACGCCATCGACCGCGACGCCATGCAGGCTGCGTCGACCCGCGCTGGTATCGCTCAGGCCTGCGCCCCAGGTGGTCACGTCGAAACGCGCGCCGTCGACCACGGCTTCGCGACGGATCTGCGGTTGCTGGGTTGCGTCCTGTGGTCGGGTGATGCGCACTTCCAATGCGCCGAGGGAGCTGATCTCCTGCTCCAGTTCACTCTGGACGTCCGCCGGTACTTGTTTGCGACGAGTACGATCGAGCGCCGCAGCAACCGCCTGCTCCGGATCCTCGCGTACCAGACGACGCATGACGACACGACGATCACGCGCCGTCTGACGCAAGCGATCCGGATTCGCGACGGCTTTGCCACTGCGGGCCGCAACCGCACGCGCACCGAGTTCCTGATCGAACGCATCGAGGGCTTGACGCTCCTCTGGCCGTAGATCCGCAGCCGTGGCGCCCACCGCGAGCAGCAATACCAGTGCGATAGCGTGACAAGCAGACGTCGGATACATCGGACAACCTCCATAACGAGGGCGGCAGACCGGAACCGGGGCCCACGCAGGCCTATTCGACGCAACAGATCCTCCCGTCAGGACAAGGACCTCAGGCGGTGGGATTCACTGTGGGTTGGAGACCACTGGGATATGTGCCAACATGGACCTAGCTGTCTGGGAATCTTGGACTGATTTTTCCGTGGAGGAGGGCAAATTCGCCAAGCCTTGTTTGAGCGATGTCCGAAGCGGTCCGCTGCACACTTAGGCCGGTGTGGCCGTAATCCTTGGCCAGTTCCCACAGCACGCCAATTGGCGAGCTGGACGAAATTGAACGGGAACTCACGGCCCCAGAGCTTGCGCCAGGTTTCGATCAAGGCGCGCTTCTTCTTCACATAGGGCTGCTGTTCGCCGCCGTTTTCCTCGCCCTGGTACCGGCACATCCATGCGGAATAACCACAAATCCAAAGCGCAAACGTCCAATGATCAGGCCAACCGCACCGTCACCGGTGGGGGTTCATGCGAAATCGCGTCGGGTCTTCGTGCGTGCCGTCAGCGGTCAGTATCACATCGCATCATCAAGCGGTATTCGCGCGGCGTTAGACCCGTGAGTTGTTTGAACTGCCGTGACAACGCGCTTTGGTCACAGAAACCGCACGACAAGGCGATGTCAGCGATGGGACGGCTCTCATTGGCGAGAGCGAGGGAGGCCTGGTGGATGCGGGCCTTGATCAGGAAGTGCACCGCCGAGATATGGAAAATGCCTTTCATCCGTCGTTCGAACTGGCCCGATGACAGACCCGCCATGCGTGCAAGATCGGGGATGCGTAACGGTTCGGCGAAGTTTTCCTGGATGTAGTCGATGGTTTGGGCGAATCGTTCATCAACCAGGCTGTTGCGTCCCGGATCGACCAGATCCTTCGAGATGCACGCCAATGCCACCAGTTCGCCTTCGGTGTTGCGCAGCGGGTACTTGGTGGTGATGCACCAGCCAGGACTTCGATCTGGGTAGAGCGTCAGGTCGAGGTTGTCGACCACCGGCTTGCCCGTGCGGAACAGTTGCTCGTCCTGCTCCACGTAACGATCGGCCATGTGTTTGGGGAAGAGGTCGTGGGCGGTGCGTCCAATCGCCTTCGCCCGATCGCTCAGGCCGCAGCGTTCGACACAGGCCTTGCTGATGCAGATGTAGCGGCCGGTGCGGTCCTTGACCGAAAACACCACGTCCGGCACACAATCGAACATGGTCTCGGCGAACAACGGGTCGTTGAGCGATTCCATCACGCCGCGACGCCAGCGTTCCAGGGCTGCTGTCGGTGAGGCGGTGGCGAGTGGTTGGCGTGCGGGCATGGGAGACTTTGTTTTTTTTCGCGGGCTTAGGCAAGGATTCAGTTCAAGAGCGGTCGACCAGACAGCTGAGGGTGCCGACCGGTGGCCGTCTGCGTGTGGGATGAAGCATGGGGGATGGCCATGTCGTACGATTCCGTGCACCATCCGCTTTATTCTTTGTCGGAAACCCGGGGGTCGGTGTCGCACCGTCATCGTGGCAGCGCGCCACACCGCGCCTCCGGCGGAGGCCCCTCATCTGGCGCCGGCAATGATGCCGCGATATGGTCGCCGGTCGGTTCCTCTCTCACCAACCACCATTGCCCATGACCACACCAACACCCCGCACCGTCGTCCGCCACCATGGGATGATCCTCTCCGACTACGAGCTCAGTGTGCCACTCGATCACGCCCAACCGCAAGGACCGTCGCTGACGGTGTTCGCGCGCACGGTGGTGAATCGCAACCGTACCGCGCCGGATCGGCCGTGGTTGATTTACCTCCAGGGAGGACCTGGGTTTCCTGGCCCACGACCGCTTACGGATAATGGGTGGCTGCACAAAGCGCTTGAGGATCACCACGTCCTGCTGCTCGACTCGCGAGGAAATGGGCGCAGCAGCGTCGTCCTGACGCAGACGCTTGAATCACTCGGCAATCCCTTGGCGCAGGCACGGTACCTGCGCCACTTCCGCGCCGACAGCATTGTACGAGATGCCGAAGTGGTACGCCGGCAACTGCTCGGCGAAGAAAGCCGCTGGAGCGTGCTCGGTCAGAGTTACGGCGGTTTCTGCGCTATGACCTACCTGTCGTTGTTTCCCGAGTCGCTGCGCGAGGTCTTTATCACCGGTGGTCTGGCTCCGCTCACCGATCACCCTGACGTCTACTACCGCCACACCTATCCCGAAGTCGCGCGCAAGCAGCGCAAGTTCTTTGCACGCTATCCGCATCAGCAGGAGCAGTGCGCGCGCATCCTCGAACACCTTCACCGTCACGAGATCACATTGCCGGCCGGTGGACGACTGACACCGCGCCGTTTCCAGCAGATGGGCTTCCTGCTCGGCATGGATGATGGCATGGAGAATCTGCACTACCTGCTCGATGGTGCTTTCTGCCGTACGGCGGGCGGCGAAGAGTTGTCGTATCCGTTCCTGCGCGCGCTGGAAAACCAGCAGCCATTCGAGACCAACCCGATCTTCGCCATCCTGCACGAGATGTGCTACACGCAGGGTTTCGCCTCGCGTTGGTCGGCAGAACGAATCCGCGCGGAGTTCCCCGCCACCAATTGGGCACCCGGCCGGGAGCCATCCTTCACCGGCGAGATGATCTATCCGTGGATGTTCGAGGATTATCCACGTCTGCGACCGCTGCGTGAAGCCGCCGAGATACTGGCCCGCGACGATACCTGGCCAGTCCTCTACGATTCCGCGCGTCTGGCGAAGAACACCGTTCCGGTTGTCGCGGCGATCTACGCCGAGGACATGTATGTTCCCCGCGCCTTGTCGGAACAGACCGCCTCTGCCATCGGCGGTCTCAAGGCTTGGTTGACCAATGAATACGAGCACAGCGGCCTGCGCGATGGCGAACGGGTGCTCGGTCGACTGCTGGCCATGCAGCATGAGATGATCTAGGAGTCGCGCTGGCGTACTGCGCAAAGTGCGCCGGGATAAGGTGTGGTCGAATAACACGTTTCTCCCGGTAAAATAGCACCTACGCAGCCTTCCGGTAGTAATGGTTCAGCAGCCCTCCGAGTCGTTTCCTGCACGCCAGTCCGCGTCCTGTGAAAAAACTCAAACGGCCTCTCGGCAGTAGTAATTCAGCGTTTTCCCCAGGCGAGAGCGGCATTTCACCGGCGTGTGGTCAAATAACTCAAACCTCCCAGCAAAACCGCACTATGCCGCCTCCCGGTAGTAGTAGTTCAGCAGTCCACCGAGCCGTTTCCTGCGGCGTATTCCGCCGTCGGATATTTTGACCTCCGGCCCAGGATCGATGAGCACATGACCGACGCCCTGATGGTTGCGCTCCCGGTGGTAGTGCTCGACGTACTCATGCAGGACAAGACGCAGCGCCTTCTCACCCACAAACCACAACCGGTCGAGGCATTCGTCCTGGAGCGATTTGATGAAGCGCTCGCAATGGGCATTGGCATTCGGTGCGGCAACGGGGCTGAGGACTGTTTCAACCCCAGCACCCAACAGCAGGCGATCGAAGGTCGGCGGATACTTCCCATCCCGGTCGCGAATGAGGTGGGTGATGCCATGCTGAGTCAGAAAGCCGGTGTCCGCCATGGTGAGGCTGCGAGCGACCTGGGCCATGACGATGTCATCGGGCGTGGCATGGACGCAGGCGATATGCACCTGTCTGGTCGCGAGGCGCATGACGATCAGCACGTTGACCCAGGTCAATCCACCGAACGAGATCACCGGCACCGAGCAGAAATCGCACGACCCCAACGTGCGCCAATGCGCACTGATGAAATGCCGCCAGCGTTTGCGCCGTGCTCCACGCTCGCCTGCTGGGGGAATGCCGCGCTCCTTCAAAATGTTCCCGACCGACTGGTCGCTGATGGCGATGCCGAGGTTACCGAGTGCATCAGCGATACGGTCATAGCCCCAGGTCGGATTGTCGATCGCCATCTTCGCGACCAGCTTGCGAATGCGTCCAGATATCGGTGGCCGTCCAGGCTTCTTTGGTCGTTCGCGTGTTTTCACCGGGTTGGCGATCAACCGCCGAAACCATCCGCGCACGGTGCCGAGCGCGGCGACGATCAGCAGCGCGCGCGCCTCTTTCCAGCCAACCGCCTTGGCATGCTCGGCGATGCTGCGCCGGTCGGTGTCGGTGAATGCCAACCGTCGATCTGCAGTCAGCCGCAGAACGATGTGCAATTGCACCAGTGCGAGATCGAGCTGCCGTTGCAGATCGGCTTCACGGGTGGTGGGCGAACGCAGCAGGATCAGGGGCATGGGGCGGCGAAGAGTGCGGCAGTGATCGCTGTCCGCAACGCAATCAGGCGAAGCCGTGCTGCTTATCCGCGCCCTTGCCAGATGATGTGGGTCGATCATGGTCCCGCCCATGACCGATTCGGAGGACATCAGCGAGGATCGCGGTTTCAAAGCGCTCTTCTCTGCCTACCCGCACGAGACCATCGAAGTCTTCGTTCCAGAATTGCTGAGCGAACGCGGCAAGCCGATCACCGTCACCGTGCTTCAGCAAGAGTCGACGCTACCAGATCTGGGCGAACCCAATCGCTTCCTCGACGTGGCGCTGCTGGCGACCTGGGCGGATGGCAGCCAAGCAGTGATCCTGTTGGTCGAGCATTGGTCCGAAGCCCGGAAGGTCGATCTGCGGCGAGTGAACTGGTACGTGGCAGATCTTGCCTTGCGCCATTCGGGTGCCGTGGTTTTTCCGGTCGTGCTGGTGACCGATCCCAGTGCCCAGACAGTTTCCGATCGTTGGGACATGAGCGTCGCTGGCATGACCGTGGCGGCTCTGCGCGTTCGCGTCTTCCGGGTGACCAACGTCGAGCTTCCCCGTCTCCGATCGCTCCAGAGCCGAGTCGCTGCAATGCTTACGACCTTGGCGGTGCAGGACGCCGTGGACGCCGTGGTGGCGGCCCTGGAGCACATGGCTCGCTCGCCCGGACCGTTGGACGATCTGGAGCGTTTCCTTCCCTTCGCCATGAAACTCGCCAGGATGCCCGAGTCGGACACGCCCCGCTTCCGACGCAGACTTGAGGAGGCCGGTATGGTCAACGTGCTGACTGAGATGAAGGAAGAGGCCAAGGCCCGCGGACAAGTTGCGGAAATCCGTCGACTGGTCGAACGCGGCGTGCTCACTCGCGAAGCGGCCCGTGCCGAGATCAACGACCTCACCGAGACGGGTGCCATTCCACGCGAGATCGGCCAAGAGGCGCTGTCCCTTTTGAAATGACACCGATGAGTGAAGCGCCTTTGTGCCGGCCCTTTGCGTGGGAAAGCCTTGCCCGGGACTCTTTGCAGATCGTGCAGCAGATGCAGCAGTTGGGTCCGCTGGTGTCCTCTCCTGTCCACTGGAGTCCCAAGCTGCAAGCGCCTCGCGCTCATCGACTTAAGTCATAAAACAAGCACCAGGAGCTAGATACGAAGACGCCCCTGCGATTTTTGCCATGCTGTAGGTCGTGAGTTCGAGTCTCATCGCCCGCTCCAAGGGCATAAACCCCAGCGAAAGCTGGGGTTTATGCTTTAACCGAAGTGCCCAAAAAGTGGTGATATTAGGGCTGCTGGTCCAACTAGCGCGCGATTAGCGGCGAAATCCGGACTGATTTACGTCGACGTAGTCCGCAAAGGGAGGACTAGGCTGGCCCAAAGGCAGCCGCCAATGAGAGCGAGGCCAACAACGATTAGGGCAGGCGCGGCAGGCTTCACGGGGCCACCTTCACCCGATCAATCAACTGCTCCGCTGCCTCTTTGTCTGGAGCATCAAACGGCAACGGGATCGGGGCGCGATCGTGAATGTGGCGTAGTGCGCAGAAATCCATCGTAACCAGATCCAGCTTTCCGAGCCCCTCTCCCTCATCACGCCGCCCGACTCAAACCCTTGAGGCACCGAGCCCAGTCCCCAGGCTCCGCCGCCTGTAAAGGGCGGAGCAAAATTAGGCCAGTCGGCGGAGCAAAATTAGGCCAGTGGGGCGGCGTAGCCGCCGGGTGCTGATCCTGGGTGGAATCAGGGTTCGCTTGCGGTTTTGGTTGTCGGTTTGTCC
>JACDEI010000099.1 GCA_013816485.1 Planctomycetota bacterium
CTTCAACCCCGGATCATTCAGATCCAACCGGTACAGGATCTGATTGTAGTCATAACGTGGCGTCGGCGACTTGTTGTCGGTGAACAACGTGGTGTAGGTACCCTCGAAGAAGAGCCACGGCTTGCCGTCGGGCGTCCAGTCGAGGTGCAGGCACGGATTGTAGAACGTGTAGTTCTCGTGACTCAGGATCTTCACCGCCGTGCCCCACGGGCCGGTGGGCTGGTCGGCCTCGGCGTACCAAATCTCGCCGAGCCCTGATGGCTTGCCGAAATGCTGCATAAACACCGTGACCCAACGTTTGCGCCACGGATGCCAACCGATCGCGCCGGTGTGCGGCCTGATCTTCGTGCCATCCGCGCCAGTGATGTCGCGTTGGGATTCGAGCGTTTCCCAGCGCAATGGATCGGACCACGCCTCGAAGGTCGCTTCGCAGCGCATGCGTGGAAACGGACTGCCGAAGAGGAACCACGACTTGCCAGCGGGATCACGCCAGGTCGACGCTTGGCCATCGGGCACCGCTTTGGTGAGCGGCTTGCCGCTGGATTTTTCCCAGAACAAACGGTGACGGACAAACTCCTGCTTCTGGTCGTCCCACACCGTCAGGCCGGTCTCGTAGGCATCGAGCAAACCTGTGATCTTGGAGTAGTAGCCGCCGACACGTTCCTTGCCGTCCTTGTCCGTCATCGCCAACATGCCGAACACCCACGTCGGCCCATCGCCCGACAACGGCGAGATGCCGCGCGGCTTGCCCTTCGCATCACGGAAATAATCCAACGGCACCTTGAGCGGCGGCACCAGCATATCCGCAGCCGGACGATCGGAGCGAGCGCCAGCGCTATTGAAGATGCCAAGCGGATAAGCCGGAATACCGCTGTCGCCCCACAGCCACAGCAGCTTCCCCTGGTAGGCCACGCACATCACGCTGTCAAAACCGATGATGCCCGATTCCTTCCACTCGGCGTAGTCACCGAATCGCTGGCTCTCCGCAAACAATCCGCCACCGGTCAGCCGTCCGATGCGTTTCGCCAGCACCTGCCGCTCGATCTCGATGGTGATGGTCTTGCCCGGCTGCGGCGTGATGCGCCGACCGCGGTTGCCGAAGCCGTCCTTGCCCACGCCGTAGCCTGGGCTCTTCATCTCGAACCACACTTCCTGGCCCATCAACTCCGGCTGATCGAACGCCACCACGCCGGCGTTGTCGGTGACGTAGCGCACATGACCGGTGGTGATGAGTTCGACCAGCGGCACCGGCCACTTGGAATCCTTCTCCACCACCACGATCCGACATGCCGCCGGCGCGTCGGCAGCGCCGAGCACCGTGATGAACGACACCAGCAGAACGAACAGCGTGGTCGGGTTCATGGAGCCTTCTGCAGGATGACGGAGGTCTGCTCGCGTGCTGGGCATGGGATACACCGTGAACCGTAGAGCAACCGTCCTGGTCGCCTATGGTGAAAAAGCATGACGCTGGCGATCATCGCCACGGTCGACGTGACCACCTCGCACCACAGGATACCGGCCATGCGCTCCCCGGTTTCCGTCGTGACCGGCAACTGTGTGCCGTGTTCCGCCGGGTGGAGGGGAAGACCCCTGGTTTTTTCAGACAATAGGTCACATGAGGCAGTCCCATGCAATTAATCCCAGGTCAATCGGGCCACATGTCGCCCTTCCTCGTTTACTCCATCTCCGCAGGGTCATGGGGGGGAAAGCATTTGCGAAACGACTCATGGGGTGTGCCTTCCCCGTCGGTGACAATGGAACCTTGGCAACCTGCAGACATTGCACCGATAGTATTGAACAAGACGAAATTCTCGTGGTTCAACACCCCACCGAAACAATATGTCACCGAGTCGAATCCACTTCCCCACATCCCCGTCTCGACATTAGCTTCATTACTATCTCAGCAAAGACTCCACTCTGGCCTTCCCCGATACTTCAAGAACTGCTGCTCACGGTTCCCGTATTCGCGTATGGTTTTTACGATCACACTATAGAGCAAGGCGAGCTAATCGCGATCCCCCAAGCATATTCAGGAACCATAACTGCCACGCCCAGGCGGAGCGATTCCACGTTGGCAACACTCTTGCCCTTTTACCAAGTCTCATTTCCCACCTTCCCCGGGTTCAGCGGCTCTCCGTTATATGCTGAAGTCTCTGGCAGCTATGCACTGGCAGGCATGCTGTTTGGAAACCGCTCATCAAAGGTAGTAGAACGTCAATTGGATGAATATGATGACGGAAAAACACGGATCATAGAGAAGTCTGTGCGCATATGGGAATGCGGAATCGCACATACATGTGAGACTCTTCAGAAGGCCGCGTCTGACTTAAAGAAGTCAATTTGGCCATGACTACCGACTAGTGCTTTCCCAACGCGCTACGGAACGCTTCTTCGACTTTTCTCGAGTCGTTTATCTCTGATGTCACTACTTGCCCAAGTGTGGTCGGCACCACAAACCGCATCCGTCCCGCCGCGACTTTTTTGTCGAGCGTGCAATGCCCGGTGAGCACCTTCGCCAGCGCCGCCGCATCCGTCGTCGGATGTGACGTCGGCAGACCAAACCGCTGAAGCAACGCATCCTGCCGCGAGATCAGCGTCGCATCGGTGAGCATACCCAACCGCTGCGCCAGATCCGCCGCCATGCGCATGCCGATGCCGACCGCTTCGCCGTGCAGGTACTGGGTGTACTTGGTCTCGCGCTCCAGCGCGTGACCGAACGTGTGGCCGTAGTTCAGGTGCGCGCGCACGCCCTGCTCGGTCTCGTCCTCGGCGACGTACCACGCCTTGATGCGGCAGCTTTCGGCGACGGCATGGGCGACGGCGGCGGGTTCGCCATTGGCGAGCGCTTCAGCATGCGCTTCCTGCCAAGCGAAGAACGCGGGATCTTTGATCACGCCGTACTTCAAAACCTCCGCCAAGCCGGCGCGGTATTCACGTTTGTCCATGGTCGCGATCAGCAACGGATCGATGACCACACACGACGGCTGCTTGAATGCGCCGATGAGGTTCTTACCCGCGGCGGAGTTCACCCCGGTTTTTCCGCCGACGCTGGAGTCGACCATCGCCAGCAGCGTGGTCGGCACCTGGATGAAGGTGATGCCACGCATCCAACACGCCGCGACGTATCCGGCGAGGTCGCCGCTGACGCCGCCACCGAGGGCGATGATCGCGCCGGAGCGGTCGATCTTGTTGGCCGCGCAGGCCTGCCACAGCACGTCCGCCGTGGTCAGCGACTTGCTCGGCTCGCCAGCGGGGAACGAGGTCACCGCATGCGCGATGCCGGCGTCGTTCAGCGCCTTGGTCAGCGTTGCGCCGTGCAGACGCTCCACTGTCGCATCGGCGATCACCAGCGCCTTACCACCCTTCAGGTGTGGTTTGATCAATGCACCTGCCTGCGCCAATAGGCCGGCGCCAATGTGGATGGGGTAACTGCGGTCGCCCAGGGCGACGTCGACACGATGGGGAGTGTTCACAGGGCCGCATGGTCCACCAACCGACGGCGTGTGCAATCCGGGTGCCGTCGCCCCTGGGACCGCGGGCCACTGGCCCGCAGTTCGTCCTCATGCGGGCCAGTGGCCCGCGGTCCCAGGGG
>JACDEI010000100.1 GCA_013816485.1 Planctomycetota bacterium
ACTCTGCAACAACCTCGTCCCCTATCGACCTGGACGAAAATACCAACGCATCAGCAAAGACCCCAGCGGCATCTTCATTCCTAAAAGGCCAAGCCAATCACAACGCAAAGCAGCGAGAAAACAGGGGAATCGGCTGAAAAAACACTAAGTTTACAGGCATTGCCCGTTGGGGCTCAAAATTTCGCCGTAGTATAGGTAACGTGCAGGGGGGTGCCCTGGGCTACCTTCACGCCGTGCCGTTGGCGCTCACAGGACGGCACCGTGGTCTGAAGCCCGTCAATCAGTGCCGGAAATGACGGACGCCGGTGAGCACCATCGCCACGCCGGCCTTGTCCGCCGCTTCGATAACCGCCGGATCGCCCTTGCTGCCACCGGGCTGGACCACCGCGGTGACGCCGGCTTTCGCCAGCGTTTCGAGGCCATCCGGGAATGGGAAGAACGCGTCGCTCGCGGCGACGCCACCCTTGGCGCGGTCCTTCGCCAGGCTGGTGGCGATCCAGGTGCTGTTCACGCGGCTCATCTGGCCGGCGCCGGCGCCGACCAGTTCGCCGTCCTTGACGATGCAGATGGCGTTCGACTTGAGGTGTTTGCACACCAGCCACGAGAACTCCAGGTCGCGCAACTCAGCCGGCGTCGGCGCACGTTTGGTCGCGACCGTGAGTTTGCTCGGATCCCAGCCGAGCGTGTCGTAGTCCTGCAGCAGCACGCCACCGAGGACGTTCTTGGCGTAACGCGCACCGGTGGGCACCGGCTTCCAACTACCTACCGCGAGCAGGCGGACGTTGGCCTTCCACTTCGGCTTGGTGGTCAGGATGGTTAATGCTTCGGGCGTGAACTCCGGCGCGATGACGACCTCGACGAACTGGCGCGGGACCATCGCTTCGGCCGCCGCGGCATCGACCGGGCGGTTGAGCGCGATGATGCCGCCGAACGCCGCCTGCGGATCGCCGTCATAGGCGCGCGCGAACGCGGTGGCCAGATCAGCAGCGGTGGCGCAACCACACGGATTGGTGTGTTTGATGATCGCGCAGGCGGGCGTGGCGAACTCGTTGACCAGGCACCACGCCGCATCGGCGTCCATCAGGTTGTTGTAGGAGAGTTCCTTACCATTGAGCTGCTTCAGTTTCGTCACGCCGGCCGCGCCTGGAGTGCGGATGTCGTAGAGCGCCGCGAGTTGATGCGGGTTCTCGCCGTAGCGCAGGTCCATGACCTTCTTGAGCGGCAGGGCGTTCTCGCTCGGGAACGCTTCTGGTGCGGGAAAGCCGGCGATGCGTGTGAGTTCATCGGCGATCAGTGCGTCGTAGCGCGCGGTGGTGCGGAACACCGTCCGCGCGCACTGCTGGCGGAACGCCAGCGTGGTGTCACCACCGTGCGCATCCATCTCGCTCAGGCAGCGCGCGTAGTCCGCCGGATCGACGATAACGGTGACGCTGTCGTGGTTCTTCGCCGCTGATCGGAGCATCGACGGGCCGCCGATGTCGATCTTCTCGATCTTGTCCTCGGTGGTGGCACCGGCCTTGTCGGCGGTGGCTTCGAAGGGGTAGAGGTTCACCACCACGAGATCGATCAGGTCGATGCCGTAAGTCTGCGCCGACGTGAGATGTTCCGCGACCTTGCGGTTGGCGAGCAGGCCGCCGTGGATCATCGGGTGCAGCGTCTTCACGCGGCCATCCATCATCTCGGGAAAGCCGGTATATTCCGCGACTTCGGTCACCGGGAGGCTGGCATCTTTGAGCGCCTTGTAGGTCCCGCCGGTGGAGAGCAGATGCACGCCGCGCTCATGCAGTGCCTTAGCCAGATCGACCACACCGGTCTTGTCGAACACGGACAACAGGGCGCGGCGGATGGGCATGACGGAGGCTCCAGAGCAGGGGGAGCGGCGCAGGGTCTGATGGGTGGGGGGACCGGCAAGGGGGAAGCGCCGCGAGGCTGTCGCCTCAGGGGCGGGAACCTGCATGCACCAAGGTGACCCTGCGTTATCATACCATCATGGACTCCACCACTCCGTCCGCGTGGCAGCGGCTCTGGCCGCAGATCAGGAGGCTCATGCTGGTCGTGCTGTGGTCGGTGCTCGGCGGCTACGCGCTGTTGGCGGTGGTGCTCTTCTTCGCGCAAAGTTCGCTGATCTACCATCCGCGTGCCTACGCGCCGGCGGTGGTGCAGGCACTGCCGACTGGCCTGGTGGGTCTGCGTGATCCCGATGGATCACTGATCGGTTTCTATCGGCCACCGCATGCGGGCGGCACGCCGCAGCGCCTGTGGTTCTGTTTCGGTGGCAACGCCGATCAGGCGCTCGGCTGGGATGCGTTCGCCGACGAACACGCGAGTCCTGGAACCGGCTTCCTGCTGCTGGAATATCCTGGGTACGGGGCGTGTGCCGGCAAACCCTCGCCCACCAGCATGCTCGCGGCGAACGAGCGGGCAGTGGTCTTGTTGGCGGCGCACCTCGGTCTTGTCCTGGATGAGGTTCATCGTCGCGCCGGCGCGGTTGGGCATTCGCTCGGCGCGGCGGCGGCGCTGCAGTACGCGGTGAAACATCCGCTGCGTCGCTTGGTGTTGATCTCGCCGTTCACCACCATGACAGCGATGGCGCGCCGCACCGTCGGTTGGCCGCTGTGCGAACTCCTGGTGCATCGTTTCGACAACGTGGCGCGGGTGGGCGAGCTCGCCGTCCGTGGCCTGCCGCCCACCACTATCGTCCATGGTGGACACGACGAGTTCATCCCCGTGACGATGGGCCGGGATTTGGCAGCGGCCCACCCTGACATCCATCTGTCGGTGATCGTCGGTGCCGGTCACAACGATGTGCTGGCGGTCGGCGCAGGCGAGATCAACGCGGCGATGGGCGAATGATCCTGACCGTGGTGACCGGAGCAGGGATGACGCCGGTGCGACAACCGCATGGTCCGCGCTGGCTGTTGCGCCCTGGGTGAACACACTGCCGCGCATGGGAGATCGTCCATGCGCGTGGTGATCGGTTGTCTCGCCGCGATCGGCCTGGGGGTACTGCTGCTGGTGGGCGGCTGTTTCGGTCTGATCGGCGTCGGGTTCTACAGCGCGGTGAAGTCGATCCCGCCCTATGCGACGCGTGAGGAGATCAGTCGTCGTCACGCCGCGGATCTCGCGCTCATCGCCAAGGCGATCGAAACGCGGGATTTCTCCAACCTCGCACAACGTGTCTCCGCCGATGTGTTGGCGGTCTACCACGATAACGACCAAGGCCATGATGACGAGGAGGTGCTGCGTCGTCACCCCATCACCAGCAAATCGTTCACCACCATGAACCAGGCGGGTGCCGGTTCGCTCACCGCCAATGGCCGCACCCTCGCCTGCGTGGTCCTCATCCTCAATGCGCCGCACGGGCGTGACGATGACTACACGGTGTTCATCCTCGATCAGCAGGCGCAGGCGGTCGAACGTCCGTGAACCGCAACCGGTCCGCGGCCCCGACGGCACATCCGCCTCGTTGCGGATTCTAGAACGACCGAAGCAAGACTTGGCGGATGGAATCCGCCAGCAGCCATCGCTCTCTCTCTCTCTCTCTCTCTCTCTCTCTCTCTCTCTCTCTCTCTCTCTCTCTCTCTCGCGCGCG
>JACDEI010000091.1 GCA_013816485.1 Planctomycetota bacterium
GGTATGACGCGCAACCACGGGCGAGACGCCCGTGCCACGTGGTTGCCAAGTTGTCGGCTTCATGACAGCGAGCACGGCAAGGATGCGGACAAAGCGGACAAAGCGGACAAAGCGGACAAAGCGCTCCGGAACAGGCCGATCTGATACGACATGGATGCTCCGATCGTGCGATCCTGGGAACGTCCCCCTACCCGCAGTGTTCCCCGTGCGTTGTGCGCACTAACGTGGTCCGATGTTCCAACGGACGCGGGGGCTGTTAGCACCACGCCACCGACCGGAGACCCTCCCCATGCGCTTCATCGTCCCCGCTCTACTCGCCACCGTTATTGCTGCCCCGGCGTGGTCGGCTGCCGCCACCAGCGCCGACACCTGGCCGCAGTATCGCGGCGCGAACCGCGATGGCATCTCGACCGAGAAGCTGACCTTCAGCGCCACTCCACCCGAACAGGTGTGGAAGGCGTCGCTCGGTTTCGGCTTCACCTCCATCGCGGTGTCCGGTGGGCTGGTGTACGCGGGTGGTCACAAGGACGGCCAAGACACCCTGTACTGCTTCGACGCCAAAACCGGCAAGAGCGCGTGGACCTTCAGTCATGCCGCAGAGTTGACAGCCAACATGTACGAAGGCGGACCGAACGCGACGCCGACGGTCTCCGGAAAAAACGTCTACCTCCTGGCCAAAGACGGCTTCACCGCCTGCCTCGACGCCAAGACTGGCAAGGTAGTGTGGCAGAAAAACATCGCGCAGGAAGTTGGCGCGGCCAAGCCCGACTGGGGTTTCTCTGGCTCGCCCACCGTGGTCGGCCGCGCGCTGTTCCTCAACATCGGTAGTCACGGCACCGCGGTCGAGGCCGCGACCGGCAAGCTGGTGTGGAAGTCCGGCGGTTCCAAGGCCGGCTACGCGTCGGTGATCCCGCTGCCCGGCGCCAAGACCCCGACGCTGCTGGTCGCGACCGAAAACGCCCTGGCCGGCGTCGACGCCGCCAGCGGCAAGAAGCTGTGGAGCCACGCCTGGACCACCATGTACGGCGTCAACGCCGCCGACCCGATCGCACTGGGCAACCAGGTGTTCATCTCCGGCGGCTACAACTACGGCGGCAACCTGGTCGACATCAGCGGCCAACCACGCGATGTGTGGAAAAACACCGCCATGCGCAACCACTTCAACGCCTGTGTGCTGATCGACGGCCATCTCTACGGCTTCGACGACGACAAAGGGTTGAAGTGTCTCGACTGGAAAACCGGCGAGACCAAGTGGCACAAGGACGGCCTGGGCAAGGGCTCGTTGGCTGCGGTGAACGGTAAGCTGGTGATCCTCAGCGAACGCGGTGAACTCGTCATCGCCGAAGCCACGCCCTCGGCCTTCACCGAAATCAGCCGCTCACAGGTGCTGGGCGGCCGCTGCTGGACCAGCCCGGCGATCGCGGATGGACGGATCTATGTCCGCAACGCGAAGGGCGATCTGGTGTGTCTGGCGGTGAAGTGAGCCAAAGAGCAGGACGCGCTCACTGCCCCAGCGGCGTCACCGTGATATTCCGATACGCCACCGGTCCATGATCGCCTTGCAGCATGATCGGGCCGGTCGGCTTCTCCGGTTCATATTCCCACAGCGATGAGCGCGTCGGTCCGGTGACCTCGACGTTTTCGTGCACCACCTGCCCGTTGTGCACGACCTTCACGAACACCGCGTTGGCGGTCTTCATGCCGGCGGCGTCGAAACGCGGCGCTTTGAAGGTGATGTCGAACGACTGCCATTCGCCTGGAGCCTTGGCGGCGTTGACGCGCGGTGGCGTGCCCTCGAAACCTTCCTTGCTCTGGCCGCGCTTGGGATCCCAACGTTGGTAAATGCCGCCGGCATCGCCGGAACCGGGCTTGGGGTTGCCGAAGCTGTCGAGCACCTGGACCTCGTAACGGCCCATGACGTAGACGCCGGAGTTCGATCCCTTCGGCACCAGCCACTCGACGTGGATCTCAGCATCGCCGAACTCGGCGGTGCTGCGGATGTTCCCGGTGCGACCTTTGCGGCCGTTGGCAAGCACGCCCATGCCGTCGGTGAGCACCAGCTTCTTCGGCTCAGCCGGATCGAGCGTGACCACTCCGACGATTAACCACTCGTGGGTCGGCTGCTTCCAGGCGGCGAGGCCGGTTTCACCGATGAGGGATGTTGTGTCTGCCGCGACGCCACCAACGGCGAACACGGATAAAAGCAGGAAGGTGCGCATGACCAGGGTACCCACCAACAACGCGCGCGTTGTCGTCGTCCCCCCTGGGGGCGCGGACTTCAGTCTGCGCATCATTGATTGTCGCTCGAACTAAAGGCTGCGCAGACTGAAGTCCGCGCCCCCAGGGGACAGCCGCTACTTCCGCTTTTCCTTCTGCGCAATGAGCGAGAGCTTCTTCTTCTCCCACGTCGGACTCGGCAGCGCCTCCCAGATCTTGAGTTCATCGTACCAGCCGTACTCGCCGCCGACGATCATGGTGAAGCGGTTCTTGTCGATATCGAGGCCGTCAGCGGTGCCGTAGAGCACGTGTTGATCATCGACGTTGGCGATGATCTCGTTGCCGAGCAGTTCGATGGTCATGGTGTACCACTTTGACTTGTCCCAGTTCATGCTCTGACGGTCGAGCTTCACGCCCTTGGTGGTGCCGCCGATGCCGGACATCTTCACCAGTTCGAAGCCGCCGTCGTTGATCATGATGCGCGCGACGTGTTCCTTGTCGGTGAAGCCGAAGCCCATCCATTTCGCGCCGTCGTATTTGAATTTGCACTGCACCACCACGTTGTGGAGCACTGGTCCACCGCTGCCCTTGGGATTGTAGCCGATCTCAGGGTGGTGGCCGTCCGCGGCCTTCTCGGCGACGCGCAACTGATCTCCCATGATCTGCCAGTCGCCCTTGTTCCAGCTCTTGCCCCAGTTCTTCTGCCAGCTTTCGGGCGTGAATGGTTCATCGAGGATCACCTTGCCCAACTGCGTCATCAGCAACTTCGGACCGCTGGGTTCCTCGTCCTTCTTCTTTTTCTCCGCCGCAGCGACGCTGGAAAAACCGGCCCCCAGCAGGCAGGTGAGAGCGAGGGCGAGCAGACGGTGACTCATTTGCGTTTCTCCTTCTGTTGCAGCAGCAGCGGGCGGCGTTTCTCCCACTTCGCATCCGGCGACGCCTCCCAGATGGTGAGGTCGTCGAACCACGCGTGGGTTCCGCCATTGATCAGCAGGATCGAACTCTTGTCGACGTTGAAGGTCTCGGAGCTTCCGTAGAGCACGAACTGGTCGTCGACCTGCGCGACCACCTCGGCTCCACGCCATTCGATCAGCATGGTGTACCAACGACCCTTCTCCCACTTCATCGCCTGACGATCGAGGCGCTCGCCCTTGGTGGTCGCGCCGGTGCCCGACATCTTCACGATCTCAAACGCATCATTGTTGATCATCACGCGCAGGACGTGCTGGCTGTTGCCAAACGAGAACCCCATCCAGTTCGCGCCATCGATGCGGAAGCGGCACTGCACCACCACATCCTTCATCTTCATACCATGCGCGATCTGCGGGTGGTGTCCGCCGCCCGCCTTATCACCGCCACGCAGCGCGCCGTCGACCACGGTCCAATCGCCGCCGTGGGTGTTCCACAGACTCTTGAAGGTCTCGGCGCTGAACGGATCGCTGAACAGTTCGGACCCGCGCAGGGTCATCAGGGTCTTGGCGAGCGGTGGTTCGGCCGGGTTGGCCGTGCCTTTGGGTTTCTTCTCCGCCGCGCCCAGGGGCAGTAGCAACAGCAGGAAGGCCATGATGCGCAGGACAGCCGGCATGGTTGCTCCGTGCGCTGATTTGGCCACGCGCTTGCCAACCTGACGCGGAAACAGCCGATCAGGCAGCGATGGTACACCGTCCGCCAAGGCCCAGAACGTGGCGCTGGTCCATGGCTCAACTTGGTGGCCCACTGTCGCTTCGGACCGATTCCACGCTGGACGCTTCCCACCTGCGCCCGAGCATCCGCCCCCCCATGGCTACCGGATGTCTTGTCACTGTTACTGATCTGCAAAGCGAAGGCCTCGCCCGGCTGGTGGAGGAACGTGGCTCCTTCATGGTCATCCGCTTCCTGACCAGCGGGGCGCAGATGACGCAAGAGACGCGGCTGGTGGCGCGCTATGCGTTGCTGCCGGGAACCCGCGTCAAAGTCCAGGTTGGTGAGGCTCAGCAGGACGCGGTGATCACTGCAGCGAAGCTCGGACGCGACGCCGCGAGCGGGCTGCTGGTCTACGGCCACAAACGCGATGACGGCCTAGAAGGCCCGCTGCGTGAGGACGCCATCATCGCGGTGCCGCAACCCGAGGACGCGGTCGAGCAGCTCGCCACCGCGGCGTTCAACGATCTGCGCCCACCGATGGGCAAAGCAAAAGGCGTCGGCGGGCCGGATCCCTGGGGACCGCAGACGCTCGGAGCACGTGAACAAGTCTTGGCGTGGCGCGATGCCGCGTGGCAACTGACCGGCGGCGTGGTCGGCCTCGCGGCGGCACGCGTCGTGCCGCTGCCACATCAGCTCATCACCGCGCGGCGGATCCTTGATGATCGTCAGGTGCGTTTCCTGCTCGCTGACGAAGTGGGCCTGGGAAAAACCATCGAAGCCGGCCTGGTGATCCAATCGCTGCTGGCGATCAAGCCGACCATGCGGGTGCTCATCGTCGTGCCCGGCGCGCTGATCAGTCAATGGTTCCTGGAACTCTATGTGCGTTTCGGCGGTCGCCGGTTCCTCATGCTTGATGCCGAACGCCTGCGCGAGTGGGACGGCAATCCCTGGGGTGACGACAAGGGCGGCGAGCAGTTCGTGCTGACCTCCAGCCGTGCGCTCGAAGACCTCGATCCGAAAGCCGCGCTGCGCTTTGCCACGTCGAAGTGGGACATGCTGGTGGTGGACGAATGCCACCGCATGCGCCCGGGTGGCATCCTCTACAAACGCATCGCGGTGGTGAGTAAAGCCACGCCGCACGTGCTGCTGTTGTCGGCGACGCCGGCGCGTGGCCACGCGGACGCGTACCTGGGATTGCTCGCGCTGCTGCAGCCGTCGGTGTGGAAGGCCGACGACCACGCAGGTTTCGCTGGACGCCTCGCAGCGCACGCACCGGTGGCGACGTTGTTGTCGCGCACCATCACTGCTGACGCGGCGGCGTTGCCTGCCATCGCCAAGGAATGGCCGACCGTCATCGTCGGCGATACGCTGCTGAGCGAACGCGCCGCGGCGATGGCGAAGGATCCGGCCGCGCGCGATGCGCTGGTCGCCTACGTGCGTGAACATCACCAGCTCGACCGCCGCGTGATCCGCAATCGTCGGCGCGTGTTGGAGAAACTCGCCGCGACCACCGGCGTGCGCGCGTTCGCGCCGACCACGCGTAGCCGTGAGCTGGTGACCTACGAACCGGATGCTGCGGAGAAAGCCGTGCGCAGCGCGCTCGCCGCCTACCGCTCAGCACTGGTCGGAACGGGCGAGATCGCCCCGCGGCTGGCGCACTGGCTGCTCCAGGTCGAACTCGCCTGCACCTGTCATCCGCAGGTGGCCGAACGTCTGTTGGCGATGCGTGCGGCTGTCGCCGAGGATCCCGATTCCTTCGAGGAATACCGCATCCGCGCCGGCGATGAGACCATGGCGCAGGTGCTGCGCAGCGACCTGTCGGAACACGAGGTCGCGACCCACACCGCCATCAGCGCGGCGTGCAACTGCGATCCTGCCATAGAAACCAAACCGCTCGCGGCGCTACGCGAAGCGGTCGAGAGCTGGCTCAAGGCCGCGACGAAGAAGCCGACGCGTCGCCTCGCCAAGTTGATCGATCGCCTCGAAGCGTTCTGGGAAGAGAACCCCGACGAGAAGGTGCTGGTGTTCACCGGCCAATCGCTGGCGGTGGAACCACTCGCCGAGGCGCTGAGCAAGGCGCTGGGCGAAGGCCGCATCGAAACCTTCGGCTCGCACCAGGACGCCGGCGCACGTGAGGAGTCCGCGCGCAAGTTCCAACTGGACGACCGCTGCGCCGTGATGGTCAGCGATCCGCTCGGTGGCGAAGGCCGCAACTTTCAGTTCGTCTCGGTGGTGGCACACCACGATCTGCCGTGGTCCCTCGCCGCCGTCGAGCAGCGCATCGGTCGCGTCGATCGCCTTGGCCGCGATGGCGACATCCCGAGCTGGGTGCTGACCTGTGATGACGAAAACGCGGTGGACGCTGCTTGGGCCGCGCTGCTCGATCAGGCGGTCGGCGTGTTCACCGCGCTGACCTCCGGTCTGGAGTTCATCGCCGACAAGATCGAGGTCGATGCCCTCACCGCCGCCCTGACCGGTGGCGGCAAGGCCGTGCGCAAGACCATCGCCACCGCCGCCACGCTGGTCACGCAGGAACGCGCGACGCAGGACAGCGCCGACGACGAGGCCTTTGCCACCGACGCAGCGGCCTATGCCGAAGCCGGCGCGCTCGCCGCCTCTGTCGCCAAGGCCGAAGTCCCCGCTGGCGCGATCGCCCGTTGGCTGCGCGGTATGGGTGGTTCGGCCAAACGCGAAGAGGAGCACCCGCAACCGTGGTCGTTGCGCTCGCGCCTGTCGGATGAACCGGACAAGGGCGTGTTCCACCGCGACGCCGCGCTCGCGCGTCCCGACCTCGGCTTCTTCGGCATCGGCCATCGTCTGATAGATCGTCTCGTCGCCGACGCCGGCGCCGCCCAGTGGTGTCGCGCCAGTGCTTGGCGGCGCAAATCCGCCAACGGCGTCGCGGCGTGGAGCGGCATCCGCGCGGTGTTCAGCTTGGCGCCGGACCTCGCGCCACTCGCCACCGCCAACCTGCGCATCGAAGTGCTGCGTCGGTTGTTGGTGGTCGCGCCGCCGGTGCGCGTCGTCGTGCTGGTGCGTGGTGACGATGGCGTCGTCGCCCGCGACCCGGTGCTCTGCGCGCTGCTGGCCAAACCGTTCGATGGCAAGGGTGGCGACACCCCGGCAAGCACCGCGGCCAACCGCGATGCTTGGACTCGTCCGCTGATCGCCGGCACCCCCGAACGCATCACCGGCTGGCAGGACCAGATCCGCCGCGCCGGCGCGGCAGCGAAGTCGTTTGTCGAACAGTCACTCGCCGGTGAACGCAGACGTCTGCGCGCGGTGCTTGACGCGCACCTGTCGCCTGGACTCGCCGCGGCGCAGTCCACCGCGGCAGCCACCGTGCTGCGCGTCGGCGCCAACCATCCTGACGCCAAGCGCGCCCAGGCCGAGGCCGACGAGGAGCAGAAACAGGTCGAAGCCTTGCAGGCGGCCGTCGACGGCGCTGGCTTCGCCCTGGAGCAGATCGCCTACGTGGCGGTGGTGTAATTCCCGTCGTTCATGTGGTATCATCCGGGATGCGCTCCTTCCTGCTCTGCCTCCTCAGCCTCGCGTTGGCTGCGGCTGATCCCTGGACCGGCACCGTGACCACCGCACCCGCCACCCAGGTCGACCTGACACTGACGCTCGTCGATGGGAAGACCGCGACCGTGCGCGTGTACCATCCGCAAGCGGCGACAGCCGCGTGCCCGGTGGTGATCTTCTCGCACGGCCTCGCCGGCTCGAAGGAGGGCTACGACTTCCTCGGCAAACGCTGGGCTGAGCACGGCTATGTCTCCATCCATCCGGATCATCCGGGCAGCGACACCGCGGCGTTCCGCGGCAAACGCTTGGCTGAGATCGCTCCGGCGCTGAAGGCGGCGACGCAGGACCCGGCGATCCTCGCCGGTCGGCCCGCGCTCATCCGCGCGCTCATTGATGCCCTACCGCTGATCGAGAAACGTCTGGCGGGCGTGAAGCTCGACCGCGAACGCATCGGTGTCAGCGGCCACAGCTTCGGTGCCTGGACCACCATGCAGGTCGCCGGCTCGCGCGGTCCCCTCGCCGGTTCGCGCGACGGGGCATGGAGCGATCCCCGCGTCAAGGCGTTCGCCGTGTTGTCGCCGAACGGCCCTGGCGTGATCCACCGCGACGGTGAACTCGCGGAGTGCAAACGCCCGATCCTGATCATGACCGGTTCCGATGATCGTCAGCCAGCGATGCTCAATCCCGTCGGCGTCGAACGCAGCGGCGCGTGGCGACGGCAGACCTTCGATCAGTTGCCAGCGGGCGACAAGCTGCTCGCGTGGTTCGACGGCGCGCGCCACTGCACGTATTCTGCTGGAGCGGGCAACGTACTCAGCGGTGAGCCGCCGCCTGATCCTGTGCAGGTCGAAGCCGTCGCCGTCATCACGCTGGCGTGGTGGGATGCGCAGTTGCGTGGGGATGAGAAGGCCAAGGCGTGGCTCGCGGATCCCGCAACGCCGACAACCTTCGGAGCGTGGGCCAAGTTCGAACGCCGCTGAGCGACGCCTACTTCGCGATCGAGCGCAGGTATTCCAACGACGCCGGCACCTGCTCCGCCGTGCGGCTGCTCTCATCCTCGATGTAATAATGCACCACCCCAACCTGCTGTGCGGCGCGGATGATTGCCGGCATGTCGAGTTGGCCAGTGCCAAGCGTCACGTCGTTGTCGGGATGGGTTTTCCCCGACAGGTCGCCGGTCGGCACGCCTTTTTTCAGATCCTTCAGGTGCAATAGTTTGAAGCGTCCGGGATATTTTAGCAGCAGCGCGGCGGGATCCGCGCTGGGCAGGAATGCCCACAGCAAGTCGAGTTCGTAGCTGACATCCGCCGGATCGGTCTTTTGCACCAGCAGATCGAACAAGGTGCCGTCGCCGTCCTGAACGAATTCGTAACCGTGGTTGTGGTAGCAGTAGGTCAGGCCGTACTTCTGCCGCAGTTCTCTGCCGATGGCGTTGAACTCCTGCGCGGTCTGCACGGCGATCTCACGCGTGAACGGCTGCCGGTTGGGCAGCCAAGCGACGCGCACGTACTTGGCGCCGAGCGCCTTGGCATTGGCCGCGACCACGTCGGTCTTCTCCCGCAAATCATCGTAACTGACGCCGAACGACGAACAGGTCAGGCCGCGTTCGTCGAGCAACGCGCGCAGGTTCTCCGCGGTCTGGCCGAAGAGGTTGGAGAACTCGATGTCGCGGATGCCCAGCGCTTTGATCCGGTCGAGCGTGCCTGGGACGTCGGCCTTGAACTCATTGCGGTAGGTGTAGCTGACTACGGCTGGCGTGAGCGGTTGGATCGCGAGTTCCGCCGCCGACACGAAGGCACAGCAGATGGTGAGCACCAAGGCGATGAGGGGACGGATGGACATGGGACCTCGCTGCGGATTGCGGTAGGGCGAGGACAGCTTGCGGGGGAGGTTCGTTTGGGAAGCCGGTGGGACCCCACCCATTCAGCAGGCACCTATCGTAAACGAGCACCTTTCGGACCGATCCGGAGTCAAAAGCGCTTCAGCGCCGGGTTTGATCGACACGCATACGGAGAAGTCCCCGAAGGGGGACGACGCACGGGTATTTCGCGCCATCATCTGCGTCATCCCCTTCGGGGACTCGCGATCATCCTTATCGGCGCACGATACCCGGCGCTGAAGCACCGGGCTGGCGTTGCGCCGCTCCCTTCGGGAGCTGTTCTAAACGCGGCGATCGCCGGTGATGGCCATTCAACGACCGCTCACGGCACCACGTTGATCGTCTGATAGATGGTGAACTTCACCGTCTCCCCCGTCGCATCCGCGAACTTCACGGTGATCGCCTGCTGCATTACCGGCTTCAGATCCGGAATGGCGATGACCACCGTGCGCTTATCGGCTTCCAGGCGCACGCCGCTGATGGTCACCGGATCGCGGCCCTTTTTCTCCGGATCGGCGACCGACACGTCGGCCGACCCGTAAGCGCCAGTCCAGGTGTAGTTCCACCGCTCAACAGACACACTGTCCGCATTCACTGTGTCGGGATCCAGCGGTGCGCTGAAACGCAGGTGCACCTCGCCTTTCTTCGCCGTCAGGCCGACCGGCAGCGCCGCGTCCGTGCCGGTGAAACGCACGCGTTGCAGACAACCATCGACTCCGGCGTTGGTCTGCCAACCTTTGAGGCCACTGACATAGAGCTGACCGTCCGTGGGATTCACCCGCGCGCGCATGATGCCGCTCGCGAACTTGAGCGGCAGCGTGACCACACCGCCTTGCCAGGTGTCGCCGACTTTTTCCGGCAGCACGGCGAGCACCGTGCTCTGACCGTAACTCAGGTGCAACATCGCGCCGGACAGCGGTCCCCATTTGTCGCCGGCCCACACCTGCGACCCTGGGCAGTTGTCGGCGGTCATCGGCATCCAGCACAGCGGTGGTTCGTAGGTCGCCGGATGTTTGGGCACGTCTTTGCCGTAAAACTGCGGGTTGCCGACGTAGCCGTACCACTTCCCAGGACGGATCACATCAAGGCGGCAGACCGGCACCCAGTGGCCCTGGTTGTCCGCGCTGGTCAGCAGATCGCCGGGACCCATGCCGATGCCGCTGGGCGTGCGCAGGCCAGCGCCGACCGCTTCACTGCGGCTGCCATCTTTGCTGATCTTCACGATCGTCGCGTGCTGCGGGAAACCGACCGGAGCACCGTGACCACCTTTGGCGATGTAGAAATTGCCCGCACGGTCGGTGACCAGATCCATGGTGAAGTCGTTGTACTTGGCCCACACCGGAATGTCGCGATTGAAGGCGACATAGGCATCGGCTTCGCCGTCGTTGTTGAGGTCGTCGAGTCGCGTCAGCGCATCGCGGCAGGTGACGAAGAGACGATCATCGACAATCTTCATGCCGAGTGGCTCGAACAACCCGCTGGCAAAACGTTTCCAGGTGATGGTGGTGAGTCCATCATCGATGCCGGAGGCGATCCACACATCGCCGGACATGGTGCTGATAGCCAAGCGACCATCGCTGAAAAAATCATGCGCGATCGGACGGATCCACGACTTCCATGGGTTGTCCGTCGGCAGCGTGATGGTGTCGACCGCGTAGGGGCCGTTGTCCGCACCACGTTTTCCCGTGGTGGTGAGCGCCGGCCATTGGGCCGGGCCGCCGTTGCACCACGCGCTGATATCCGTCGGCGCGGGCACGGTCGCCAATGCGGTGGCTAATGCCGCCGCATCGTTGCCGGTCGTCAGCGCGATGGTCAGGTGCAACGCTTCCTTACGCGCCGGCAACGTCACTGCGATGCGGCCGGCATGGATTGCGAGGCGTGCCTTGGCGGGAGCACCGACGATGCGTGCGGCGGTGCGTGTTGCCTCGCTGAGCGAACGGTCCAACCAGGCGATGGTGCCCTCGGCGTCGCCGCTGTCCTCGGCCTTCATCGCTGATGGAGCTCCGACTGCGATCGCACCGGTGGCGTTGGTGGCCTCCGCCACCAACAGCGTCACCGCCGGGCCGGCGCCAACGTGCAGCGTGCGGGTGAATACCGTGGTGGTGCCGGACTGTAGCGCGTCCGGCGCGTCGAGGATCTCGCTGGTGCCAACGCGGTAGTGGAACACCACGCGGTCGCCGTGGCGGAAGGATCCCAGGTACTTTCCCCAGGCTGACGGCAGGTCGCCGATGCCCCGGGTCCGTGGATCGCTCCATGCTTTCGCTGTGCTCGGACCAGCGACACCCGGCCCCATGGGCGAACCCGCAACGATGGTGCCGACGATCTGCGGCCCGCCCGCGCCCTGCACCCAGCGCGTGATGTTGGTGCCGGTGAGGTCGACGTAGCCGCCGGTCCACCACGCGGCGTAGCGCAGCGTCTCGCTGTCGAACAACGCGCCGGCGTTGGCGGAAAGACGCACGGACACGGCTTTCGTGATGGTTTGTTTTTCCGGCTGTTGTTCGGTGGCCGGTAGCTCAACGAAGTAGTGCACCGCCGGACCGAAGGGCATGCCTTGGCCTTGGGGCGGATGTTTGACCTCGCCGGCGATGCCCAAGCAGACGGCGAACAACAGGATGAACGTGCGCATAATAGTTTTCCCCTGGGGGCGTGGGCGGCCCGCCCGCGCATCACGTCGCGCGGGCG
>JACDEI010000092.1 GCA_013816485.1 Planctomycetota bacterium
GGCCAGGGGCAATCAATTGTCGAAGTTTTCCGATGACAACTGGACCATCGATTGCCCCTGGCCGGCTGGAAGCCGGCGCTCCAGGATCACACCGCGTTCTTGCTGAACTCCCCATCAAGCGTGCGCCAGACGCCGCGTGGATTGGCGTTCTGCAACTCAACGGGCAGCAGTTCCTGCGGCGCGTTCTGGAAACATACCGGACGCACGAAGCGTTCGATTGCAGCGGTGCCGACCGAGGTGCTGCGCGCATCGGTGGTCGCGGGATAGGGACCGCCGTGGACCATCGCCGGGCAGACTTCGACGCCGGTGGGAAAGCCGTTCCACAAGATGCGACCGACGCGTTGGGCCAGAGCATCGGCGATCGGCGCGGCGGCAGACAGATCAGACGCGGCGGTGTGCAGCGTGCCGGTGAGCTGGCCGGGAATTGCACCTGCAACCTGCTCCATCTCGGCGAGGGAGCCGCATTCCACCAGCACCGATGCCGGGCCGAACACTTCCTCACGCAGGTGGGCATCGGCTAGGAACGCCGCCGCGCTGACGCGGAACAGGCGTGCGCCAGCCTGGGTGCGCTTGGGATCGCAGACGGCTGATGCCGCGGCGACCTGCGTCACGCCGGTGCGTTTGGCCAGCGCGGCGACGCCGGATTCGTAACGCGTGCGGATGCCGTCGTAGAGCATGGTCCCAGGCGCAGCGGCGGTGACCAGCGCACCAGCGTCAGCGAGGAACTGGTCGAGCTGCGGCGATTTCAACGCGACGACCACACCTGGGTTGGTGCAGAACTGGCCGACGCCCATGGTCAGCGAAGCGACGAATCCTTCGGCGATAGCCTTGCCGCGTTCGGCGAGCGCGCCGGGCAGGATGAACACCGGATTGATGCTGCCCATCTCGCTATAGACCGGGATTGGCACCGGGCGCGCGGCGGCAACGTTGTAGATCGCGCGGCCAGCGCCGAGCGATCCGGTGAAGCCGACCGCCTGGATCAGCGGATGTTGCACCAGCGCGGTGCTGACCGTGGTGTCGACCGCCTGGATGAGGTTGACCGTGCCTTTGGGCAGACCGCACGCCACGATGGCTTTGGCCACCGCGTGCATCACCAGTTCTGAGGTGCCCGGATGCGCTGGATGCGCTTTGAGGACGACCGTGTTGCCACCAGCCAGCGCCGAGGCGGTATCGCCACCGGCGGCCGAGAACGCCAGCGGGAAGTTCGACGCACCGTAGACCAGCACCGGGCCGATCGGCATCAGCATGCGCCGGACATCGGGGCGCGGCAGCGGCTTGCGCTCGGGCAGTGCGCGGTCGATGCGTGCGTCGACCCACGAACCTTCCTTCACCAGCGCAGCGAAGGCGCGCAGCTGGCTGGTGGTGCGACCTCGTTCGCCTTGCAGACGTGCTTCCGGCAGACCGGTTTCGGCGTTGGCCCGTTGGATGAGTTCATCGCCGAGCGCTTCGATCTCGGCGGCGATCTTTTCTAGAAAGGCGGCGCGCGCCTCGGGCGTGGTGCGGCGGTAGGTGGCGTAGGCCTCGTTGGCGGCCTTGGCCGCGCGATCGGCATCACCGAGCGACGCCTCATGGAACGCCGGCGTCAGCGCCGTGGCGGTTGCTGGATTGACGGCGGTAAAGGTCTTGGCCGAAGTGGCCACCGCGTCACCGTTGATGATGTTTTTGCCGTGCAGGTCCATGAGAGGCTCCGAGGTGATGGTGCGTTTCCTGTGAGCGCCGAGCACCAGCTCGGCATCGTAACCTAGCCGAGCTGGTGCTCGGCGCTCCCAGGGGAAGACTTAGATGACGGTGTTTTCCAAGGTGCCGATCGGCGCGATGGTGATCGCGATGCGGTCGCCGGACAACAGCGTGAATTCGTTCGGCGGTACGATGCCGGTGCCGGTCATGAGGAATCCGCCATCGGGGAAGCTCATTTCGCGCGTCAGGAACTCCACCAATTCCTCCGGCTTGCGCTTGAGCTGCGCCAACGTCGTCGCGCTGCCAAACATCTCTTTGCCAGCGCGACTGATGACGATGCGGATCTCGGTCTCGACCGGCAGCATCTCGTTGCTTAGCAGGATGCAGGGACCCAGACCGGCGGCCTGGTCGTAGCTCTTGGCCTGCGGCAGGTAGAGCGGGTTCTCGCCTTCGATGTCGCGGCTGCTCATGTCGTTGCCGATGGTGTAGCCGATTATCTTTTTGTGCCGATTGATCACCAGCGTCAGCTCCGGCTCCGGCACGTTCCACTTGGAATCCTTGCGGATGCGCACGCCAGTACCCGGGCCGGCGACGCGGTGCGGGCTCGACTTGTAGAATAGTTCGGGGCGCACGGCGTCGTAGACACGGGCATAGAAATCGCCGCCGCCAGCGCCCTTGGATTCTTCGATGCGCGCATCGCGACTGCGGAAGTAGGTCACGCCGGCGGCCCAGATTTCCTGATGCACGGTCGGCGCCAGTGGCGCGAGCGGGGTCTGGTGCATGGTCGCGCCACTGATGCGCTTGGTGATGGTCGCCAGCGGATCCGCGTCGTGGAACAAGCTGTCCCACTCGAAGCCGGCGAGCAGGAAGGAGGCGTTGCCATTCTGGACCACGGCGCCCTGGGCGGTGCGGTAGATTTTCAGCGATGAACTCATGGTCGCGGGCCTTTCTCAGCGGAAGGAAGGCGCGAACCGTAGGTAGGCGATCAGCCCTGCGCAACGCTCCCGTCGCTCGGCGTGTGTCGGCGACCGACACGGTCATGGACGAAATCTAACGTGGCTCCGCCCAATGTCGTAAAGCCAAGCGGAGAAAAACCACAAGGCAGAAAACCTAGCCACAGAGCCCACAGAGAGCACAGAGCAAAGCCCTCTGCTTTTCCCCTCTGTGGCCTCTGTGGCCTCTGTGGCCTCTGTGGCCTCTGTGGCCTCTGTGGCCTCTGTGGCAAGCCGTCATGCCTTTCGAATCGAGCTTAGTTTTACGCATTGGGCTGCGCCCCACACCCCCGAGTCCTTGTGAGCGGCGACTGCGTCAAACTTGACTCGGCAGGTCGCAATCGCCGCTCTCAAGGACTCTAGACCAACCGTCAGGTCCACTCAAAAAGTGGAGCGATTCACATTACTCACGGGCAGAAGCGTCACCGGTAGCCGGCGATCTCAACGCAGGCGCAGCGTCGGCGGCGGCAGCGTCGGATGGTGGTTGCCGGCGAATCCGTGGACGATGCCGGAGGACACCGCCAAGGGATTCTCGCGCACGATGATCAGGGTGAGTTGGCGGTTGGGATCGCTGCGGATGCGTTCGATGAGCGCCGGGCTCTCGATCGACATTGGTCCGCTGAGCACGCCCAGTGGCATCACGAACTCGCCGACCTTGACCGCCGTGCGCTCATCCACGCGACCTGGGTCGTCATGAAACGCGGGCATGGTGTGCCAGTCGAGTTGGGTCGGTGACCAGGTATCCTGCGCGTCATCGGTGACGGCATAGACACCGAAGCGCGCATCGCCGCCCAAGGTGGCGAAGCCGTAGCCAGTGGGTTCGAATTGCAGTGTCAGGCGCGCGGCCTGGAGCTGGTGTGGGTTGGTGATCGCCGCCAGATCGAAACGCAGGATGGCCTTGCGGAGAAAGTTTTTGATCGCGGCGTTCTTCAGCAGCAGCAACGTGTCGGAGAAATGTTTTTCGGTGCCGGGCGAGGTGACGTAGCTGGCGGCACCACGACCGCTGGTGGTGGTGAGCTCCTGGGTGAACGCCGTCGCGGTGGTGGGTCCACGCTGGTTGCCCGGTTCGATGTCCAGGTCGCTGACGGGCATCAGGCCCTCAGGGGTGATGGTGGCCATCTGTTGGGTGAGCAGGCGCAGAGCAGGTCCACCAGTGCGATGCTGCAGCTCGACCTCGCCCTTCATCACGTGCACGCGGGCGCGACCGTCGCTATCGGTACTGATGCCGAAGTCAGTGCCATGGTCGATTAGCGTCGCTTGTTTGGTCAAGACGGTGAAGCCTTTGGCACTGTCTGGCACGTGGGCCACCAGCGAACCGCTGTGCAGACGACAGCGCTGACGGCTGATCAATTCGATATCTGCCGGACCTTCGAGCGTGACCTCGGCGCCACTGGCGAAACGCAGACGCGCCAGACCTTCCGCCAGGTACAGCCGCCCAGCGGTGAGCGTCGAACCGGGCGCGGTCGGCAGGGTACTGCTGCGCCAACGCGCGTTCTGCACGTCCTGCAACTGGGCGATCTCGTCGCTGCCACTGTCGTCGCTGCCACTGTTGTCGCTGCCACTGGTGGCGAGCCACCACGCGCCACCAATCAGCAGCATCAGCGCCGCGGCAGCATTCCACAGTTGCGCCGAGAAACGCCAGCGTGGTGGATGGATCGGTGCGGACGAAACGGGACGCAACACCGTCTGCAACGGCGCGTCGCTCAGGCGCGAACTGTTTTGCGTCAGTTGGGCATGTAGCTGCATCTGCTCGACGTAGAGCCGGCGTAGCGCAGCGTCGCCGAGTACGAGCGCTTCGATGCGCTCGCGTTCGCTGACGGTGAGGCTGCCGTCGCAAAGTCGATCGCACAACGCGATGAGCTCTTCTGCTGGTGTGCTGATGTCCGGCGTAGCGGTGGGATCAGGATTCATGAGGCACGACGATCAGTGATTGGGTGATGCAGCCATGCAGCGACTGACGCAGGCGGCTGAGCAAACGGTACAGCGCGGTGGTGGTGCGGCCGAGGCGCGCCGACATCGCCTCTAGCTCCAGGCCCTCGTGGTAGCGCAGCTCCAGCACCTGGCGGTGATCCGGGCTGAGTTTGGCTAGGCAGCCGTGCAGGGCCTGCGCGCGGCGGCCAAGGTGTTCGTCGGCCTGCTCCAGTTCACCGGCGACCGCTTCGATGAAGGTGTCGCTGAAATCAAGCCGGTCGCGATGCCGACGTTTGCGGAAGGTCAGCACCTGGTGGAAACAGACCTTGCGCGACCACGCAGCGAAACTGGTCCCGGGGGTGAATTGGGCGAAGGCCCGCCACATCACCACCTTGGACTCCTGCAAGATGTCGTCGGCGTCCGCCGGCTGCGGCACCATGGTCATAACGTAGGCCCCTAGCATCCGCTCGTGGCGGGCGAGCAGCACGACGAATTCCTCGGCCTGGGGATCGGGATCGGGCATGGTGGTACCTGAAGAGTCCGGCCGGGGGCGGTTTGGACAGGGAAATTGGGACAGGCTACAGGCTACAGGCCACGGGCTACAGACCACAGGTCGCGATCACGACGTGATCCTCACGACCTGTGGTCTGTAGCCCGTGGCCTGTAGTCTTCCCCTATTCAATGCCCGGTCTGCTTCGGCGCATCCTTGTTCAGGCTCACCAGGTACGCGACCAGATCGCGCAGATCGCGTGGCGGCAGCGACAAGCCCATCGGCGGCATGGCAGAGATCGGTGCCGAGGCTTCTTTGATATCCTTGGTGGCGAGTTCGTGTTTCTTGCCGGTGGGGTCGATGAGGGTGAGCTGCTGCTCGGTCTTCGCTGCGACGCGGCCCATGATCACCTTGCCGTCCTTCAGCGTGACGGTGGAGCTGCCGTAGTTGTCGGTAATCACCGCGTTCGGGTCGATCACGGATTCAAGGAGCTTGTCCGACTTCAAGCGTGCGCCCACCTGGGTGAGGTCGGGTCCTTGGATGCCGCCTTCATTGCCGACCTTGTGGCACTGCATGCACGCGCCTTGGTTGCGGTAGATGTCGCGCCCGCGTGCCGCATCGCCGCCGAGCTTGGTGAGTTGGTGCACGGCGGTGGGCTTGGTCGCTGAATAGGTGGCGGCGGCCTGCTTGGCTTCGGCCACGTCACTGCCCTGCAGGGCAAGGAAGCAGTCGAGCCACAGCTCTTCGCGGAGCTGTTGCTGGCGTTCGTTCCACAATGTGATGAGCGACTTCACCGCGGTCTTCGCCAGGCCATCGATGCCGGCACGCGCTGCGGGCAGCGGGCCGCTACCGATGGCCTTGGTGGCGCGGGCGTCGATGCCGGCGGTCTTGAGTGCGAAGCCGTGCCGCAATGCAGCGGCCTGGACGCCTGGGGTCGGATCATCGAGCAGGCTGGCGACCACTTCGCCCGCCTTGGCGCCGTTGGCCGAGACCAAGCCGTTCAGCGCCGCGACGCGCACGTCTTCGGACAAGTCGCGGTTGGTGGCCTGCGCGCGCTGCGTCCCCTCGTCGAGCGTGACGCCGGCGTCCTTCGCCAGTTGCAGGCCAAGGGCGATCACCGGTGCCGGTTGGCTGGAGGCGAGGAACTTTTTGAGGTCCTCGGCGATGGCTGGTCCCAGGTCCTTCATCGTGCGGCCTTTCATCACCTGCGGACGGTAGTGGCCGAGCACCGGATCGGTGTCGATGTTCGCACCCCAGGTGCGCAGGGCGATGAGGGCGACTTCGCGGATCGGCTGCTTGAGCGCGGACGAGCCGGCCATCTGCACCAGCGCACGCGCGCTGTCGGCGGTGCCGAGACGGTAATTGGCGGCGACCACGCGGCGTTGCAAGGTTTCCGGCAGGTCGCCGGCGGCGAGCGCGGCCAGGCGTTTGCCGGCGGCGGTGTCGAGTGCGGCGGTGTCGTAGATTGCGCGCACGGTTTCGTTTTTCACCTGCGCGTCCGCATCGTCCAGGAACCGCGCCAGTTCCGCGCTGGCATGCCGGCGCAGGAACAGCACCGCGAGCAGACGCACTTCGACGTTTGCATCCTTCACCTTCGCGGTGGCGGACTCGACGGTGCCAAGCGTATCCAGGGCGCTCAGGCAGGCGTGGCGCAGCACCACGTCGGTCTCGCTGCCGTTCTGCGCCACCAGGGCATAGAGCGCGGCGATGGCGTCGTTATCGCCACGCTTGGCGACACGGCCGAGCGCGATCGCGGCCAGTGAACGCACGCGGGGGGACGCATCCTTCAACGCAGCCAACAACGGCGCGCGGCTGGCCGCGTCTTTCAGGCTGCCCAGCGAGCGAACGGCGTTGGCGCGGACTTCCACCTCGGTGTCGCTGAGCAGTGCGCGCAGCGCGGCCACGGCCTTGTCGGCACCTTTGTTAGGACCGCCACGGCGAGCGATCTGCTCCAGGCCCCACACGCCGTGCAGGCGTCGGGTCGCCGGCAGGTCCTTGGCCTGCGCCACCGCGGTCAGCTCGGCAAGTCCGTCGGCACCACGCTCTGCCAACGCAAACTGCGCCATCTGACGGATGCGGTTGTCGTTGGAGGTCAGCAGCGTGCGCAGGTCCGCAATCGACTTGCCCTTCACACCGGTGGCGAAGGTCTGTTTGGTTTGTGCCGCGACGGCCTGCTGTTTCGTATCGGTCGGCGTCAAACAGTGGATCGCGCCAGAGTTGTTGACGCTCCAGCCGCCGCCGAAGTCGCAGAGGTAGAGGTTGCCGTCATAGCCCAGTTCGACGTCGCTGACGCCGACGCCCTGCACCAGCACCTTCACTTCATTGGAGACATAGCCGGCGCCCTTAGTCGTCATGCCGACGGTCAGGATGGTGCAGTTGTTCGACGGACCGCTGTAGTTCGCCAACAGGAACTTCCCACGCAGATCCTCAGGCAGCGAGTCGCCGGTCATCCAGGTGACGCCGGAGGGACCATTCGACACATGCGAGGCGGGCGGGTACACCCACTGCGGCTGCTCGGGTTTCCAGGTGTCGAACATTTTTTCCGCCACCCACATCGACTGCGGCGGATGAAAGTCACCCCAGTCGAGCGCGTGTTTGTAGTGGTGCGGCGACTGGTGCGCCATGTCCCAACCGGAGTCGGTTCCTTCCAGGGCGTAGACGAAACGTGCTTTGTCGCCGATGTCGCCGGTGTTGTCGAAGGTGAAGAGGTTGCCCTGCTCGTCGAACGCCAGCTCCTGCGGATTACGCAGGCCGGCGCAGAATTGTTCAAAGCCGCTGCCGTCGGATTCGCAGCGGAAGATCGCACCACGGCCTGACCCAGGGAACACCCGGCCGTCCGGGGTGGTGACGTGGTAGCCGCGATCACCGATCGAGAAATAGAGCCGGCCGTCGGGCCCGCGGATGATGCCGTGCAGGTCATGGCCGATGAACGACACGCGTACGCCGAAGCCCTCGGCGATGAAGTCGTGGGTATCGGCCACGCCGTCGTCGTTCTTGTCGGTCAACTTCCACACTTTGGGGATGCAGGTGAAATAGACCGCATCGTCCTCGGCCAACACCGAGAAGCCCAGTCCGTCGAGCGGGGCTTTGAAATGGTCGGAGAACAACGTGCGATGATCCGCCGCGCCGTTTCCGTCGCGATCCTCAAGGCGGATCAGGCGGTCGGCCACCGCGGTGAACCAGTCTTTCGGGAAGTGCGAAGCGAACTGGTCGTAGAGTTTCTGCCGATCGGCCACGGTCACGGCCTGGAAGTCGCCGCGGATCATCTCGTTGGCGCCGCGCAAATCAGGCACGCCGAGCCAGAAGCGGTTGGCCTCGGCGACGAACAGCCGGCCTTTGCGATCGAAGCCGAAGCTGCCCGGATTCTCAACGAAGGGGAACTTCACCCACACGTGCCCAGCAAGGCCGGGATGTTTGATGCTGCCGGGGAACTCGCCGCGCTCATTCGTCATCTTCGGCAGGTCTTTTTCCTTCACCGTCGGCAGGTTCTTGAAGTTGCGCGCCAGATCGGCGGCGTTCGCCGCTTCGGCCGAGGTGGTGCAGCACCACATCGCTACGGCAAACAAGGTGGAGGACAGGCGGATGGATCCAGACATGAGCATCTCCGAGGAGGCGCAGGTTTAGGGGAGCGCATTGGCATGACAACATGAGGCGGGCTTTGAGGTCGCTTCGCTTGCGCGGCGAAGCTTCGCAACGCCGGCGCAGACCGCTCGTAGCGCGCTGTCACAGGCGCGATCGGCACGCGTGGCCGCAGGCCCGCTCGCAGCTCGCAGGTCGCAGCTCCTCCCAAAATTCCCCTGTCCAATTCTCCCACAACCGGACTCCTCTGGCGGAGCCCCCATGCGTACCGCCCGCCTGCTGCTGCTATGCCTGCCGCTGGTCCTCACCGCCGTCGATTCCACGGAGGCGGCGTGGTTCGAGACCCATGTGCGGCCGATCTTGCATGAACGCTGCATCGAGTGCCATAGCACCACCAAAAAGGTGAAGGGTGGCTTGGCGCTCGACACCCGGGCGGACTGGATGAAGGGCGGCGATGCCGGCCCGGCGATCGTCCCTGGGAAACCGGAGGAGAGCCTGCTGCTCAAAGCGGTCAGTTGGACGGATCTCGATCTGCAGATGCCGCCCAAGAAGAAACTCACCGAACGCGAGCTGAACGTGTTGACCGAGTGGGTGCGTCGTGGTGCCCACGATCCGCGCATGGGTACCCAGGCCGCCGCGCCCAAGAGCAGCGCGATGTCGCTTGAGGCCGGGCGGAACTTCTGGGCCTATGCTCCGCTCGTCCCGTCGGCTCCACCCGCGGTGAAGAACACCACGTGGCCACGCACCGCCATCGACCACTTCGTGCTCGCTGGACTGGAGTCGCGCGGCATGCCGCCGATGAGCGACGCCGATCCGGCCACGCTCGTGCGTCGGCTGGTCTACACGCTCACCGGTCTGCCGCCCACGATCGAACAGGTCGAGACCTTCGTGACGCGGGCGCGCAGCGATCGCGTCCGCGCGGTCGACAAACTCACCGACGCATTGCTGGCCAGCCCGGCGTTCGCCGAACGGTGGGCCAGCCACTGGCTCGACATCACGCGTTTCGCCGAATCGAGCGGCGGCGGACGCACCCTGCTGTTTAAAGATGCGTGGCGCTTCCGCGACTACGTGGTGCAGGCCTTCGCCGAGAACCGTCCACTCGACCAGATGATCCGTGAGCACATCGCCGGCGATCTGCTGCCCGCCGCCTCGCGCGAGGAGCGTGCACGCAACCTGGTCGCCACCGGATTTCTTGCGCTCGGTCCGACGATCTATGAGGAGCAAGACAAGCAGCGCCTGCGTTTCGATGTCATCGATGAACAGCTCGACACCATCGGTAAGGCGTTCCTGGGTCAGACCATTGGCTGCGCGCGTTGCCACGACCACAAATTTGATCCCATCTCGCAGAGCGATTACTACGCCCTCGCGGGCATCTTCGCTTCGACCCGCACGCTGTCGAACTACAGCGACAACGTGGTGCGCTGGATTGATGCGTCGTTGCCGGTGGCGGTGGACGAGGAGAAACGTTTTGCTGACGCCGAGGTACAAATCGCCACGGTGGGAAAGCGCCTGAAGGAAGCCAAGAACGAGATCGCGCGCTTCAAGGACGCGGCCTCGGGCTTGGCCAAGAAGACCAACCAGCCGCTCCCGCTCAGTGATTTGGCTGGCGTGGTGATCGACGACACGGCGGCGCAGGCGAGCGGGATGTGGAAACACTCGACCTACTCCAAGTTTTTCTTCGGCAGCGGCTACGTGCATGACGACAACCAGGAGAAGGGGGCGAAGAGCCTAACCTTCACGCCGCAGTTGCCGGCGTCTGGTCGCTACGACGTGCGTCTGGCCTATCCTGCCCTGGCGGGTCGTTCGACGCGTGTCCCGGTGCACATCTTCCACGCCATGGGTGAGGTCACGGTGTACGTCGATCAGACCAAGCAGCCGGATATTGAAGGGCGCTACGTCTCGCTCGGAACCTATCAGTTCGAACAGGACGGCGTCAGCTACGTGATCATCTCCAATGAAGGCACCACCGGTTACGTCACTGCCGATCTGGTGCAGTTCTTGCCGGTCGCCGCTGTTACTACTCCCAGCGCCACTGCCACTCCCAGCGCGTCGGAATCGCAGGACGTCAGCGCGCTGCGCGCAGAGATCTCGCAGTTGGAACAACAGCTTGCCGAATTGAAGCGCCTCAGCGACAGCCGTCCGCTGGCCATGAGCGTGCGTGAGGAGGATACCATCGGCGACACCCACATCCGCGTGCGTGGCGAGGTGCATCAGAAAACCACCTTGGTTCCGCGTGGCTTCCTCAGCGTCATCCCGTCTGGAAATGTGACCATCCCGGCGACGCACAGCGGGCGGCGTGAATTGGCGGAGTGGCTAGTCGCGCGTGACAATCCGCTGACTGCGCGCGTGCTGGTCAATCGGGTGTGGACTTGGCTCGTTGGTCAGGGCTTGGTGCGTACAGTCGACAACTTCGGTACCACGGGTGGGGCACCATCACATCCGGAACTGCTCGACCATCTGGCGGAACGATTCCAACGCGAGGGCTGGAATTTGCGTACCCTCATTCGCGAGATCGTCCGCTCGCGCATCTGGCAATTGGCGATCGCAGACACCGCGACGGATCCCGACAACCGCTGGCTGTCGCACGCCAATCGTCGCCGTTTGGACGCCGAGCAGATCCGCGACTCGCTGCTGATGGTCAGCGGTGCGCTCGATCGCACCGTCGGCGGCGCGAACATCCGCGGTGCCGGTGCGGCGGCCTCGGACAGCGCGGCGGCCTCAGCGGTGGAGTTCGGTTATCAGTTCACCGATGTGCGTCGCAGCCTGTATACGCCGGCCTTTCGCAACAACCGTCTGGAACTGTTCGCGACCTTCGACTTCGGCGACATCAACACCGCGCAGGGTCAACGGCATACCAGCACGGTGGCACCGCAGGCGTTGTATTTCCTCAATCATCCCTTCGTGCTGGAGCAGGCGCGACTCGCGGCAAAGGCCGTGGCGGCATCCGCCGGCACGGACACCGAGCGCCTGATCACCTTGTTCCGCCGCGCGCTCGGACGAATGCCGCTGCCGGCCGAACGCGCGGCGTGCGAACGCCTGCTCGCCGGCGGTGCCGATGCGGAAGCGTGGGCGATGATCGCACAATCGCTCTTCGGTTCAGTGGGGTTCCGGTATGTCGACTGAACATCCCGTACTCGCGCTGCGACAGTGCGTCCCGCAGGGACACCATGGTAATAGCCCGGCACTTCAGTGCCGGGAGGCGATCAGGACACCAACCCAGTCCCGGGGGGGGGGGGGGGGGG
>JACDEI010000034.1 GCA_013816485.1 Planctomycetota bacterium
CTCGGCGAAGTCGCGGAACAAACCGCCCTTCAGCAGGTCGCTGTGGAGCGCGGCGACGCCATTGACCGAGAACGCACCGACGATCGCGAGGTGCGCCATGCGCACATGCGGGTGCGGACCTTCCTCGATGATCGACATGCGACCCAGACGTTCGGTGTCGCCGGGCCACTTGTTCGCCACCGCACGCATGAAGCGGGCGTTGATTTCGTAGATGATGTCGAGCAGGCGTGGCAGCAGGTGTTTGAACAGCCCGACCGGCCATTTCTCCAGCGCTTCCGGCAGCAACGTGTGGTTGGTGTAGGCCAGGCACTTGCTGGTAATGGCCCAGGCGTCTTCCCAGCCGAGCGCGTGGTCGTCCATCAGCAGGCGCATCAGCTCGGCCACCGCGATGGTCGGATGGGTGTCGTTGAGCTGCATGACGTTCTTGGCCGCGAAGTGCTTGAAGTCGGGGCCGTGTTTGGCGGTCCAACGGCGCACGATGTCTTGCAGGCTAGCGCTGGCGAGGAAGTACTGCTGACGCAGGCGCAGTTCTTTGCCGTTCTCACTCTTGTCGTTGGGGTAGAGCACGCGCGAGATGTTCTCGGCGCTGGAGTTGGCCTCGACCGCGGCGACGTAATCGCCGGCGTTGAATTCAGCGAGATCGAACTGCTCCGGTGCTGACGCACGCCACAGACGCAGCGTGTTGACGGTGCCGTTGTGGTAGCCGGGAATCGGCAGGTCGTACGGCACTGCCACGACGTCCTGTGTGGCGGTCCAGTTGACGCGCATGCGGCTGTTGGCGTCACGGTAGAATTCGGTGTGGCCACCGAACTTCACCCGCTGGCTGTACTCTGGTCGCTGGAGTTCCCACGGATGGCCGTGGACCAGCCAGTTGTCGGGTTCCTCGTGCTGCGCGCCGCCAATGATGCGCTGACGGAACATGCCGTAATCGTAGCGCAGGCCGTAGCCGAACACCGGCAGCTGCAGGCTGGCGCATGAATCCATGAAACACGCGGCTAGGCGACCGAGGCCACCGTTGCCCAGGCCGGCGTCCGGCTCGCAATCCTCCAGATCCTCCAGGCGCAGGCCCAGGCTATGCAGTGACCGTTTGAGCTGTTGGTCGATGTCGAGGTTGAGCGCGGCGTTGCCGAGCGCGCGCCCCATCAGGAACTCCATCGACAGGTAGTAGCCGCGTTTGCAGTCGGCGTCGTAGTACGCCGCGTGGGTCGCCTTCCAACGTTCGACCAGGCGGTCGCGCACCGCCAGCACGGTGGCCATGTAGCGGTAGCGGTTGGACACCGAGTGGCTGTCGCGGCCGAGGGTGTAGGCGAGGTGGCGGTGGATGTCCTGGCGCAGGCTGGCGGCATCCATGCCCAGGCCGACCGGGGTCAGCGGCTGGGTGTCGGCGGTCTCCGCGATGCGGCTGTTGCTCATCGGCAAGATCGGCTGGGTGTCAGCGGCTTCGGCCGAACGGATGGCAGACTTGTCATTCTTGGAGCGCGGAACATTGGACATCGAAATCTCCACGGGGTCTCGGGAGTGTGGGTCGGCCATTCGCCGGGTGCAAGGCTGCGCCGCGAAACGCCCTCCAGTGGATTCTTCATCACCGCTGAAGATCAGGACATACGTCGGGCCGCCGCGCGTAGCAGGCGGTAGGGTGTGCCGGGGTCAGCGGCCTCATCAGCCAAGTGGGCGTCCGCGGCTTCCGCGGCTACGGTAAACAAGGCATCGCGGCAAGCCGGATCGGCGTCATGCCAGTTTCCCCCATCCGGCAGTGGCACGCTGCTCGGTGCCCAGGAGCGCCAAGCGGCCATCAACAAACCAGGGTCGTTCTCCGGCAGCAGCAAAGCGGCGAGCTGGCGCGACAACTCCTCCACCAGCGTGGCATCGAGTTGCGCGGCATCGTTGACCGACAACCACAGCCAGCCGAGCCATGCCTGTTTCGCCAGGGGGGCGACGTCACCCAGGTCGCCGTCCTCGGCGAAGCGCAGGCGCACGGCGGCGGTTGCCGCGCGCAGGGTGTTGGCGTTCAGCGCGCCACAGCGGAATCCTTCGCTGGCTGCCGCGCGGTAGGCCGCCAAGGCATGCGCCAGGTGGCGGCGACGTTCCTGCAATACGCCCTGGTTGTAGCCGGCGGTGACCGCGGCCTCGTGGTCGCCGTGTTTGCCGACGCCCTGCAGCGCCTGCAGGAAATAGCGGCTGGCCGCGGCGGAATCGTCCATCGTGTCGGCGGCGAGCTGTCCCATCGCTACCAGGAACCGTCCCCATGCCGGATGCGCCGGCGGCTTGGCGTTCAGCGCGTGATAGAGCTCCTCTCCGCGGACATACAGCATCGCCGGCACCGCCTCGACCTTGGCGTGGGCGGCCAGGAAGGCGTCGAGCAGGTCGAGGGGGTCGGCATCCGGAAGCATGGGGCGCGGAAATCTAATGATGAATGATGAATGATGAATGATGAATGTCCCGATCCCCGGTTCGCGGGTCCACGGTCCATTTCTGAACGCCATAAGCAGGGGACTATGCATATCCGACCCTGGTGTCAGGCGGTTTGGCCGTCCATTCTGCACTCTGCATTCATCATTCTGCATTCGCCAGGCCCCTGGGCCCCGGCATTGCCCTCCCACCCCACCCCTCTAGGCTCCCCGCCCTTTCCGTACCTGTTGCGCGGTTGTTGCGCGCTCCTGCGCCTCTTAAGGACTGTCCCATGGCTGATCAGACCAACCCGCCCGCGAAGCCGGATCCTGCTGAGAGCAAGGACGATGCGAAGAAGGACAAGGACAGCTTCGCGCTGCCGAAGAACCAGCAGCTCTCGACCACTCAACAGGTCTTCGTCTGGGCGCTGGTGCTGTTCGTCGGTGTGCTGTTCGGTGCTGGTCCGATCGCCGATACCTTGCTGGGCAACACCGACCGCGTGGAAGAACACGCCGGCGTGAGTGAGAACGACATCCTCGGCCGTCAGAGTGTCGCCCGTCGTCTGCAAGATCTGCTCAACCCGGAACGTGATCCTTCTGGGGAATACTTCGACCCGATGTCCTACAACCGTCAGATCGACATCAAACGCTACTGGGCCTACCGCATCAAGATGACGCGTCGCGCGGATGCGCTGGGCCTGCTGCCGAATGGCGGGTCGTTGGACAAGTTGGTCAAGGAGTTCCTCAACAAGCCGGTGCCCGGCAATGCCACGAAGCGTTATGTCGACGCGCTGCAAGAGGTCGAAGGCACCGACGCCGGCGTGACGCTCTTGAATGTGCATCGTTACGTCGCCGAGGACCGTGCCCTGCGTCTGATCTCGGCCGCGCGTCTGGTCGCACCGGTGGTGCCGGCTGCGGCCGGTGATCTGGTCCCGCCGATGAACCAGATGGATTACTTCCGCGGCAACCGTGGCGATCAGGTGGCGATCGATGAGGTCGTGCTCAGCGCGACCCACCTGCTGCCCGAGATCAAGGAGGACGACCTCGAGATCCAGCAGACTTTCGAACGCCTCAAAGGCGTGAGATTCATCAGCCTGACGGCGATCGAGACCACCGTCGCCTATGTCGATGTCGCTGCCCTCGCGGCCAAAACCGTGGTGCCTGACGCCAACATCGAAGCCTACTACAACGCGCACAAGGACGACTACCGCAAGCCCCCCGAGCCAGTGAAGCCCGAGGAGAAGAAGCCCGAGGAGAAGAAACCTGAGGAGAACAAGCCGGACGCGCCAGCCGAGGCCAAGCCCGAAGAGAAGCCGCCGACGGAACCGAAGATCGAGTTCCGTCCGCTCAGCGAGGTTGCTGCCGAGATCAAGAGCAAGCTCGCGCGTGAACTCGCCGAGAAGCAGTCCGAGGAACTGGTGCAGCAGTTCGATGCCGCGGTCGAACCGCTGCTCAGCGACAAGGACAACACCCGCTTCAAGGCCAAGGCCAGCGAACTCGGCCTGCTGACGCGCGAAAAGGTCTTCATCGAGGAACCCCGCAGCGGCGGCACGCTCGACGCCGGCGAGTTCGGCATGCTCAGCGAAACGCAGCTCCATCTCTTCAATCAGGAACAACACGCCATCACCTCGGCGGTGAAGAGCACTGGCGACAAGGCCGCCTGGCTGGTCCTGCGTATCGACGGTCGGCGTGAAGCCGGCTTCCGCGAGCTGAGCGATCCGTCAGTGAAGGCCGAGGTCAAAGCGGTGCTGCAAGGGGAACGCGCCTACAAGGACCTGTTGACGAAAGCCGAGGAGATCCGCGCCGCGGCCGAGAAGCTCGGCCCGGGTGGACTCAAGAAATGGGCCGAGAGCGAGGCGGCCAAGCCGTGGTCGGCGAAACTCGCCAGCCGCAAGGAACCGGTGTTCGACATCAATCCCTTCCAGCAGGGTCCGGGTGGACTCAGCGAGATCGTGCCGCCACCGGCGGCCGCCGGCGAAGCGTCGTCGCTCGAGACCAAACCGCTGGTCGCGCTGGCGGTGGCCGAACGTCCGGTGGTGCTCGGATATCAGGAACCGCAGGGCGATGTCCCGGCGGTGCGCCTGGTCCAGGTTACCGATTACCTGCCCGAGGCGCCCGTCACCGGCACGGGACGCGTCGAACGCGCGCAGACCTACCGCGCCATGCTGCTGAATTATCGCCAGTTTCTGCTGCAACAGCAGATGAACTCGGAACTCGAGAAAAACTGAACCCCCTGAGCGACCATCCCATGTCGACCGCCATGCCCGCCAATAACGCCATCGTCACCAGTTCCTGTCCGACCCTCAAGCTGCTCGCGCGCGGCAAGGTCCGCGACGTGTATGAGGTCGATGCCGATCACCTGCTGTTCGTCGCCTCTGACCGCATCAGCGCGTTCGATGTGGTGATGGCCAACGGCATCCCAGGCAAAGGCAAGATCCTGACGCAGCTCTCGCTGTTCTGGTTCGACCTGCTGAGAGACGTCAGTGAGAACCACCTGGTCACCGCCGATGTGGCCAAGATGCCGGCGTCGGTGCAGCAGTACAAAGATCAACTCGACGGCCGCACGATGCTGGTCCGCCGGTTGAAGATCCTGCCGGTCGAAGCGATCGTGCGTGGGTACCTGACCGGCTCGGGCCTTAAGGAATACAAAAAGACCCAGACCGTCTGCAACATCCCGCTGCCTGCCGGCCTGGTCGAGTCGAGCAAGCTCGCCGAGCCGCTCTACACGCCCAGCACCAAGGCCGAGATCGGCGCGCACGACGAGAACATCCATCCCGATCAGGCGGCAAAGATCATCGGCGCGCACGCCGAGACAGTGAAGAACCTCGCGCTGAAGCTCTACAGCACCGCGCGCGACTACGCCGCGACGCGCGGCATCATCATCGCCGATACCAAGTTCGAGTTCGGAACGAACGCTGCGAACAAGGTCATCCTCGCCGATGAAGTGCTGACGCCCGACAGCAGCCGTTTCTGGCCGGCCAAGGACTACAAGGCTGGGGTGGTGCAGAACTCCTTCGACAAGCAGTACCTGCGCAATTACTTGGAATCGGTCACGTTCGACAAGAACGGCAAAGGCATCGAACTGCCCAAGGACGTGGTCGACAACACGCTGGGCAAATACGTCGAGGCGTTCCGTCTGATCACGGGCAAGGAACCGAAGCTCTGAAGTCGCGTCCGGAGTCCGGAGTCCGGAGTCGTCGCTGCGGGGTATTCCTAGCTCGCCCGGGCAGTGCTGGATGAGAACCGGTGTCGTCCTTCTCGCGGGCCGTTGCTATTCGAGACCCCGGACCCCGGACCCCGGACCCCGGACTGGGACTCCATGATCCTCGAACCCTGGCAATGGGCCCTCGGTCTGTTGTGCGCCTGCATGAACGGCGTGGCCAAAACCGGCGTTCCTGGGCTCGGCATCCTGGTGGTACCGCTGATGCTCTACGTGGTGACCGATCCGCGGTTGTCGCCTGGCGTCGTGCTGCCGTTGCTCTGCCTCGCCGATCTTTTTGCCGTGGTCTATTATCGCCGGCACGCGCAGTGGGATCGCGTGCTCAAGCTGGTCCCGTGGGTCGCGGTCGGTCTCGGTTTCGGCATGGTCGGGCTGTGGGCACAGCTGCGCTATGACATCAGCGAGGTGGTGCTGACCCAGACGATCGGCGTGATCGTGTTGGTAATGATCATCCTGCAGCTGGTACGGAAGTGGAAGCAGACCGATGAAGCGGTTCCGACCACCGCCTCGTCCGTGAAGGCCGCCCTGTACGGCAGCGGCACCGGCTTCGCCACCTATATCGCCAACGCCGCCGGTCCGGTGATGAATCTCTACCTGCTAAGCATGACACTGCCGAAACGCGAATTCATGGGCACCGCCGCGTGGTTCTTCTTCGTCATCAACTTGGTGAAGGTCCCGCAATTCATCATGCAGGAACGTATCACCGCGGAAACCCTGGTGCTAGATCTGTGGTTGGCCCCAGCGGTGATTGTCGGCGCGTTCCTGGGGCGTTGGTTGTTCACCCGCATCCCGCAGGCGTTGTTTGAGCAGATCATCATCGGACTCGCGTTTGTTGCGACGATTGCGTTGTTTTTGCGGTGACGCATGGGTGGCAGGAGGGCTTTCGGCTTTCGGCTTTCGGCTTTCGGCTTTCGGCTTTCGGCTTTCGGCTTTCGGCTTTCGGCTTTCGGCTTTCGGCGTTCGGCGTTCGGCGTTCGGCGTTCGGCGTTCGGCGTTCATCGTCTGGGCCCTGGGTCATCCCAGCAGATTTGGGCATCTCGACGCTGCCGCGCAGTCATGCGGATGAACCTGCATGCTGCACGGTGGATGGCACCGAGGGGGTCATTTCGCGGAGCCCATACGGTGGAGATGACGGTTCCGGTGTCGCAAGTTTCCCATGCATTGGTCAGGTATTCGCTGCTCTCAGGCGGTTGACGAAAAACTAGCCACAGGGGGATACCATGACCAGTCAACTCACCGGACCATTTTATGTCGCACGATATCTTCCGCGCGATCATCAACAGGCCGACGCTGCGGTGAGTGACCGCATCTCGGAGCACAAGGAATTCGCCGAGGCCATCATCAGCGCTCGCAGGCATACGTTGCATCCTGCCTTTCCGTCGAAGCCGGCTCATGCCTGCGTCTATGTCGAACACGACCAGGTCAGAGAGATTGTCTGGTCATCGATCTAGCAGGCGGCTGAAATACAGCAGACTGCTAGAATCCGCTACCTATCGGCGTTCGGCGACCAACAACGTGCAAGATGCACGAAGTCTAGTGGATCGAGCGGACTGAATGCACGGAAGAGAACGTGCGTAAGTGAACGTTCCGGAAGCGTTCAGGTTTGCAACGCAGCTGCGGCGCAATCGCGCACGTCGTTCAACGTCGTTCGTCATCGAACCTGGCTTGGTATACGGATGGCTCTTCCTGCATACCCGCCAAGGAAGCTGCCATGTTCCATTCCATGTCCGAACGTGCTGCGTGGTTTTCTCCCGTGCGAGTCGTTGCCCTCGTGGTTTTGCTCCTGAGTGGTTACGGCATGCGCGCGGAGGCAGCGATCTCGGCGCCGGTCATCACCAGTCCGACGACGGCGTCGGGGACGGCTGGCGTGGCGTTCAGTTATCAGATCGCGGCGACAGAGGATCCGACGAGCTTTGTGGCGGCGGGGCTGCCGAGCGGTTTGTCGTTGAATGCTTCTACCGGGCTGATCAGTGGAATACCGGCGGTGGAGGGCAACACCAACGTCTCCATCGGCGCGAGCAATGCGTTCGGGACCGGGGCGGGCGGGGTGAACATCGCTATCGCTGGAGCGTCCGGGCCGCCGGTGATTTCGAGTCCGTCGTTCGCGTCGGCGACGGTGGGCGTGGCGTTCAATAATCAGATCGTCGCCAGCCACAGTCCTTTCAGCTATTCTGCCACCAACCTGCCGACCGGGTTGTCGCTGAGCGTGACCACCGGCCAGATCAGCGGCACGCCATTGATCGAAGGCACGTGGTCAGCGACCATCGCGGCGACCAATCTGGTGGGCACCGCGACGGAGTCGCTGGCGATCACCGTGAACGGGGCGACGCCGACAGTACCGGGAACGCAGCCGCAGATCACCAACTCGCTGAACACCAGTGGGAGGGTCGGAACCACGTTCTCCTACGCGATCCAGGCGACCAATGCGCCGACCAGCTACGGCGCGGTGGGCTTGCCGAGTGGACTGTCGGTGGACGCCGGGAGCGGACTGATCACCGGAACGCCGACGACGTCGGCCATCACCGATGTGACCATCTCGGCGACCAACGCCGACGGCACCGACAGCGAGACCTTGCGGATATCGATCGCCACCAGCAGCGGGACGCCGCCGCCCGGCGCGCCGAACCAGACGGCAAAAGGCTCCAGTTGTGGTGCAGGTTCCGGACTCTCAGTCCTGCTGCTCGGCGTGTGTTGGGCCCTGCAAGCGATGTTCGTCGCGCGAGGTCGCACGCGTTGATTTCACTCGCCGCGCTCTCTGCTGCGAGCGCTCTCCGGATTTCGTCGGCGTCGGTCGCCGGTGGATCGACGGCAGACTTTGATCTTTGATCTCACCAAACATCGGAGGTCCCCATGCGTTCATCTGCCATCGCATTCGTCGCACTCATCACCTTCGCCATATTGTCGGTCGGGTGCTGGTTGGAGACCGGTCGTGGACCAGGAGACAAAGCGCATGGTCAAGAACCGGTGGGCACCACACCGGCTCCGCCGGAAACCAATTCGGTGCCCGGTGCAGATTCGGTAAAACCAACACCGGCTCCGTCAGCGACGACTCCAGTGCCCGATGCACATCCGGCGGAAACCACGCCGGTCAAATAGTCGGCAGCATTGGCCTTCAGAGGTGCGTCGGCAGCGGCTCCTACTGCGTCCGTATAAATTGATTGAAGATGGTCAGGGTCTCGGCCACAGAGGCCTTTCCGTCGGACGAGGCCTTGGCCGCCATGCGCGACGAGATCTGGATGAGGTAGGCCTTTTCATCGAGTTTTGCTGATGTGCGACGACCGCTCATTGAATACGCGGCTTCGAAGGCTTCTTTGTGAAAACGATCGATCAGTTGGGTGTAGTACTGGGAGTTCTCGGAATAATCGGAGAAGGTCTGGATCACCTCGATCATCTCTTTGCGCACCTGTTTGTCGTCGCTCGATTTGTTCGACAGGCCGATCACCAGAGAAATGATCAGGCTGAGCCCGATGCCACCGACCCACCACATCCACGTGTTGTTGCCTTTACCGCCGCCGCCGGTGCTACCGCCGCGGCGTGGGACGCGACGAGTGGCGCGGGTGACTGGGGCCCTGCGGGTGGTGCGGTTCATGGCACGGCCTTCATGGTGGACACGCGATCGATCGTATGGTGATCGGGTGTCAGGGTGGTTTAGCCACTAGAGGGCACGGGAACCAGCAGTGCAATGTCGGGGACGGGACGGGGTGGAACTCAATGGCGTAAAGCTAAGCCAACCCGATTGAACAAGAGGAACGGAGGAACGGAGAAACGGAGAAAGACAGGGATCGATGGTGATTTTTCCTGCCTTCATCTCCGTTCCTCCGTTTCTCTTGTTCAAGGTGCCGGCTCCAAAGGCATAGCTTTACGCCATGGGGTGGAACTCGCCGGGGATCATTCCAGGAACGCTGGGCCGGATTAAGCCGGGTGATCGATGCCCGGGGTGGTCACTTCCGGGTGGTCTCGGCCATCACTACCCGGTGGGCGACTTGTTGCAGGAACGTGGCGTCCTCGGCGCTGATCTCTTTCGGGCGGAAGGTGTTGCCCACCACGCTGCGGCGGTAGAGCGTCTCGAACCAGACGCAGCCGGCGAGGTATTCGCCGGTTTTGTTGGCATGACGGCCGTCGAACCCGAGGGTCCTCTTACCGTCCTTCTGCGACCACGACCACCCGATGTGCAGCGAATGGCGTTGCTCGGGCAGCGACGGGAACTCGGCAGTCTTGTTGTTCCACTGGGTATCGACCTTGAAACCCCAGGTGGCGTCGGTGCCGGCGGACCAGAACGCTTCGCCGGAGGGGATCACCTCCAGCGTGAGATCCTTCGCCACGCCGACATACGCAGCACGCACCCGGTTGTGCATGTCCTCGGCATTCGGCAGGTCGCTCTTCGGCCCGCCGTCAAAACGTGGATCATCGATGCGGTAAGCCCAGGTCTGCTGAATGCAGATGCGCGCTTGTGGTGCCCGTTCACGGATGAGCCCGACCAGTTGGTCGGCGAATGGACGGTAGGTTGCAGGATCGTGCGCCGCGCGGCTGTACTGCTGGATGGTCACCACGTCCCACGGACCTTTGGTGAGGTTCTCCGGCAGCGTGCCACCGCTGCCATCCTTGTTGTATTGTCCTTCGGGATCCTGCGGGTCCTTCAGTGCCTTCTCCGCCTTGCCCCAGTGCAGTGCGAGCGGCGAGCCGCCAATCGACAGATGTTTGACCTCCAACGTGCAGTCAGCCGCAGCGACGATCTCGTCAAGGAACTGCAGCGCATTGCCGGAGAAACTGTTGCCGATCACCAGCAACCGTAGCTTGCTCACCGGCTCGGCCGCACCGAGTGCGACGAGGCAGAGCACAGTGAGTACGAGGTAACGATGGAGGCGGATCATGGAGGCTCCTGAGCAGTACCATCCATACACTTGGCGAGGCCCTGTTGTTGATGCGGGTCCACGACGGAAATCCGAGCGGATCCCGCGCATGCTGCCAGTGGGGCGGAGCCAAGGGCTGGCTGGAAGGGCTTTCAGCGCGCGATGGTGTCGCCGCGTCGATTATCCCCGCCCACGACCGGGCCGCCGCCGCAATGACATGTACACCGTGGAAACGACTCAGGGTGCAGGCTTCGCTTTCGCTTGTTCCAGCGCCTTGACCGCGGCGGCACGTCGTTCGCTCAAGTTCTCAATTTTCTTCTCTACCGACTTCTTATCGTTGGTTAGTGCGGTGATCTTGGCCTTGGCTTGTGCGGCCTGACCCTCGGCGCCGCCCGCCTCACGCTTTGCCGCGGCCAGTGCCTTTTGCGCGTTCTCGACCGCCTGGGTCAAGGGTTGGAGATCGGTGCCGGTGTTCACGCCGCCACCTGCTGGCTGATTTTGATTGGCAGCACGTGCCTGATCTAGGCTTTGCTGAGCAGCATCCAGGGCCGCCTTGGCAGCGGGGACCTTTTGCGCCAAGCCCTGGGCTGCGGCGAGATCGTTGTTAGCCTTCTGCAAACTGGCGTCGATTTCCGCCGGACGCTTTTTCAGTTCAGCGATCTGCTTGTCGATGACCGCGATGGAATTTTCCTTCTCGTCCGCAGCTTTCTGCGCGCCGGCAGCCGCGGCGTCCTTTTGCGCGGTGGCCTTGAGCGCATCCGCTTCGGCGACGGTCATGACTTTGCCCTGGTACCGCACCTTGCCTTGCGCCGCGAGCGCTTCGGATTCCTTCACCCAGGTGCCATCGACAAGCGCCAGGTCCAGGTCGCTGAGCATCTTGACCGCGACCTCTTGGGTGGCGTCGAGTTCAACGGCTTTCTTCGCATGCACCACCGACTGGTCAGTGAGGTTGTTTTCACGGCACCACAGCGCGAGCGCGAGATGTTCTGCTGCGGTCATGGCTGCAACGCTCTTCGCCCGATACTGCTCCTCGGGATCCGCCAGCTTGACCACCTTGGCGATGTCGGCGCGTTTATAGGGCAGGGTGATGGACATGGCCTTGCCACTCTTGCTCACCGAGGTGGATTTGATCACCAGCTTGTCGAGTTCATCGCTGACCACCTCGCCCACTACCACCACTCCCGTGCGCAGGTGGACCTCCACTTGTTGCGCGGCGGCGAGCGGGAGCGCCATGAGGGCGGCACTGACGGCGATGGTTCGGACGAGTGTGGCAAGGTGGGTAAGCAGCATGGAAGCCTCCGTTGATCCGTTGATCCGTTGATCCGTTGAATCCGTTGAATCCGTTGAAATAGTGCGCTGATTGACCCTGCAGGTTGGTTCTGTACCGGCTGTTCCGCACAATCAGCTGGCTGGGCAAAGGGCAGGATATATGCCGTGTGATGCTCAAGCCCAGCACGGAACCATGATTTTCACCGCGTTTGCGCGGCTGTGTCTGGCGCGCGTATCAGTGCAAAGTGCAATGGACCTACGGAGGTGTTGGGATCGTTTGGGTTGGGTGCGAATGCGGTGGTCTGGGTCACAGGTCGCGCTTTCCCCACGTTTCGCCAGGTCCATCACAGCGGTGTCGCTCATCGGGGGTCGTCATGTGGAGATGCTTATGCGCTACCTGTCCCTGCTCACTCTCTTGCTGCTCGCCAGCGTGTTGGTCACCGCCGAGATGCCACATGCGCTGGCGAGGGGGACGAGAGTCCGTCGATTTCTGGCATCGCTATTGCATCGTATACGATGTCGGCGTTGAAACGCCGCCGAACCGGGCGTCGTCGCGTCGCGACTTCCACCAATGATCGCACGTAACCCGGGGCTCGACGCCCCGGGCTGGCGGGGCGTCGCCGCCGTTGGCGGCATTCGGCATTCGGCAATCGGCAATCGGCAATCGGCAATCGGCATTCGGCATTCGGCGTTCACTGGTTTCAGGCTCCCACCGTGGCTGATTCGAGAGCCGCCAACGGCGGCGACGCCCCGCCAGCCCGGGGCGTCGAGCCCCGGGAAAAACGTGTGTTTTCAGATGAGCCCTGGAAGGGCGACGCATGGTGAGGGGGACGTAAGTCCCCCGATTCGCCGAACGCCGAACGCCGAATGCCGAATGGCGAACGCCGTTGGCTCACCGAACGGCCGAACGCCGCTGACTCGCCAAATGCCGAATCCCCCGAATCCATCCCACACCACGTCCTGGGTACAGGCTTCTTGTACACCCCCATCGTACCGGACGTGCTCGCGCACAAGGGCACTCCGCTGCGAAGACTCCGCTCCGACCCTTGCGCACTGCGCGCGACCGGTCCGCCGGGGGCATACAAGGAGCCCTCACATGGCAAAATTTACCAATCTTCGCGTCTGGCAGCAGGCGCGGGAACTTCTCAAACTTGTCTCTACAGCGACCGCTGACATGCGCGCCGAGGGCGATCTCAAATCGCAGATGCGACGCGCAGCGATCTCCGTCGCGTCGAATATCGCGGAGGGTGCCGAACGCTCCGATCGGGACTTCTGCCGGTTCCTCACCATCGCGCTTGGTTCCAACGCCGAAGTCGAAGCACAAGTCACCATTGCCGGGGACATCGGGTGCCTGGATGCAGTCACTGTCGCTAAGCTGATCGACCAGACTGATCACATCGGACGGATGATCCGCAAGCTGATGCAACACCGATCGGCGTCCGGGTGACGCCACCTTTCGGCCATCGGCCATCGGCCATCGGCCATCGGCCATCGGCCATCGGCCATCGGCGAATCCAATGGGGCCACCGTCGCTGTAGTTGCAACGGCACTGCGTCACCGCTCTAGTGGCCGCCCAGCCATGACCACCAATCCCAAGCTCATCCCGTACCTCGCCGAGCTCATCCAGCACGCCAAGACGCTGGAGTACAAAAATCGCTACGGCGCGCTGTTGAAGGTGAATATCCAACCCTTGGCGCAGTTGAATGCGTTGAACGCCGATGCGGCTACCGTCGCCAAGATGCGCGAGTCGGGTGCGGAAGACGCCCTGGTGATCGGCGCTGACGAAGCGGGCATCCCCATCCTGATTTCCTGCCAGACGTTGAAAACGTACCTACTGGATCCGGCGATGCCGGCGCCGGGCAGCTACCTGAAAAATGAGATCAAGATAATCCACTGACGGTTTTGACCTGACCTGGGCTCGCGGGCGTTTGTTCGCGAAGGTACAGGTCAGGTCGTTCACTACGCCGTGCATTTCTCGATTGCCGACGGTCTCCAGTCGGTGGCCGAGCCGGTAGACGCACTCGCCCATCACTTGGTCAGCAGGAATTCCTTGATGTCCAAGGTGATGTCGACCATATCGCCGCTCTTGGTGATGACGGAGTCGCTGACCATGTCGGCATCGAGCACGATCACGAAGCGGTCTTTGGTCGCTTCCTTGATGACGCGGATCAGCTCGCCTTGGACCTGGATTTTCACCGATTGTTCGACGTCATTTTTTTCCTGATGCGCTGCGGTCAGGGCTTTCATCGCCGCGTCCCGCTGGGTCGGATCGTTGAGTTTGTTGCCCAACTCCTGTTGGACCGCCTGAGCTTTGGTTGTGGCGGCTTGGATAGCGGCTTTGGCCTGGGAATTTTCCGGCTTGGCGAGCACCCGCACCATCAGCATTTCTTCGATCTCGTACTTGTTGACCACGGCAATCTTGGCGTCGGCCGCCTGCAGGCAGCTGCACACAGCCAGGAAGAGGAACAGGGAGATAGATTTGGGCATATGGTGCTCAGGATGTGGTGGTGAGGGCGGCCTCATGATGAGGTGTTGCTGGTCTAACCAGCAACGTCACGCACGCAATCCGGCGAACTCACCACGGTGGAACGGAAGTCGACGTGGTGCGATCTCGCACGGGGAATGGTAGGCAGCAAAACCACGACAGCCGCAATCATCGTCAGGCGCTAGCCATCGTTGACCCAGCGGTGGTTGGGCAGCGGAACGGACGGGTCCTTTCCCAAACGTGGTCTGGTGCTTAGCCTGCGCCCTTCACGAAAAGGATCGTCATGCGCAAACGCCTCATCGTCCTCGTGCTTGTTGGTGGATTGTTGGTCGGCGGCGTTGCGCTGTTCCTGGTGATATTGCTGTCGCAGGACGGCTACCAACCGGCACCCGTTGTATCGTCGACACCCAGCACACCACGCACATCCGTCAGTGAATTCCGTAATGAGGCTCATTGGTTGGCAGCGGAAGTGGTTGGTGAGATGACTCGTTGGGCAGCACTCAGTGGTGAACCGGCCACAGCCAAGGTAACACCCAATGATGCGAGCGGGGTGCTCTATGCCGTGGAAGGGGTCGCGGGTGAGCTGCGCATCGCCCAGCACATCTGGCATCCGGAGGATTACCTGCCTCTAGCTCGGATACTGTTGGCCAAGGCTCCACCGGGATCGTCACCGGCATCGGAGGAAGAAGGGGAGAACCTTGCGGCGTCTTTATTGAATCCGCTTACGTTGGTGATGCTCGCACGCGATACCGCAGTATCTGCCCGTCTCGCAGCATCGCCTGCCGATCCGCTCCTGCACGAACAGGCGGCGTTATTGTGCGCGACGATGGCCTATCGCGAGGCGGCAGGTCGATTCTGTGATGCTCGACGCGAACTCTGTGCTGCCACGGCCCACCTTGCGCTTGCCCGCGTCGGACGTCCGGTCCCAGGGATCTGCGGTCGCATCGCCTTGGCGTTGATCGATGCGCTCAGCCAACGCGAAGTGGCGGCATTGGCCGCCGTCGAAACGCTGCCCGCGACCGGTCGCCTGGCAGGCTGGCGCCGAGCCATCCACCTGCGGGCGACCGGCAACTGGGTACAATCCACCATCGAACGTGGCGCCAGCATGATCGAACAACTCGCCCACTGCCGAGCATTGGCCTACCATCAAGGGGATGCCGCCACGGTCGCGTGGCTGGACCTGGCACAGCCGATTTCTGCGCCTGATTGGGGTTGGATTGTCTGCGAAACCGGAGTGTCGGTCGAAAACGGACATCGGTTTGCCCGCGGAGGCCTGGAAGAGGAATTCGAAGAATTGCGCACCTTGTGGCAGCAGGTCCAGCGTCGCGACATGGATCAGGCAGACCTCACGGCGGCGCTGACCCTGTCAGACGAAAAAGGGAAATCCCGGCGCGTGCTGAGCATCAAGCGCTGGTCTGCTTTTCTCGATCGCCATCGGGCACATCGGCTGGTGGTGGCCCACAATTTCTGCCAATACACCTGGGGTGACGGGGATGCCGCCAAGGAATTACGTGATCTGTGTGCTGGACCATTGGCCGCCGCACCGTTGATGCCGATGGTGCGCATGCACTTCAGCCAAGACAAAAAATATCTCACGTATGTGCAACAGACCGCTGAGATGGTGGGGCGTGATCCTTCCTTGCTGACCGCATGGATGTGGGCCCACTACCGTTTTGGAAAATTCAAAACCCTCATGCCCAAGGCGCGTGACTGGTGGGGTGGCATTGCTCCGCCAGGAACGGCAATGCATGCCTCGATCCGGGCGGACTTGCTCACCACGCTGCAACAGCAGGTGGGTGATCAGGCAGAACGAGCGCTGCTGATCGCCCCGCACGACGCGGGATTGAAAATATTCCTGGCACACCTCCGGGGATTGAAGGACACGGCGTCATTGACCGCGTTGTTCGGCGATCAGGCGGAGTGGAACCTGCACTTGGCCGGAGTGGTCGCCAAACACGCGAAACCAGGCGAGGAACGTTTGGCTGCCTATCGCCGGATGGCGGCGTTGGATCCGGAGTGGAACATCGAACTCGCGCGTGAGCTGGTGAAGATGAAACATGAACAGGATGCCGTGGCGGTCTACGAAGCGGCATACAAGGATTGCGCGGATCGAGTCCTGATCGCCAACTCGATGGGCTGGTTGGTCACTTGGCATGCTGACCATGGGAACATGCCCCGTGCCCGCGAGATTGCCGATCATGGATACGAGGTGTTCTCTCACGCAGGCATCGAGACCAGAGCGAAACTTGATGAGCGGATCGGTGACCTTGCCGCTGCAGAGAAGGCATTGGAGGCACTGCATGAGCGTTATGACGATGAAGGTCCCTTGCTCGCGTTCTGGAAACGGACGGCGCCCCGCCGGCCTGAGAGCCGTGCTGCCTACGAACGCCAGGAAAAGACGCTGTTCCCGCGTGGTCAACGTCTGGCTAAGGTTTCAGGTTTTTCTGGTCGTCCAGTCACCGGTGTCGAGGTCACCTCGAACAGCCAATTGGCCAGCGAGAACGATATCCGTCTCGGTCACGTCATCGTCGCCATTGATGGTGTGGCTTGTGATACGACAGCTCAATACTACTTCCTGCGGGCACTCACGGTCGACCAGCCACTCGCCATCATCGTGTGGGATGGCAATGGCTATCGTCAGGTGATTGCCGATGTGCCGAACCGGCGTCTGCGGGTCAACTTGGCAGATTGGACCAGTGGTCAGGAACTTATTCCCTGAGCACAGTGCCACTTCGCGGCTGAAATCATTGCTACCCCGAATGGCGCGCTGATCGCTCAGACCAGATCGTTCAACACCCCGTCCTTGCACATCTCCGGATTGCCGAACTTGTCGATGCGGTGGCCGAAGCCGTGGGCCATCGCCATCAGCAGGCGGTTGTGCGGGACCTTCTTGTACTTCAGCGAACGGCCCATCTTCCAATCGAGGCCGCCGCCGAGGCAGATGAAGGGGATGTCGTCACGGGTGTGGCTGTTGCCCTTGCCGAGTTCGTTGGTCCAGATCACCAGCGTGTTGTCGAGCATGCTGCCCGTGCCGCCGGGCTCGGGCGTATCGTTCAGGCGCTTCACCAAGTAGGCGAGTTCCTCAGCGTACCATTTGTTGATCTTGGTCAGCTGGTCCTGGACGTCCTGTTTCTCGTCCGGTTCGTGCGACAGGTGGTGGTGGCCTTCGTTGATGCCGAGCCAGCTCATCTTCGCACCGCCCACGGACTGGGTGTACTGCAAAGTAGCGACGCGGGCGAAGTCGGCCTGGAAGCTGTCCATCAGGAGATCGATCTGCATGCGGCTGAGCTGGGGCATGCGCTCGTTGTCGTTGCGCACGCCGCCGGGCAGCGTCGGGGCCTGACGATTGGCGCCGGTCTTGGCTTCGAGCTCGGCGGTCTGGGCGAGTTGTTTTTCTGTGCCGCGCACGAACTCGGCGTGTTGCTCCAGCAGACGGCGGTCCTCGGCGCTGATGCCCGACGAGACCTTCTTCAGATCCGCGTGCACGTCGTCGAGGATGCTGCGCAGCGCCTCCTGGTCCTTCCGCTGGCCGTAGAGCTTGTTCAGCATCTGGTACGGATCGCTGATCGGCGCGAGCGGCTGGTTGGCGCCGGCGTAGGACATGCGCGTCCAGGTGTCGGCGCGTTCGGGCACCTGCACGCCGAACTCGAGCGAGCCGAAACGCGTGCGCGTGGCCGGGTCGGCTTGGAGGAATTTCGCGATCTCCTGGTCGATGGAGATGCCCTTCGACCAGCCAGCCGGGGTGTCCGAGCCGCCCTGGATGTTGCCTGGGAACAGTTCGATGCCGGTGAGCAGGCAGCCGATGCCGCGCATGTGGCCGTCGCCGTCGCCTTTGATCTTGTTACACACGCCGTGCAGCGAGAGCATGCGCTTCTTGAACGGCTCGAGCGGCGCGAGGCTTTCCTTGAGCTGGAAGTCGGCACCTTCCTGGTCGGGCCAGAAGGTCTTCGGCACCACGCCGTTGGGGCTGAACATCACGATCAGGCGCTGTTTGCGTTTCCCCTTGTTGCCTTTCGCTTTGCTGTCGGCACCCAGGCCGAGGCTCGGCAGGCCCATAAGGAACGGCAGGGCGGCGGCACTGATGCCGGTCTGTTTAAGGAACTGGCGGCGGTTGAAGCGGATGGACAAATTCATTTGGCGGCTGCCTTCACGTCAGGGGACTTCTTCGCAGGATCTACCGCATCGGTCAGGGTCGCGCTGACCACGATTTCGCCTAGCAGTTTGCGGATGTTGCACCCGTTGTCGCTGAAAAATTGACGCAGCCGCTCCTTTTCATTGGCCCCATAGGCCATGATCGGCTGCTTGATGGTGTCCTTGAACAGGCGTTCGACGAAGGCGGAGTGGGCTTCGCGGCCATCGGCCAGGAAATTGCCCAGGTCGCTGGCGGTGGTGAACTTAGCCAGCTCGGCGTCGGCGCGCATATAGGCACCGCTGGCATCGACCGGTTTGCCGCCCTCGTCGCTGCGGTAGCGCCCCACGGTGTCGAAGTGCTCCATGGCGAAGCCGAGCGGGTTGATCATGTCGTGGCAGGACTGGCACGTCACCGGGCGGGTTTGTTTGGTCACCCGTTCACGGGTGGTGAGTTTCGGGCTCAGGTGCGGACTTTCCGGCGTGATCGAATCCGGCGGCGAACGCAGGCGGCGGCCGAGCAGGTTGCGGCTGACGAACACGCCACGGTGGATTGGCGAGGTGAGGTTGCTGTAGGCGAATCCCGCCATCAACAGCGGATGGGTCAGCACGCCAGCACGCGGCTGCTGGTCGAAGGTGATCTTCTCGAACGGCGCGTCGGCAGGTTTGTCGACGCCATAGAACTTGGCCATGCGGCCGTTCATCCACACGCTCTTGTCAGTGAAGAAGCGGCGGTAGTCGGCCGCGGGATCGCTGATGATCTCCGTGATGGTGAGATCGAGCGACGCGCGCAGGTCGACGATGAAGCTATCGTCGAAGCCGGGGAACTTGCCGTCTTCTTTGTGCAGGCCGTGCAGGTCGTCGACCTTCAGCCAGCGGTGGAAGTAGGTGCGCAGTTTGGTCGCCGTGCGCGGATCGTCGATCATGCGCTCGACCTCTTTGCTCAGCACCTCGCGTTTGTTCAGGTCGTTCTTCTTCGCCAGATCGATCAGGCGCTGATCGGGCAGCGAATCCCACAAGGCGTAAGACACGCGCGCCGCCAGGGCATACGAGTCGTTGCCGGTGCCGCCGACGCCAAGGTAGAGAAAACGTGGTGACTTCAGCACCAGCAGCAGCGACTTCTTTACCGACTCGTCCAGCGCGACGCCGTCGGCAAAGTGGTTCTCGATGAAGAACTTCGCCTGCTCGTCGTCGAGTGGCCGGCGGAACGCGCGTTCGGCGAAGCGACGGCAGAAGGCGATGTACTTCGCCTTCACGTCGCCGTCCTCGGGCTTGGCATTGGTGAAGCGTTGCAGGCGCGCGGTGATGTAGCCGGTGACTTCAAAGGCCGCCTGGGTGGTGGCCTCGTCCCACGCCTTCGACACCGATGCGCCGCGCTCGTAGCCCAAGCTGTTGTCGTCCGGCGGGAACGGCGTGTTCAGCACCATCCAGGTGGAGCCACCGCCTGGGGACAGGTGGCGTTCGGGGATGAGGGTCTCGGCCTGGTGCGGCGGTTTCCACTTCAGAGTCGCGGCGACCACCGTCTCCTTCTTCTCTTTGGCGATCTCCAACTTCAGGTAGTAGCTGCGACCAGCGAGCAGACGCACGGTGGTGGTCTGGCGCGGATCGGTGCCCGAACGCACCCAGCCATCGATCAGCGGTTTGTTCCACTCATTGCCATTGACCCACAGGCGCATGCCGTTGGTGGTCTCGACGATGATGTCGTAGTCGCCGGTCACCGGCGGGATGAGCGCGCCGCTCCAGCGGATGGCGTACTCCTCCTTGTCGAACTGGTCGCCGGGTTTCTTGCCGTCGGCGAAACGCACCTGCACGGTTGGCTCGATCCGATCGATCTCGCGCTTCTTGTCGTTGAAGCCGCGTTTGTCGTTGAAGTACTCTGCCTTCAGACCGCGCGCGCCGTCGGGCTTCGCCGGGTTGGTGAACGAGGCAATCAGATCGGCGATGGTGGTGCGGTACTGGTTGACCGTGAGGCGCGTCAGCTCGATGCGCGGCGGATTCGAGCGCAGTTGCGCCTCAGGCGAGTAGAACGCGTCGTAGATGTAGGCCGAGACCTGTTTGGCCTCTTCACCGATGCAGGTCCCAGGCTTGTCTTCCGGCATCTGTTTTTCGATGTAGCGGATCAGCGAGGCGAGCGAGCGGTCACCGACCAACGGATCGGCGTACTCGTTGCGCACGCCCTCGCCGTTCTTGCCGTGACAGTTGGCGCACTTATCGACGTAAATCTTGCGGCCCGGATGGTCCGCCGCGTAGACGCTCGTCCCAATCGAGGGTCCCGCGGTGAGGGCGGTCAGCAGCAGCAGGGCGGTGGTGGAACGCATCGTCGGCAGCCCAAGGGTGGTCTGGCGGATGAACGTAGCGCCTGGGCGCTGGTGACGTGCCGGCAGGGTCGCATGCGACACGCCAGACGCAGTTCTGTCCGCGGTGCAGCATTCTACCGCATGGACCGCCGGTTGTTGCGGGGTGATCCGCCAAGGTGATGCAACGGATGCACTTTCACCGGTGTCCGCGCCTTAGGAGTGCTTTCAAAACCATCTGCCTAGCGAGCCCGGCCATCGTCGAGCGAGGCAAGGAAGATGGTCGGTTTGGAGCGGAGGCATGGCCGTAGGCCATGTTGAGCACCAAATCGATCGTCTGACGCAGCCGCAGCCGATGAGGGCAGGGCGCAGTAGCAGAGGGTTAAAAAACACTCCTTAGGGCACCTCGCCGCCGAGCAGACCAGCGAGGCCCCACAGCGGCAGGCGCAGGTGTTTCGGCAGGCTGCGACCGACGCCAAAGAACCCGGTGCCCGCTTGGCCGAGTGCGAGCGCGGCGGCGATGGCGGCGTTGGCTACGCGTGCGCCGTCGTCCGGCGGCAGGGCGTGCCGGACCAGCTTGGCCAGTGAGCGCACGCCGGCGAGGGGACGCTGGTTGGCCATGAGGCTGGTGATGGCGGTGCTGAAGTCGTCCGTTGTCGCGTCGGCGAGTGAGTGCAGGGCCGGCGACCGTGCGCCGAGCTTGCGCAGGAATAATGGCCACAGCGGCGCGAGTGCGCTGGTGTCGCTCTCGCCACGGGCGCGGCTCATCACCACCGCCACGGCGGCAACTCCTTCGACCACCAACGTGGTGAACTTCGCTGCGTCGATCGCTGCGATTGGGCGTGAGCGTGTTTCGGAATCATAGGCGCTGGTGATCGCGCCATCGGTCAGGACATACACCAGCGCCGACAATGGTCCGGCCTTCTCCTGCTCGGCTTCGCGGTGCAGGCCGTGTACGATGCCGCTGAGCAGGTCGGGATCATTGCTCGCCACCACGGTGAAGACCGACGGGATGCCAAGGTACACCGTCTCGCCAGCGAAGGCACCGGACAGCTTCTTCATGCCGCGTGGGTTCAGCACGTCGGACGAGATCACCGGATCGCCAGTGCGCAGCAGCACGTCCTCGCCGCCGATGGTCACCGGGCTCCACGGGATCTTGCCGTGGCGGTGGCGGAGATTCTCCACCGCTTGCTCGTGCATGTCCGCTTCGCTGTAGCCGCTTTTCTCCTGCGCCTCCTGCGTGAGGTACTGGTTCTGGGAATCTCCGGCGATGCCGTAGGTGATCAGCAGGTCGCCGGGTGGTGGTACCAACGGACGCACCAGGCACGAGGCGGCACCCTTCCACGAGTTGTGCTGCAGAAAGGGGAAGAAGTGCGGGTCATCGAACATGGCGGACGCTCCCGGTCGGCACATCACGGGTACGGGGTGTGACGATGCCTTGCCGCCTCATACCTGGGCAAGACACAGCGGATACGGGAAAATCCTGCGTGGCGGACCGTCGCCGCGCCGCCTGGAGGGGCAGATCGTGGATTGGACACTGCTGCCAGGGCACCTGCTCAGCCATACCGCACGCAGCAATCCCCCTGGTCATTGACAGTGCGCCACAAGTGCGGAAATCCGGCGACCCCGCGGAGCACACCGGATGTTCGTCCATACCGTCTATTTCTGGCTCAAGCCGTCCCTCACCGTTGAACAGCGCATGACCTTCGTCGACGGCCTGAAGTCGCTGATCTCGATCAAGACGGTACGCTTCGGCCATTTCGGCAAACCTGCTGACACCGACCGCCCCATCATCGAGCGCAGCTATTCCTACGCGCTGGTGGTGGCCTTCGACGGCGCGGCGGGTCATGAGCACTACCAAGTGGTCGACACCCACGATCAGTTCCGCAAGTCGTGCGGGACGTTCTGGGACAAGGTGGTGATCTACGATTCGATCAGCTCGGATCCTTAGCGACATCTGCACTTCAGGACGAACCTGAAGCGACCCCGGCTTTGCCGGGGTGTTCTGCTGCGCAGAACCAGATGTCGTCCCCGCTCGTGCGCGCTGGCGCACTCGGGGGATTGTTGTTCGCGGGACGCTGTCCCGCTATGCCCCGCTATGCCCTGCCAGGGGCTCTGCCGCCCCTGGACCCGCGCAGGTCGCAAGTCGGTTCGGGCAGCATCGGTATACGGGAACGAAGCGACTGACGTCTGCGATGAAACGATCGTAGCTATTTTTTCGGCAGCTTGATCAGGTACTTCTCAGGATTGGCCTGGAATTTTTTCACGCAGGCTTTGCAGCAGAACTTCACTTGTTGGCCGTTGTGTACGACTGCCGGAACTGATGGGTCGATCTTGTCGCCGCTGACGATGCAGGTGGCGAGCGGATACGGTTTCACCTCGGCGGCCGACAAGGTCACGGGTACGAACAGCAACAGCAGAAGGAACAGGCGCGTCAGCATGGGCAGGTGCAGGGTAAGGTGTCGAGGTCCAGTCGTCGAGGGTTGTTCCGTGCGGTTCAACGCCCGCGCGTCTCGCGCGTTGAACGTCACCTTCACAGGTGAACGAGCGTCAACGTTCGCGCAGCGCCGGTTTTCCGGTGAGGATGGTCTCAGCTAGGCGCAGGCCATCGAGTCCGGCAGAGACGATGCCGCCTGCGTAGCCCGCGCCTTCGCCGGCAAGGTAGAGTCCCGGCAGCGAACTGGCGAGCGTCTCGGGATTACGTTCAAAACGCACCGGACTGGAGATGCGGGTCTCCACGCCGACCAGCGTGCCCTTGGTCAGAAACCCTGGGATCACGCGGTCGAAGAACTTGAGCGCCTCGCGCAGCGCGGTGACTGTCGCGGGCGGCAGGATGCGGTCGATGCGTCCAGGACGCACGCCCAGGCGGTAGCTCGATGAGCCGACCGCCGGGCCGTCCTCACTGCGCATGAATGCCGTCGCGCCCTGCGCCGGGCAGGTGTAGTCGCCACCGCCGGCAGCGAAGGCCGCGCGCTCTAGGCGTTCGATCAAATCGAAACCGGCCATGCCGTCACCCTCGCGTTCGACCGCTTGGTTGACGATCAATCCGGCGTTGGCGAACGACGATGCACGTGCGTAGCGGCTCATGCCGTTGGTGGAGAGCTGACCACGATCGCTGGTGGCGGCGATGATCTCGCCGCCTGGGCACATGCAGAAGGTGGTGACGTGGTCGGCCTTGGCGTGCGGCGGTGGACGGCTGACGAGGTTGTACTCCGCCGCGCCAAGCAGGTGTTTGGGCAGATCACGTCCCGGCAGACAGCCGTATTGCCCCATATCGATGACGCGCTGATCGTGTTCGATGCGGCAGCCGAGCTGGAAGCCCTTGGCTTTGTGTTCGACGCCACGGCGCATGAGCGTGGTGATCAGATCACGTGCGCTGTGGCCGGGAGCGATCAGCACCAGTGGTGCACTGATGCGTTCGCCGTTGGTCAATTCGATGCCGCTGCAGCGGCCGTTCTCCACCACCACGTCCTGCACCGCGGCCTGCCAGCGGAAGCTGCCGCCCCACTGTTCGATCTGTTTGCGCAGATGTTTGCACATGTGCGGCAGGATGTCGCTGCCGATGTGCGGGTGGTGACGCCAAAGGATGTGGCGTGGTGCGCGCGCGGCGACGAAGGCTTCGAGCAGGAAGCGCATGCGCCGGTCTTTGACGCGGGTGTAGAGTTTGCCGTCGCTGTACGTCCCGGCACCACCTTCGCCGAAGAGGTAGTTGCTCTCCGGGTCGAGGTCGCGCGTGGTATGGAATTTCTCAAGATCCGCCGTGCGCGTATCGGCATCACGTCCACGATCGATGACCAGCGGTTTGCAACCGTGCAGCGCCAACAGGTACGCAGCCATCTGCCCGGCCGGACCAGCACCGACGATGATGGGATGCAGCGGTAAGGACTCAGCGAGCGGCAAGGTGGCGAGGCTGTGGTCGAGCGGCGGTGGCGTGGTGCGCACGCTGATGCCGGGGACTTCGTTCACCGGGCTGTCTTCACGGACTTCGGCGCGCAGGTTGTAGACGAAGCGCAGATCGGGTTTTCCCCGCGCGTCGAGACTGCGGCGGTCGATCAGGTAACGCACCACGTCGCTCTCGGGAATGCGGCAGGCGCGCGCGATCCACGGTTCCAAGTGATGATCGATGGACTGGATCGGCAGTTTCGCCACGGCCTTCAGCGGCACTTCCAGCGCTTCAATGTCGACGAACCGTGTGCTCATGGCGTCGCCTTCACCCGGTTGCCGAAGCGTGACAACGCGACGCCGCCGATCGCCACCAGACCGCCGACAATCGACAGCACCTGTGGCTGCTCGCTGATCACCAGCCAGGCGATGAGGAGCGACAGCACCGGCACCAGATAAAGAAGAGGAGTTGCGCGTGCCACGGTCAGATGCGCCAGCAGATACGACCACGCGAGGAAGGCCAGCGCTCCCGGCAGGATGCCCAGGTACACCACCGTCGCGTGGTGGCTGGCCGGCGCGCGCGCCATTGCCTCCACCAGACCCGGCGTGAACGGCAGGAATAGCGCGGTGCCGATCCAGATGGCGTAACAGACGACGCCGAACGCTCCGTAGTGCGGCAGCAGCGGCTTCTGGATGATCTGGTAGAATGCCCAGGCGATCGCCGCGACGAACACCAGCAGCGCGCCGGTCGACAGGCCGGAGCCTTCCTCCGCCAGAGCGATCAAGCCGATGCCAGCTAGGCCGACCAGCAGGCCGATCCAACCGGCAGGACGCAGGTTTTCCTTGAGCGCGACACAGGCGAACAGCGCCGAGAACAACGGCGCGGTGTTGACGATGAAGCTCGCCGCACCGGCGGTGGTGGACTGCTGGCCGGTGTTGAGCGCGAGGGTGTAGACGCCGATGCCGATCGCGCCGGTGGCGAACAACCGCGGCAGATCCTGCCGCCGCGGCAACGGCGGGCGCAGCCAGCACGCCAGCAGCGCGAGGGTGAGGCTGGCGACGCCGTAACGGTAGAGCGCCAGTTCACCTGGGGAGAACGACCCAGCGTTACCGCTGTGCGAGCCCTCGACCACGATGCGAGTCCCGACGAAGGCCGAGGCCCAGAAGCCCAAGGCGGCCACAGCGGCAGCGATGATCCTGGGATGTCCTGGGTATGTCATGGCATGAAAAAAAGCCGGGGGGTTACCCCGGCTTCTTCGTCAGCGCAGTGTTGGACTGCTCAGGCCTTGGGCGCTTCAGCGACCGGAGCGGCCGGTGCAGCGGCGGCAGCCGCTGCTTTGCGCACGGCCTTCTGCTTGGCTTGGTGCTGCTTGAGCGCGCGGCGGGTGGGGGCGACGTAGGTCTTCTTCGGGGTCTTGGCCGGAGCAGCCTTGGCTTTGGCCTTGGGGGCCGGGGCTTTGGCGGCGGCGGTCTTGGCCGACGCGGGCACGGGGTAGCCGTACTTCTTCATCAGGCTCTTGAGCCCGCCGCTGATCTGCGCGCCGCGGTTGACCCACGACTCGACCTTGGCTGCATCCAGCTCCAGGTTCTTGTCCTTCTTGAGGGGGTCGTAGGCGCCGATGATCTCGTTCGACTCGCCCTCACGGTGGCGGCGCTTGTCGATGGCCACCACGCGGAAGAGCGGGCGGTGCAGACGGCCGAAACGAGAGAGGCGGATGCTGACAGCCATGGGAATCCCTTGGGAAAAGCGGGGCGCGAAACATATGGGACTCGCCGGCTTGGCAACTGTCTTTTCCTGGCGGGGGCGGGGACGGTCAGCCGCCACCCGTCCGCCGGCCCCTCATTTCGCGTTCGCCGGCCCCCGCACCGCCGCAATTGCCTCAGCGCGCGTGGCATAAATTGGGAACACTTTGTCGAAGCGCGTCAGGGCGAAGATCTCCTTGAGCGCCGGCGAGGTCACTCCGGTCAGGGCGAGGTGCCCGTCCAGGTCGTGCATCTCGCGCAGCTTCTGCACCAGCGGCCCCAGGGAGGCGGAGTTGAGCGACAACACGCCCGTCAGATCGATGACCAAGCGGCGGTGGCCGGCGGTGCCGGGAAGGAACTCGTTGGCGAAGTAGGTCAGGACCAGGTCCGCGTTGGCCTGCCCCTGCTGGTCGTGCTGGAAGCTGACGATGTGGACGCCGTTCTCTTCCTGTTGCACCACTGGGCTGACGTTCATGGCGATCCTTGGCAGGCTGGCGTCGGGACTCCGCGGCGGCGGTGCACGCTGGGGTTAGGTGGGAAACATCTGCGCCGACGCCAGAGGGTGCAACCATTTTGTGTGTGCTGGTTGAGAGCCGGTGCCGGTACACGCTGCGGGTCGGCGGCAGACCTGGGACGCCGGTCGTTTGCGCGTCCATCGTGACAGTCCCGTCCGGTTGTGGATGCTTGCTCTGACAACACAGGCGCAGGTGCCGGGCGTCGGGCCGAATCCGCCGGTGTCTGGACCCTCGTGGTCGACGACCCTAGGGTGCCTGGAGGACCTCCGACGTGACGCCACCAGCCCAACACCGTCGAGCGTTCCATGCCTGAGGTGGTTGCGCCCCCACGTCGTCGCCGTCGCTGGCCGTGGATCGTCGCCGCCCTGTTGCTGGCGGCGTTCCTGTTGCGTGGGCCGCTGCTCGCGCCGGTGGTTACCCGCGTGGTGGCCGCCCAACTCGCCAACGCGCTGGATGGCCAGGCACAGGTGGAGTCCGCGGGCGGCGGGTGGTTCAGCGATGCGCATCTCGCGGGGATCCGGGTCGAAGCGCCAGGGGGCGTCGTGCCTTCGCTGCGCATCCGCACGGTCCAGGCGACCTACGGTCCCGGCATCATCACCGGTGACATGACGGCGCTGCGTTCGCTGACGCTCGAGGGGGTCGATGCGACCATCGATCTGCGCGCTGAGCGCGGCGGCGGCCAGGGCGTTTTGCCGCCGGTGTTCGATCTGTTGCCCATGCCCTTGCCCAGCGTCGTCTGCACCGGCGAGGTGCTGCTGCTGTTGTCCGATCGCGAGGTGCGCTTGTCGCAACTGCGGTTGACTGCGTCGGCGCAGCGCGTGTCGCTCGACGTGCACGTGCAGGTCGCCGACGCCGAGCCGCTGCACCTCGTCGCGTCGTTCATCCGCCCGACCGCCGACACGCTGCGCCTGGAACGCGCGCTGGTGCTCGGCGATGCCACGGTCGAGACCCTGGAGCTGGTGCTCGGCCACGCGCGGCAGCAGCTCATCGCCGAGGTGCGCGTGGGCGGTGGACGGTTGCAGGTGCATGGCGATCCGGCCAACGCCCGCATGGTGGTGGATGATGTCGACCTGGGGGCGTTGCCGCCAGCGCTCGCGGCACTGTTGCCCAGCGACCTCGGCGCGTTGCGCGGGGTGGTCGCGGGCGAAGCGACCGCCGTGCACTCACCGCACGGTTGGAACGTTGCCGGATCGCTACGCATCCACGACCTGATCGTCGCCGGTGCCGGACCGTTCACCATCGACGGACAATGGCGTCTCGCCGCCGATGCGGTGCATCTGCCGCGCATCAGCGTCAGCGGTCCGGCGCAGGGACAGGCGACCATCGACGGGCTAGTGTGGTCGCTAAGCGACCGCCGGCCACGCGCCGGCACCATCCGTGCCGTCATTCCCGATCTGCGCGCCTGGGTGCCGGTGACGGTGGGCCTGCCGGAGGTGCTGCTGGCACTCAACGCCGACCTCGCGGTGGAAGGCGAGGTGTTCGCCATCCGCACCGCTCGTCTGACCGGTGGCGGCGTCGACCTCGCCGTCCACGGCAGCGTAGCGGCGGCGCCGTGGCGGCTGGAGGCGGCGGACGTCTCGGCGCACATCGATCTGGCGACGCTCGCGGGCGTGATCCCCGGAGCGCCCAATCTCGCCGGCGAGCTGCGTCTGCGTGCGACCGGGACGCTGCCGTTGAGCAACGATCCCGCGAGGCTGCTCGCCGGCGCCACCGAGGTGCAGGTGCGCGGCGACGACCTGATGGTTTCGGCGTTGGCCATCGAGCGCCTGCGCCTCGATGCGCATACTGCCGACCAGCGCCTGCACGTGACTCAGGGCGAGGTCACTGTCGCCGGAATCGCTGCTCGCCTCGCTGGCGACGTGGCGTGGCAGGACGCGTGGTGGCGCGCCAACGTCACTGGACTGACGCTGACGTTTCCCGGCGTGGTGGCGACCGCCAGCGAACCGTTCGCGGTGGCGGTCAGCCACCAGACATGGAGCGTCGGTCCGCTGCGGCTCACCAGCGCCGCTGGGGCGCTCAGCATCGAGGCCAGCCATCAGGTCGATGGCGGACTATTGGTGCTCGATGCAGCACACCTGGATCTGGGGCAGGTGGGGCTGGAAGGCCTGGGCGGGAGCGCAGCGATCGCGGTCGATCTGCGGGGAGCGTGGAGCGCCCCGCTCGGAACGCTGCGCCTGATCAGCGACGACCTGCGCATCGGTGATCGCCGTGCGCGCCTCGCGCTGCAGGTCGAACAGGACCAACATGGGCTCTCCATCCACCGTGGACACATCGATGCCGGCGCGGACGGAGTCGTGCAGCTCAGCGGCACGCTGCCGCTGCGGGTCGGGTGGAACGGCGTGACGCTGGTGCCGGACGATGGCCAGGCGGCGGCGATCAGCGCGAACATCTCCGACCTCAGCCGGTGGTGGCCCACCCTCCCGGGCGGCAACGCCCAGGTCGTGTTGCGCTTTGGTGAACCACAGGATCCGCATCCGCTCAGCGGGCGGCTGACCTTCGCCGACGTGCGTCTACAACCGCTCGCTGCCAGCGTGACCGGCACACGCCAGACGGCGCTCAGCGTGCTCGCTGGTGTGCTGGATCTGCAGGGTACGGCGGAGGGGGTGACCCTCGACCTCGCCCTGCAGGCGGACGGACAAGCGGTGCTCAGTGGCGTGCTGCGTTCAGCGGGAGCGTGGGATGCAGCGACGTTGTCCGGCGGCTGGCGTCAGCGCGCGCTCACCGGCGAGCTCGCGTTGGACGACCTGCAGCTCACGCGGCTCGCGCCGTTCCTGCCCCGTGTGCAGCACCTCGCCGGGCGCGCGACCGGTACCTTGACGGTCACCGGCACGGCGGCGGAACCGCAGTGGCACGGCTCCTTGGCGGTGCGCGACGCCGAGGTCAAGATCGCCAACGATGTGCCGACCCTCGCCGAAGGCAGCGCGCAGGTGGAGCTGATCGGCCGGACCGTGCATCTGCGTCAGGCCGGGTTCACACTTGGCGGCGCGCCGGTGACCATGACCGGCGAACTCGCTCTCGGCAGTCCACCCCGGCTCGCGTTGCGTCTGGATGGGCGCAACGCCCTGCTGGTCCAGCGTCACGATGCGCGCGTGCGTGCTGATCTGGGACTGACGCTCAACGGCCCACTTGACCAAGTGACCATCGCCGGTCGTGCGGTGGTGACCAGCGCCCTGTTCAGTCCCGATCTCAGCCTGTGGCAGGGTGGTGCCGCCCGGGGTGATGGCCGCCTGGTCCCGTTCGAGTTCGTCGAGCCGCCGCTGTCGACGCTGCGTTTCGATGTGCAGGTCAGCAGCGCCTTCACCTCCCCGCAGGATGGTGTGCGGTTAGCGACCAGCCTGGTGCGCGCCGATTGCGATCTCGATCTGCACCTGCGTGGCACCGGTGCCGCGCCCGAACTCACCGGCCGGGTGGTGGTGCGGCAGGGTTTTGTGTACCTGCCCTTCAGCACGTTGCGGTTGTCGATCGGCGAGATCTGGTTCCCCGACGGTGATCCTTTCCATCCGCGCTTGAATGCGGTCGCCACCGCGCAGGTGCGCCGTTGGCGCGTGACGCTCCAGGCCGACGGGCCGCTGGCCGATCCGCAGGTGCGCGCCAGCGGCGATGGCCTGGATGAACGTGATGCGTTGTTGTTGCTGACCACCGGTTCGACCAGCGCGGAACTCAGCGGCGAGGAGGGCCAACGTGCCGCCATCGGTCGGCTCGGCACCTGGCTCGGTCGCGAGGCGTGGGACTTTATCGATGGTGAGAACGATCCCGACGCCGCGCCTGGGGTGACCGATCGTCTGAACGTGGAGTTCGGACGCCAAGTGAGCGATGGCGGCAAGGACACCATCGAAGCGCAGGTCGAACTCACCGAGCCCGAGCGCAATCCCGGCGTGCTGCTGTTCGGCGAACGCGATCGCTGGGAAGATTACAATGCCGGTCTGATCCTGCGCTTCCGCTGGGGTGGCGAGGAATGATGCGGACGCTCGCCATCATCCTGGTGCTGGTCGCGCTGTGGTTGTCCGGTTGCGGTGACCAGGCACGCATCAGCGGCAACAGCGTGGTGACCAGAGGCGACCTGGAAGCGGCGGCACGTCGTCCGCTGGCCGCATGGCACGAGCATCAGCGGGCCACCGATCTGGTCGATGCGTCTGCGGACATGCGGGCGCGACTCGATGAGCAGGGGTATGTCTCGGCCGAGGTCGTCGGCACGCCACCGCCACCGCCGCCGGAGGGCGACGGTCTGCCGCTTTTCACTATCAACGAAGGTCCGCGTGCGGCGTTGGGTGAGGTGACTTTCGGCGGTGACACCGGTCTGGGCCGCACGCGCCTGCGGGAGCTCGCTGCGCTCGGTCCGTGGCTTACCAGCAGCAGCATCTCCGATGCGCCCAAGCGTATCGCCAGCGGTCTGCGTCGGGCGGGTCATCTGCAGGCGCGGGTGGCCCAGGCACAGGTGCGCTGGAACGACACCCGCACGCTGGCCGACGTGCACCTGGTGATCCAGGCCGGGCCGCGCTTCCTGCTTGCTGAGGAGCACCTCGATCTCGAGGGCGACCTGACCTTGCGCAGCGGCCTCGCCGCGTTGCTCGATGTCCCAGGCATCACCAGCCATCCACGGCTGGCGAGCGAAGCCGCCGCGCGTCTGCGCGCGCACCTGGCCGATCGTGGTTACCGTCAGGCGTCGGTGGAGGTCGAGCAGGAGATCGATGCAGCGCGAGCGCGCGTCTCGGTACGCCTGCGGGTACGGCCGGGTGTGCGCCAGACCGTCAGCGCGGTGCAGGTCAGTGGTGGGCGGCGCACCAGTCGCAGCTTCGTCGACCGCCATCTGCGTGAACTGCAACCCGGCCAACCATTGTCGCAGGCCAAGCTCGATCAGGCGGTGTCGGGGCTCACCCTCACCGGCCTCTACCGTCGCGTGCAGGTCGAGACCATCGCCGGCGAAGCGGCACCCGACGGCAGCATCCCGACCACCGTCGAGCTGAAGCTGAAAGAGAATCCCAGCAAGCGCGTCGACCTCTCGGTTGGTTATGGCAGCTACGAACAGTTGCGTGCTGGCGTGGAGTACGTCGACGACCACCTGTTCGGTCGCGGACTGCGTTTCAACACCGGCGTCAACGGCAGCCTCAAGGGTTGGGGTTCCGACATTGGTCTGCTCGATCCCTACCTGCTCGGTCCCGGACGCACCATCGGCGTGGCGTTCGCCTACAGCGAGCGCGAAGAACCAGCCTTCGAGCATGAGGAATACAGCGCCACGCTCACCGCAACGCAGAAAGCCAGACCACGGTTCGATCCAGTGCCCTACGAACTGCGCGCGACCTACACCTTCACCCGCGAGGAAGACTTCGCCATCGAGGCGCCGCTGCCCGGTGAAGAGCAGGACGGCGACTACACCACCAGCGCCATCGGTTTCAGCCTACGGCGCGATGCACGCGAGCCGAAGATCATCGATCCGGAACGCGGCACCTACGCCCAGATCGGCGCGCTGGTGAGTGCCAAACCACTGGGTGCCGAGATCGAGTTCTCCGAGTTCTCCGCCAGCGCTTTCGGCGCGATCGATCCCGCGCCATGGTTGGTGGCGACCGTGCATGTCTCTGGCACCACGCGCGAGCCCTTCGAAGGCAAGAGCCTGCCGATCGGAGAACGCCTGTTCCTGGGTGGCGAGGACAGTGTGCGTTCATTCACCCGCGATGATCTCGGCCCACGCGACGTGAACGGTGATCCCACCGGCGGACTGACCCGGCTGTACGGCAACATCGAACTGCGCTGGCGTCCGTTCAGCCGCCATCGTGCGTTTGAAATCGCGACGTTCTACGACATCGGCATGGTCCATCCCGATCCCTGGCGCGTCGGCGGTCCACCTGGGCAGGCGATTGGTGCTGGCCTGCGCTACCGTACTCCGGTGGGTCCGATTCGGCTGGACTACGGCTACAATCCTGGGGATCGCCTGGGCGCGGAAGATCCCTGGGCGCTGCATCTGGCGGTGGGCTTCGCGTTTTGACGTGAACCTAAATCAGGTGCTCGGCCTTCGATCGAGCGTCGTTTTTCATGATCACTTCGCCTTCAGGTATTTCTGATGAATACGCTGGTAACGGCTGTCGAGTTTAACCACGGTCACTTGGCGATACGGGACGCGGAAGACGCCCATCCATTTGCCGAGCATATCGAAATGCCGAATGCGACAGGACGTGTTGTCAACCTCGACCAGGGTGCCGATCCAGAAGTCTGGAATCCGTTCGTTCTCAATGATGACCACGCGCTCTGAGCCGATTGATGCGAGTGCCGTGCGCAGATTACTGAGATCGATCTGATGAACCCAGCGAGGAGTCGTGGGCAGGAAATTTTCTGCACGGGCCAGTGTGAGTACGCGCTGATTGCAGGCGGTGGTTTGACGACGGACAATGTCCTTGGTCGGAAAGATGCAGAATCCATCGAAGAGAAAATCGCACTCCTCATGGAACAGGGCAAGGTCATCGCTTTCGTTCAGACAGATGCCGTGAAAATTCTTGCGACTGATTCGTGTTTTTCGCTCCACGGTTTCAAGGATGGTTGCTGTAGGACGCATATTGCCACGTGAGTCTTTTCTCCCGATTGCTTTATTCAATTCAAGTTCTGCCATGTTCGCGGTGGAATCGTTATGTGTAGCTTCGCCAAGTGAGCCCCCAAACGGGGGCGTCCCGCCTACAGCCCAGCACGTAAGTGCTGGGAAAGCCGAGAAAATAGCAAAAAAGCCCCGGCGGGGCGACAGCCTAGATGCCGGTGCATAAGCGCCGGTGTAACAAAGTGGCCGAGCTTACGCTCCGCCACAGAACGGCCGTCCCGACGGGACTCGAACACTAAATTGGCACGTACCCAGCACTCACGTGCTGGGCTGTAGGCTGGGCGCCCCTGTTCGGGGCTCACAAGTCACGCTGCCATTCACTTGGTCTTCAACCACGGCTTGATCACCGCGAAGACGCGTGTCGCGATATGCGCATCGCCCTTGGGATTGGGGTGCACCCAATCCACCGTCAGGGTGTTGGGTGCATCAGGCTTCGAGACCCAACCATCGGCGGTCGCCACGGTGATGACCGGTGATTTCACGGTCGTCAGTTCGGCCGCCAGCGCGATGTAGGCCTTGCTGAGCGCAGGGAACGGTTCCCATTCCTGGAACGGTAGGCCGATGGCGACTTTGACCGCGGCGTTGCGGCCACGCAGGACGGTGATGATGTCGCGCATGGATTTGAGCGTGGGGTCCATGCCCTCTTCCTTGATCTTGTCGTTGGTGCCCAGGAACACGACGGCGACATCAGCAGTCCAACCTTTGCTGCCGTCGACCAACGCGTCGGCAACCGCACGGGTGGTCCAACCCCACCGGCCTTCGTGATGATTGACGAAGGTCTTGCCGCCGTGGGCGGCGTAGTCCGGCGAGCCTTCGAACCCCGTGGTCATGCTGCCGACGAAGTCGACGGTCAGCTTGGCATCGACACAGGCCTGCCACAGCGGGTAGCGCCAACTGTAGGTCGGTACGTTGTTGCCACGACCAACTCGTCCCTGGGTGATCGAATCGCCCACGCAGACGATGCGGACGGGATCGGCGGCCATGAGGGTGGTGGAGAGCAGGAGTAGGGCGAGAAAGCGGATCATGGATTCTCCAGGAGCAGTGAGCTTAACGTTTTGCCTTCTTCTTCTCAGGCTTGGTCGTCGGCAGGTTTGCCAGCGGCACACCCCAGGCGACGGCGCACACGCCAGTCTGATCGAGCGGCACGGTCGCTTTGTTCCACTGCTTGCCGTCGCTCGACCATTTCACGCCGCCCCAATCGCAGTCGAGTTGCAGGCTACCATCTGGTGCGGTGGCTTGCGGGACGCGCGGAACATCCTTGGCCTCCTCCCATTTCTCACCGTCGGGTGAGACGCGGGTGGACTTCTCGCCTTTGAGCACGAACCGGCCGGCGTGGAACAGTACCGACTCGCCGTGGTGCTTATCGCCGGTCTGGAGAACTTCCTTCCACGTCGCACCGTCGCTGCTGACGATGATTTGGCCGAGGTGGCCGGCGGCGACGAACGTGCCGTTGCCCCAGGCCAGCCCGCGGATGTCGCCGGGCCAGGTGCTCACCACCAGCGGCGTCTCGCCTTTTTTGGTGTAGCCGGTCCAGCCGATGCGTGGTTTGCCGTCGGGGATGGCGTAATCGCCGGCGAAGACCACGGTGCCATCGGCGGCAACCGCATGGCGGCGGTAGTACCCCGAACCTTTCTCTGTCGTCGACACCGGCTTGCTCGCGCCGCCGTTCACCCACGTCACGCCGTCTGGTGACAGCAGGAAGGTGTCGGTACCGGCGGCAATGAAACGATCGTCGGTGGTGGTGACCTGACCGATGCGCCATTTCTCGATCACGGCTTCTTCCCATTTCTTGCCGTCGGTCGAACGCAGCACGAAGCCCTTGCCAACCCCGCCGCCGGCAGCAAGGAACGTGCCCGCGCGGTAGGTCAGCGAAAAGATGATGTTGGGATCGTCCTGATTCTTGTCCGACCAACGCTCAGCTTCCCAGGTCTTGCCGTCGATGGACCAGCCGCGGAAACCGCCGTAGCCGACGGCGACAAACACGCCCTGGCCGATGACGGGTTTCTCGCTCGTGTCTTTCGCGGGTTGGGCAGCGAACAGCGTGACGGTCAACGAGAGCAGGAGCAGCAAGCGCATGATCAGAATCCTTGAGGTGAGAGTAGCCGCAGAGGCGCAGAGGTCAGAGGAGGGCCGCAGAGCAGAAGTTGGCATGGGCTTGGGTAGGAACGCGATTCTGCCATTGGCAAGCCATCACTTGTTCATCTCTGCGGCCCTCCTCTGACCTCTGCGCTGCGGCTGGTTGTCGCATTGCTTGTCGATGATCAGACGAACGACACGGCCTGGACGTGATCCGGAGTCTTGAGCACCTGTTTCCAGGTGATGGCATCTTTGGACACCAGCAGGCGGCCTTTGTACGCCGCGCCGACGAACACGCCGTTGCCGTAGGCGACGCTGACAGGGGGATCCTCGTTCGGCGTGCGTTTCCACTTCACGCCGTCGGGTGAGGTATACGTCGCACCCAGGCCGACGGCGACGAACTCTTTGCCGGTGAACACCACCGCGTGCAGGTGTTCGCCCTCCTCGCCCATCTGTTTCTCACCCCAGCGCAGGCCGTCGGGGCTGACCATGCGCAGGCCGTGCAGGCCGACGCCGACGTAGCGACCGTTGCCGTACACCACGGAAATCAAGGTGTCGGCGATCGACTGGTTCTCCGCATCGACCCACTTGCGGCCATCAGCGGAGATCGATTTGAGCCCGTAGTTACCGATGCCCAGCCACTGTTTGCCGTCCCAGATGACTTTGTTGAGCGAACGTTTCTCGCGCTTGAAGCGCTCACTCCACTTCGCGCCGTCATCCGACAACTGCATGTTGCCGCCGTCCTCGGCGTTCACGCCGCCGGACAACAGGGCGAGGAAACCATCGTTGCCGAAGCCGAGGCTGCGCAGCATGAAGACGTAGTCGGTCTTCTGCTTCTGCATCTCCCATTTCATCAGGTCGGTGCTGCGGAAAAACACGTTCTCGCCACCACCAGCCATGCCGGCGGTAACGACGCAGCCCTTGCCCGCAGCGATGCTGCCCAAGGTGTACTGCTTGTCCTCCATGAGCGGCTGCGACCAGTCGCTGCCGTTCTTGGACACCAGGCGCAGACCCATGCGGCCGACCGCGAGGAACACACTGAAATCTGGTTTGTCGGTCTTCTCACTTGGCATGGCAGACCTCGCGATGGATTGGTCCGGACTTCCGGACTTCCGCACAGATGCGGTTACTCATATCAGTTGCCCGAGACGACCAGTGCTGCCGCCGAACGATTCGCGCCGGTCGCCCATGCGGTCGAGCATCTCCAGGTAGAGATTGGCCACCGGTGTATCCATCGGTGCGGCGACGTGGCGACCGGGCTTGATCGTGCCCTTGCCGCGCCCGGCGATCAGCACCGGGTAGTCGTGCGTGCCGTGGCCACCGTCGGCCATGTAGCTGGTGTAGAGCAGCATGGTGTTGTCGAGCAAGCTGGTGCCGGCTTCGTCGATCGCGCGCATCTTGCTCAGCACCTTGGCGAACTGCACCGAGTACCATTCGTGGATCTGGCGGCAGGCCTCGCGCGAGAGCGGATCGGCCTTGCTCACCGGGTTGGCGTTGGCCTGGTGTTCGAGGGTGTGGTGGTGGAACTCGTTGGTCACCGTCACCACACCATCCCACAGTTCGCCGTCGTCACCAAACGACATCGTCACCACGCGCGTGGTGTCGGTCTGCATGGCAAGGATGCCGAGGGTGGTCATGAGCTCGATGTAGTCGGCACGCATCTCCACGTCCTGGCCGTTCCAACGTTGTTTCCAACCCTTGTCGTCCTTGGGCAACGCGAGGTCGGAGCCCTTGCTGCTCGACCCGCTCTTGTCATTCGCTTCGGCGGCGGCGCGGTTGTCCATCTTGACGATGCGCGATTCCAGGCTGTGCACCGCTTCGAGGAATTCGCCGACGCGCTGCTGGTCGGCCTTGCCCAGGCGCTTCTGCAAAGCCTTGGCGTCTTCCAGCACCAGGTCGATCACCAGGCGTTCGTCGGAAGCCGCCGGCGTCTTGGGCTTGGTGGTGCCCGTGTTCTTGGTCTTCTTGTCGCGCGCCCAGGTCGGCACGGTCGGCGTGCGGCCCTTGAACAGGCGGTCGAACACCTGTTTCGGATCACCTTCGTACGGCACCGTGGTCCCGCCGGCGCTCCACGAGTAGGTCTGCTCGCCGTTGGGTTGGCCGAGTTCGAGCGACGGCAGAATGGTTTCGCCCGCCTGCGCGGCGGCGGCGGCCTGGTCGAGCGAGATGCTCGACTTCGGCACCTTCCCTTCCCACACGAACTCCTTGGCGCCAGTCAGATGCAGGCCGGCGCAATGTGTGTGCGCGTTGCCGCCACCCGACTGCTTGCCGAGCTGCGACAGCCCGGAGATCACCAGCAGCTCCGACTTGTGCGCGTCGAGCGGACGCAGGATCGACGGCAGTTTCTGCAGCGGGCCATCCTTGTCCGGCTTCCATGATTCGACCACCGTGCCACCGGCGATGGTGATGATGAACTGCCGCAACGGCGGACGGCCGTCGTCCTTGTCCGCAGGTTCAGCACCCCACGCCGGTTTGAGCGATTCAAGGAACGGCAATGCCACCAGTGCGCCGGCGGCTTTGAGCAGGTGACGTCGGTTGAGCATCGGGGTCCTCACAGGTCACTTCCGTTTCGCTTCGGGCAGGTCGGCGTTCTTGCGCAGCATGAAAGGCGTGCTGGTCGCCACGCCGGCGATCAGCGTGCTGAAGCGGTGGTTGTCGGCTTCAAGCTTGGTGACCAGCTCGGCGATCACCGCCTGATCGGCGGTGATCAGGTCGCGCCCCAGGGCGTAGAGCAGGAACTGTTCGACCAAGGTGTTGGTGAACTTGGCACGTTCCTGCCACAACACCGCGCGCAGATCGGCGACGCCGGTGACCTTGGTGCCGTTCGGCAGCGTGCCGCTGGTGTCGAGCGGACGGTCGCCGGAGCCGCTGCGCCAAGCACCGACGGCATCGTAGCTGTCGAGCGCGAAGCCGAGCGGGTCCATCTTCTTGTGGCAGCCAGCGCAGGTCGGATCGGTGACGTGTTGTTCGAGTTGCTCGCGGAAACTTTTCGCTGCTTTGCCTGAGCCCGCCGCCTCGTCGATCGGTTTGACGTCGGCGGGCGGCGGCGGCGGCGGTGTGCCGAGCAGCACCTCCATCACCCACTTGCCGCGCAGCGTCGGGCTGGTGCGGAAGGTGTGGCTGGTTATCGCCAGCACCGCGCCCATGCCGAGCACGCCGCCGCGCTGCTGCTCGGGTTTCAGCGCGACCTTGCGCAACTCTGGGCCGCTGACGCCGACGATGCCGTAGTGTTTCGCCAAGTCCTCGTTGATGAAGGTGTAGTCGCTCTTCAGCAGGTCGAGCAGGCTGCCGTCGCTAACGCGTAACTCGTCGACGAAGCGCATGGCCTCCTCGTACATCGCTTGGCGCAGTTTCGCCGTGAAGGCGGGGAACTGCTGCTCGGTCGGACGTGCCCGGTCGAGGTGGTTGATCTGCAACCACGTGGCGAAGAACCCGTCGCTGAGCGCACGGGCACGTTGATCGGCCAGCATGCGCTTGATCTGGGCGTTCAGCACTGCCGGCTGGTTCAACGTGCCCTTGTCCGCGAGGTCGGCGAGTTCCTGATCGGGCATGGTCGACCACAGCAGGTACGACAGGCGCGTCGCGAGTTCATGGCTGGTGAGCGGGTAACCCTCCTTCGCGCCGCGCGTGCCGCGGTCGGCCTCGACGCGCAGCAGGAAGTTAGGCGACACCAGCGTGGCGGTCAGGCTCAAGCGGATGGCGTCCTCGAACGGACGGCTGCCGGCGACGGTGTCGTAGAGCTTGAACAGGCGCGCGAGTTCATCGGGCGCGGGCGGACGCCGGTAGGCGCGGCGGGCGAAGGTGGTGAGGATGGTGCGCGCGGCGGACTTCTGCGTCGCTGGCGTGGTGCCAGGGTTGGCGCAGAACACCGCCGCCCATGCCTTGGTCTGTGCCGGCGTGGCATCGCTGCTGGGTGCGCGCAGCGCGGCAACCACCTGGGTTGCCGCGGCGTGGTACTTCTCGAACAGCAGCGGTGAAAGCGTGAGCGTGCCGGCATAGGTGTCGTAGCCGCGTTCGCTGTCGCTCGGCAAGTTGACCAGTTCGGCGGCATCGAGTTCGACGCCGAGCAGATCGCGGATGGTGTTGCGGTACTGCGTGCGCGTCAGGCGGCGCAGCGGCGCAGGACCGGGATCCTTGACCTTGGCGGCCTCGGCCAGCGCCGACTTCAACGTGCCGTCGATCCAGGTGAGCAGCAGCGCGCGGTCGCTGTCCTTCAGCGGCACCTTGGCCTTGTCGGTCGGCATCTCCCGGTTGGTGAGCTGCTCGGCGACCTTGCGCCAGGTCGGCAGATCGCGGCGCACCGCGGACTCGTCGCTGAACATGCCCAAGTCGACGCCGCCCTTGGCTTTCTTGTCCGTATGGCACTCGGTGCAGTGCGTGGTCAGCAGCGGCTTGATGTCCTTGGCGAAGTCGGCCGCACCAACCAGCGGCAGGCCGGCGACCAGCAGAAGCAACAATACACGGGGGAGGTGGGGCATGGGGGCGGGGCGTCGGGTGGCGGAGCGGGGAAGGATGACGGCACCACGCCGGCATGTCATTGAAACGTTTCACACCCTCCCTGTGACCCCTGACGGCGGCTCGCGCCGGATGATGTAAAACGTTTTATTTCAAAGTCTTGGATAACGAAGAAAGCCCAGGCCCGAAACTCCGTCCTGGGCACCTCATGATCATACCCGCATTCCTTAGTCCGTGGGCTGGTAATCCCACGCGCCGGCGCTGCTCAGCGTGGCTTGTCAGCCTCGCTCACGCACCCAGCAGGTGCCGTTGCAGCTTGCCGCTCGCGGTGCGCGGCAGGGCCTCCGCCCAGCGCCAACGTCGCGGCTGTTTGAAGCCGGCGAGGTTGGTCGCCAGCCACCCGCCCAGTTGGTCGTCGTCTGGCGGTGGGCCACGCGCCACCAGCACCGCAGCGACCACTTGGCCCCACTCCGCATCGCTGATGCCGTAGACACCGGCTTCGGCGATCAGCGGATGGCGTTCGAGCACGGCTTCGACCTCCGCGGGATAGACGTTCTCGCCACCACTGACGATCAGGTCGCTGCGTCGACCGTGGACGGTGAGGAACTCCTTGTCGTCAATGGTGCCCAGATCACCGGTGCTGAACCAGCCGTCGGCGGGCAGCGGTTCGCCCACCACGCCAGCGTCCTCGTAGCCACTGAACAGCGCCGGCCCTCGCACCTGGATCACTTCGTCGACGATGCGCACCTGCATGCCGGGCAACGGACGACCGGCGCTGCCCGGGTGGGCGGCGGCTTCCGTCGGCAGCAGGGTGCATACCTGCGAGGCGGCTTCGGTCAGGCCGTAGGTCTGGCTCGGTGGCAGGCCGAGTGCGGTCGAGCGGGCGATGTCGTCCGGTGCCAGCGGTCCACCGCCGGTGAGCAGGCAACGCAAGGTCGTCGGCCACGGACGCTCACCGCGCGCAGCAAGCAGGCGGTGCAACATGGTCGGCACCACACTGAGACCATGGATCGCACCACCATCGATCACCTGCGTCACCGCGTCGGCATCGAAGCGCTCGTGCAACATCACTGTGCCACCACCACGACCCGAACGCAGGACTACCATCGCGCCACCGATATGGTCGAGTGGCAGGCAACCGAGCCAGGTGCTGGCGGGCGTGAGCCCCAAGGTCTGCACCGCGGCGTCCGCCGCGTGCCGCAGTGCCGCCCACGACAGGCGGGCCGCTTTCGCCGTGCCGCTGGTGCCGCTGGTGAACAGCACCAGCGCGGCGTTGGTGTCGGTCAGCGGCGTGGCATCGGCCACCGGTTGATCGGGAAAAACAGCAGGGATCGCGATGGTCGTGCGCCGCTTGGCGAGCGGATGCGTGGGCTCGGCGAGGATGCGGTTGACGTGGGCGCGGCCGGCCTGCGCCATCAGGTCATCGCCCGTCAGGCGGCGATTGAACAACACGGTGGTGACACCCGCGAGCGGCAGCGCCTGGAGCAGTGCCGCGGTTGCTGGTGTATTCAGGCCCGCGAGGCCGATGCGTTGACCACGTTCGATTCCGTGCGAGCGCAACCACACCAACGCACCACCGACTCCCGGCAGCAGGTATGGCCACAACACCGCCGCCGGATGGCCGGGCAGCAGCGCGCGGGGAGTGAGCGTCCATGTGCTGACAGCGTGTGCCCCGGCTGGATGTTCCGGTCCGTGTGAGGACACCGTCAGCCCCTGAGCGATCCGATACCCAGACCGGGACTCTGTGGGATCGGGATCACTCCCTGCACCACCACCAGCGGTTGTGCCGTGAGATCCTCGGCGATGAAGATGCCGGTCCCCAGGCCCTGCGCGCGTTCATTCAGTCCGATGGCGGCAGCCATGTGCGTGGCATGGGCACGGCCGACTGCGCCTTCGAGCGCGGTGGTGATGACCACGCCCAGGCCGCACGACGCCGCGAGTTCTGCTGCCTGTTTGGTCGGACGCCAACCACCGAGAAACATCGGCTTGAGCACCACCACGTCGGCGGCCTGCGCGGCGGCGACGCGACCGATGTCGGCGGTGGTGCGCACGGCTTCGTCGACCGCGATCTTCAGACCGCTGCGACGTCGCAGCGTCGCCATGCCGTCGAGATCGGCCGCCGCCAACGGCTGTTCGCAGAACTCCAGGTTGGCGTCGGCGACTTCGACGGCGAACTCCATCGCTTGGTCAAGGGTCCACGCGCAGTTGGCATCCACGCGCAGCTTGGCCTCCGGGCCGATGGTGTCGCGCACCGCATAAACGCGTTCGACATCGGCGGCAACGCTGGTGGTCGGACCGCCGACCTTGAGCTTGAAGGCGGTGAAGCCGGTCTTCATCAGCTCGGCCGCGCCGGCGGTGACCTCCTGCAGGCTGCCGCCCAGCAACGCATTGACCGGCACCGCCATCGGCACGGGTGCGCCGGTGGCGTCACCGCTCAGGTAGGTCGCGAGCGGACGCTCCATCTGCTTGGCCGCCAAGTCGAGCAACGCGCCTTCGATCGCCGAGCGCGCACACGGCGCGCCGCCGAGCATCTTCTCCAACGGGCCGAGCGGTGCGTCGGGGCGACCGCGGTCGATCCAATTGAGGATGAAATCGCCGGTCAGGGCCTTGAGCACGGTGCTGAAGACCTCACGGCATTGCTCCGGGGTCTCGCTGCCGAAACCGGCGAGCGGAGCGGCCTCGCCCAGACCGACGCGACCGGCGCCGTCGTCGAGGGCGACGACCCACACGGTGCGCTCGCTGATGGGACCCTGGGCGGTCATCAACGGGGCACTGAGCTTCAGATGGCGTTTGAGGAGCCTACAGCGCATTGCGGGCGGCGATGATAAGCGCGGCTGTCAGGCACAACCCCGTGATCAGCTCCAAAGCCGCAGAGCGTGCCAGATACCCATTCAGCGCCGGACCCGTGGCGCGCACCAGTCCGCTGCACAGCAGCAAGCCACCAACACCGGCGACCACCGCGGGTAGCCACAGCCAGCCGCCGGTTTTCAGCGCGACCACCACTAGGCACACGGTTGCCGCAAGGTGCAGCAGGCAGGTATAGACCCGCGTGAGGCGATCACCGAGGCGCACCGCCAGGGTGCGTTTGCCCACCGTCACATCGGTGGCGATGTCACGCAGGTTGTTGACCGCGATGATGCCGGTGGCCTGCAGACCAACCGCGCTGGCCACCAGCCACCACGTCCGCGGTAGATCGGACCACGCATGCAGGCCAATCTGCTGCTGCGACCAGTTGGCGATGGCGAAGCCCTTCGCGCCGAGCTGGTCGAACGGCAGGAGCGCAGCCAGTGCCGGCGCGGCCTGCACCCAGCCGCTGCCGATCACCGCCACCAGACCGAAGAACAGGAACACGAACAGGTCGCCCAGCCCGACGTAGGCGAGCGGGAACGGTCCCGCGGTGTAGGCCACCGCGCACACCAGGCTGATCACGCCGAGCACCAGGATGATCCAGCCACCGAAGCTCGCGAGCCACAGGCCGACGATGAACGCCAGCGCCAGCACGATGCCGGTGGCGATGAGCATCGCGCGTGGACTGATCAGTCCGCTCGCTACCGCACGTTGCGGTCCGATGCGCGCCGCGCTGTCCGCACCTTTGAGTGCATCGAAGGCGTCGTTGGCGAAGTTGCAGCCGATCTGGATCAGCAGCGCGCCGATCAGGCAGCCCAACGCAGCGAGCCAGTTGATCGGGACGAGCGTCGCACCGAGGGCGGTGCCGACGAGGACGGGGACGGCACCAGCGGCGAGGGTTTTTGGGCGGGTGGCGAGCAGCCAAGTAGACAACCGTCCGGAGTCCGGAGTCCGGAGTCCGGGGTCTGGCGGTACGACGTTGGTGATCGAAGTCGGAGAATCGCCAGACATTCAGCAGTTGCTCCCGAGCGGAGAAGACCCCGGACCCCGGACCCCGGACTCCGGACGATAGTTCACGGTCGACGCGGGAACTTCGAGAAATCCGGCTTCCGCTTTTCCAGGTAGGCTTGGTGGCCCTCCTTGCCTTCCTCGGTCATGTAGAACAGCAGCGTCGCGTTGCCGGCGAGTTCCTGCAGTCCGGCCTGACCATCGCAGTCGGCGTTGAACGCGGACTTCAGGCAGCGCAGCGCCATCGGGCTGTGGTGCATCATCTCCTGGCACATCACCAGGGTCTTCTCTTCGAGTTCGGCGAGCGGCCACACTTCATTGACCAGGCCCATGTCGAGCGCCTGCTGTGCGGTGTATTGCCGGCAGGTGTACCAGAACTCGCGCGCCTTTTTCTGGCCGATGCAGCGCGACAAATAGCTCGCACCGAAGCCACCGTCGAAACTGCCGACCTTGGGACCGGTCTGGCCGAACTTCGCGTTGTCGGCGGCGATCGAAAGGTCGCACACCAAGTGCAGCACCTGGCCGCCGCCGATCGCCCAACCCGCCACCATCGCCACCACCGGCTTGGGGCAGGAACGGATCTCACGCTGCAAGTCGAGCACGTTCAGGCGCGGGATCTTGTCGCCGTCCTTGCCGCCAACGTAGCCACCGTGGCCACGCACGCGCTGATCACCGCCGGAGCAGAAGGCCTTGTCGCCCGCACCCGTCAAGATGATCACGCCGACCTCGTCGTCATCGCGTGCATGGCTTAGCGCATCGCGCAGCTCCTGCACGGTCTTCGGCGTGAAGGCGTTATGCACTTCCGGCCGGTTGATGGTCAGCTTCGCCACCTTGCCGCCTTCCAGGTCAGCGTGGTGGTAGAGGATGTCCTCGTACGGGCGATCGATCGCGGTCCAGGTCACGGGCATGGCGGGGTCCTCGCGGGGGCGGGGAGCGTGCGGGAAAAGCGCGCAGGTTCCAGAGGGGAGCGGGAGAGGGCTACGAGCTTCGAGCTTCGAGCTTCGAGCTACGAGCTTCGAGTTGGACAGTTGCGGCATCCCTGGGGATTCAGGCTCTTATGGCAGGTGTCAGGTTTTCCACTCCGGCTCGCAGCTCGCAGCTAAATCCCTCAGGCCAGGAACGCCCGCAGCAGATCGATCAGCTCATTTGGTGCCTCGCGATGCACCGCGTGGCCGCAACCGGGGACGAGTTCCAGCCGCGCGTTGGGGATCTTCGCCGCCATCGCCTTCATCACCTCGACGTAGCGCGGGTCGGACTCGCCGGCGATCAGCAGCACCGGCAGCTTCAGCTCACCCAGACGTGGCCACAGATCCGGCATCTCACCAGTGCCCAGGTGGCGCAGCACGCCCGCCAGACCACGCGGATCCTGGTTCAGCCGGCGGCAGCGCAGTTGTTCGATCAGCGCACGTGGCATCACTCGGGCCGGCTTCAGCGCCGGGTTGGATTCCCACCACGCGACGAACGGCCCGAGGCCGTCTTCTTCCAGCACCTCGGCGAAGGCGTGGTCGTGGCGTACACGTTTCTCGCGCTCTTTGGCATCACGCAGACCGGCGGTGCTGCTGATCAGCACCAGGCGGCTCAGTTTCGTCGGATGGTCGAGTGCGAGTTGGAGCGCGATGCGTCCACCCAGGCTGTAGCCGAGCAGATCGCCGTTCGCGGGCAGCTTCGCGGCGAGCTCGCTGGCGACGGATTTGATGCTGGTACCCGCGGGACATGGCCGCCAGCCGTGCCCTGGCAGCAGCGGGCAACGCAGCGGTCGCTTGAGCGGTTCAAGCACCTCGCTCCAGACGTCATCGGTCTCAGTGAAGCCATGCAGGGCGGTGAGCATGCGCGAATGGTGTGTCGCTGTTGGCGGTGCGGAAGGGGCGGGTTGCCGGCACGCACACGCTCACGGTGGGCTGCGCTGCTCCACCGGTAGGGCGTCCTGCAGGGTCGGAGTCACTGCCGGAGTCACTGTCGGCGCGCCTGTGGGTACCGTTGGGACTGCCCGCGGTTTGGCGACACGTGTGCCATGCGTCGGCGAGTTGACCATCGGAAAGGCATACGATACCGGCACCACCAGCAGCATCACACCGACCATGGTGATGCAGAATTTGCGCCAGCCCGGTGCCTGACAGCGGATGCCGCTCACCAGGGCAGCGATCCAGAATGGCACCACCAGGATGAACGGCAGCAGCAACGATCCGCCAGTGATGAACAGGCTGACCACCAGCAATCCGAACAGAGCCAGGAACAGGCGCGCCGGGTGTTTCAGATCAGTTGAATTGGCGGCATTCACGAAGCGGAACACCAGCGGACCGACCAGCAGGCTCCAGCCGACGAACAGCAGCATCCACCACCCGAGGAAGGGCATGCCGTTGAGGATGGGCATGTCGACACAGGCCCCACAGGCGACGGATGCGTGGACGAGAGTGGCGGTCAGGCTGGGCAGCATGGGGTGAGGATACCTCAACCACGCATGATGCGGAGCAGGCAATGCGATGGTGTGCCCGGCCTAGTGAACCGCGTAATCATGGGCGCAGGTATTCCCAATCGGCGGGGATCTGGTCGAAACGTCCATCCCCGCCGACCACCCCGACCAGGGAACCGTCCTGCACCATCAGCACGTAGGGGGGCACTATCAGCATCTCCAAATCACCACAGCGAGAGATATCGATCCCGGCATCCTGGGGGATCCAGCGGACATTTCCAAGCATGCTCTCGTAGGCTGCAGCACCACCATCGACCCAGTCGGTGGGATCATAGTAGTCGAACCATGGCCAGGCGGCGAGTTGCGCATGGTTGCGCACCTGATGCTGCATCACCGCATCGGCTAGGTCAGGAGGCAGTCTCAACGGCTGGCCGTTCCGGCTAATGCCCAGATCGCACAGCGGCCAGTTGAATGCCGCTTCATACTGGAGGTGGTCGCTGCGTCGCCGCATCTGGAAGTCTTGCCAGCGCGAGGTGATTCCATCCCACGCAGAGTCGGCTTGCGCACGTACGCCATCATAGGCGGAGTCGATTTACGCGCGCATTCCATCCCATGCTGAGTCGACCTTTTTACGCCTACGGATACTGCGTGGGTGAATCTCCACCACCATCTCGGACAACCTGTACTGGATGTCTTGGTAGGCCTCCTCGCACCGCGCGTCGAAGTCGGGTGTGAGCCGCCAATGCCGTTCGATGCGGTAGGATACCGTCGGGCTGACCTCGGTGACCTGCACATCGATCCGTCGAACGGGCAGCGGCTCAGCCAACGCCACTAGGCCGATGAGCCCGGCGAACAGGAGCGAGACACTGGATTTCATCAAACCAGGTGCTGCGGAGGGCGAGGACATGCCCTCTCCAACGCGGTAGCGGCAGCAAGGATCACCAGAATCCGCCGGGTGCATCCTGGCGCGTGCGATGCGCCGGATGGGGGCTGCGTTACTTCAACGTCGCCAGGTACGCCACCAGATTACGCAGTTCACGCAGCGTCAGGTTCGCGCTCATCGGCGGCATGATCGACACCGGGGCACTACGGGTTTTGATCGTGGTTTTGGCGATCTTCAGTTCGGGTGCGCCGGCCGGACGCAGGACAACCTCGTTGTCGTTTTCACTGGCGAGCGCACCGGACACCACACCGCCGTCTTTCAGCGTCAGGTTGACCACGCCGAACCCTGGGGCGATCTCGGCCCCAGGATTCACCAGCGCCGTGAGCAGGTGCGAACGGTCGAGGCGGGTGCCGATGCCGGCGAGGTTCGGGCCGACGGTATGCGGTGCGCCAGCAGCGACGACGTGGCACTGCTGGCAGCTCGCGGTGGCGGAAGTCTTGAAGATGCGTTCGCCGTCCACCGGATCGCCGCCGTCGAGCGCCAGTACCGCTAGGCCGCGTGGATCAGCCTTGGCCATGGTTTTTTCCAAGGCGGTAAGATTTCCGACCAAGCCTTTGTCGGCCTGTGCTCGCACCGCGTCGGCCACATCGAGTCGCAGGGCGTTGTCGAGTTTCCCGGCCTTCCACTGCTCGAGCTGGTCACCGAGCAGCGTCACGGCGCGTTTGTGTTTCATCGCGCCGAGCACGGCGATGGCCTGCTGACGATCAGTCAGCGTCGTGCTGGCGAGCGCTGCGATAATGGCGTTGTAGGTCGCGTCGTCGGCCGGCTTGGTCCGTCCCAGGATCTCCAGAGCTGCTCCGCGCACGGCACCATCCAGATCGCCGAGCGCCTGCTTCACCGCCGCGTCCAGGCCCTTGGCCTTGAGCGCTTCGAGCGCGGTGAGCGCGATGACGCGCAGTGCCGCGTCCTTGCTGGTGTCGGTGGCGAGCGTGGTCAGGCGCTCGGTCCACTCCGGCAATCCGAGCACGGCGATCAGCCGTGCGGTGGCGGCCTGCACGACTTTCGATTTACCGAACAGCAGGGTTTCCAGCGCGGGCGCGATAGCATCGACCACCAGCGCACGGTCTCGCGCCGGCAGGTTGCGGTAGACGCCTTGCACGCGATCGAGCAGCAGCGGTTGGAGGAACGCACCCAGGCTGTCGAGCGCCTCGGCGCGGAACACACCGTCGACGCGTTTGCCGGCGTAGGCGGCGAGACGTTTAGCGCTGGCGGCGTCGCCAAGCCGCAGGTTGGCGCTGATGACCCGACGGACGGTGGCTTCATCCGTCACGCCGTCACGGTCGAGCACCGCTGCCAACGCAGGAAAAGCCGCGCTGATCGACTGGTCGTCGTGGATCGCGCGGGCGGCTTCACCGACCACGGCGGGATCGGCGTCGTCGAGGAACGTTGCCACTTGCGCATCACGCAGACGACGCAGCGCCACTACTGCGGCCAGACGCACGGCACGCGAGGGATGGCTTTTGAGCGCATACAGTGGTGCACGCGTATCAACGCAGCAACCGGTCAGCGCCATGACGCCGGCGTGGCGCAGGTAGACGTCCCGGTTGTCGTTCTGCTCCAGCAGCGCGACGACCTGCGGCACGTGTTTGGGCGAACCAAGGCGGCCGAGCGCGATGCCGGCGAACAGGCGCACCCGCGGCGCAGGATCGGCGAGCAACGTGGCGAGGGTGTTGGCGGCGGAAGAGACGCCGGCTTCGCCGACCATCTTCGCGGCCTGGGCGCGGACCTCGACATCGGTGTCGGCGAGCAGTGCTGGCAGCACGTCCGCTGCCGCATGATCGCCACCACGAGCGAGTTGTCCGATGCCCCACACGGCATGCAGACGGGCGAGGCGGGTGGAGGTGCTATCGTTGGTGATGGTCGTCAGCACTGCGCGACCGGCGTTGCCATGTTTCACCAAAGCAAGCTGCGCCTGCAGGCGCACGCGTTGGTCAGCGTGGGCGAGCAGTTTGGCCAACTCGGCATCAGTGCGTTTGCTGAACCCCTCACGCAGCAACGTCTGCGTCGCCAACCGTGCCGGATCCTTGGCCATCGTCGGATCATCAAGTTTGAGCACGCGGCCCTTCTCATGGGGCAGCCATTCATTGTCGCCCCAGTCGGCGGCATAGATCGCGCCGTCGGCGCCGAAGGTCAGGCCAGTGGCGAATGGACCGGACAACACCACGTGCGCATCCTTGACCGCGAAGCCAGCGCCGGACTCCTCCAAACGGAAGGCATTGGTCTTCTTCGGCGACTCGGCGAGGAAGAAGTAACCGCGATACCGCGCGTTCAGCGCCGTGCCTGGCTCCCACACCATGCCGATCGGGCCAGAGGAATAGGTCGCGAACACCGGCGTGATATGCGCCGGCTGTTCAGCGAACGGCGGTTTCCACAGGCTGTCGATCATCCATGGATTGTAGCTGGTCTGATCCGGCCAGCGTTTATTGCCGCGATACTGCCACTGTTTGCGCCAACCGCTGTCGCTGCCCTGGACCAGGAAACGCAACCCTTCCTGGTCGCCGAAGTCACCGTCGTGGTCGGCGGCGATAAGGTTGCCGTAGGCGTCGAAATCCATCTCGAAGGGATTGCGCACGCCGTCGCAGAAGACTTCGAAGTGCGAGCCATCAGGATCGATGCGGAACACCGCGCCCAGGCCGGGGCCGTAGTAGTTTTTCCCGTCCTTGGTGATGTTGAAGCCCTTGTCACCCATCGACCAGTAGATGCGGCCATCGACGCCCAGCACCGGGCCGTGCATGTCGTGACCGCCGTAGCCGACGTGGATACCCATGCCGGTGACGAGTTCTTCGCTCTTGTCGAACACGCCGTCGCCGTCGGGATCAGTGAGTTTGTAGAGCGCGGGGAAACACGTGACGTAGAGCGCATCATCGTGCCACAGGATGCCGGCCGCCACTTCGTTGACGTCGTCGTTAAATCCTTCGAAGGCGACCTGGACCTTGTCCGCTTTGCCGTCGCCATCGGTGTCGTCGAGGGCGTAGATCTTCTCCTTGAACGCCGCGAGTTTTTTCCAGTCGGCTTTATCCGCATCGCCATAACGCCGATGGATCAGCGCACGTTTGTCGTCGATGCTGGTGCTGGCCAGCGACTCGATCAACCAGTCGGGCACCTTGCGGATGTCCATCGCGGCATTGGTGCGGCGGTTGGTGTTGGTGACGTAAATGCGGCCATCCGGGCGCGTGGTGATGCCGACCACGGCTCCGACCGTGCCGGTGGGCGCGACTTCGCTGACCACCAGTTTGCCCGCATCTTTTCCCGCGTCGTCCGCGGCGTGCACCAATGGCAGCCCGGTCAGCGCAGCGCCGGCGGCGAGCAACAAGGTCAGGGAACGGCAGCGGTAAGACGACATGGGCGGAACCTCGGCTGAGAGATACGGGTTGGGCATGCTCACGCTGTCCTGTGGATCACAACCGCATGGACGTGGACCCTTCCGGAACCGTGGGGCTCAGCCGTGGAAACCCGCGGTAGAAACCGCGTATTTCCCTAAGCGTGTGGGATCAGCGCAGGCTTTGACGGAAGCCGAAGGGTCGAGTTGGCTGGTCGAGGTGGCGGTAGCTGGAACCCGTTCAACGCTTCGCCGCAGATTTGCCAACAGTCTGGCTGCCGGTAGGGTCTGTTGGCAACCCCGTGCACTCGTGCCAGTAAGGATCGCATATGCCAGCGTCGTCTGTTCGTAGGTCCGGGTTCCTGCTTGTGATGTTTCTTCTCACCTCAGCGGTGGTGGCGGAGGATCATCAGATTGTACTGACGCGCCGCGCACACACCGGAGACCGTTATCAAGTGGTCTGCGATGCGACGCAGGCGACCCGGACGATTTGGACGGTGGACGGCAGTCGCATGCCGGCGACCAACGAGGTCGACGTCTGGCATTACTTCGCGGTGGTGGAGGTGGTGGCGGCAAGTGCGCTCGGGACCGAGAATCAGGCACGGATAACTGTCAACGAGTTGACCAGCATGAAGCGCATCGACGGCCGCGATGGCGAGAAGAGTGATCTATTGCCTGCCGGTACGGTGATCGAGGCCGTCTGGCGCGATGGCAGCACCCACTTCACCATTGCTGGAGAGCCGCCAGCCGCTGCGCTGGCGTTGGTGCTATCTCGACTGGTGCACCTGGAATCGCCGGCCATTTCGCTCGATGAGGCGATCTTCGGCACCGACCAGCGTCAGCAGGCAGGTGCCTCGTGGCCGGTAGATGCCAAGGCTGCGGCGCAGGACATGACCATCCGCATGAAGTCGCCGACCAAGGCCGAGGCCATCAGCGGGAGCAGCAAACTGGTGGAGGTCGTGCCCGACGGATTGAAGATCACCAGCGAACTCACGGCGGTGGGCGTCCAATTTCCGCTGCAACCGTGGATGACCATCAGCAATAGCCGTCTGCGTTTCGAGGGGTCGGGAGTTTTCCCGATCGATCATGACCGGCGCCCTCCGCGCCGATCCGTGTTGTCCGTCTTGACCGTCACGGGCACCGGAGATCAGGACGGCAAATCCTACATCCTCGACTACACCTACCGTCTGTTTGCGGACTACATCATGAGTCCCCTGCCCTGACATCGCTCTGGGGGGTGGGGTTCAGGTACGTTGGTACTGATTGCGGTCAGCTTCGGAGCCGGGCAAAATCTTCGCCCCTGCATATCCGGAGGACTCCTGATGACAGATTCTGCTGCCAGCCCCGCGCTCCGTTGGTGGGAACGTCTCGGTCCTTTGCTGCCGCTGCTGGGCATCGGCCTGTTAGTCTTCGTGCTGTTGTCGCTGTCGCGCCTGGGCCACACCCTGACCTATGCCGACCGTGTGCGTGCGAGCGACGGCTGGGGCTGGTTGTTTGTGGTCGGCCTGCGCATGGATTCGGTGCTGGTGTCGTTCCTGTTGGTGATCCCCGCCGTGGTGCTGCTGGCCTTCCCGCCCGCTTGGGCGACGGCGGCGCGTCGGGTGGTGGTGTGGTATGGCACTGCGGTCTTGTTGGCGGTGGTGTTCATGGAATTGGCGACCGTGCGTTTCCTCGACGAATTCGATCACCGTCCCGATCGCCTGTTCTGGGAATACCTGCGCTATCCCAAAGAGGTGATCGAAACGGTGGTGAAAAGCGCGTGGGGCAGCCTGATCGCGGCGGCCATCCTGCTGCCGTTGGTGGCATGGGGCGCGTGGCGCTGGTGCCGCCTGCTGATGGACCACGCGACGCCGTGGCGTTGGGGTGTGCGTCTGGCGCTGCTGCCGCTCATCGCCGGCATCCTGGTGCTCGGCATCCGTGGGACCTTGTCGCACCGGGCAGTGAACATCTCCACCGCGGCGTTCAGCAACGAGAACCTGCTCAACCAGCTGGCACTCAATTCGACCTACACCGCGGTGTATGCGCTCTATGCCATGGGCCGTGAAGCAGACGCGTCGTCGGTCTATGGCAAGATGCCGGCGGAAAAAGTTATCGCCCTCGCGCGACGTGCCACCGGCCTGCCGGATTCGACGTTCACCGATCCGGCGATTCCCTTGCTGCACCCGGTGCCGACCGTGCTGAAACGTGAACGACCACTCAATCTCGTGATCCTGCTGGAAGAAAGTATGGGCGCGCAGTTCGTCGGTTGTCTTGGTGGTCTGCCCCTGACGCCCGAGTTCGATGCCCTGAGCAAAGAAGGTCTGCTGCTGACGCGCCTGTACGCCACCGGCACGCGCACGGTGCGGGGGATCGAAGCAGTAGTCAGTGGTTTCCCACCCAGTCCGGCGCTCTCGGTGGTCAAACTGGGACTTAGCCAGAACGGGTTCTTCACGCCTGCCGACCTGCTGGGGCGACATGGTTACGAGTCGTTCTTCTTCTACGGCGGTGAAAGCCACTTCGACAACATGCGCACGTTCTTCCAGGGCAACGGCTTCGCCCGCGTGGTCGATCAGCCGCTGTTCGACCAGCCGGAGTTCCTGGGCGTGTGGGGTGTGTGCGATGGCGACCTGGCGCGGCGTGCGGCGAACGATCTCGCGACGCTGGGCGAAAAACCGTTCGTGGCGGTGATGCTCAGCACCACGAACCACGTGCCGTTCGAGTTCCCCGATGGCTACATCGAGTTGTACGACCAGGAAAAACAGACGCGCCACAATGCCATCAAGTATGCCGATTGGGCGATCGGCGAGTTCTTCCGCCAGGCACGTAAACATGCCTATTTTGAGAACACCGTGTTCCTGGTGGTCGGCGACCACAACGTGCGCACCACCGGCGATTCCCTGGTACCGGCCGGAGCATTTCGCGTCGCCGGACTGATCGTCGGCCCAGGTTTCACGCCTGGGACCTACGACCGCATCTGCAGCCAAATCGATCTGCTACCGACCATCCTGCCGCGCCTGGGATTGGATCTGGAGCACCCGCTTATCGGCCACGACCTGCTGTCATTGCCGGCGGATGCGCCAGGACGGGCGATCATGCAGTTCGCCGATGCCCATGGGTACCGCGTCGGCAACCGCATGGTGGTGCACCAGCCGCATGAACCGGCCCGGCGGTTCCTGGTCGATGATCAGGATCGCAGCACCGCCACCGACGAGACGTGGCCGGAACTGACCGAGGAGGCCTTGGCGCACGCGCTGTTGTCGACGCAGTTGTATCGCAAACGTCAGCACGCCTTGCCTGCGAAGTGAGGGTGAGGGCTGAGGTCTGGTGATTGGTGACCGGAATTCGCCGTTCGGTTTTTTACTGCCCCTAATCCCTAACCCCTAAATCCCTCACACCGGCAGCGCCGGCACCGTCGGTAGGGTCCATATCTCGCGGTTGTATTCGCGCATGGTGCGGTCGGTTGAGAACTTGCCGCTGGTGGCGGTGTTCATGATGCTCGAGCGGGTCCAGCGTTCCTGATCGCCGTACCATTCGCGGGCGCGGTTCTGGGCTTCGACGTAGCTGGCGAAGTCGGCGCATACCATCCAGTAGTCGCCCCAGGTGGTGAGGGTGCCGATGATGTCGTCGAACAGACCCTTTTCGACCTGGTTGAAGTGGCCGCTCTTGATCAGGGCGAGCACCCGTTTGAGGTCGGGGTTGGCGTCGATCACGGCTTGTGGATTGTAGGTCTTGCGCATCGCGGCGATCTGCTCGGTGGTGTTGCCGAAGAGCAAGAAGTGGTCGTCGCCGACCTCTTCGCGGATTTCGATGTTGGCGCCGTCGAGGGTGCCGATGGTCAGCGCGCCGTTCATCATGAACTTCATGTTGCCGGTGCCCGAGGCTTCCTTGCCGGCGGTGGAGACCTGTTCCGAGAGATCGGCTGCCGGACAGATCTTCTCCATCAGCGACACGCGGTAGTCGGGGACGTAGGCCACGCGCAGCAGGTCACCCACGTCGGGATCGTTGTTCACCACGTCGGCGATGGCGTTGATGAAGCGGATGATGGTCTTGGCCATGGCGTAGCCGGGCGCGGCTTTGCCGCCGAACAACACCGCGCGTTTGGTCAGGCCCTTGGCGTCGCCGCGTTTGATGCGGTCGTAGAGGTGCACCACGTGCAGCGCGTTGAGCAACTGGCGTTTGTATTCGTGGATGCGTTTGACCTGGACGTCGAACATTGCGTCGAGCGGAAAGTCGACGCCGCATTCCTTCTTCACCACCGCGGCGAGGTCGCGTTTGTTGTCCTGCTTGATCTGGCGCCATTCCGTGCGGAAGGCGGAGTTGTCGGCGTGTGGTTTGAGCTTTTGCAGCTCATCCAGATTGCTGACCCAACCCTCGCCGATGGTGCGCGAGATGAGGTCCGACAGGCGCGGATTGCACAGCGCCAGCCAGCGGCGCTGCGTCACGCCGTTGGTCTTGTTGTTGAAGCGTTCCGGCCACAACTCGGCGAAGTCGCGGAACAAACCGCCCTTCAGCAGGTCGCTGTGGAGCGCGGCGACGCCATTGACCGAGAACGCACCGACGATCGCGAGGTGCGCCATGCGCACATGCGGGTGCGGACCTTCCTCG
>JACDEI010000093.1 GCA_013816485.1 Planctomycetota bacterium
GCACCAGCTCGGCAGGTGCACAAATGCCGAGCTGGTGCTCGGCGCTCAATGGCGTTTAGCTAAGCGGAAAAGCCTAGCCACAGAGGCCACAGAGAGCACAGAGAGCACAGAGGAATGCCTCTGCTTTCCCCTCTGTGGCCTCTGTGGCCTCTGTGGCCTCTGTGGCCTCTGTGGCTAATGCCTTTCCTGTCTTCTTCTTCGTTAGCTAAACGCCATTGGCTCGGCGCTCCCGGGAACACCCCATGATCCGCGCAGTGATCTGCGACCTCGACGGTCTGCTATTCGATTCCGAACGACGCACTCGCGCAGCGTGGAAAATCGCGATGCGTTCCCTCGGCCACGACCTCGACGACGCGTTCTACACCACCCTCATCGGCCGAAAAATTGCCATCAGCGAAGGCATGGTGGCGGAGCGTTTCGCTGTCGACGTGATGACGTTCCGTGAACGTTGGCGCGCAGAACATCATCATCTGGTAACCACCGGTCCGGTTCCACCGCGCCCTGGGGCATTGGAACTGATCGCCTGGCTGGAACAGCGCTCCATCCCCCGTGCCATCGCCACGTCGAGCATTCGTAGCGATGCCGAACGGACATTGGGCGCAGTGATCCATCGTTTCCACGCCATCGTCACCGGCGATCAGGTGACGCGTGGAAAACCAGATCCAGAAATCTACCTGCGTGCCGCCGCCGCCCTTGGCATCGATCCACGCGAATGCGTCGCCCTCGAAGATTCCGAACCCGGCATCGCCGCCGCCCACGCGGCCGGCATGCGGGCGATGATGGTGCCGGATCTCAAGCATCCGTCAGCGGAAGTGCGTGCCATCGCCCACGGCATCTACCCGTCCCTGATCGAAGCCCGCCACGAAATCGAGCGGTTGCTGTCCCCTGGGGGCGCGGATTCCCGGTAAGGATCGGCGATCAAGCGACTACTGAAGGAACAGGAATCCCCCATGCGCACCTGCCTGCTGCTGGTCGTCTCCATCCTCGCCATAGTCACCACAGTCACCACAGTCACCACAGTCACCACAGTCGCCGCCGACGCGCCACGGCCCAACGTCATCGTCATCATGGCCGACGACCTGGGGTTCTCCGATGTCGGCTGTTACGGTGGTGAGATCAACACGCCGGTGCTCGATGGTTTGGCTGCCAAAGGCATGCGCCTGACGCAGTTCACCAACACCGGTCGTTGTTGCCCGACGCGCGCATCATTGTTCACCGGCTTGTATTCCCACCGCGCCGGCATCGGCCATATGGTCAATGATCGCGGTTATCCGGCATATCTTGGACGCCTCAACGATCGCTGTGCCACCATCGCCGAACTGCTGACGCCGGCCGGCTACGACACGCTGATGGTCGGCAAGTGGCACGTCGGTACCGACGCGCCGAATTGGCCACGGCAACGCGGATTCACCCGTTTCTACGGCCAGCCAACCGGTGGCGGCAGCTACTTCACGCGCAAGACCGATCGCCCGTTCGTGCTCGATGACAAACCCTATGAGCCGACCGAGCCCGAACCGGCGACGTACTACAAAACCGACGACTACACCGATTTCGCCCTGCGTTTGCTGAACGAACAACGCGCAGGCGGCAAACCGTTCTACCTGCACCTGTGCTACACCGCACCGCACTGGCCGCTGCACGCGCCCGAGGCCGACATTGAGCGTTATCTAGCGACGTATCAGGATGGCTGGGATGTGATTCGTGAACGTCGGCATGCGAAACAGAAGGCCCTCGGGTTGTTCGCTAGCGATGTCGTTCTGTCGCCACGTGCGTCAGAAGCCAAGGCCTGGACCGAGGTGCCCGAAAAAGCCCGCGCCGACTGGGTCCGTCGCATGGCCATCCACGCGGCGATGGTCGATATCATGGATCGCAACATTGGCCGCGTGGTCGCCTGGTTGCGTGAAACGGGCCAATTCGACAACACGCTGATCGTATTTCTCTCCGACAACGGCGCGAGCGCCGAAGTCGTCGATCGTGGCGAGTCTGGCAGCGTCATCGGTGCCAAGGGCTCGTTCGCAGGCTTCAATCAACCGTGGGCCAACGCCAGCAACACGCCGTTTCGTCGTTGGAAATCCATCGTCCACGAAGGAGGCATCGCCACACCCTTCATCGCCCACTGGCCCACAGGCATCCCTGCCGGACGTATCGTGCACCAGGTTGGTCACGTGATTGATGTGGTGCCGACGGTGATCGATCTCGCAGGCGTGACCTATCCCACGGCGATCGGCGATCGCGCGCTGGCACCACTCGATGGCATCAGCCTGCGCTCGGTGCTGACCACGGGCACTGTTCAGCCACATGTCCCGTTGTTCTGGGAACACGAAGGCAACCGCGCCGTTCGTCGTGGCGACTGGAAGCTGGTGGCGCAGAACGGGAAGGATTGGGAGTTGTACAATCTCGCGAGCGACCGCAGCGAATTACATGACCTGGTGAAAGAACGCAGCGAGATCGCCGAAGAATTGATAACCGCGTGGCAAGCCTGGGCCATGGATGTTGGCGTGGTGATGCCGAACGAGTTCAAGAAGAAGGCGAAGTAGACGCCGCGTCGGATGTGTAACGTGGCACGGGCGTCTCGCCCGTGATCGGGGCGTAATGGATCACGGGCGAGACGCCCGTGTCACGCGTCGGATGTCGTAACGTGGCACGGGCGTCTCGCCCGTGATCGGGGCGTGAAGGATCACTGGTGAGATGCCCGTGTCACGTTGGAGCGTCACGCCTTCGTCAGCGTATAGCGCACTGGGCGGCTATTGAGGTCTGCGGTCGTCGCTGCCGACGCATCGTGGCGGAACTCGACGGCGAGGACTTCGTCTGCAATGAATGCCGCGTGATCGGTGAGTGCGGCAACGATATCGGTGTCGTCGCTGGCGAATAACACGCGGATGCGATCGCTGACCTCCAGCCCCGCATCCTTGCGCGCCTGCTGCACGACGCTGACGAACTCGCGCGCAAGGCCTTCGCGCATGAGGTCCGGTGTCACTGCGGTATCGAGCGCCACGGTCACCGCACCGAGCGACGCGGTGATGGCACCGGCCACCGGTGAACGCGTCAGCATCAGGTCATCCTTGCTGATCGTTTCGCCGTCGACGGTGATGGTGCGTCCGGCTTCGAGTTCGGTGACTTCGGCGAACGACCAACCGGACAACGTCGCGCTGATGCCCTTGAGTTTGGGACCGCAGCGTTTTCCCAGCACCTTGAGGTTGGGTTTGACGGTGAGCGCACAGAACGCCGCTTCGTCGGCGCTGAAGCGGACTTCCTTCACGTTCAGTTCCAGCGCGATGGCAGCGCGGAAACGTTCGCCCGCGGCACGTACCACCGGATCGCGACTGATGATGGTCAGCGCGGGCAGCGGTTGGCGGATCTTGAGCTTGTGGTCTTCGCGCAATTTGCGCGCAAGGCTGGTAACGGTCAGGCTGAGGGCGACGTCGCGTTCCAGATCGCGGTCGATGAGCGCCTCATCGGCTTGCGGGTAATCACACCAGTGCACGCTCGCCGGGGCCGCGGCATCCGTCGGACGCACCAAGCGTTGATAAACTTCCTCGGTCAGGAACGGCATGAACGGTGCCAGCACCTTGGCGAAGGTGGTCAGCACTTGGTAGAGCGTGTGGTAGGCGTCGGCCTGATCGAGCGGATCAGGCGACTTCCAGAAACGCGCGCGGTTCAGGCGAATGTAGGTGTTGGTGAGCTGATCGATGAACGACACCAGACGCGGCACCACGTTGTAGAGGCGGTAACCTTCCATCTCAGCGTTCACGTCACGCACCAACGACTGGAGCACCGACAGCGCCCAACGATCGATCGGTTTGCGCTCGCGCGGTGGGCGCGCGGTAACGGTACGCGGATCGAAACCGTCGACGGCGGCGTACGTAGTGAAGAACGACAGCGCGTTCCAGTAGGGCAGCACCACCGTGCGCACGATCTCTTTGAGACCGGCTTCGCTGAACTTCAACGGTTCGGCACGCACGACGGGCGAGTCGATCAGGTAGGCACGCAGCGCATCTGCACCATAGGTATCGAGGACGAGGTGCGGATCCGGATAGTTCTTCTTCGACTTCGACATCTTCTGGCCGTCTTCGGCCAGCACGAGTCCGTTGACGACCACGTTCTGGAACGCCGGCTTGTCGAACAGCGCGGTTGAGAGCACCAGCAACGTATAGAACCAGCCGCGCGTCTGATCGAGACCTTCGGCGATGAACTGCGCCGGGAACACCGGCGGCGCCTGTTTGCCGTCAGCGCCGCCCATCCAGTGGACTTGGGCGTAGGGCATCGCGCCGGATTCGAACCAGCAGTCGAGCACTTCGGGCGTGCGCTGGTAGGTCTTGCCGTCTTTCTCGATCAGCACTTTATCGAGGTGGTGCTTGTGCAAGTCGGTGATGGTCTGGCCGGAGAGTTTCTCCAACTCCGCCACCGAGCCGACGCAGAGGGTGTCCGTCGCATCAGCGACATTGACCCAGATCGGCAGGCACGAACCCCAGAAACGGTTGCGCGAGATGTTCCAGTCGCGCGCGTCCTTCAGCCAGTTGCCGAAGCGGTTGGAGCCGACGGCCTCCGGCACCCAGCGGATCTTGGCGTTGTTGGCCGCGAGCTGATCGCGCAGGTCCTCGACGCGCACGTACCACGCTTCAATGGCGCGGTAGATCAGCGGAGTGTCGGTGCGCTCGCAGAACGGATAGCTATGCACCAGCGTCGACTGGTGGACGAGTTTGCCCTCGTCCTTCAGGCGTTTGATGATCGCCTTGTCGGCGTCTTTGCAGAACTGGCCGGCGTATTCGGGGATCTGGGCTGTGAACTTCGCTTCTTCGTCGAGCGGGTCGACGAGGTCGATGCCTGCTGCGCGGCAGACGCGGTAGTCGTCTTCGCCGTAGGCCGGTGCCATGTGAACGATGCCGGTGCCGTCGCCGGTGGAGACGAAACTGTCGGTGAGCAAACGGAACGAGTTCGGCTGATCGGCAAAGTACGGAAACAAAGGCACATATTTCAAGCCTGCCAACACGGCGCCCGTCAGTCCTCCCGTCAGGATTTCATACTGTTCCGGCTTCTTGTAATAGGAGCTCAATCGATCGTGTGCGAGAAGGTAGATCTGGTGATTCTCAAGGTCTTCAACGAACGCGTACAGAACGTCAGGACCTAAACAGAGAGCAAGATTTTCCGGAAGGGTCCAAGGCGTGGTCGTCCATGCGAGGGCGTAAACCTTGCTGCCGAGTGTTCGTGCCGCATGGAAGATTCCGCCGACTGGGTTGTTGCCGTTGAATCCGTCTTCTTTCAACTCAAACCGCACCGTGATCGCCGGATCCTGCACATCCTTGTAATTGTTGCCGGCCTCGAAGTTCGACAACGGTGTCGTCAGCTTCCAGGAGTACGGCATGATGCGGTGCGCCTTGTAAACGCGCGGCTTGCCGTCGGCGGACTTCTGCTCCCACAACCGCTTGAACACCCACCACACTGACTCCATGAAGTCGCGGTCCATGGTCTTGTAGTCGTTGTCGAAGTCGACCCAGCGGCCCATGCGCGTGACGGTCCGCCGCCATTCGGCGACGTAGGTCTGCACCATCGAACGGCACTGCTCGTTGAACTTATCGACGCCGAGCGTGCGGATCTCCGGCGTGCCGTTGAGGCCCAGCGCCTTCTGCGCGAGGTTTTCGATCGGCAGGCCGTGGCAGTCCCAGCCGAAGCGGCGATCGACGTGGAAACCGCGCATGTTCCAGAAACGCGGCACGATGTCCTTGATGGTGCCGGCCAGGAGGTGGCCGTAGTGCGGCGTGCCGGTGGCGAAGGGGGGGCCGTCGTAGAAAACGAACTCACCTTTACCGTTCGCGCCTTTGCGGCGGGCATTCGATTGCTGAAAGGCGTCCAACTGCGTCCACAGCTTCAGGATGCCCTCTTCAAGCTGCGGCAGGTTCACCTGCGATTCGACACGTTTGAAGAGCGGCGCGGGCTGGTTCATGGGCTGACCTGGGTGGGCACGACAGGGGTCGTCTGGCGAAGGGCGGAACCCTAGAATCCCCGCGGAATGCGGCAAGTCGCCAGGGACCAGGCGGCCTGGGACGAAGGTGCGTCCATCCGGCAAGTCGACGGTCTTCTTGCCGCGGACTGGCGGTGATGTGGAACCAGCCGGATGTTGCCCGTCGTCATCCTGGTCAGACGCTTCCCGGCCATGATCCGTGCCCTGGTGCTTGGTTGTGTGCTCGTGTCCGCGGTCATCGCTGGAGAGGAACCGACACCACCGGCACCTCCGGCCAGCGTGCCGGCGTCGCCGGCGGTGGTGCTGCCACCGGTGCCACCGAGCCCATCGACGGCGCCTGGCATCCGCATCTGGCCGGATCCGCGTTTCACTGTGTGGCCGCCGATCGTCTACCGCGACGAACCACGCAACGTCGCCTTCGCCTTGCCGGTGAAGAAGCCCGGCGCGGCCGGTACCATCGCCTGGGATGGTCAGACACCGTTGCCCATCACCTTGCCGACTGATGCGGAGAGTATCGGCGGGTTGTTGCCGCTGCCGGCGAACATCGGTGAACACCGGGCGATCGTGGCGATCGAGAGCGGTTCGTTTCCCATCGTCCTGCGCATCTGCGATGCGCGCGAGACCTGGCCGATCACCGGCCTGAGCAACGGCTTCCCGGTTGATGCCGACGGACGTGCGGTGGTGTTGCAGGATCGCCGTCGCGGCACGCGCGAGGAACGCGTGTGGTCGTTTCTCGACGCGGGCGAGGTCCGTCCCAGCGGGCGCGCGCTGCTGATCGGCGATGCGCTGGAAGCACTCGGTGCACGGGTGTGGGATGGCCTCGATGCCGATGCGCGCCCGGCGATCGATGAACGGTACCCGCACCATGCGGTGCTGGTGGGGCTGGCGGCGATCCTGGCCGAGGGCACCGGTGAGGCGCGTCAGCGTCTGCCGCGCACCATCGTCTGGTCCCCTGGCAACCAGACGCTGCATGGCGGGGCCTGGACCGCAGAGGAGGAACGGGTGCTCGGCCTGGTCCGTACCCGCTGCGAACGTTTGGGGGTCATGCCCCGTCTGGTCCTGGCCCTGCCGCCGCTGCCGGTCGAGGCGCACCTCCAGGCACGGGCGACAGAGCGGCGCGAACTCCTGCTGCGTTCCGCGAACCGCCTCGGCTGGGTGGTGGTCGATCTCGCCCGGGCCGCCGGTGCGCCGGAAGAGGCCAATCGGGTGGCGCCGCAGGTCTTCACCACCTATCCGCTGGCAGCAGCGCAGGAGCGCATGCGTGCGGCGTTGCGGGAAGCGCTCGCCCGCTGAGCCACCGTGCCAAGGGCCGTGCATGGTGGGCCTGGGCGAGCGTGCTGGTGGCCTCTTGTATCGCGCTTAACGCGTGCTTAGCATCCGCGCCCATGCGCAAAATCATCCTTTCGGTTTCCGTCGCCTCCGTCCTCGTCTTTATTGGCTGCGATGAGCGTCAGTCGATGAAGGTGACCCAGGACAAGCAGGGTCACGCCTACATGCCCGAAGGCGCGAGCCCGGGTGTGAAGAACAACATCCCCGTCGCCGGTGAAGGTGAGATCTACTACACCACTGGCCCGAAGGACACCCTCACCCTGGTGGCCAAGAAGTTCAACACCACGTTGAGCTGGTTGATCAAGCGCAACGACCTCAAGGACGCCGAGAAGTTCAAGGACGGCGTCCCGCCCGGCACCAACCTCATCGTGCCGGATCCCAACGCCAAGCGCTGAGCGCGCTGAAGCGGGCTTGAACGTTGTGCGTCCGGACCGGGTCCTCCTCGCCACCGGCAATCAGAAAAAATTGAAAGAACTGCGCGAGATCCTGACCCCGGTCAGGATCTCGGTCGTTTCACCGGTCGACATCGGCTACGACCCGGACGTCGATGAGACCGGCACCACCTTCGAAGCGAATGCGATCCTCAAGGCCGAGGCCGGACTCAGGGCCACCGGCATGTGGACGTTGGCGGATGATTCCGGCATCGAAGCGCGGGCGCTCGGGTGGCGGCCTGGCGTGTACAGTGCGCGTTACGCCGGCACGCCGTGCGACGACGAGGCCAACAACCGCAAGCTGATCGCCGAACTGGCACCGCACGCCGACAAATATGTGCAGTACCGCTGCGTCATCGCGCTGGCGCGTCCCGAGCATGCGCCGCTGACGTGGTCGGGCGTGTTTCCCGGCGAACATACCGCGACGCGGCGTGGCGCGGGTGGTTTCGGTTACGATCCCTACGTCCTGGTGCCCGACCTGGGCGTGACAGTGGCGGAGATGCGCGCGGAGGACAAACACGCGCGCAGTCATCGTGGGCAGGCGCTGCGGGGATTCCTGGCGTGGTTGGAGAATGGTCCGGAGTCCGGAGTCCGAAGTCCGGAGTCGCGTTGAATCGCGTGGTGTGTATGCCGATGAACGTGATCCCATTGCTGATCGTTCAATTCCTCCGTGGCCTGTTGGGGCCCAAGGGACCCCGGACTCCGGACTCCGGACTCCGGACCTGATCCCCCATGCGCACCCGCACCCGCCTCCTGATCGGTTTTGTTGCCGTGCACCTGGTACTGACGGTGCTGATGGGGGTCATCGCCTGGAACTGGCTCGACCGCTCGATGCGTTCGCAGGCGGAGGAATCCGCGCGTTCCGTCGGACGTGTGCTGGCGCAGGGCGGATTCCCGCTGACCGACGAGGTGATGGCGAAGATGCGCGCGCTCACCGGTTACGAGTTCCGCGTTCTGAGCGCCTTGTCGCCGCTGCGTCCGGGCACGGTGCAGGTGGCGGAGGCCGGCAAGGTGGTCGAAGTCGATTACCGTTCGCAGGCCTACCTGGCCGCGTCGCGCGCGGTGTTCATCGGTACGCTGACCATGATCATCGCCGGCTCCGCGGCGTTCTGGTTGGTCGCCTGGTGGCTCGCCGGTCAGTTCGCCCGCCCGGTTGAACGTCTGGCCGGCGCGGCGCGTCGGATCGGCGAGGGCGATCTGGAGCGGACGGTGGAACTGGTCGGCTCCGGCGAACTGCGGTCACTGGCGCATGAACTCGAACAGATGCGCCGACGCCTCAACGAACTCGACCGGCAACATCGTCAGGATGAACGCCTCGCCACGCTCGGCACCTTCACCGCGACCATCGCCCACGAAGTGCGCAACCCGCTCTCCGCCGTGCGGCTGACGGTGCAACTGTTGGCGAAGCGCATGGGCGGCGACGCCGGCGTGCAGATGATCATGGAGGAACTGGAGCGGCTCGACCTCATCGTCGACGAACTGCTGGCGTTCTCCAAGGGCATGCACGTCACCTTGCAGACCTGTGCGTTGCGGATGGTGGCAGAGGACGTCGCGCGTCTGCTGCGCCGTCAGGCGGAACATGCCGGCGTGGCGCTCGTGCTCAGCGGTGAGGCCACGGTTTCCGCCGATCCTGCGCGCTTGCGGCAGTTGTTGATGAACCTGCTGCTCAACGCCATCCAGGCGGTGCAGAGCCACGCTACCGGCGAGGAGGCTGGGCGGGTCACCATCACCATCACCACCGACGGATTCAGCGTCAGTGACAACGGCCCTGGGGTCGCCCCCGATCTGGCAGCGCGGCTGTTCGAACCGTTCACCACCAACCGCGCAGCGGGGACAGGACTGGGATTGCATCTGGCCAAGGCCATCGCCGAAGCACACGGCGCAGTCATCCGACTTGATCAGGAACATCGTCCGGGCGCGCGGTTTGTGCTCAGCGGTCTGGCGCCGGCTTCCGGCTGAACCTCGTCAGAACGGTGGCTCGTCCTGTCCGTTCGCGGGGCGACCAGCACTCCGCTTCGCCGGCGCACCAGTGGTGACGGGCTCGTGGGCGTCGGGGCCTTCGGCAGAGGGCGCTCCGCCCTTGGCCTTCGGCGGGCCGATGAACTGCACGTTGTCGACCACCACTTTCAGGCGTTGGCGGTTCTTGCCTTCCTTGTCTTGCCAGTTGTCGAGTTTGAGCCGGCCTTCGACGTAGGCGGCGCTGCCCTTGGCCAAGTACTGGCCGATCAGTTCGGCAGTGCGACCCCAGGCTTCGCAATCGACGAAGGTGCTCTCCTCTTTGACCTCACCCTCGCCGCTCTTGTAACGGCGATTGATCGCGAGGGAGAAGTGCACCACCACCTTGTCGCTCGCGATGGAGCGCAGCTCCGGATCACGGGTGAGGTGGCCGGCGAGAATCACGGTGTTGACGTTCAGGGACATGACGGGCCCTCCAGGGTTATAATGGACCCTATAGGCGACCCTGACTTCCGTAGCAAGGACAATTCAGACCCATCGGCAAAAGCGTGGAATCTACCGTCCCAACTCGAACCGCAGAGCAGCTTCCAGGTCCGCGAAACGCCAACGATGTCCAATGGCGCTCAGTCTGGCCGGTGCGGCCCTGGTGCCAGCCAGCAGGAGGTTCCGGCCCATCTCGCCGAACAGCAGTGAGACGACGAAGCCCGGCAGCGGAGCGAATGATGGTCGGCGCAGAACGCGACCGATGGTGGCGGCGAATTCACGTTGCCGCAGCGTCTGTGGTGCGACCGCGTTGACGATGCCGCGCAGACGTTCGTCCATCACCGCGCGATGCAGCACGTCGATTAGATCGTCGCGGTGGATCCAGCTCTGCCATTGCTGGCCGTTGCCGATCGGCCCACCAACACCGGCACGGAAGGCGGGCAACATCTTGGCGAGCGCGCCACCGGCGGTGGAGATCACCATGCCGATGCGCAGGTGGACGACGCGCAGACCGGCTGCCCGTGCGGGTTCGGCGGCGGCCTCCCAATCTCGGCACACTCCGGCGAGGAAGTCATCGCCAAAGGGGGCGGACTCATCGCGCGCGGCATCATCACGATGCGTGCCGTAAGCGCCGATGCCGGAGGCAACCACCAGCACCGGAGGTGGAGTCGGCAATGCGGCGAGGGTGCGCGCAATCAGGCTGGTGCCTTGGACGCGGCTGTCGCGGATGCGTTGTTTTGCTGCGGCATTCCAGCGTTGGGCGACGTTTTCTCCCGCGAGGTGGATCACCGCATCAACACCAGCAAGTGCAGCGGCGTCGATGGTGCCTGCGGCGGGATTCCAGCGGATGTCGGCGTGCTGTCCTGGACCAGCGCGTCCGATGGTGCGTACACGATGCCCGCCAGCAGTGAGGAATGGCACCAACGCCGAACCGACCATGCCGCTGGCGCCGGTGATCGCGATGGTCAGCGGCTTGCCTGGATGTTCGGCGTGCCGACGAAGGTCATCACGTGTACGCGCATGACGGAAGGCGAACATCCGCGCCAGATCACGTCGCACCGACCCGGCCATCAAGCTGGCGGGAAATCCCAGGTCGTACTCGATGTGATCGGTGAGGGTGCATCCATCAGCATTCGCCACGAAGCGATGCTGATGGATCCAACGCCGCAACGGCCCCTGTTCCATCACATCGGTGAACGATTCCCCAGGGCGACAATCCTGATGACGCGCGACCCAACGACGATGCAGGGGACCGGCGGGAATCGACAACTCCACACGTCCACCATCAGCGACGATGCTGTCAGCCCCTGGCGCGGGTTGCTGACTGACGACGCGCACGCTCTGCCACGGCGGAAGCAGACGCTGCAACGCGCCTGAGCGAGCATGCCAGGCAAAGGCATCAGCCGCAGAAACAGGCAAGGCAGTCGTGAACTCGGTGGCTGGCATGGCGGTATGCTAGGGTAGGAGCTAGGAGCTGCGAGCTGCGAGCTACGAGCTACGAGCGGGCCTGCGGCCACGCGCGGCGAGCGCGCCCTGCGGCAG
>JACDEI010000035.1 GCA_013816485.1 Planctomycetota bacterium
GGCCACTGGCCCGCATCGAGACGAACTGCGGGCCAGTGGCCCGCGGTCCCAGGGGCTGACAGCCACGGCGTCGCCGAGGTGATGCGGGCGCGTAGTTGCGCTCGATCGTGGACAGCGAGCATGCGCGACCCGCATGTCCGCAACTCCTTATCCGCTGCTGCGCTGCTTCGGTTTCTACCGTCGCTACCCGGCGATGTTCGTTGCCGCCACCGCGGTGGCGCTGGTGGTCAATCTCAGCCTGCCAATCACCCAGCACCTGATCGGTCTGGCAATCGATGAGGTGAAAGCCGGCGTCGCGGTGGTGCGTTTGACCGACGGCAACCTCGACACCGCGCGCGCGTGGTGGTGGGTCGCGCTGCTCATGGGGTTCGCCTGCGCGCGCGGCATCATCCAGTACCTGGGCACGCTGCTCGGTATGGCGCTCGGCCAGAAGTTGCTGCACGACCTGCGCGACCGCGTGTTGGTGCAGGTGCAGCGCCTTGATCAATCCTATCACCGCAAACATGGTGCGGGCGAGATCGTCACGCGCACCACGCGTGACAGTGACAAGGTGCGCGACGCGGTGGTCGGCGGTTTCCGCACCTTGCTCGAAACCGCGCTGGTGATGATCGCCTGCCTGGGCGTGCTCACCTGGTACCATCCGTGGCTGTCGCTGGTGCCGACGGTGTTAGTCGCCATCGCGTTGTGGATGTTCATCGCTCAGGCGCGCAAACTGGTGGTGCTCGATCGTGCTGCGGGCGATGCCTACGACGTGGTGACGCAGGAATTGACCGAAGGCGTCGGCGGCGTGCGCGTGATCAAGGCTTTCGCCCTGGAGGACGCCCGCGTCGCACGTTTTCGCACGGCGGTCGGTGGTTTCGCCGCACAGGCGCGCACCGCGCTCATCTTCGCCGTGCTGCGCCTGCCGCTCCCCCAGGTATTGGTCGGCCTGGGCCACGTGTGGATCCTGGGCTGCGGCGCGGTGTTGGTGAGCCATGGGGAACTGACGCTCGGCGAACTGGTGGCGTCGCTGATGTTGATCACCGCGGTGATCTTCCGCGTTGAAGGAGTTGGCCGCACTATCCAGACCTTCGCCGAGGCCAGCGCCTCCGCCGCGCGCATCATGGAACTGCTTGATGCCGAGCCGGCGGTGCACGATGGCGTGGATGAACCGCCGACCGCGCCATTTGGCGTGCGCTTCGATCAGGTATCAGTGCGTAGCCCCGCGGGTGTGATGGTGCTCGATCGACTCGATCTGGAACTACGTCCTGGTGAGGTCGTGGCGTTGGTCGGTGTCACTGGTTCGGGAAAAAGCACCCTGGCACATCTGCTGCCAAGACTCGCCGATCCGGATTCTGGCAGCGTCGGTTTCGGTGATGCGCGCACGGGCTGGCGCAATGCGCGGTCGATGACACTGGCGTCGCTGCGTCAACGCGTGCAGGTGGTGTACCAGGACAGCTTCCTCTTCAGCGACACGGTGTACGCCAACTTGCGTCTGGGTCGTCCTGGGGCGAGCGATGACGATGTGCGTGAAGCGCTGCGTTTGGCCAGCGCCGAGGACATTATCGCCGGCCTTTCCGACGGTCTCGCGACCATCATCGGTGAACGCGGCACGACGTTGTCCGGTGGCCAGCGTCAGCGGTTGTGTCTGGCGCGGGCGCTGATCGCCAAGCCGGCGGTGCTGTGCTGCGATGACGCCACCAGCGCGCTCGATGCGGTGACCGAGCGGCGCATCCTCGATAATCTGCGTCATGGTGTCGGTAAAGAGGGCGGCGGCACGACCACGCTGCTGATCGCGAGTAAACTATCGACCATTCTGCTCGCTGACCGCGTCGTCATGCTCGAACGCGGACGCATCACCGCGTCGGGCACGCATGCGGAACTGGTGCGCGACAACGGTGCGTATCGCGAACTCTTGGGGTTGGAAAGTGGGTCCGATGTCCGATGTCCGATGTCCGATGTCGAGCAGGAGGCCGATCCCACCAGACATCGGACATCGGACATCGGACATCGGACCGACGGGCGGAGCCCGTCATGAGCGATCTCGCTATCGAAGAGTCCCTCGCCCGGGCCAAACTCGATCGTCGGATGTTAGGCCGCATCCTGGCGCTCATCCGTCCGGTGCGTGGCCGTATCGCGCTGGTGATGTTGGTCGAGGTCGTGCTGGTGTCGTCGATCTTCGCCCGGCCGTGGTTCATCCGCCAAGTGATCGATCATGGGCTGATCCCGCAGGACGCTGGATGGATCATCGACATCGGCTTCGTCGCGCTGATGTGTGCCGGCCTCGCCACCACCTGGTTGATGCGCTTCGGGCTGGCTGGCGTCACCCATTGGCTCAATGGCACCATCGGCATCCGTCTGCTCAATGACCTGCGCGGGCAATTGTTCGCCCACGTGCAGTCGCTGTCGGTGCGCTATTTCGATCGCACGCGGGTCGGCCGCATCGTGGCGCGGGCGGATCGCGACGTCGATGCCATCGAACCACTGGTGGTGCACGGTGCGCCGGAAATGGTCTCGCTCGGGCTGCGTTGCCTCGGTGCCGGCATCCTGCTGTACCTCATCAGTCCGTTGCTGTTCTGGTCGCTCATCGGCGTGGTGCCGGCGCTGCTGCTGGCGATGGCGGCGTTCCAGAAACTCGGCACCCGGCTGTGGGCACGCGTGGCCGAGGCCAAGAGTCGCGTCACCGCGCATCTGGTGGAAACCGTCGGCGGTGTACGTGTCATCCAACAAACGGCGCAGGAAGACGCCAACCGTGCGCGCTACCAAGCGCTGCTGCGTGATCTCGATCGCGCCGCGATTCGCGGTTCATGGGGCTGGGGCTGGTTCCAACCGTACGCCGGTCTGCTGTTCACTGCGGGTCTGGCCATCCTCATCGTGGTCGGCGGCAGCGGACTCCAACGCGGCGAAATCACCCTTGGTCAACTCGCGCAGGCGGTGTTCTACATCTTCGTTTTCCTCGGACCGATCCAGGAACTCGGCGATCTCTTCGAGCGTTTCGCCACCGGTGCTGCGTCAGCGCAGCGCATCTTCTTGCTGCTCGACACCGAGCCGGAGGTGACCGATGCGTCCGCGCCAACCACACTGACGCAGGTGCGCGGCGAGGTCACCTTCGACCACGTGACCTTTGGCTACGATCCGGCTCGACCGGTGATCCACGATCTGTCGCTCAGCATTCCACCCGGTGAAGTGTTGGCGATCGTCGGTCCGACCGGCCACGGCAAGAGCACCCTGGTGCAACTGCTCTCACGTTTTTACGACGTGCAGCAGGGAGCGGTGCGCCTTGACGGCAACGATGTCCGCACGTTGGGGCAACAAGACCTGCGTCGCCACGTCGGTGTGGTGCTGCAGGACAACATCCTCTTCAGTGGCTCGGTGCTCGACAACCTGCGCATGGCGCGGCCGAATGCGACGGACGCTGAGTTGATCGCGGCGGCGACCGCACTCGGCGCCGACGAAGTGCTCGAACGGCTGCCCGCCGGGTATCAGACGCAGGTCGGTCCACTCGGCGCCCACCTGAGTCACGGTCAGCGTCAGTTGGTGTGCTTGGTGCGCGCCTACCTTGCCGATCCGGCGGTGCTGGTGCTCGACGAAGCGACCTCCGCCGTCGACATCCACACTGAATCACGCATTCAGCGTGCACTACGTCGGCTCTCGCACGGACGCACCGCCATCATCATCGCCCATCGTTTGGCGACCATCCGTGATGCTGACCGCATCGCGGTGATCCGTGACGGTCGTTTGGTCGAGACCGGCGATCACACGGCGCTGAGGGCCCAGGGCGGAGCCTACGCGGAACTCTACTGTGCCTACGAACGCGGCGAAGCCGGCGGCTGATACTGATACCAATCGTTCAAAAGACCACGCATGCAGGAAGGCGATTTAACCGCCGAGGCCGCCGAGGCCGCCGAGGCCGCCGAGGCCGCCGAGAAATCCCGAGCGGTCCGTCTCGGCGAGCTCGGTGCCCTCGGCGGTTAATTCACCCCGTGAGAGGTCATAGATCGCGGATTGGTATCCGTGGCTGACAACCCGCAGACAGCGTACTGCAGTTGGCAAGGTGCTGCTGGGAGTCGACGTGCGAAATGCAGGGTGGCCGTGCGGTGATCACGGGAGCAGGAAGCACGTCAGACCGGTCCTCCGACACTCGACTGCGAGAGGTAGATGCGGAACGCTTCCACCAACTGGCGCAGGTCCTGGATCGAATCCGGTTTGCTGTACATCGCCCGGGCGCCCAGCGCCAGGCAGCGCCGTCGGTCTTCGACCTGAAGTGAGGTCGACATCACGATGACCGGCACCTGATCGACCAGATGGCGTACGCACATGAAGTCGAGCACCTCGAAACCATTGGCGCGCGGCATGTTCAGATCGAGCAGCACCATCGCCGGCAGGGCCTTGTCGCGCGCCACGGTGCTGAGCAGGCGCATCGCCTCGATGCCGTCGGACACGCTTTCGATGACGACCGGCAGGCCGGCCATCTCGAAGGCGATGCGCACCAGTTCGATGTCGCCTGGGTTGTCATCGACGATGAGGATGCGGTGCTGGGTGGTGGTCATCTGGGACCTTGATGCTCCGATAGGGGTCGGCGGTCGTTTCCAACGTTGCGCGACGACCAAGTGGACGGCGGGCCTCCGGCCCGTGGGGGTGCCGGCGGAAGGGGGATCCTTGGCAAGAATCGTGCCAGTCGGCTCATGACGCCCCTGCTTCTGAAACGGACTCCGGCGATGGCGTGCCGAGCACGTGCAGGCCGGAGAGCGGTGTCTGCTCCAGCTCACTCGGATCCGGCAGGGTGAACCAGAAGGTCGCGCCGTGGCCGACCTGTGAGTCCACTCCGATGTCGCCGCCATGGGCGAGCACGATCTTCTTGCACAGGCTCAGGCCGATGCCGGTCCCGTCGTACTGGTCGCGACCGTGCAGGCGTTGAAACACCTGGAAGATGCGTTGGTGTTGTGCCGGATCGATGCCGATGCCGTTGTCGGACACCGTCAGCCGCCACCGGTGACCGTCATGCGAGGCCCCGAGGGTCACCACTGGCGCAGCGTCGCCATGGAATTTCAGCGCGTTGCCGACCAGGTTCTGGAAGAGCTGCACACATTGCAGGCGGTTGGCCCGTACCGTCGGCAGGGGACTGCGTTCGATGCGTGCACCGGCCTGGTCGATGGTGGTCTGCAGATTGGCAAGCGCTTCGTCGACCACCTCGTCGAGGGGAATGAGCTCTTCCGCACGTTCGCCGCGGCCGACGCGAGAGAACGCCAGGATGTCGCGCACCAATTTGTGCATGCGCGACGACCCTTCGATCGCACGACGGATGAAGTCGCGACCACGGTCATCGAGTTTGGCGCGATAGCGTTCATCCAGCAGACTGAGGAACGAGCTGACCATGCGCAGAGGTTCCTGCAGATCGTGCGAGCAGATGTAGGCGAATTGCTCCAACTCGGCGTTTGAACGCGCCAGCTCGGACGCATGCTGGTCCGCCAACCGCCGCTGACGACGCTCGGCATCGATCAGACGTGCGCTGTCGAAGGCGGTGGCGGCAAGTGCGGCGATGCCCAGCACCAAGCGCTCGTGTTGCATGGTGAACTGTGCTGCCTGGGAATGCGCACAGAACAGCCCGCCGATGATCGTCCCGTTACGCGTGCGCACCGGCACCGCCAGGTAGCTCACCACCCGCGGATGGCCGGCGGGTGGGCCGAAATGCGGTGCGCTGCGGCCATACCGTGGGTCCTGACGCACGTCGTCGCAGCGCACCACGCCTTCCCCGGTGAAGGTCACGCGGAAGAGGTCGGTGGCGTGTGGCATGCCGAAACCAGCGAAGTCCTCCTTCGGCAGGCCGGACACCGCATACAGCTGGTAGGCATCGTCGCCGGTCGCATCGGTGGTGTTGTAGAACAACGCACAGAACTCGGCCTCTACCAGGGCGCGGGCGGTGTCGGTGACGCGTTGGGTCAGGCACCCGATGTCGAGTTCGCCCACCAGATCCAGCCCCACCTGGTTGAGCAGTTCAGCCTGGTTGCGCGAATTGCGCAGGTGGTGTTCCAGCTGTTTGTGGTGGTTGATGTCGCTCGCTTTGCACACCCAGCGCAGGAGCTCTCCACGATCATTCGCCAGCGGTGCGACGCGCGTCAGGTACCAGCACCAGCCATCACGGCGCTGCAGACGGATTTCGATCTCAAAACCGGTGCCGTTGGCCAGGGCGGACGACCACGCGGAACGCCAAGCGGCACGGTCGTTCTCATGTATCAATTCCGTCCAGTCGTACCCAGGCGCATCGGGCGTGACCTCGAACTGCTCGCGCCAGGAACGGTTGCTGGTGTCGATGGTGCCATCGGGCCGTGCGGCCCACACCAGGCCAGGCAGCGCGTCGATGAGTTGGCGCTGCCGTTCCTCGCTGGCGCGCAGAGCGGTTTCCTCGCTCAGGCGTTTGCGTGAGTCGTGGACTTCACTGAGCAGGTGGTCGAAGGTGCGCGACAGCCGGCCGATCTCGTCCTCGCGTGGATCGGCGATGCGTAGCGCCAGATTGCCGTGAGCGGCGCGCTCCGCACCGCGGCGCAAGGCTTCCAGGCGCGCGAGCACCTGCTGATGGATGTAGCCGAGCAGCCAGGCGAGCAGGGCGATGGTCGCGCCGAGCGCCGCGATGGTGATGGCGTTGTCGCGGTGCTTGATGCGCGCCTGCTCGCGCAGGCTGGCACGATGGATGGCGTTGGCGTGGTTCACCAGCGAGCGAGAGACCAGCAACAGCTGCTCGGTAAGACGGCTGCGGCGCAGACGCACCACCGCGGTGTTGGTCTGGGCCAGTGCCTGGGTCTGGAAAGTGGAATCGGTAACGATGGTTTCGAACAACTCGTGCGCTTGCAGGTGTTCACTGCGCAGACGCTCCACCAAATGGTTGGGCCCACCGATCTCCTCCAGGCGCTGGAACAGGCGCTGCAGATCCTCGCTCAGGATGCGCCATTGCTGCACCGGACGGGGATGTGGTTGCAACATCAACTCGTAGATCAGTTGATCGAGCTCGGCCACCGCGGTAGTGACGTCGTTGGACAGCCGGCTGGTTTCGTCCAAGGCGCGCGAGGCGCTGCCTGACTTGGCCAGATGGATCAGCAGACCGACGATCAGCAGGCTGGCGGTGGCCACCGCGATCATCACCGCACGGCGCAGGCTCATGGTCGGCGCTGGCCATCGATCAAGCTGACGATCTCAGCATCGATGGATCGCAGCGCATGCGAGCTGATGCAGCCGAGAAAATTGGGCACTTCTTTTTGCTCAGTCAGTCCACTGGCTATCGCCCAGCGCGCCTGCTGTTCGAGGGTGAGCAACAACGATTGATCAAGCGTGACGTCGAAGCGGGTATGTTTCCACGCCTGCACGAGTTTGTCTGCCGGCATGCCGAGACGCGGCGACAGCTCGCGGGCACACCCCTGGGGATCGCGGATGATCTCGGCGGTAGCCCGCATCAGCGCGCTAATGATCGGAGCCGCGAGGGGGCCCTTGGCGAGCTCTTCGTTTCGCGCCACCAGGTTCCAGCTCCAGCGGTAGACGCTGCCGATGCGCAGTTCCTGACCATTGTCACCCAGTGCAGCAAGCGCCTGGTAGTTGAATGGACTCCAGGTAGCGATCACGTCGACGTGGCCGTTCACCAAGGCTGGGATCATCTCCTCGGGCTTGAGTGGAATGCGTTCGACCGAGCCGGGCGGAAGGTCGCGGTACTCTAGGAAGGTGTCGAGGAAGTACTGCGACGTCGTGCCCGGCGTATACCCCACGCGGTGTCCAGGCAGGTTATCGCTCGTCATGATGCCGCGATCTTTGCGTCCGACGAGCGTGGTGTTGTCAAAGCTGACACCAAGCATGGCGATGACCTTGATCGGTCTCCCCTTCAGCAGGGCGAACATGATCGGTGTTTCTGCTGCGGTGGCGAAATCGCCCTTGCCGTCGGTCAGTTCCGCCAGCGCAAGGCGCCCGGATGGACGATCTTCCACCGTCACGTCGACGCCCGCGTCGCGGAACCAGCCACGGGAATCCGCCAACAGGGATGCCGCGGAAAACGGTGCCTGGGTGGTGAACAACGTCGCTTTTGGCAGCGGTACCACCGGGCGTAGCAGGTACATCACCCCCGCAACAATGGCGAGGACGCTCATCACCGTACCGGCGATGAGCGACCGCCGATACAGTCGTACGAAAACGAAGGGCGCCGGCGGAGGCATTGCCGGAGTGAGGCGGGTCGACATGCGTCGGCCAGCCTAGCCATCGTCCTGACGGCCGGCAACCGCGGATCAACCTCCTGCAAAATGCATGAACCTGAGCGCGGGACATATGCGTCGCGCACGGCGAACAGGGTGCTGACAGGCACTGCTCGGGTTCAGGACGGGCCGGCCGTTGGCACAGTCATGGCTCTCACTGGTCCAGTCTTCTGTCGTTGTCACTGCGCCGCTGCGGCGCCTTCCTGGAGTCAGCTATGCTCTACTGGTCCGCCATCTTCTTCGTCATCGCCTTGATCTCAGCAGTGTTCGGTTTCGGTGGTCTTGCCGCCGGTGCTGCGGACATCGCCAAGGTGCTGTTCTTCCTCTTCATCGTGTTGTTCGTGATCTCGTTCCTGGTGAGCCTGTTCAGCCGCGGCCGCCGCGGCGGGGCCTGAGGCAGTCATGGATGCCACGAAAACCAGCGAGCCCGTCGACGGGGCAAGCGTGAGGCGCGCCGTGGGTGCGGTTGCCGAGGTGCTGGTTGATCAGGTGCGCGACCTCACGGTGGCGCAGCTCGATTGCTGGGCGAAGCAGTTGCATCAACGGCTGGAGAAGACCGCTGACCCCACGGATGACGTGACGGACGCCGCACCACCAGGGAAGGTCAAGCCGCTGGTCATCGGTGCCATTGCCGGGGTTGTGGTGGCATGGCTGTTGGCCGGACGTCGCGCGGAAACCTGATCGTGGACGAGCAGCCGGTCCCGCTCGCCACCAGCATCAATGCCGCGGTCACGGCGGTCGGAGCCGCCGTACGCCGCGAGCTACGTCGCCTCATCATGGACTTGGTGACGGGGGTCCTCTCGCTGGTTCTGCTGCTGGTAATCGCTCTGGGATTTATCGTGGCCGGGGTCATACGCCTGGGCGATGCGCTCGGGCAAGCCTGCGGACAGTGGTTCGGCAACCAGGCCTTGGGCGACGCGACGGTTGGCGTCGTGCTGTTGGCGATCCCATTGGTGGGCCTCATGGTCCTGCGCTGGCGTTCCAAACAATAAACCCGTGGTGAGCGTGCGCGACTCCGTCCTGCGTCGCTGGTACCGGGGTCCCACCTATCCGGCGTGGCTGCTGGCTGCGCTGGTGGTGTGGTTCGCCTGCTGGAGCTGGAAGCCGGCGCATCCGCAGGATTTCCTGCTGGAACATATCCTCACCGTGGCATTCCTCGCGTTGCTGATCGCGACCAGGCGGCGTTTCCCGCTCAGTCACCTGAGCTACACCTCGATCTTCTTGTTCATCAGCCTGCACATCGTGGGCGCGTACTACACCTATTCGTTGGTGCCATACGACCAGTGGGCCGAAACCGTCGCGTCGTGGTTTGGCGTGAAGAATTTCAGCCTCAACCAGGCATTCGGCTTCGAGCGCAACCACTTCGACCGTCTCGTCCACTTGGCGTTTGGTGTGCTGTTGGTCTATCCAGCGCGGGAATTTTTCCTGCGCATCGCCGCGGTGAAAGGCTTCTGGGGCTACTACCTGCCGCTCGATGTGGTGATGTCCTTCAGCCTGCTCTATGAGCTGCTGGAATGGGGCGTGGCGATGGTCTTTGCGGGCGATGTCGGACAGAGCTACCTGGGCACCCAAGGCGATGAATGGGATGCGCACAAGGATATGGCCCTCGCCGCGCTCGGTGCGCTGCTGACCATGACGGTCGTCGCGCTGATCAACGCACGTTGGCAGCGGGATTTCGCCCGCGAGTTCAATGAAAGCCTACGGGTGAAGGTGCCCTTGCCGCTGGCTGACGGATCGCTCTGAGGCTGATCCATCATCTGCTTTGAGAGAAGAAGGCAGGTTAAACCGCAGAGGGGCAGAGGGCCCAACGGCCCCACTGGCCCCAAGGCTGAGGTGGCTTGGTTCGACGTGGTCGTTGTCCGATCGCCATCAGGTCCACGTTCCCGCGCCTGCGAATTCCTCTGCGCTCTCTGCGCTCTCTGCGCTCTCTGCGCTCTCTGCCGTTTTATCGCTCCGCGACTTGATCGCTCCGCTAACGCCACGAAACGAAAGCGCCCGCCGTCCATGCGGACGGCGGGCGTGTTGTGCGTCGCTGATGTGAGACCTGATGCGAGAGTTACTTGTCCGACTCGCCGCGCTTCGACAGCAGCCACCACGCGAGCAGGCCGGCGCCGACCGCGCCGACCGCGGCGAGGGCGACCTGAGCGGGATGTTCCTTTACCGTCTTGACCACGCTCTTGGTGGCGCTGCTGATGCCGCTTTCGCAGCGCTCGCCGAGGTCGCTCACCTTGCACTTGAGGTCATCGAAGGTCTCGCTGGCGGCGGCAGGCGCCGATTTGGCGAGATCGGAAAGGAGGGTGCGCAGTTCGCCGAGCTTTTCACTGAAATCGCTGCCATTGGCAGAGGAACGCAGGGTACGGGATGCAGTGGTCATGGGTTTTTCCTTCAAAGGAGTTGGTGGCAGATGAAGTCGCGGCGCACACCGCAAAGACAGTTCTGTCCAGGGACACCAGCTCCTGGCAATCCCCGTGCCAACAGCGGTAAACCGCCAGTCAACCAGCGCACATCCATGAACGGCAGTGAAAAGGCGAGCCGGACGGTGCCGCCTGCACGGTGCCACTGAGGGAAATCATTCATTCTGCACGACGTAGCTCGTGATTTCGTGGTTTCCGTGTCGTAGTCACTTGGCACGCAGTTGGCACGCAGTGTGCCATGAAGTGGCGTCATGTTTCCCGTCGTCGTCGCACCTGCGGCACAACGGATACGCCCACCTGCACCAAGGACCTCCTAATGCGTCACCTCGTTCCCACCGCAGCTTTGCTGGCCATCTCGCTCGCTCCACTCGCTGCCGCCGATCTGACCATCGCCGACATTCGCGTGAGTGCCGGCGTGCTATCAGATGAATTCAAAGGCGCTTCGAGCACCACGGTGACCAATTCACAAGGCGTGACCACCACCCGGTCATCCGAAGATGGTCGAGATGCCGACTCGCATTACCGCGCCCAGGTGCAGTACGTTGGCGGCGACCTCGGTGCTGGCGGTGGCTTTATCTATGGTCTTGGTCTCGCGGTGAATCACGCGACCTGGGACAATGGTGCGCAGGATGGCCACGCCACCAGTCCGAATATCAACCTGATGTTGGGATATGGTTATGCTTTCACGCCGAACTGGCATGTCGAGATCGCGCCCTTCGGTGGTTATGGCCGCACCTACTACAGCGTGAGCGACGAGAATTCGAGCGAGACCAGTGACGAGTGGACGCACTATTACGAGTACGGCGCGAAGATCGGGACGTACGTGGCAATCGGCGGAAGCCTGGTCCTTGGTGTCGAGGTGCCGTACCTCGTCGGGCGGTTTGATCCGGATTATAATTACGACCGAGGCGCCGATAGCGTCAAAGTGAGCGATGAGCGTCGTAGCGAAGGATTTGGCCTGCTGCTGACGATTGGAGGGCGGTTCTAGAACGGCCCGCTAAGAACGTCCTGCTAAGAACGGCCCATTTCGCCTGCGGCGAAATCCCCCGCTGCGCGGGGGTGCCCGGCTTCGCCGGGCGGGCCTATGGGTTTGTGGTCAGGGGGTCTGAAGACCCCCCCTACAACGCGGCTTCGCCGCTGCCCCCTTTTTGTTGCTGACACCGTTTTCTCCTCTGCGGCCGACACCTACCGCCCTTTGCAACCACAACCTTTTGGAGTTTCCCATGAACAAATCAGCTCACGCTCCCGTTTCTGCCACTGCTGTTGGTTCGCCGTCTGGGGTGGTCAAGGAACTTACTCAGGTCTTGGCCGACACCTATGCGTTGGCAGTCAAAACCCATGGCGCGCACTGGAACATTCGGGGCGCCGGATTTTTCCGCCTCCACTCCGCGTTCGAAGAGCAGTACACCGAACTCTTTCTCGCTGCCGACGAGGTGGCGGAACGCATTCGCGCCCTGGGCGTGGATGCTCCGTCCTCGATACGTCAGCTCACCGAACTCAGCAGCATCCCTGATACTGCCAAAGGTGATGACGACGCCCTAGTCCGCGCGTTGCGCGATGATCACCGCCGGATCTCTGAACGTGCGCGCAAGGCGGTCGCGGCAGCGCAAGAAGGCGACGACGAAGGCACCGCTGATCTCCTGATCGGTCGTGCCAAAGCCCACGACAAGACGGCGTGGATGCTCAGCGCCACGCTGGGCGAATGAATCACCGGCGGTGCCGGTGCCGTCACCATGACGGCACGGTATCCGCTAAGCTGTTCTATTTTTCCTCGCCACCGCTGAGATCGCCATGTTTTCCACCATTTTGTTGATCGTCATCATCCTCGCTTTGATCGGCGCGTTGCCGACGTGGCCGCACAGCCGTAGTTGGGGATATTTCCCCAGCGGCGGCTTGGCCCTGGTGGTGATTGTCCTGCTGGTGCTCGTGCTCAGCGGTCGGGTCTGACTGCTCCATTGTCCATCAACCGTCCATATCAAGGAGTCTCCTATGCGTATCCCCCTCGGCCTCATCATCGGCCTGATCGGCGTCGTCCTGTTCGTCTTTGGCGTTGCTGCCAGCGAATCGGTCGGCTCTTCCTTCTCCAAGTTCTTCACCGGCGAACCATCGGATCGCTCGATCTGGCTGATGCTCGGCGGCATCGTCGCGATCATCGTCGGAGCCGGCATCGGCTGGCGCGGTTCACGGACCTGAAGCCAAGCTCGATTCAAAAGGCAGGACGGCTTGCCACAGAGGCCACAGAGGCCACAGAGGGGAAAAACAGAGGGCTTTGCTCTGTGCTCTCTGTGCTCTCTGTGCTCTCTGTGCTCTCTGTGGGCTCTGTGGCTAGGTTTTCTGCCTTTTGGTTTTTCTTAGCTTGGCATTACGCCATTGGGCAAAACCCCGGAGCAGAGACGGTCGCCGTTTCAGAACGACGCGCGTAGATTCAAACCCCCGAGTGGTGCCGGGCGAGTGATGAGTGACCATTGTTCATTGCCATCGTCATCTCGAACCGCTAGGCGGCGCATGACCATGGTGCCGATGACGGGGGTGATCTCGATGCCACCGCGTCCGCCGGGCATCCACGTGGCCTGCAGGGCAATCGCGACGTGATCGTCCGATAGGGCTTGGCTGGTGCTGATGGCGGCATCACGCAGCCGCACGTCGACGCGTAGACCCAGGTCGAGATCGTCGCGCACCTGCCAACGCACATGGCTGAGATTATCGACATCATCGACCACCGTCAGGCGCCAGTCTGGGTGGAAACGCCAGTACAACGAGGGGAACGCGAAGAAGGACGGCTCGTCATCGATGCGACTGCTGACGTTCACCAGCAGCGCGATGATCAGGTCGCCGTCGCGCACGTAGAGCGGGCCGCCCTGCACCTGCCATTGTCGACCATCGCTGGCCGAGGCAGCACCACCGTATCCGGTGCCGAATGATCCTTGGACCGTCATGCCCCAGTGCTGGTGGACCATCAGCGCTACGGGAACCCGTACCCAGGCATGATGCACGTCGTCCGGCAGGTCGTGTTCCATCTCGTCGCGGTGGTAGGCTTCACGGCTTGCACCGACACCGAGCCCCAGGCGCACCGCCTCATGAGGACGCAGGAACACGCGGGCTTCCGCGAGTTGCCAATCGCCATCGAACGACCCGCCGCCAGCGCGTGGACGCTCATCAACCGTGAAACCTCCGTCCACCACGACCGCGCTGCTGAGGAGGGGCGGGTCGGCCGAGTGCAGGCTGGCCAACGCCAGCACACTGCCTGCCAGACACTGCGCAGGCCAAGCACCAGGACGCCACGACGATCGATGGATACCCATGCGGCCGTACCTCACCACCGAGCACCGGGCCTGCAACCACGGTCGGCAGGCGCAGGCAGGCGTACGGGAGTGCTCATCCGGCGCGGCGGCAGAGTGAACTCATCAGGCCGTGGGTGCGGATCTGCTCTGGCAACAAGTCACCACGCAGGAGCGTGAGTCCCGCGCTGTCGATACCATCGAGAGCAGCACGGTAGTCCGTGAGCCCTTGATCTTCGCCTTCTTCTAGCGCGGCGTAGAGCGCACGCGGTCCGATCATCGCCGCGCTCCCTTCCACGAGGCGCGCGACGGCGCCCCACAGACCACTGCCGCTGACCGGGGTTCCGCCGGCGAGCACGATGTGTTCGGCGATCAGCGTGGCGCGCTGGTCATGCGATTGCAGACAGGTGGTGAGGTCCTCCGGCGCGGCAGCGCCCAAACGGGTGTTGGCGTGCCGGTAGGTCTCGACCGCGGCGAGCTCGCCACGCATCAAGGAGTTGAGCGTTTCGAGCGAGGTTTCGCGGTCGATCAAGGGCTGATTTTTGGTGTTCATGACGTGGTCCATCCATGGTTAAGCGACCGTGTGCGAGGCGCACGTGTAGGCCATTTCTGCTGAGAGCGTTCACCAGCACCTTGCACGTACCGTGCCAGCGTCGGATCAGGCCGCAGCACACGCCGTGTTGTGCGTCGTGTGGGGAGTCAGCGTCGGTGGTCATGCAGAATGCAGGAGGGGGCCGTCAGCATGCGGCATCAGTGCGCGTCGTTCGTTGGCACAGCGTATGCAAGGCGATAGGTGAACCCGTTCCCATTAGGGATAAGGAGCCACCCATGCGCTTCATTCTGCCCCCCGCCTTCACCACGAGTATACTTCTGATGTTGGGCGCAGCCGAGTCCGGTGGCGCCGAATCCGCCAATGATCCGCTGCTCGAACTGCCGGCACCGGTGAAGACCACCATCCAACGGGAGGCCTCCGGTCGCAACGTTGCTGCCATCGCACGTGATCAGCGCGAGGGCCGCACGGTTTATCACGTGCGTATCGCGCAGGATGGCATCGATAAACGCTTGGTCATCACCAGCGACGGCGCATTGATCGAAGTCAGCGACTACCCCGCGGTGAACAACGCCATCGCGGACGGGAAACAGGCGAGCAAAGAAGCCTGGGACAAGACCAAGGAGGTCAGCGGTGAAGCGTGGGACGCGACCAAGGGCGCGGCGTCACGTACCTGGGAGGCGACCAAGGACAGCGTGCGCAAGGCGGCCAGCGCCTTCAACAGCGAGGAACTGACACTCAATCAGGTGCCACGTGTTCCGCGTGACACCATGGAGCGCGAAGCAGCAGGCGACCGTCTGACCGCCATCCGCGCCACGATTGCGGATCAGAACACGCTCTACCACGCCACCATCAACCATCCAGACGGCACGGCGCGGGCCTTGGTCGTGCGAGAAGATGGCACCCTAGTCACGGCACCCTAGTCACGGCACCTTAGTCGCGGCACCGTGAACCTGGATCGAACTCCCGTGATCGCGGTGGCGGCGCGCCTCATGCAAGCCCGTGAGGGCAGAGCCACAGGGGCGAAGCCCAATGGCGTAAGCTAAGCCAATCAGATTGAACAAGAGGAACGGAGGAACGGAGAAAGACAGGAATCGATGGGATTTTTCCTGACTTCACCTCCGTTCCTCCGTTTCTCTTGTTCTAGGTGTTGTCTCAAAAGGATTAACTTTACGCCATTGGGTGAAGCCCCGGAGCAGTGACGCGCCTTCAATGATCGTGGCGCTCGTCGTGGTGCGGATCATGCCGATCGGTCAACAAGGAGATGGCGAATAACAGCAGGACCACACCAAACAACACGCGGGCAACCATGACACCATCGTTGTGATCACCGAAGCCGCCGAAGCCCGCGACGGCGGCAAGCGCAGCGATGGCGAGCAAAGTCAGACTCCAGACTCTCAAGAGCAGGCCCTCCTTACGAATTCCCTGGCACGTGCAGGGACAACCATGATTCGACGGTCGATTACCTGACCCGCGAGGGTGGGCGCAGCATCGTGCGCCCACGCCGGCGCATCACTTCGCTGCGTCATGGACTTTCTCGCCGGCCTTCTCGGCCGCTTCGCCGGTTTTCTGGGCGCCTTCTTTGATCACCTCGCCGGTTTTCTCTGCGGCTTTGTCAACCGCTTCGCCGGTTTTCTCCATCGGGCCTTTGCTGCTGTCGTTGCCACAGGCGGCTAGGCTGACGCACACGCTGGCAACGAGAAGGAGATGAAAGCAGGGAGTGAGGATACGCATAGGAAGGCTCCTGATGGTGAAACGTCGCTCTGAAAGCGAGACGACATCCGAGCCCCTTGGCAAGTACCGTGCCAGTTCCTGTGGTTGCGCAGCCAGCGCCCCTGCCCTAGGCGTTGTCACATGAACCCGACCGCTCCTGATGTCGCCGGTGCCGCCTGGTGGTCGTTGTTGTGGAATTCTGGCACGGTGGCGTTGGCGCTGGTGGGGCCGGACCGGCGCTACCGTGCGGTCAATGACGCGCTCTGCCGCTGGTTGGACGCAGATGCGGCGACGCTGCTGGGGTGGAGTTACGAACGCGTCGGACATCCGCTCGATCTCGATGCGGAGTTGGACGCCTTCGTGCGTCTGGCCGACGGCGCATCAGCGGTGACGTACGTGCGGCGTTTTCGCACCGTGCGCGAACGGGAAATGATCGCCACCGTGCAGGCGATCGCCGGTGCGGATGGGGTGGTGCTCCAGATGATCGTGCCCGGTGCGATCGCGGCGTCGGTTCCGCCGTCGACCAGCGCGCACTGTCTGGAGCAACTCGCCGCCGCTTTGTCGCACGATGCGCAGGAGCCGGTGCGCACTCTCGGCGTCACCGCCGGCTTGTTGATGGAACGTCTGGAACCCCTGCTGGGCACGCACGAACGTGAACGCGCGCTGCTTCAGGGCATGGAAAAAAACGCCGGCCGTCTTGGTCGTCAGATGCGCGCGCTGGTGCGCTACGCACGGCTGGGCACGCCGGTGATCGACCCCGCGCCACGTCCGCTGCACGCAGTGATCGCCGCAGCCTGCGAACAGGTGCCGTTTCCCGCCGCCACCACCCTGCGCGTCACGGTCGCGCCAGAGATCCAAGTGCGCTGCGATCGCGCGCAACTCATCACCGCGCTGGTGGAGTTGCTCCGCAATGCCATCGCGCCGCATGCGCCGGAGCGACCGACGACGGTGACCATCAGCGCTCACCTAACCGCGGAACATTGTGTTGTGTCCATCGCTGACGACGGCGTCGGCATCGCGGCGCTCGACCAACCGCGACTCTTCAGGCTCTTCGCTGCCAGCGGTCCTGGGGCTGGTGCCGGCGTGGGCCTAGCCGTGGTGCGCGCGGTTGCCGACGGACACGGTGGTGAGGTTCGTCTGGAGAGCACCCAGGGCAGCGGCACCGTGGTCCATTTAAGCCTGCCACGCTAGCCTGCCATGCTGACGGACTCCGTGCACTTCGCTGGTGTCCAACGGGCGTAATCATGCATTTTGCAGGAGCCAACCAGCAGAGCCCGCCTTGAGTTGACGGTCGGGCAGTAACGAGAGCAGGGGTTTCCTGGGATTTCCTGGGATTTCAGCGGCCAGGAAAGCGACTGCCGCGCTGCGCCAGGCTGGAATGAATTGGCACGGGCTTTGCCAGGGAGTCCCCTCCACGAGGGACCTGCCATGCTGACCGTCGACCAATCCCAGTCTCTCCGCGACCCGCTCGCCGGTGTCCTGGCCGACCTACCGCCGCTGAAAACGACCACCACCGGCGATCTGCGCGAGTCGGTCATCAATGCCCTGCGTCAGCGCGATCACGATGCGCTCACGGAGATCCTTGAAGAGACCGCGAAGCTGCGGCCCGAGGTCGCTCTACGTGCCGTGTGGTTGCCGGTCGCGCTCGGCATCGACGCCTGGGACGCCGCTGGCGAGCCCCTGCCTGATGGCCGTAGCCTCTGCCGCACATTGAGGGCGCAGGCGCGCTCCGCACTGCTGTCACTCCCGGCGCTGCCGGTGAGCCGCTGGCTGGTGCCGTCGACGGTGCACGACACCACGGCGGCGCACTTGGCGGTGCTCGCGCTCAGCCTACGTGGCATGGGCGCACGGGTATGGACCTGGCCGTTGCCGCCGCCCGGCCCGGCGCTGTTGGTCGGCGATGCTGGCAGTCCGATCGCAACCGTTGGTCGTATTCCGACGCTCAGCGATGAACCGGGCTGGCCCACGCTGGCTGCGCTGGTCGCTTGAAGACAACTTGAAGACAGCTCGAAGACAGCATGACGACAGGTGGCTCAGTACCATGCACGCCCCACTTCGGCTTGAGCGACCGCGCCGGTCCGCCCGCACGCCTTGCGTCGCAGGTCAGCGCAGTCAGCGCATCAGCAGGTCACGGCGCCGCGAGGCGTTTCATCAGAACGTGGGCCAGGGCGCGCCAGCCCGCCCAGGTGTCCGGCTTGGTAAACCACGCGCTCTCGCCGATGCCCGGCGGTCGCTGCAGGTCCCCAGACAGCATGACCACCGGCACATGGCACCTCGTCGGGCAGGCTCTCAGGAGGTCGATGAGTTCCTGGCCACCCGCGTCCGGCAGATGGTGATCAGTGATGATCAAGGCGGGCAACTGATCATCGGTCAACCCGCTCACCAACGACCAAGCGTCGGAGATCGTGGTCGCGACCTGCAGCGGGATATCTGGGTCGATTCCGGTGAGCGCTTCGCGCAGCAACTGGGCTTCGTCCGGGTTGTCTTCCACCAGCAGGATCGACGGCTTCGGCATCACAGCTCCGTTGGTGGCGCGGCGCAGCGTACGGCACGACGCTATTTGCGCCAACATACCATTTCGTGCCGCAGTTGCGGCAGCGCTCACCGAATCACCTTGCACCAACTCGCATGGAATCGCTAATGCCAACTACCATGCCCTCTCCCGAATCCCATACCGTCGCCACCCCGCAACCGGATCCACTGCGCATCTTGGTGATCGATGACGATCGCGCGCTGACCGCGCGTATGGCGCTCGATCTCAAAGGACTCGGCTGCCAAGTGAACGTCGCATCGACGCCCGACGCCGCGATCGCCTACCTGCGCGATCAGGCCTACGACCTGGCATTCTGCGACGTGCGCCTCGACGAACACGACGGCCTGACCCTGCTGCCGCGCCTGATCGCGGCGAACACTAACCTGCACATCGTGGTGATGACCGCCTTCGCCTCGTTCGAAACCGCCGTGCAGGCGATGAAGGCTGGCGCAGCCGACTACCTACCCAAGCCATTCCAACAGAACCAGGTGCGCGAGCTGTTGACGCAGGTGCGCGAACGCCGCCGCGTGGCGTTGCGTCTGAGTGAATACGAACGCGACGGCGCCCAAGCGCCGGTCGATCTCGGCTCGTCGTCGTCCGCCATGCGCGCGGCGATCGAGACCACCACCCGCGCGGCTCAGGCCGACATCCCGGTGTTGCTGCGCGGCGAAAACGGCACCGGCAAAAGCTTGTTCGCGCAGGCCCTGCATCGCGGTAGCGCGCGCCATGCAGGTCCCTTCGTCACGGTTAACTGCCCGTCGTTGTCCGATGAACTGATGACCAGCGAGTTGTTCGGCCACGTGAAGGGTTCCTTCACCGGTGCGATCGCCGACCAGAAGGGCAAAGTCGAAGTCGCCGAAGGCGGCACCTTGTTCCTCGACGAACTCGGCGATCTGACACCAACGGTGCAGGCCAAACTGCTGCGCTTCCTCCAGGAGCAGCGTTACGAGCGCCTCGGCGACACGCGTACTCGTCAAGCCGACGTACGCATTGTCGCCGCGACCAACCGCGATCTCGAAGCCGCGGTCGCCGAAGGCCGTTTCCGTCAGGACCTGCTCTACCGCCTCAACGTGGTGGAGATCACCCTGCCGCCGCTGCGTGAGCGCCAAGAAGACATCATCCCGCTCGCCAGCAGCCTGCTCATCGGCTTCGCCGCCGCCGCCAACGTCCAAGCCCACGAGCTGTCACCCGCAGCACGCCAACTGCTGCTGACCTATCCGTGGCCCGGCAACGTCCGCGAACTGCGCAACGAACTCCAACGCATCACCGTGTTGTGGCCCTCGCGCACCATCGAACCAGAAGCGTTCTCGCCCCGCGTCCGCGGCCAGAGCGACACCTCGCCAGTGCTCGGTGGCGACTTCTCCATCGACGCGATCGAAGCCGAACACATCCGCAAAGTGCTCGCCCGTACCGATACCTTCGAGACGGCCGCGAAGGTCCTCGGCATCGAGCCGTCGACACTGTGGCGTAAGCGTCAGCGCTTGGGGTTGTAGAAACATCAGCGCTTCAATGCCGTTTGGCCGAACAAAACCCCGACTCACGTGAGTCGGGGTTTTTCTTTGGCAAAGTTGGGATTCGAACCGCGAAGCGGGTACGCCGCCCCGGCGTAGTCGGCCTCCACGGATGCCCCAAAGGGCATCCGGCTTCGCCCTGCGTGGCCGACGGCCCGCGTAGCCCGGCCGAACTCAGCGAGGCCGGGGAAAAAGAGATCGTGGAACCCGAAGGGATTCGAACCGCGAAGCGGGTACGCCGCCCCGGCGTAGTCGGCCTCCACGGATGCCCCAAAGGGCATCCGGCTTCGCCCTGCGTGGCCGACGGCCCGCGTAGCCCGGCCGAGCTCCGCGAGGCCGGGCGGTTCGCCCCCATCTCCGCCACTTCTGCCTCCGGCCTCGCGTCGAACGCTGTGTGGTTAAAGAAAAACCCCCGGCGCGAGGCCGGGGGCAGAAGTGGCGGAGACTGGCGGATTCGAACCGCCGGAAGGATTTTACTCCTTCGGGACATTAGCAATGTCCTGGATTAAACCACTCTCCCAAGTCTCCGTGTGGTCCTTTGCAGGGGTGCGCAGGCTAGAATGGCAGGCTGGACGGTCAAGGCGCAGGGCGGGAGGATTTGCCGCTGGTGGCGAGCGCCGCTGTCGGGTCAGCGCAGCAGGTCGCCAGCGGCCACCACCCGTGCCACCGGTTGATCGTGGGGTTCGCACGGCAGGGTCTCGACCACCTGGCAGCGGAAGGCGATGCCGATGGTGTGGCCGCGGTGTTCGGCGAGTACGCGGTCGTAGAATCCCTGGCCCTGACCGAGCCGTTGTCCGTAGCGGGTGAAGCCCACCCCAGGCACCAGCACGGTGGCGTCGGCCGGTAGCGGTGCGGCCGGCACCCGCGTCGGATCCGGCTCACGGATGCCGTAGCTGCCGCGCACGGTCAGGTCGGATCCGGTGAGCGGATGCCAGGTGAGTGTCCCAGGACCACTGACGCGCGGCAGCCACACCACGCGTCCGTGCGACCACCAGCGCTGATGCAACGCGTCGAGGTCGAGTTCATCGGCAAGCGCGAGGTAGCTGGCGAGTGCGCCTGTGTTGTCCTGCACCAGCGGCCAGAGCGTCGTCACCGTCGCGTCGATCTCCTGCGCGCGTTGGGTCGGCGTCAGCGCGCGACGTGCGGCGCGCAGCGTCTGGCGCAGCGCCTGCTTGGCGGTGGTCACGTGGTCGCTCACCAGCGGATTACCTGCGCCTCGCCCGGCGGCACGCTGAGGGAGTGGCGCGTACCGGGTGTCGGACCGTGGAGGAAACCGCCGAGCAGAACCTCGGCGTGCGAAACCAGCACCGCCTGGTTCGACCACAGGTAGAAGTGCAAAGCGGTGGCCGCCTGCAAGCGGCAGCCGAGATGCTTGGCCACCAATTGGCGCAGCGGTTTGAGCGCGAGGCTGGTGAGTTGGGCGAGCACCGGCGGTGGCGGCAGGAGCAGCTTCTCGTCGCGGAACTCCGGCATGGCGACCGCGTCCTCGCCCAGTTCCACGCCCCAGTGCAGCGGGCCGGCGACGCTCATCGGCACGCCGCTCCAGGCCAGCACGTCGTACCACAGGTCGGGCACGTCGGCAGCGGCCAGTCCGATGCTGGCGCCTGCGGCCGTGGCGACCACATCGCCGGCCCACGCGTCGAGCTCGGTGGCGATGGCGCGTGGCACCAACACCGGGCGATTCAGCACGTGGGCATCGAGCACCCGCGTGCGCAAGGTGCCGAAATCCGCGCTGTCACGGGCGGGAGCTGGGCGGTCGAGGAGGCCGACGACAGGGTGCATGGCAGCGGCAGTGTGTACTGGGCCCGCACGCGACAAGGTGTGCCGGTGGCGGGCAGAGGGCCGCCCGCGTGGTCGGTCCCGGAGGGAAGCGGGCAGCGGGCGGTTTTTTGCGCGGCTTGTCTGCGAGTTGGGGACACCGGGGGACACCGGCGGGAGCATTTCGCCGGGTGGCCGGGGTTGATAGGGTGCACCGCGCATGTTCGGACTCCTGCCGTTGCTGTTCGCCCTGACCATCGCCGAGATCTCGACGTTGGCGGAGGCGCCGTTCGCGCCGTTGACCACCTGGCCGCACCTGCTGGGCGCGGTCGGAGCCAGCCTGCTCGCTTGGCTGGTCCTGGGCGAGATCGCCGCGCGCGTGTTGGCGACGCGCGGTGAACGTCGCTGGCTGTCGCGCTGGGATTGGGTGGTGCAGGGTCTGGTGCTGGGATGGTACGCTTGGGTCTGCTTCGGTTGGGGCTGGTCGACCAATGCCAAGATCGGTGGCATCCGTTTCTTCCTCGTCGCGCTCGCGCCGTGGGTGCTGATGCAGGCGGTCCATTGGTGGACGCTGACGGTGGCGGTGCGGCGTGTGAGCAATCACCACTGGTCGCGTGTCGGTCTGATCATCCAGCAGTTCCGGTTCGGTACCTTGCCGATGCTGCTGATCCTACCGGTATTCGACATCGGCAAGTTCATCGCGGTGCAGTACGACCTCGAGCGCCTGTGGTTCTCTGGGCCGTGGGGTGCATTGCTGGCGGTGTACTGCGCGCAGGGGGTCATGGTGTTGCTGCTGCTGATCCTGCCCTTGGCCCTGTTACCGTTGTGGGGTGCCCAGCGCATGCCGCCCGGTGAGATGCAGCGCCTGATGCTGCGTGCGTGCGAACGCCTGGGCGTGCGCGTGGCCGGCCTGATGCGCTGGCCGATGTCCGGTGGACGGGTCTACAACGCGGCGGTGATCGGCATGGTGCCCCGTCTGCGCTACGTCTTGTTCACTGATGATCTGATGCGTGATCTGCCGGCACCGCAGGTGATGGCGGTCCTCGGCCATGAACTGGGCCACGCACGCCACGGCCACCTGTGGATGTACGTGCTGTTCGCCAATGCCGGTCTGCTGCTGTCCTTCCTGCTGCGCGAACCGTTCGCCGTCATGCTGGTGCCGTGGTTCGAACGGCTGCTCCCGGCCCTGGGAGTGACCGCCGTTACGGACCAGGTGCACATCCTGGCCCAGGCCACTGCCGCCCTGCTGATGATGGCGGTGATGTGGCGACTAGCCTTCGGCGTGCTCAGCCGTGCTTGCGAACGTCAGGCCGACCTCGCCGGGGCCGAGCTGGCCGGTGATCCGCAGGTGATGTGCGATGCCCTCAAATCGGTTGCGCATCTTTCCGGGCAGCGCGAGGATGAGCCCAGCTGGCGACACTACTCCATCGCCCAGCGCGTCGCCTTCCTTCAGGCGGTGCGCCAACGTCCTGAAATCGCCACCTGGCACCACCACTTGGTCCGTATGATGCGCCACGGCCTCATCTTTGTGATCATCGCACTGCTGTTCGCGGTGTCGTTCCTGCTTGATCCGCAACGTGATCTGGCGCGCGATCCGCAGCAGGCGCTCAAGGAATGGGTGGTGCGCGACCCCGGCCTGGGCCAAGCCCTTCAAGCTGCGGACCTGGGCGATCACCAGCCGTTGGCGATCTGGCTCAACCGCAGCGACAGCGAGCAACGTAAGTCTTTCGCCATGCTGGTCAGCAACCAGATCATCCTGGAGATGGGCGTCGATGCCGAGGGGGACCGGCGTTTCGACGACCGGCCGATCTACCGGTGGCGCCATCGTCTGATGGCCTTCCAAAACGTCGGCACCGGCAATCCCCAGATCGACCTGGAGCTCGACAACGAGCTGGCCTACGGCCTGGTCGCTGGCACCACCGAACCGACCGCCATGGATCTGCAGGTCGCGCGCAACATTCTGCCACGGTTGATCAAACACCTCGTCGGCTCGCCAAGCGATCATGCCACGCACGACACCGTCGGCTGCGTGCGTTTCGCGCAGGGCGAGTTCGCCATGGCGGTGACCTCGTTCGAAGCGGTGCTCAAGGCGTTCGAGAACGAGAGCGCCCGCAGTTCGGCGACGTGGTTCTCCTCGGAAAAATCCCGGCGTCAGGCAGACAAACAACGCGCGCACCTGCAATCGCTCTATAGCCAACGTCTGGATGCCGCCCGCAGCAATGCCGCGCGCGTGCTTGCCGGCACACCGCCCAGCGACCCAGGGATGCTGCCCCTGCCACGTGATCTGGGTCAGGCGCGTCCCGAGCCGAGCACCCCAGGAACATCAACCATCGAAGCGAGTGGTGTCGTGCCGTGAGCACTGCCCGCCGCGATGAGCCCACACCGGTCGACCGTCTGATCGCGGCCTATGGCAGCGGTCCTGGCATCAACGACGCGGAAAGTTGCCCGCTGCCGAGCCGCGAAAACGTGGCCAAGGTCTGCGATCTGGTTTTGACGCTGTTTTTTCCAGGGTTCTTCACTTCGGGTGCGGTGACGCAAAAAGATCTCCCGGAGTTCACCAAGGCGCGCATCGCCGCGCTGACCACCGCGCTGCGCAAACACCTGCATGGGACGGTGGCGTTTGTGGCGATGCGCGAAGGACGCTCGTGCGATGATGTCGAAGCCACGGTGCGCGAGCACATCCACGGCGTCATCGCTGAACTGACCAGTGTGCGCGAGCTGGTGCTGACCGATGTCGAGGCCGCCTTCGCCAGCGATCCCGCCGCCGCCGATCGCGCGACGGTGATCCTGAGCTACCCGTGCATCGAAGCGCTCGCTGTCCAGCGTTTCGCCCATCGCCTGTACCGCCGCGGCATCCCGATCTTCCCGCGCATGTTGACCGAAGTGGCGCACAGCCGCACCGGCATCGACATCCATCCCGGTGCCACCATCGATGAATCGTTCTTCATCGACCACGGTACCGGCGTGGTCATCGGTGAGACCAGTCGCATCGGCAAACACTGCGTGCTTTACCAGGGTGTCGGCTTGGTGGCGTGGAATCCGCTGGCCAAAGACGAACACGGCGAACTGAAGCGTGGCGCATCGAACAAACGCCACCCGGATATGGAAGACCACGTGACGATCTACGCCGGTGCCACGGTGCTGGGCGGCGACACCGTCATCGGCCACCACAGCGTCATCGGCGGCAACGTCTGGCTGACCCATTCGGTCGAACCCTACAGCGTGGTGACGATCAAGGATCCGGAGTTGAACATTCGCAAGCGCAAGGGTGCGAAGTAGGCGGCGACCAAGGGCGTCACCGCGGGTGAATTCAGGCGCTGAGATTGCGCTGAACCGCGCAGCCCAGCCGGCGTTAGCCCGGACATGATGCGCACGGTTGCGGTGATGGCTTCACTGGTGCTCACGGCAGGGGGTTGGCTGCTGCACACCGCGAACACCCCATTCGTGGGGGCGCGGACCATGCCCGAAGACCTGCCGGCGGTTGATCAGGGCATCCCGTTGACCCGCATCGATCTGCCCACGGAGGCTCCCATCGCCACGTCGGAGGAAGCCGAAGTGGTGGCATCGTGGTGGAGTCGTCAGCCACAGGAGCTAGTCGCTGTGGCCCGGTCACTGTTGTCGGCCAGCGTGACGGCCGAGGATGGAACCACGCTCTATGCCTATGGCTGCGCCGATGGCGCCCAGGTGGTGCTGGTCACCAACCACCAGGGACTGGTCGGGCGGTGTGAATTCGATGCGACGGGAACTCTGCGTTTATGTGACGACCGGCCCAGCGACACACTACCAATCGTCGTGCCGCACCACGGTGGAGCACAGCGTCGGACCTCGCCGGAGGACGCCCAGCAACTCGCTGTTCATCTCCTGCGGCTGCGGGACAGCTCGCCAATGTTTTGGTTTGAGGAGGCTTTGGCAGAGTCCGCCGAGGCGCAGTGGGAAAGCGATTGCGATGGTTGGCTACGAACCGTCAAAACCATCTCGTCGGCGGGGAACAGCGGCACCACCGGCACGTTCAAGCTCGACGCCAACGGTGTGGTGCAGGAGGCGCGTACGTTTCATTGGCGGCGCATTGGCCCATGTTATGCCCGAGCGAAAAAAAACACGCCGCCAGCGTCCCCGGACCAACCAGATGAGCCAGTGCCGACCCTACCGGTGGCAAACAACTGACCTGAGGAATTGTCGCGGTTGCCCCGGCCTGGGTCTTTCCCCCGCGGACAACCCCACATGATGCGCCTCCCTTCTGGGAGACCTCATGCCCCTGACCAGCGACCAATACCTGCGCTACGCGCGCCACCTGACTCTGCCAGAATTCGGTGAAGCGGGGCAGGAGAAACTGCTGAAATCGTCCGTGCTGCTGATCGGCGCGGGTGGACTCGGCAGTCCGTTGGCGCTCTACCTCGCCGCTGCCGGTGTCGGTCGTCTCGGCATCATGGACTTCGACGTGGTCGACGTGTCGAACCTCCAGCGTCAGGTCATTCACCGCACGCAGGACGTCGGCACCAGCAAAGCGAAGAGCGCCAAGCGCGGCGTGCAGGACCTCAATCCCGGCTGTGTGGTCGACATCTACGAAGAAGGCATCACCTCGGCCAACGCCTTGGAGATCATTGCCAAGTACGACATCGTCATCGATGGCACCGACAACTTCCCGACGCGTTACCTGGTGAACGACGCCTGTGTGTTCCTGAACAAAGTGAACATCTACGGCTCGATCTACCGCTTCGAGGGCCAAGCCACGGTGTTCGACACGCGCAAGAAAGCCGACGGCACGCGCAATGGTCCGTGTTATCGCTGCCTTTACCCCGAACCGCCGCCCCCAGGTGAGGTCCCGTCGTGCGCTGAAGGTGGCGTGCTCGGCATCCTGCCTGGCACCATCGCAATGATCCAGGCGACCGAGGCGATCAAGGTTCTCAGCGGCATGGGCAAGACACTCGCCGGACGTTTCCTGCGCTACGACGCGATGAACATGACCTTCCGCGAGCTGAAGCTGCGCCCGGATCCGACCTGTCCGGTGTGCAGTGCGAAACCGACCATCACGCAACTCATCGACTACCAGCAGTTCTGCGGCATGGGCCGCGGGGAGACCGCCGTGAACAGTGAGAACCTGGAAATCAGCACCACCGACTACGCCGCGCTGCGCGAGGCGGGCAAGGAGCACCTGCTGCTCGACGTGCGCGAGCCGTTCGAACTCGGCATCTGCCAGATTGAGGGCAACCTCAACATCCCGCTCGGCCAGTTGCCCGGCCGCCTTGGCGAACTCGCCGCGTGGAAGGACAAGCTCGTCGTCGCCCAGTGTAAATCTGGTCGCCGCAGCATGAAGGCGTTGGAGACGCTGAAGAAACACGGCTTCAGCAACGTGCTGAACCTCACGGGCGGCATCCTTGGCTGGGGCGAAGACATCGACCCGTCGATTTCTGCCTACTAAATCCCTGGACGACTCGACTCCCCGGAGCGGAACAAAAAACCCCGGGAGCCGCAGGACGTGTTACGGTTCTCGCGCATGAGCCTGCTCAAATTCGTTCCCGGCCGGAATTCGCACCTGACGGCCACGGTCGCCACCGGGCGTTATGTCATCGTCGACTACGGCCGCGAAGGCTTCGACGCGACCTTCACCACCACCGCCGGCGAGGAGACCGTCGTCGCGCCGGAGAAGGGTGGTCGTTTCCACAAGGCCAGCCGCCACGCCATGGCCTGTTGCGAGCAGCATTGCGCACGTCAGGCCAGCGGTAACGCACTCCCCTGAAAACCTGACAGTACCTCAGCGCCCAGGGCATGTTTCCCGTAGTACCCTGGCGCACCCGTCCTTGAGGCCCCAATGCGCTCCCTCCAGCGTTCCCTCCTGCTGTCCGCCTGCCTACTCGTCGCGTGGTCGATCGTGCCCTCGGCGGAGGCCGTGGACAAAGGTCCGACGGCGGCGGACAAGAAATGGTTCGAGGCGCGCGCCGCCAACCGCAGCGGTCGCGACGGCATGTACAAGGGTGCCGCAGCCGATCGCATCGAGCGCGCCAAGAAGGCCGCCGCGGTTGCGCAGGAGGTGGCGAAGAAGGCCGCCGACACCCGTGTGCCGGGTCAGGACCAGACCTTCGCCCGCATCGTCGAGTTCATCGAGCGCCTCGATCCGGCGCAGGCCGAACCGGTGAAGGCCGCCTTCGCCGCGCTGCCGGCGGAACCGGCGAGCGCCGAACCTAAGGCGGTCAAGGCCTGGGAGACGTTCTTCAAATCCAAACGTGCCGCGCTGACCAAGCCCACCGAGGTGCTGGGGGAGAAGGCGCTCGGCGTCAGCGTCACCGACATCGCCTACGACTGCCTGCAACAGGTCTTCACCTACGACCCCGACCATGCCTCGCTGCGCAAGGCCCTGGGACAGACCAAGGTCGATGAACGCTACTACGGTGCGAAGGACATGGAGCTGGTGAAGGCCGGCCTGCGCTGGGACAGCAAGCTCGGCTGGATCGTCATCAAGGACCTCGTGCGTTACGAGAAGGGCGAGTACTTCGATCTCCAGACCCGGAAGTGGACCACGTTGGAGGAGGCGAACACGCTGCGCGCCGAGCGTAACCAGCAATGGGTGGTGCAGACCGAGCACCTGGAGCTGCGCGGCACCGCCAAGCTGCAGGAGCTGATCGACGCGGCCAACAAGCTCGAAGCGTTCTACGCGCAGGTCTTCGCTTCGTACTCGCTGTTCTTCAGCAAGGAGGGCAGGAGCGACTTCAAACTGATCTTCGGCCTGCTCGACCATCCGCGCCTGGTGATCAACATCGCCAAGGATCCCACCGCCTACAAAGCGTCGCTGCCGGACGGCGTGCCGGCGGGGTTTTCCGCCGGCATGTGGATCCCCGCAGTCGGTGCGTCGTTCTTCTACGCCGGTCCGATGGAAGTGATGTACCACGAGTTCGCTCACCAGATCCTCGACGTCTTCAGCGAGGGCAGCCGTGCACCGGTGTGGGTGGTGGAAGGCATCGCGGTCTACACCCAGGCGCCGGTTTACCGTGAGGGCGAGCTGCGCCTGGGCGATCTCAGCAAGAACGGCATGATCCGTACGCACTTCCGCCGCCTGGCGGCGAAGAATGCCATGGCGCTCGACACCTTGATGGCTCTCGATTACCGCGCGTGGAGCGGTGCCGCCGATCCGGGACCGCAGTACAGCGCCGCCGGCGCACTCGCGCAGTTCTGCATGGAGGCCGACAACCGAAAGTACCGCGCTGACTACGTCGAGTTCGTGCGCGACAGCTACCAGGGTCTGTCCCAGGGCCACACCCTGTGGGACTACCTCGGCATGACGCGCGCCGATTTCATCTCCGCCTACCAGGCGTGGGAACAAGCCACCGGAACGACCATCAAATAATCCTGCCTCAGGAGAACCCCATGCGCCACCTGCTCATCCTGCTCATCCTACTCGTCCTGCCGTTCACCCTGCCGCTCGCGGCGGAAGAGATGAAACACACCACCGATTCCGTCGAACAAGTGAAGACCAGCGTTGCGGACGGCAAAGCCGTCATCGTCGACGTGCGCGAACAGGCCGAGTGGGACAACGGCCATCTCAAGGCGGCGCAGCTCGTGCCGCTCAGCCTGCTGAGCAAGGACGGCGCGGAGATCCCAGGCACCCTACCGAAGGACAAACCGATCTACCTGCATTGCCGCAGCGGCGCGCGCAGCCTGAAGGCGGCGGAAATCCTCAAAGCTAAGGGCTACGACGTGCGTCCGCTGCAAGCGGGCTACGGCCAGTTGGTGAAAGACGGCTTCGAAAAGGCGGAGTGACAGGAGAATGGCCACGGACCACAGGCTACAGGCTACAGGTCGCATCACGGACGTTCATTCCACGACCTGTAGCCTGTAGCCCGCTGTCGCGTGGCCACGGTCCTTTACCCAGGGAAAATCGGCGAAGCGTCGAGCGCGCCATGCCGCGCCAGCACCGGCCACAATACCTCGCGGTAATCATTCGCCACCGCCACGTCGCCTGGGCCTTCGAGGAAATCGTCGCTCAGTCCCGGCCACTTCCCCTGCACGCCGCCGGTGACGCCGCCGCCAAGGATCAGGCACGCACCACCACGACCGTGATCGGTGCCGAGGCTGGTGTTCTCGGCCACGCGGCGGCCGAACTCACTGATCACCACCACGCTGACCGCTGCGAGATCCTGTCCCAGGTCGGTGGCGAATGCCGACAGGCCTTGCCCTAGGGCGCTCAACCGTCCGGGCAGCACGGTGTCCTGCACGAAGTGGCTGTCCCAGCCGTCGAGATCGACGCACGCGACCTTGAGTCCGACGCGCGCTTGGATCAGCCGTGCGGTCAGGCGCAGGCGTGCGGCGAAATCAGCGGCGGTGTCGCCGTGTTGCGCGCTGGTCGGATACGTCGCGCCGTTGGCCGGATGATCGGCGGCCTTGCGCAGCGCATCGAGGCGTTCGCTTGCCGCGAGTGCCGCCAGCGCCGGCGCACCGAGCAGGGTGTCGCCGGCGGTGAGCGCGCCGACAGCGCCCATCAGCGCGTGGTCGTCATCACCGCTGAGATCGTTCAGCGAGGTGAACGCGGTTGCCGTCGGCGCACCACGCAGGCTCTCGCTCACCGCCGAACCGAGTGTCACCGCTTCCAGCACGCCGAGACCGCCGCTGCCTTGCGCTTGACGCAGAAAACGCCCGAGCCAGCCGCCGGAGACGTTGTGCCCGCCGTGGTCCATGAGGTCCTGGGCGTAGAAGTGCGAGCGCGTGTCGTCGTCACTGCCGCAGGCGGGGATCACCGCCAGCTTGCCGTCGTCGAAGAACCTTCCGAGTGGCGCGAGCAGCGGATGCAGCTCGAAGCGATCATCCAGACGATGGCCGCTGCCGCGTTTCACCGCCAGCGTCGGCCGGGCGCGGAAATAGGCGTCTTCGCCGGTCGGTGCCACCAGCGTGAGACCGTCGGCACCGCCGCGCAGGAACACCAGGACCAGGGTGCGATCGCTCATGGGTGCTCAACAGCGTTGGAAGGCGGGTGAAGCGAGCGCGAGCGCCAAGGCGTTGTCGCCGGCCACGGCGAGCGCGGCGTTTTCGCGGGCATCCGCCTGGCGGGCGAAAAGGTGGGTCGCGACGGCACCAGGTGAACCGCAACGCTGGACCAGCGCTGCGGTGTCGGCCCGTGTGCCCGGCAGCGCGCCACGGGCAAAGGCCCCGGCGAAACGCCAGCGCCACAGCAGCGTGCCGGTCCAGGCCTCGGCGTGTTCGGGTTGGCCATCCGGGGTGGGGAACTGGAACGGCAGGTGGCCGAGCCGCCCGAGGTAGTCGATCAGCGCGTCGCCGGCGTCGCTGTGCGCTGCCGTCGCGCGCAGGCACGAGGCGACGTAGTGGAACGGGCGTTTGAGCTTGGTGGCGAATCCCGCCGGCGCGCGGAAGGCGTCGCTGTCGATCAGTGCGCGCATGGTCAGCGCCAGATCCCCACGGCTGACGGTGAAAGCCTGCGCCACGTGGTCGACCGCCGCCGCCGGCGGATCATCGGCGATGAAGCGCGTGCAGAGCTTGCGCGCCACCTGCCGCGCGGTCGCGGGATGCGCGGTGACTAGGCGCAGCACGTGGTCGAGATCGCGTTCACCACCGCCGGCGGGGAGGGTTTCTCCCAGCACGATCTTGGCGCCGTCGTCATGGGCATCGCGGTGAAACTCCACCAGGCCTTTGCGCCACTGATGACGGTCGCGCACCGTCCAACCACTCAGGCAGCGCGCGACCTCCATGACGTCCTGCTGGGTGTAGCCGCCGTCGACGCCGAGGGTGTGCAGCTCCAACAGTTCACGCGCGTAGTTCTCGTTCGGTTTCGCGCCCTTGCCCTCGACGCGGTTCACCCGCCCGTCGAGGTACCACAACATCGCCGGGCTGAGTACCACCGCGCGCAGCAAATCGCTGAATCGTCCGAGCGCATGCGGGCGGATGACCTCGCGGTCATAGGCCACCGTCACCCAGGCGCACTCGCCCTTCGACATGTCGACGTTGAAATGGTCGTTCCAGAAATGGCAGAGCTGTTCATGGAGCTGACGCTTAGAATACACCGCACGCAGCAGTGTGGCGGCGGTCAGCTCATGCAGCAGCACGCGCTCCTTGAATTCGTAGAGTTCACCGAGCGGTTCAGCCAGCGCCTCGCGTCGGCGGATCAGGCGCTCGCACACGCTGTCGTCGATGGTCTCAGGATGGAGCTGGCGCACCACCCACGCTTCGACCGCGCTCTCGGGAGTTTTCCCCAGCGCCAGTAACGCGGCGCGGTCATCCGGATGTTCGCCGAAGGTCAGGCGGCGCAGCACGTGCGCCGGCAGATCGAGTGTTGCAGCCGGATTCACCGCCGTCGTTGGGGGTTCGACGCCGAGCACCAGGTCGACCGCCTGCTGCGGTCCGCAGCCGCTGAGCGCCAACAGGCCGGCACCACCGCCAAGCAGCAGGTGACGCCGGGTGATCACGCGCCCGCTCCGACGCCCGACACCACCGGTGCGACCGTCACCACCGTCGCAGCGGTGGCATCCGCGGCTGAGGAGACACGCGGTACCACCGGACGTCCGCCGCGCATGGCCATCAGCGCGGCGCCGAGACCGCTGACCAGCGCCCAGGGCATCATCACGAACCAGCCGATCAGCGGCAGCAGGAACACCAGGGCCAGTACGATGCCGCCACGCAGGACGCGGCGCCACGGTTGCCCGGCATCGCTCGGCGAGGCTAGGCCGGTGCCGACGCGCAGCGCGAGGCCGGCGGAACCAAGCAGGGCGATCATCACCGGCACAGTAAGGATGAGCAGCGCGACGATGCCGAGCGCCGGATTCAATTTCGACAGCACGGCGGTGAGCACCAAGACCGGCACCAATACCGCGAGCCCCAGGAAGGTCGCCGCCACCGGTCGCCGTCCGTAACGTTCGGCCGCGCCCTCCACCAGCGTGGGGAACAGCCCATAGGCACCCAGCCAATGCGAGATGAATACCAGCAGCGTACCGAGGATGATGAGGAACCAGGTGAGGACATCAGCCATGATCATGGGTTTTTCTCCTGAACGGAAGAGGCGGAGGATGGCAGCAGCCAGTCACCGACCGCGTCAAACACGCGGGCTGGCGACCACTGCGGTGCATCAGAGGCGAGGGTGGCGAGCGCCGGCGGCCGTGGTGGCGCCGGGATGAAGAGGGTGTCGGGCACGCCTGGGCGTCCGAGCGTCAACGTGCTGCGCAGATCCTCGCGCGGCACCAGCACCTGTACGGCGACACCCAGGCCGATGAGGCAGGTGAGGAACAGGCTGGCGGCGAGCGCCATGCCGCGCCAAGCACGTTCGCTCTCGCGTTGCCGCGCGGCGAAGGCCAGACCGTGTGCCGCGAAACGCGCGGCATGCAGATCAGACAACGGCGCGCGTTGTGCAGGTGCCTGCCGTGCAGCGGTGACGAGCGCCTGCCAACGGTGATCGAAGTCAGTCATGGCATCTCTTTCGTACCGACCAGCGTCTTGAGCCGCAGCCGTGCGCGGAACGCGCGCACCTTCACCAGAGTCTTCGACCAGCCGGTGAGCGCGCTGATCTCCGCCACGCTGCGTTGTTCCAGATCCAGCAGTGTCAGCACCAGCCGGTCATCCGCTGGCAAGCGGCAGAGCAGCGCGTCGACCAGTTCGCGTGCGGCGCTGGCGTTGTCGTGGGTGCCTGGGTCACCGTGCAGGGTCGCCAACTCCTGCTCCGCTGCCGGCGACAAGGCACCAAGCTTGGGCCGCCGGCCTTCCGCTCGCAGCACATCGCGGCACACGTTGACCGCCATCCGTGCGAGCCAGTGCTCGAACGGAATCCCAGGTCGCTGCTCATAACGATCGAGGCGGGCGAACATCGCGAGGTAGACCTCCTGAACCAGATCGTCGTCGCTGTGCGCCTGTGCGCGGTACGCCCGCACCAGTTTCAGCACCAGCGGGTGCGTCTGGACCACCAGGGCCTGCGCGGCCTCCTGGTCACCCATCTGCACCCGCCGTACGCAGGCGGCCATGTCGAATCCGGGATCCGGCACGGCCCCCACGCTAACGACCCGTCATGCCGCTGATAACGCCAGGAGGCGGGGGACGGTTACGAGGGGTTGCCACGGTCCGACAGGTACGAGGGGTACGAACGCTGCGCTGGTCCGAAGGGTCCGGAGACAGCCAGCACGGCGGACCCTTCGTCCCTTTCGTCCCTTTCTTACCCTTCGGCCCATCCCTCATGCCGGGGTCGGCAACCGTTTGCTCTTGCCCTTTCCCTTCTCCTCCTCCGCCAGACGCAGGATGTAGGCCATGAACTCCGGGTCCTCGCCATCGAGGTGCGGGATCATCGTGGTGCGGAAGTCTTCGCGACGACACCACTCGCGCATGTAGTCGTCCCAGGTCTGCCACATGCGCGCGGTCTGGCGGGTCATGTGCGGCTCGTAGACCAGCAGGTAGGCGCGTTCGAAGAGCGCGACCAGCAGGCCGAAGATGAGGTATTTGCGTTCGAGCTGGTCCTCGTTGAGCGCCGGCCCCTCGGTGCTCTGGCGGAAGAGGTGCAGGTCGGCGTGTTCGAGCACCAGCTTGAGGAAGTCGGAGTATTCGTCGGAGAGCCGTTGGAAGACCTCCTCCTCGTCGTTCTGGCGGTCCTTGCGCTGTTCGTAGATGAACACCAACAGCGCCATCGGCAGACCGAAGACCGTGACGACGTAGCTCAGCAGTTCCCAGGTTTCCAACGAAGGCATGGCGATTCTCTCGTCAGACGGTGTAGGTCGCTGGAGCGATCTGGCCAGTGGTCACGCCATGGGTGCTCATCCCTTCACCGCTCCCGTCAGCACGCCCGCGTGGAAATCACGATGCAGCAGGGCGAACAACGCCACCACCGGCAGGATCGACAGCAACGTGCCGGCCATCAGCAGGCCGTAAGGCACATCATGTTCCGGCAGGCCGACGAGCGAGGTCATGCCGATCGGCAGGTGGTAGCGGCTTTCATCCTGCAGGACGATCTGCGGCCACAGGAAGCTGTTCCAGGTGCCGGTGAAGCTCATCAGCGTGAACGCGCCGACGGTCGGACGCACGCTCGGCAGGGCGATGTCCCACCACAGCCGCAGTTCCCCGGCACCATCAATGCGCGCGGCGTGCAGCAGCTCGGGCGGCACGGCACTCATCGTCGCGCGGAACAGCAGGATGCCAAACACGCTCATCGCACCGGGCACCAGGATCGCTAAGTAGGAATTGATCCAGCCGAAGGTGTTGACCAGTTCATAGGTCGACGGCAGCAGCACCTGCCCAGGCACCATCAGCGTCAGCAGCATCAGCGCGACCATCCATCCACGTCCGCGGAAGCGGTAGGTGGCGAGGGCGAAGCCGCCAAGCGAGGACAGCAGGACCACCACCACGGTCTGCACGCTGGCGAGAAACAGCGAATTGAGCAGCCAGCCGAAGAACGGGAAGTTGCTGAGCAGTGCACGGTAGTTGTCGAACGTCAGCCGACCGAGATCGCCCCACGGCAGGAAGGTCGAGGAGAAGAAGTCGGCCGGAGCCTTGAAACTCGCGCACACCATCCAGGCGAACGGCAGCAGCCACAACGCGGCGACGGCGCAGACCAGCGCCTGCAGCACGTGCGGGCGGCGGCTCATGTGCGCTCCTGGTCTCGGAACAGTCGGAGCTGCAACAGCGACACCGCCAGCACCATCAGCGTGAAGGCCCAGCCGATCGCGGCGGCGTAGCCCAGGTCGCCGGTCTGGAAACCCTGCTGATAGAGGTACATGATGATGGTCAGCGTCGCGTGGTCGGGACCGCTGCCGTTGTGGAACAACACATAGGGCAGCTCGAACAACTGGAACGCGCCGATGGTCCCCATCAGGGCGAGGAAACCGATGGTCGGCAGCAGCGCCGGCAAGGTCACTTGGCGGAAACGCTGCCAGCGTCCGGCACCATCAAGCTGTGCCGCCTCGTACAGTTCACGGTCGACGTGCTGGAGCGCTGCGAGCAGGAACAACATGGCGTAACCGATCGACAACCACAGGCCGGCGAGCAGCACGGCGATGCGCGCCAACGCGGGACGTCCGCCCCAGTTGATCTCGTTGCCGGTCGCCGGGATGAACGGCAGCAGCGCATGCAGCACGCCGCTGACCTGATCAAGCATGACGTTCACCAGCCCGAAACGCTGCGCGAGCAGCAGCGAGAACAACAAAGCGACGAAGACCCCGCCGACCAGGTGCGGCGAGAAAAAGGCGAACCGCAGCGCACCGCGCCAGCGCAGACGCGGATGGTTGAGCGCCAGCGCCAGCACCAGCGCGATGGCGAGCTCCAGTACCACGAAGAGCACGGTATAACGCGTGGTGTTCCACACCGCCTGCCAGAACAACGGATCGTGCAGGAGGAAGTCGTAGTTGCCCAGTCCGACGAAGGTCTGGTGCTGCGGCCCAGCGGTGTGGTGCAGGCTCAGGACCAGGCTGCGCACCAGCGGCCACAACCAGAAGACCACGAACAACAGGATGAACGGCGCGAGGAACAGCCACGGCGCCCAACGACGGGAGGCCGCCGTCATCGTCCACCCACTTGTGGAGCAATGAGATCGAGGCGCGCGATACGCCGGCGCAGATCGCGCTCCGCAGCGCGCAACCACTCCTGGCACGCTTCCTGCAACCCGGCATCACCCCGCGTGCGCACTCGTTCAACCGCCTTGGCCTGCACCTGGGTGAGCGCCTCCATCGCCAGGCTGGTGGCCGGAGTCATCACGCGCATCGGCACCTGGTCGGCCAGGCTGATGAACATTTCGTTGATGTGCTGTCCGCCGTAGAGCGGATCGCCCTGGTGCAGCAGCGGATGATCCCACAGCTCCGGCAGGGGCGGTAGCATGTTGCCCAAGCTCAACCGCACGTCGGCCGCCTGCGGCGAATAAAAGCAACGTTCGATCGCGGCGAAGGCGAGGTCGGGATCGGGACAGGCGCGTGGGATCGCCACGCAGGTACCGCCCCAGGTGCTGGTCGGCGCATCGTGCTGGTCGAAACGCGGCAAGGGCATCATGCGCAGCCGCCCTTCCATTTTGCGCTGGCCGGCACCATCGGTCGGTGCGTGGTGGCGCAGGTAGAAGATCCGCCAGTCGGGCGTGAAGCAGGCGCAGATGGTGCCAGCGTCGAGTTCGACCGCGATGTTGAGTCCGGCATCGGCACCAATGCGTTGCGGCCCGGCGACCAGCGGGGCGTAGAAGGCCAGGGTCTCGGCCACCAATGGATCGGCCAGGCGTATGCGACCATCGGCTTCCACCAGGTTCAGCCCGCGTTGCAGCAGCATGAGTTGGAGCAGGTCGCAACTGCTTTCGAACAGTTCCATCGCATGGCGCGGTCGCACGCCCTTGGCCTGCCAGAACTCCTGCATCGCCAAACAGGCGCGCTGGAACTGCGGCCAAGTGGCGCACGCCGCCAGATCAACTCCGGCCTCGCGGAAGAGGTCGTCGCGGTAGGTGATGGTCATGGGATGGATGTCCTGCGGCGCGCCCATGATGCGCCCGTCCTTCATCCACGGCGCGAATCGCGCACTGATGATGCGGTCTTTCCAGGTGTCGCCGCGGCTGCGGGCCGGATCGGGCTGCCACGTCGTGCCATCGTGAACGTAGATGTGTCCGTCGTCGTGGCGCGCCGCCCAACCGGCACGTCCGCGATCGCTGATGGTGCTGATGCGGCGTTCACCGCGGGTCTCGAAGTACGGCGTCAGGTCGAGGAAGCCCATGCCGGCGACCGGCGGACGGAAGAAGCGTCCGACCTGATGCACCTCGATGTTCACCAGATCCGGTACCTGTGGTCCACGTGCCTGCGACATGAACAACGATTCCAAACGCGTGCCGAGCGCATTTCCCGCCACCAGGTCGAGGTCGTAGGTGATGCCGCGCTCGCGGGCGAAGCCGTCGAGGATCGGCGTCAGCTCATGGCGATGCGCTTCGGCGAAGATCCAGTAATTCAGCGTCGCCCGTGGCGGTGTCGGGCTCAGCGCCACCAGCGCGCCGCTGAGGCCCGCGAGCACCAGCAGCACCAGCAGCGGACGGCCTGGGGTGAAGGACATGCCCAGGAGTGTGCGCGGACCGCCTCACAGAACCAGCCGGTGCCGTCCGCCGGTTGGTGGCGTCAGGACGCCAGGCCGGTCTGTCGCAGCAGCGCTTTCGGCGACGGTTCGCGCCCACGGAACTGGCGAAAGACCTCCAGCGGATGACGGCTGCCGCCGAGCGCCAGCACGGTGTCGCGGAAACGCCGACCGGTTTGTTCGACCGCGCTCTGATTGTCGAGGCCGGCGTCTTCGAACGCGCCGAAGGCATCGGCGCTGAGGACCTCGGCCCACTTGTAGCTGTAGTAGCCCGCGGCGTAGCCACCGGCGAAGATGTGGCTGAAGCCGCAGAGGAAACGGTCTTCCGGCAGCGGGGGGATCACCGTGCCGCTGGCGGCGATGCGGCGCTGGAACGCGATCACGCTCTCGGGCCCGCCCGGCACGTAGCGGTGGTGCAGTTCCAGGTCGAGCGTCGACATATAGACCTGTCGTGCGGTCATCGAGCCAGCGCGGTAGGTGCGCGCGGCGATGAGTTTGTCGAACAACGCGCGTGGCAGGGTCTCGCCGGTCTGCCAATGACGTGCGAGCCCAGGCTGCGCTGGCGAACCGAGCACGGTGGGCGCGTGGTAGCACCAGTTCTCCATGAACTGGCTCGGCAGCTCGACCGCGTCCCATTCGACATTGTTGATGCCGGCGGCTTCGAGGTGCTCGACGGTGGTGAGCATGTGCTGGAGGCCGTGGCCGAACTCGTGGAACAAGGTCTCCACTTCGCGGAAGGTCATCAGCGAGGGCGTGTCACCGACGGGAGCGCTCTGGTTGCACACCAGGTATGCCACCGGCAAGCGCCACGAACCGTCGCCGAGGCGTTTGCGGTCGAGCGCGTTGTCCATCCACGCGCCGCCACGTTTGTCAGCCGGACGGCTGTAGGGATCGAGGAAGAACGCCGCGATATCCTTGCCCGCTTCGTTGGCGATGCGGAAGAAACGCACGTCGGCATGCCACACCGGCGATTCACCATCGGCGGCGCGCACGCTGACGCCGAACAAACGTTTGGCGGTGGCGAACAGGCCATCGAGCACACGCGGCAGGGCGAAGTACGGGCGCAGTTCTTCATCGGTGAAACTGTAACGTTCCTCGCGCATGCGTTCAGCCCAGAAGCCCATGTCCCAGTGCGTCAGCGTCAGCGCGGCGTCACCGCTGCGTGCGCGGGCGAAGGTGGTCAGCTCATCGAGTTCGACGCGCGCCTTCGGCAAGGCCGCCGTGCGCAATTCACCGAGCAATTGTTCGACCGAGGTCACTGACGGTGCCATCTTCGCCGCCAAACTCAGCTCGGCGAACGAGGTGAAATCGAGCAGGCCGGCCTTCTCTTTGCGCAGCGTCAGGATGCGGTCGATCAACGGTTGGTTGTCAAGCTCGCCGCTCGACGCACGGGTGACGAAACCACGATAAAGCTGCTCGCGCAGATCACGGCGCTGCGCGTGTTCCATAAACGGGATGTAGCTCGGTCCGTCGAGGGTGATGCGCCACGGGCCGCGTTCCGCGGCATCTGCTGCCGCTTCGCGGTTGGCCGCGCGCGCCGCGGCATGCGCTGCCGCACGTTTCGCACTCAGCGGCAGGCCGGCGATTTCCCCAGGATCGGTCAGTTCGAGGGCGAACGCCTTGGTCGCATCGAGCAGATGGTTGCTGAACTTCGTCGACAGCTCAGCCAGTTCCAATTCGATGGCTTGGAAACGTTCGCGCGCTGCACCGGTCAAGCCGACGCCGCTGTGTTCCGCCGCGCGGATGTTGGCGGTGACGATGCGGCGCTGGGTCTCGTCGAGCTTGCTCCACTCGCCACCGTCGCGCAGTGCCACCAGCGCGCGATAGATCGGCACACTCTGACCGAGCGACATGAAGGCCGTGACCACGTCCTGTTGCACCGCCTGATGCGCCGCGCGCAGCTCCGGGCTGTTGCGCACGCCCATCAAATGGTTGATCACCGACCAAGCGTAACCGATCGCTTCGCTGAGCGCGGTCAGACGCGGTATCGAGCCGGCCCAAGTCGGTGCGATGGTCTTTTCCAGTTCCGCCAGAGCGCTCGCCATCGTCGGCAGCAGCGCGCGGATCGCCGGTTCGACGTGCTCGGGTTTCACGCGGTCGAACGAAGGCAGGCGATCATGACCGAAGAGCGGATTGTCAGCGATGGCGTTCACGGTTCGGTCTCTCCCGGGTGCGTGGGGAACCTACCGCTAAAACCGCGGACGCGAAATGAGGCGGGCGTGCAACACGAACACCCAGTCCATCAGCAGTCATGTCGCGATCGGACCAACGAAGACTTGACCGGAGATGTTTACTGACCCATAAGCTCTCCATGTCTCGGTCGCTGCTTAATCTATGCCGTACCGCGGCTAACGCGCTGGCGATCGCGCTGGCGATCGCCTTGGTGCTGATTGCGACATGGGGGATCCATTTCCACGTCGATGCGCATGGCGAGCACGCGCATCACCATGCCGGCATCCTGCATGACGATCACCATGCGGGTAGTTTGGATGAGCGGCATGACCACGATGACGATGCTGATCGCAACGATGAAGATCCTGCACCTACGCCTGAGCCTGAACCTGAAGGCGCCTTCCTGCACGCGCATGGGTCGCTGATTTTTGCTGATGCGGCAGTCATGCCGTTGGCCTTTCTAGAAGGTACGCGAGCAACACGACTGGTTCACCCATTCTCCCACGAACGTGTGCCCGAACAGTTGGCGCGCGACATCGAACCACCGCCCAACAAACGCGTCCTGTGATCTGATGCCGTTGTGGTGCCCTGGCATGTTGCCAAGGCAGTCGTAACGGTTTCTCTCTCCAGGAACGCCCCATGCGACGCCCATTGCGTCTGCGGGGTCGGGCTTCCCTGTGCGTCGTGGCGCTCTGCGCCACGGTCATCGCCGGGGCTGCTGAACCGACCACCGCTCCTTCCACCGCTCCTTCCACCACGTCCCCGAACGTGCTCACGACGGTCAGCGATTTGATCCACGCTGCGGCCACAGCCGACGCCGGGCTGCGCTCAGCGGAGGCGCGTGCCGTGGGTGCGGATGCCGCCGGACGGTTCGCTCAGCGATGGGATGATCCACGGCTGGGCTTGGAAGGTGGCCGCGTCTCCCTTCCAGGTGATGACGAGTGGCATGGCCGGATCGACGTGACCCAGCGGCTTCCACTCGGTGGTGAAGGCGCTGCCCGGGCCGCGAGCGCCGACAGCCAACGTGCGTTGGCGCGTGCAGATTACGTCAGTGCACGTTTGACCCTGGCGGCGGATGTGCGGCGGCTGGTGGTGAATCTGCGCCTGGCATTGGCCGAACAGACGGCGACCCGCACCTCATTGGAGGATGCGAGCGCAGCCTTCGCGGTGGTGCGTACACGTCTGGCTGCTGCTTCGGCTCGTCAGGCCGAACTGCTGATGGTGCAGATCGATCGCGATGAAGCGGATGAAGCTGCGGCGCTGGCGAGCCAGCGCGTGGTGGCCGCGCGCGCGGCATTGGCGCGCCGTTGCCACGTGGATCTCACCACCATCGGCGATCCTGCGCCGCTGACGCTCAGCGAACGTGATCAGGCTGCCGTGGCTGCTGCTGCGGCGCGTCATCCGCGCCTGATCACCGCCGAAGCCCAGGTGCGCGCCGCGGAAGCGCTGGCAGCGCTGGCACGCAGCGGACGCTGGAGCGAGGTGCGTGCTGGCGTATTTGGCGAGCGGGTTGGCGACGACACCGAAGTCGGCCTGACGCTCGAGGTACCGCTCCCCACCTGGAACCGCAACCAAGGTGCCGTCGGCATCGCGATGGCCGAAGCGGATGCCGTGCGTGCAACGCGCGCCGGTGTCCGTCAACAGGTCGAGAGTGAGGCCGAAGCCGCATGGTTCGCCTGGGACGCCGCTCGTCGCCGGGCGCACCACCACAACGAGCGCCTGCTGCCACTCGCCGGCGAGGTGCTGCAACTCGCCCTCGCCGATTACGCCGCCGGACGCGGTGATCTCACCAGCGTGGTGGCTGCTCGCCGCACTCGTAGCCGTCTGGCGCTCGCCGCGGCGGAAGCTGCCGCGCAGCGCGATCACGCGCTGATCATCGTCCATACCGCCGCCCCTGTTGCCGAGGATCTGCCATGAGCATCCGTCATCCCCGTCTGGTCATCACCGCCGTCGCCCTCGCCGTCGCCCTTGCCGTCGCTGGCTGTGGCGATCACGACAAGAACCATGGGCACGATCATAAGGCGGCGCCGGCCACCGGCGGCAAGCCAGCGGCGGCCAACACCAACCGCATACCGATCCCGGCCGCGGTGCGAGCCAACCTGGGCATCACCTTCGCCACGGTGGAGTTCCGTCACGTCAGCGCCACCCGGCGCTATCCAGGTCGTTTCGAGGCCGATGCCGACGCGCGGCGCGAATACCGCGCGCCAGTCGCCGGTGTGGTCGAGTTGTTGGTCAAACCCTATCAGGCGGTCACCAGCGGCACGCCGCTGGCGCAAGTCAGCGGTCGCGCCTGGGCGGACCTGCAACGTGAGTGGCGCGAAAGCCGTGTCAGCACGCCCCAGAGCGATGACGTGGTGAAGGCCGCCATCGCCAGTCGACGCACGTTGCTCACCGCCCAGATAGCCGCTGCCGCTGGGCTCGCGGTCGATGACCCCAGGCTGGAGGCGCTCGCCGATGCCGCTGCGCTGACCATCCATGCGCGCAGCGATGGCGTGGTTGAAGCCCAGATCGCCATCGCCGGCAGCCGCGTGGACGATGGTGAACCGTTGTTGGCCACGCTCGATCCCAGGCGCGTGCGCTTGCGCGCCAGCGCGCCACAAGGCGATCTGACCGTGTTCACCGGCAACCTGCCGGTCCGCATCGTGCCGACCGTCGATGGCTGGAAGACCGCGTTGCCGGCGCGGCTGTCGTTGGGCCTGGAGGCCGATGCGACGCTGCGCACGCAGGATGTGATTGCTTGGCCAACGTTGGCGGATGGCGAAACCGCGCCGGTGTGGGCGCGCCCAGGCGTCGCCGCCTTGCTCGAGGTCCAGATCGCTGGTGGCGATGGCGAGTTGGCGATCCCGCTGGCGGCGACCATCCGCGATGGGCTCGACACCATCATCTTCCGCCGCGATCCGACGGATCCCGATCGCGTGATCCGCCTGTCGGCGGATCTTGGCGTCAACGATGGGACGTGGGTGGAGCTGTTGTCTGGCGTTGCCAAGGGTGACCAGGTAGTCGTCGACGGGATCTACCAACTCAAACTGAGTGGAGCTGGCAGGGCGGAGCTGGGTGGGCATTTCCACGCCGACGGTTCATTCCACGCCGAACCCGATGAACCCAAAGAAACGACCAAGTAATGCTGCAATTCCTCATTGCTTGGAGCCTGAACAACGCCCGCACTGTCCTGGTGTTGGGTGGTGTGCTGCTCGCCATCGCCGGCTGGCAACTTACGCGCCTGCCAGTGGACGTGTTCCCTGAACTCAATGCGCCGACCGCGGTCGTATTGACGGAAGCGCCGGGCCTGGGGGCTGACGCGGTGGAGACGCAGGTGACGGTGCCGCTCGAAGGTGCCATCGCTGGTGTGCCCGGTCTGCGGCGCGTGCGTTCCTCCAGCGCCCTCGGCCTGTCGATCGTGTGGGCAGAGTTCGATTGGGGCGAGGATGTCCATCGCGCTCGCCAGCAGGTTGGCGAACGGGTCAGCGCGGCGCGCGAATTGCTGCCGAAGAACACCCACGCCGAACTGGCCCCCATCAGCAGCATCACCGGCGAAATCATGCTGCTGTCGGTGTCTTCGCCTGATGGCACGGCCGATCCGCTGACCCTGCGTGGATTCGCCGAGTACGACCTGCGCAACCACTTGCTGGCGGTGCAGGGCGTCAGCCAAGTGGTGGCGATCGGCGGTGAGCTGCCGGAATACCAGGTGCATGCACGCGCCACCAAGCTGGCGGAATACGGTCTGACCGTCGAGGATGTCGCCCGCGCCGCCGCCGGGGCCCATGCCACCGCTGCGGCGGGTTACCTGCCGCACCTGGAAGGACGCGAGGTGGCCATTGCCACTCGTGGCCAGGTACGCTCGGCCGTGGATATCGCCGACACGCTGGTGGTGTGGCAAAAAGGCGTGCCGGTGACCATCGGCATGGTCGCCGAGGTCCGTCTGGGACCGGCACCGATGCGTGGCACAGCCTCGTTCAATGCCAATCGTGCGGTGGTGTTGTCGGTGCAGAAAGCTCCCGGCGTCAACACCCTCGACCTGACGGCACGCATCGACACGGCGCTCGATCTGCTGGCGTTGCCGGCGGGTGTGCACCTTGATCGTCACGCGTTCCGCCAGTCGGATTTCATCGGCCGTGCGGTCGACAACCTGATCACCGTACTGCGCGACGCCGCGATCATCGTCGCGGTGATCCTGGTGTTGTTCCTGCTGAACGTGCGCACCACGTTGATCACCCTAATCGCGCTGCCGTTGTCGCTCGCCGCCGCCGTGGCGGCCTTTTGGTGGTCGGGCATGACGCTCAACGTCATGACCATGGGTGGACTAGCGGTGGCCATCGGCGGACTGGTCGACGACGCCATCATTGTGGTCGAAAACGTCCATCGACGACTTCGCGAACGGCCTGGAATCGACGCGCGCATTACGGTGTTGGAAGCTAGTCGCGAGATCGTGCCACCGATGGCGATGGCGACGTGGATCATCATCCTGGTGTTCCTGCCGCTGCTGGCACTCGCCGGTCTGGAAGGCCGTTTCTTCCGCCCGCTCGGCATCGCCTTCATTGTCGCGACCTTGGCCTCGTTGGCGGTCGCGCTCACCGTCACACCAGCGCTGTGCTGGCTGTTGCTGGCACCAAAGAAGGCGAAGGACGGCACCACCGTCGCCACCCATGGTGTCAGCCCGCTCGTCCGCTGGATACATCGCCTATACGAACCGACGTTGCGCTGGGCGGTGCGTCGCCGTGGGTGGGTGCTCAGTGGCTCGGCGCTGCTGACCGTGCTCAGCCTGTGGGTGGCATCGTCCTTCGGCACCTCGTTCCTCCCGACCTTTCGCGAGGGTTCGTTTACGGTGTTCCTGATGGCGCCGCCGGGCACCTCATTGCAGGAAAGTGATCGCGTCGCCCACGCCATCGAGCGTGGACTGTTGCAGGTGAAAGGCGTCACCGCTGTGACCCGGCGCACCGGGCGCGCGGAACGCGACGAACACGCCGAACCGGTGTGGAACGCCGAACTCGACATCACCCTGGCGGACGACGCCGATCCGGTTGCGGTACGCGCGGGACTCGACGCGCAGGTGCGTGGCATCCCAGGCATGGTAACGATGGTGGGGCAACCGATCGAACACCGGCTGTCGCACATCCTCTCCGGCACGCCAGCGGCCATCGCCATCAATGTCTTCGGCCAGGATTTGGATGCGCTACGCGCGACCGCCAAACGCATCGAAGCCGCGCTCAAGGAAGTTCCCGGAACGCGCGATATCGCCGCCAACCGAGAAATCCTCATCACCAGCATGCCGGTGGAGTTCCGTCATGCCGATCTGGCGCGGGCGGGACTGACGCCAGCAGCTGCGGCGGAACAGGTGCGCATTGCCCTGAGCGGTGAACACGTCACCACCGTCAATGATGGCGTGCGCCGCTACGAGCTGGCGGTGCGTCTGCATCCGGATGATCGGGCGCGGGCCAGCGATGTGGGCGATCTGCTGCTGCGTGGCCAGGGCGGCACCGTGGTGCGATTGCGCGAGGTCGCGCGCATCGGCGAAGAGCTGGCACCGTACCTGATCGCCCACGAACAGGGGAAACGCAAGGCGGTGATCTCGTGCAATGTCGATGCCGGTGAGAACCTCGGCCATCTGGTGGCGAAGGTTCAGGCGGTTGTCAACCCGATCGTGACCGCGGCCAAGCAGACCGTCCACTATGGTGGCCAGTTCGAAGCCCAACAGGAAGCCAGTCGCACACTGTTCTGGGCCGGACTCGCGGTGATTGCCGCCGTCTGGCTGCTGCTGGCGGGAGCCACCGGCTCCGCGTGGTCGGCCGGACTGGTGTTGGTGAATCTGCCGCTGGCCCTGATCGGCGGCATCGTCGCGGTGTTCATCGCTGAATCGCCGAACGTGTTCGGCAATTTCGCGGCGTTGCTGGGATTCGGTGGGCGTTATCTGGCGCCGGTGCTATCGATCGCCAGTTTGGTTGGTTTCATCACGCTGTTCGGCATCGCCGTGCGCAACGGCATCCTGCTCATCAACCAGTTCCAGGCGCACCGCGATGCCGGCATGCCGCTGACGGACGCGGTCTTCGCCGGATCGCGTGATCGCCTGATCGCGATCTTGATGACCGCACTCACCGCCGCGCTCGGACTGGTGCCGTTGGCTTTGGCCGCGGGCAAACCCGGCAGCGAAATCCTCGCGCCGCTGGCGATCGTGGTGCTGGGTGGCTTGGCCAGCTCGACCGCGCTCAACCTGCTGGTGGTACCAGCAGGGTATGTGGCGATGGCCGGCTTGTTGGAACGCCGCGGCACCGCACCACGCCCAACCGGAGCATCATCATGATCCGCCTTCGTGTGACGCCCGGTTCAGTGCGTCGCGACATCCATCATCCCTCAGACGCTGTCTGGAAAGACCGAAATTCACATGGAGGACCGGAGAACCGGAGAGCAGCGAGAAACGAAGTGTCGGTGAACATCCGAGGTTCCGCAGCTCGGTCTTCCTCCGGTCCTCCGGTCCTCCATGTCGGTCCGGCCTTTCCTGACCGCTTCACAGACGACAACGGCCGTGGTCCCGTCAGTCGCATCACCCACCCTGACCACCAGAGGTATCTCATGTCCCGCTTCCTGCTCGCCGCCTGCTTGATGCTGGCGGCTTCCACCTCGGCATTCGCTGAGGACAAACACCACCACGGCGACGACATTCCGCTCGGCACCAAAACCATGGGCGTTTGGCAGGTCACCGCCAACCGCATCGGTGCCTGGGAACCCGGCAAGGATGGTGCTGGTGCCGTCGATCTGGTGCCCGCCAAGCCCGCCGCCAAGGCGGTGCGCGTGTGGATCGGCGATGAAGAAGGTCAGAGCGCCACCAAGACCAAGGGCGAGGCCGAGACCGAACACGCCGGCGGCTGGCACTGCCACGTCGTCGTCCCCAATCCGATTCCCGCCGGGGCGAAGTTCTGGGTCGTGATTGAGACGGAAGACGGCAAGAAGATCAAGGAGTCGTTCCCGCTGGAAGCCGCTCCAAAGAAGTGACATCACACGCTGCGCCAGATCTACCCTGCATCGCCCGCGATTGAGGCGATGCAGGGCTGTGCTCGTGGTGCTTCGTGCTTGGTAGCTGCGACCGAGCGCTCGACCGAGCGCCAGCATCTCACCTACAATTCAAAGGACTCTTCCGGCATCATCATCAGCCGGCATGCCGAGCAGGTGGCCGGCGCTCGCGGCTCACGCGTCGGCGTGGACGCCGCCGGTGGTCTGAAGCAGGCTGAGCACGGTGCGACGCGCGATCACGCGGTTGACCCAATGACGGTTCTGGATCTTGGCCGTCAGCAGGTCGATGCGCTGCTGGCATTCCTTGAGGTCCAGTTCGGTCAGACGCGGGCACTGCTTGCGCAGCTTGGGGAGCACTTGTTGCCACTGGTCGTCGGGAATCGTCAGCATGGGGGCCTCAGCGGGCGGGGACTGTATGGCGGTGGCCGGCCGGTCCAGAGCTTCACCCTTGCCCAGGTGGCGGTCGTCCAACCATGCTCCGCATGCCCAGCATCTTCACCCGCATCATCTCCGGCGAGATCCCAGGGAAGTTCGTCTTCAAGGACGAACGCTGGGTCGCCCTGCTCGACATCACTCCGGCCAATCCCGGCCATGTGCTGCTGATCCCGGTTGCCGAGGTGCAGTACCTGAACGATCTGCCCGGCGGCACGTTGGCGGCGCTGGGTGATCGCCTCACGCGGTTGATTGCCGCGGTGAAGAAAGCGACCGGTGCGCCGGCAGTGAATGTGCTGGTGAACGATGGCTCGGCGGCAAACCAGGCCGTACCGCATGTGCATCTGCACCTGATTCCGCGCTTCCCAGGCGACCGCACGCTGGTGCATCCCAAGGGCACGCCTTACGGCGACGGCGAGTTGGAGCACTGGGCCACAGCGCTGCAACGTGCGTGGGCGTGAGTCGCTGATGAGCAAGCCCACATTCGACCTCGCGGCCTTCCAACACCACATCGCCACCACCTACGGCGCGAAGGACGCGCAGCGGGGCACCGCTGGCACCTTCATGTATTTCATGGAAGAAGTCGGTGAACTGGCGGAAGCGTTGCGCGAACCGCAGAAGCACGACCTGAAAGGCGAGTTCGCCGATTGTCTCGCGTGGCTGGTGTCGCTCGCGCACCTTGCTGAGGTGGATCTCGCGGCGGCGACGGCGGCAAAGTATCCAGGCCTGTGTCTGCGCTGTGGCCAAACGCCGTGCGCCTGCGAGTCGAAGCCGTGATGCAAATGTCCGGCGCTCCCCATCCGGCATGAGCACGTCGTCGTCACCATCATCCGCCACCGAGTCAGGCGTCGCACAGGTCCAACCGCGTGGCGTGACGCTGGTGCGCGCACTGCTGCGCTGCATTCCGCCACGGCTGGCGTGGCGCCTGGGTGGCGGCCTCGGCGATCTGGTCGGCAGTCTGCCGTTGAGAGATGTGCGGCGTTGTCGTGAGCACCTGCGCATCGCCTACCCCGAGGCCGACGCCGCGTGGATCATCCGCACCGCGCGGCGCGCGTTCCGCCACATCGCCCGCACCAGCTTGTGGACCGCGGCGACGCTGCATTGGGACCTGCGTCGTCACGCGCGCGGCATCGTGGTGGAAGGCGGCGCGCATCTACACGAACTGGCCGCGGCCTGCCGCCATGGCCAGGGAACGGTGGGTTTCACCGGGCATTTTGGCAATTGGGAACTGTTGTCACGCGTCGGGTCGTTGTTCTCGGCATTGACGGTGGTCGGTCGTCGTCTGCGTTCGCCAGTGGCAGACGCGGTGGTGCAGGGCGCACGCACCGCCAGCGGCGCGCGACTGGTGTACCAGGACGCTCCCTTCGGCGAGTTCGTGCGCGAACTACGTGCCGGCCGGCTGCTGGCGACGCTGGTGGACCAGGACATCCCGCGCTTGGCGGGCAGCTTCGTGCCGTGGTTCGGACGACTCGCCTTTACCCCGACCGGACCGGCGGCGCTCGCGCTGCTGACGCGCAGCCCGGTGATTCCGGTGTTCCTCTACTGGCGTGCGGGGCATTGGGTCTTGCACGCCGGCCCACGTCGGCGTTTCCCGCGTACACGCGACAGCGAGGGCGATGCGCAGGCCATCATCGCCTGGGCCACGGCCTATGAGGAGATGCTGGTGCGCCGTGCTCCGGAGCAGTGGGTATGGTGGCACAAGCGCTGGCGCACGAGGCCGGAGGACAAGGCAGAAGGCAGAGTGCAGAATGCAGAATGAACAGGCCAGAATCACCGCGTGTCCCGTCATGTTGCTGTGGCCCCGCCACATTCTGCATTCTGCATTCTGCACTCTGCATTAGCTTTCGCGCATGTCCCGACCTGGAATCCGCGCCGCTGGCAATGTCCTGAATCTGAAGCCGGAGCTGTGGGATTCCCACTTCCTGCGCGCCTGCCGTGGCGAGGCGACCAAACGCACACCGGTGTGGCTGATGCGTCAAGCCGGACGCTACATGCAGCACTACCGCGGCATCCGCAGCGGGCGTTCGTTCCTCGACCTGTGCAAAGACCCGGCGCTCGCGTCCGAGGTCACGCTCTACGCCCGCGAATGGCTGGACGTCGACGCGGCGATCATCTTCAGTGACATCCTGGTGGTGCTCGAAGCGCTCGGTCTGCCGCTGACCTTCGCCACCGGTGATGGTCCGGTGTTGGGCAAACCGATCCGCGATGGCGCGGCGGTGGTTGCGCTGCGCGATCCGCTCACCGCGGCAAAGGACCTGGGTTACGTGCACGAGGCGATCCGCCGCACGGTCACCGGTCTGCCGGCGGACATCCCGCTGATCGGTTTCTGTGGCGCGCCCTACACGCTCGCGGCCTACGCCATCGAAGGTGGATCGAGCCGCCAGTTCGCCCACACCAAGACCTTCATGTACCGCGATGGCGGGGCGTGGAACGCCCTGCTGGCGCGCATCACCGCGGCGCTCATCCCGTACCTCAACGCGCAGATCGCTGCCGGTACGTCGTGTGTGCAGGTGTTCGATTCCTGGGTCGGCCACCTGACGCGCGCCGATTTCATCGAGTTTGTCCAGCCGCACCTGCGCACGCTGGTGGCCGGCATCACGCCGGGTGTCCCGGTGATCCTTTTTGGTACCGAGACCAGTCATCTGTCGGACCTCATCGCCGCCTGTGGCGCGGATGTCATCGGCGTCGATACCACCACCGATCTGAGCGCGACGTGGGAACGCTGCGGTGGGCCGACACGCATCGCGGTGCAGGGCAATCTCGACCCGTGCCTGTTGCTTGGTCCGCGCGAACGTCTGCTGAAAGCGGCCGATGTGGTACTTGCCGCCGCCGGTGGACGACCTGGGCATATCTTCAACCTGGGCCATGGCGTGCTAAAGGAGACTGATCCGGAACAGGCGAAAGCGTTGGTGCAACATGTGCACGCGCGGACGACGCGGTGAGGTAGGTCCGATGTCCGATGTCCGATGTCCGATGTCCTGCCGTGCGACGGTCTTTTCGGACCACGGTGTTTTGCTGACGATGAGACATCGGACATCGGACATCGGACATCGGACGTTTCGATGAAAGCCATCGCCGTCATCGGTGGCGGCATCGGCGGACTCGCCACGGCATTTCGCCTGCGCCAGCACGCTGCTGAAACCGGCACACCGGTGCACGTCACGATCTACGAAGCGGGCGAACGTTTCGGCGGCGTGATCGCCTCATCGCAGGAACAGGGCTTCACTCTGGAGCATGGTCCCGACTCGATCGTGCGCTCGAAACCAGCGGGCATCGAACTGATCAAGGATCTTGGCCTGGAGGATCAGCTCCAGCCGACGCAGGAATTCGCACGCTCCAGCCTGATCGTCAAAGGACGTCGCCTGCTGCCGATTCCGGAAGGGCTCTACCTGCTCGCTCCGGCGAAGTTCTGGCCCTTTGCCTTGTCGCCGATCATCAGTTGGCCGGGCAAACTGCGCATGGCGCTCGATCTGCTGTTGCCGCGTCGACGCGCTGATCTGCCAGAGGAATCACTCGCTGAATTCGTGCGTCGTCGTTTGGGTAAGGAAGCGCTCGACCGCATCGCCCAACCACTGGTCAGCGGCATCTACACCGCCGATCCGGAACAACTCAGCCTGCGTGCGACTATGCCGCAGTTCCTGGAAATGGAGCGCGACCACCGCAGCCTGATCCTTGGCATGCGTAAACGGGCGAAAGATCAGTCGGTCGCCACCGCACGTGGACCGCGGTATGGTTTGTTTGCCAGTCTCACTGGCGGTTTGCAGACGTTGGTCGATCGTCTGCTTGAACGCTTGCGCGGTCCTGGGTGCGACCTCATCACCAACACCCGGGTGGAAACGGTGGTCAGGGCCGAAGAGGGTGGCTACACGCTTGCGCTCGCGGATGGTTATCGCCAGTTCGATCAGGTAGTGCTCGCGTTGCCAGCGCATGCGGCGGCGAAGGTGACGAAACACCTCGACGCAGCGTTGTCCTTCAAACTCGCCACCATTCCCTACGCGGGCGTCGCCACGGTAAACATCGCACTCCGTGTCGATCAGGTGCCTCATCTGCCGATTGCTGCCGGGTTTGTCGTGCCGGCAGTGGAAGGTCGGACGCTGATCGCCTGCACCTTCGGGCACCACAAATACGCCGGGCGTGCTCCCGATGGCCACGTGCTGCTGCGCGCGTTCGTCGGTGGTGCCCTGCACGAAAACGCGTTGGAACGCAGCGACCAGGATCTGACCGACGGCGTGTTGCGAGATCTGCGTGATATCATTGGCCTGCAAGGCGATCCGCTCTTCACGCGTCTGCACCGCTGGCCGAAGGCCATGGCGCAGTACGTCCTTGGGCACCAGGAAAGTGTGCAGGTGATCCGCTCGCGAGAACGTGGCTTCACTGGTTTTGCGCTGGTCGGCAACGGCTATGAAGGCGTCGGCATCCCGGATCTGGCGGCACAGGCGGAGAACGCCGTCGATCGCCTGACCGGACGTGATCGTTCGCTGCCCAAGCCGGTGCGTGACGCCATGAGCCGCGCGACAACCGCCTAAACGGCGACAACAGACAGCCGGTCAAACCGGAGAGGGCGCGGAGAGCGCAGAGCCAAGTATCCCATGACGGTCGATTGGCGCAGCGGGCTTTCACTCTGCGTTCTCCGCGCCCTCTGCGGCTTGATCGCTTCCGGTTGTCCCAGTTGCCCATCTGACGATTGAGCGCCGGTTCCCATGGCGCATCCTCCTCCGCCAGTGGAGGTACCAGCCATGTCCAGCGAACCTCAGGCACAGTCGCAGACCGCCCAGTACCGCAAACGCACGTCGCTCGACTGGGAAGCCGGCGCGCGTTTTTTCGAGTACACCGCGGCAGCCAATCCGCAGATGCCGCAGATGCCGTTTGTCGGCTTCCCCGCGGCGCTCCATCAGTCGGGCGATACGCGAGTGATCCCGTTCGATCTCTCACCACAGCTCGGCATGTCGTGGCCGGCGACCAGCCCGAACCTGATGGCGAGCTTCCTGCGCATCAATGCCATGGAGACGCTCGACACCCAGGCCACCGCGACCTCGCAACTGTTCTACGTCATCCGCGGCAGCGGTAAGAGCCACGCCAGCTTCGGCGCCATCGACTGGGAACAGGGCGACTTGTTCGTGCTGCCGATGGGCGCTGAGATCGACCACAAGGCGACCAGCGATTCCGCGCTCTATTGGGTGCATGACGAGCCGCTGCTGAACTACCTGGGCGTGCAGCCCGGCGTGCCGCGTTTCAAGCCGACACTCTACCGCCGTGAGCGCATGGTCGCGGAACTGGAGCAGGTGAAGAACCAGCCCGGAGCCGGTGAACGCAATCGCCTGGGCATCCTACTCGGCAACGAAGCCACACCGCAGACCCTGACCATCACCCATACGCTGTGGTCGCTGCTCAACATCTTGCCGGCGCGCGTGACGCAGAAGCCGCATCGTCACAACTCCGTCGCGCTTGATCTGTGCATCTCTGCCGAGCGGGGTACCTACACCCTGATGGGCCCGGAACTGAACGCCGACGGCACGATTAAGAACGCGGTGCGCGCCGACTGGGAATCCGGCGCAGTGTTCACCACGCCACCGGGCTGGTGGCACTCGCATCACAACGAGAGTGGTCGTGATGCGCTGGTGTTGCCGATCCAGGATGCGGGGCTGCACACCTGGATGCGGACGCTCGATATCCGGTTTGTGGTGTGACCCGGGAGCGCCGAGCACCAGCTCGGCAGGTGCCCATGCCGAGCTGG
>JACDEI010000036.1 GCA_013816485.1 Planctomycetota bacterium
GCCCACGCCCCCAGGAAGGAACCACCCGGTCGGGCGGCTGCCTCACCGTCGTCAAGATTTCCTGCATGAGCCCCTGTCTGGCCGCGACCTCACGGTATCATCAAGGACAGCCATGCTCGCCGACCAACTCATCCTCCAGGACTACATCACGACCAGGAACGGCGATGCCTTCGCCGAATTGGTGAAGCGCCACGCTGGCATGGTGTTCGGCACCTGTCGGCGCGTGCTGAGTGACCGCTCGCTCGCCGAGGACGCGGCGCAGGAGACCTTCGTGCACTTGCTGCGCAATCCCGCCGAGGTCACCGGCTCGCTGGTCGGCTGGCTGCACAAGGTCGCGCACGGCAAGGCGGTCGATCTGGTGCGGCGCGAGGCGGCGCAGGGCCGACGCAAACAGCAGGCGATCCTGCCGCCGCCGGAACCGGAGCGGCCATGGGCGGAGATCAGCCCGATCCTTGATCAGGTGTTGGCAGAGTTGCCGGCAGAGCAACGCGAGGCGCTGGTCGGTCACTATCTGCAAGGTGCGAACCAGGTCGAGTTGGCGGAGCAGCTCGGTGTCTCGCAACCGACCGTCAGTCGTCGCTTGCAGGCCGGCTTGGCGGCGATGAAGGAGAAACTCGCGACGCGTGGCGTGGTCCATTCGGTGGGCGCGCTTGCGTTGCTGCTCGACCAGAGCGCGCTCACCACGGTGCCGATGACGCTCGCGGGCGAACTCGGCAAGATGGCGCTCGCCGGTCAGGTCGGCGTCGGCGGCACGGTGGTGACCGGCAGCACGGTGGCGGCGACCGGCACGGCAGGATTGGCGGTGAAGGTTGCACTCGTCGCGGCCGTCGTTGGTGGTGGTACGGTAGTGACGGTGCAGTCGGTGCGCGCACCAGCAGCGACACCAGTCATCGAACAAGAGCTTCCCGCATGGCGCATGGTCGCCCCAGGTGACCATGGCAGCACGCCGGCGAAAGCTCCGCTGGCACCGGCCGACGTGGTCGACAGCCAAGGCCCATTCGTGTTGGTGGCGGCGTCGACCTTCGGTGGTGCCGGTGATGACGCGGTGATGGGCGTCGGTATTGCTCCGGACCACCGCATCATCGTTGGTGCCAACGTGCTCGATCCGCTGCTGCCAAGCGGCGTGAAAACCACGTTGCTGGGTCCGGCGGGAACGAAACAGGATGCGCCGCCTGCGCCCGCCGATCCGAAAAAGAAGGCACCACCGCATCCGAGCCTGCGCGGCATGATCGCCTGCCTGTCGAGCGATGGCCGCACACTCCAAAGCGTCACTGCCTTCGGCTACGGCCAAGCGAAGATCGAAAAACTGCGCGTCGATGACCAGGGCGCGATCGTGGTGCTGGGCGACAACCTCAGCGGTGCCGATATCGGCGGCGGTCCGGGGCAGGGACGTTTTGTCGCCAAGCTCGACCCCACCGCGACCAAGCTGCAGTGGATCTTCTACCGCGCCAACACCACCGACTTCTCCTTCGACGCGAATGGCGATCTGGTGGTGCTCGCTGACCGCAAGCTCTCGCGCTTCGACAGCACGAGTGGAAAAGAGAAATGGACGGCGACGTGGAAGACCCACGGCGAGAACCGTCCCGGTGGCATGAGCGTCGATCCGAAAACCGGCATCACCACCGTGGTTGGTTACGGCATGACCAACACCGGCAAGGAACCCTACAAGGATCCCTACGCCTACGGTTTCGACCGCGAGGGCAAGCAGGTGTGGATGTTGTGGAATCCCGATCCCAAGCTCCAGGTCGATGCCAAGTTCGGCGGCAACGGCCTGATGGCGGACACCACCGGCTGGGTCGCGGGCGTCACCGATGACGGCAAGTTCCTGCTCTCGCTTTACGCCGATGGTGGCAACTCGGTGTGCACGCGTGATCCGGCGGATCCGTCCAAGCCCATTGATCCCGCGGTGTTCAAGGACGTGCACCAGAACGGCCCGGGCTACGGCTTCAAAGGTGCGAGCAAGACCAGCGTGGTGTTCCGCGTTGATCCACTGACCGGCGCGTTGGAAAAAGGCACGTGGTTCTGCTCGTGGATGAGTCCGCAACAGGCCAATGGCCTGAGCATCGATGCCATCAGCGGCACCAATGGCCGGCACGTGCTGGTCGGCAGCTCCGCCAACGGGCTGCCGCTCAAACAACCGTGGTATCCCCACATCGCGGGTGCCTACCAGGGCGGCGGTTACGTCGCGGTCTTCGATGCCGGATTGAAGCTCCAGCAGTGCGGTTACTTCAGCAATTCCAACCTGCGCCACGTCGCAGTGCGCGATGGCTGGGTGGTGGCGGGCGGCACGATCAAACCGTCGACCAAGGCCGAGGAACCCGTGCGGCTGCACAAGCCGTTCCAGGCTGAAGCGGGGACGGAGCAGGACGGGTATATCGTGGTGCTGCGGGTGAAGTGAGTGGGATGGGCCACTGACTACAGGCTACGGGCCACAGGTCTCGAACCGATAGTCCGTAGCCTGTAGTCTGTAGCCGTGAGGAGGCAGGCCACAGATTACAGACTACAGACTACAGGTTTCGAACCGGTGGTCCGTAGCCTGTAGCCTGTAGCCTGCTCAACGGTCCCCGCTTGTCGTCTTCGCAAGCAACGTCAGCGTCATCCGCAATGCCTGACCTGCTCCCGACGCTGTTCCTCTCCCACGGCGCACCCGACGTGGTGCTGCGCGATACGCCGGCGTCGGCGTTCCTGCGTGGACTGGCGGCGACGTTGCCACGCCCACGTGCGATCGTGGTCGCCTCCGCCCATTGGGAGGAGGACAGCGTCACGGTCGAGACCGGTCGCACGCCCACGACCATTCATGACTTTGGCGGTTTTCCCGCGGAGTTGTACCGTCAGCGCTACGCCGCGCCGGGCGACAGCACGCTCGCTGCGCGCATCGGCGCGATGCTCACCGACGCCGGCCTCAAGCCGCGTACGCGCGAACGTGGATTTGATCACGGCGTGTGGACGCCGCTGCTGCTGGCGTGGCCCGCTGCTGACATCCCGGTGGTGGCGGTGTCGTTGGTGCGCGATGGTGATGCGGCGACTCATCATCGCATTGGACTTGCGCTCGCGTCGCTGCGTTCGCAGGGCGTGCTGGTGATCGGCTCCGGTTCGGCGGTGCACAACCTGGGCGTGCTCGCTCCTGGTCAGCCGCCAGCTTCCTGGGCAGCATCCTTCGAGGAGTGGTTGGTGCGTGCGGTTGAAGCCGGTGATGCGCCAGCGCTCACCACGTGGCTCACGTCGGCACCGGATGCGCGCTACGCCCACCCGACGCCGGATCATCTGATGCCGCTGTTGGTCGCCTTCGGTGCCGCCGGTGCGAATGCCAAAGGCCGCGTCCTTCACCGCTCGTGGGACTACGGCAACATCGCGATGGCGTCGTTCGCATTCGGCTGAGAGACGTTCCCAGGCCACTTCTTTCAAACCGTTTTTCTCAAACCGGTTCTCTCAGAAGCGGTCTGAAAAGACCGAAATTCACATGGAGGACCGGAGAACCGGAGAGAAGCAAGAAACGAAGTGTTGATGAACAGCCGAGGTTTCGCCGCGCTGTTTTCCTCCGGTCCTCCGGTCCTCCATGTCGGTCCTGCCTTTCCGGATAGCTTCTCAAACTGCAAAGGCCACCAGACATCAGCGACGGAACCTTTCCGTTTTGCTGACATCCGGTGGCCTTGGCAGTGCTGGTTGTGGGCCCAGCAAAAGGGCTCGTTGAAGAAACACAGAAAAAGCCGCCCGCTGGCCTGCATTACCGGCATAGCGGAACGGCGCTGCGTTCAGCGATCAGAACTGGAAGCCGTAACCGGCACCCACGCTAAATGCAGGTTCGACGTCGTCGTCGCCGCGTTTTTCCTCTTCGATCACGCCGACGGTGCCGATGACTTCGAGGAAGTGGCGACCGCGTTGTGAAGGCATCAGATCGAAGTGCCAGATCGCCATCGCGTCTGCACCCCAACCGTAATCATCACTATTGTGATTTACCACGCGTGGGCCGACGGTGATGGCGTGGCGTTCCGGCAGGTCGAAGAACTGCAGTTCCCAGCCGACCGAGGCGCCGAATCCCACATCACGATCCTCGTTGATAAAGACTTCCGGACGCACCATCAGTTGGTAGGGGCCGAAACGCCATTCGACGGCTACGCCGGGTTCGAAGCCAGCGGTGCCGATCAGTGCCTGGGCGACCAGTCTGGGAATCCCATTATTGCGCTCATGAACGTCCGCATGGGCGGCAAAGAGTGCGCAGGTGGTGCCGATGAGCAGTGTGGGGACGAGGACGAGAGCTTGAGGCAGGGGCATGAGCAACTCCGTGATGGGTAAGGGTAGATTGAAAACGGATGAAGGTCTGAGAGCGGGCATCACTGGATCGCCAGCTGGTCTTCTACACGCATGACGCCAGAAATCTTGCCCGCGTCGGTGACCACCGTCCGGCGCGTAGTGTCATTGGGAACCTTCCCGCTGAGCACCACCACGCCCTTGTTCGTGACCACGGTCACGCCACGGGTCGGCTCGCCATGTTTGGCAATGTTGTTGCGGACAGCGGCGGAGATTTGCATGTCCTTCTCGTTCGTGACGGCTTCGGTCTCACGCTCATTGTCCGTGCGTTTCTGGCTCTGACTGGCGAGCTGATCGAGCTTGACGGTGGTCTGGTTGGTGACGGCGAGCTTTTCTTCGCGTGCCTGGCGGTCGGCCTGCTCGCGACGCTGCGCGATAGCAGCCTTCTCTTTGGCTTCACCAGCATCGACGTTGGCGATGCGCTTCGCCGCAGCTTGATTCGCCGCGACGATGTCGACTTCGGCCTTGGCGATCTTATCAGCGGCCTTGCTCTTCACTTCGGCGGTCTTGCTCTCGGTCTCGGCCTTCACGCGGGTCGCTTCCTCACCATTCAGGCTCGCGAGCTTGGCTTCGCTCTCCAACATGATGCGATCACACTCGCGCTTGCTCGTTGCGCGGGCGTCGTCCTGGCGTGCTTTGAGCGGTTGGACCTGTTCATCACGTTCAAGGGTGATGCGCTCGCGTTCCAGCTTCGCTTTGTTTTCAACCTGGCTCTCCTCGAAGGAGAGGGCGGTCATTTTCTGCTGCAGATCACGTTCGATCACCTGCTCACGACGTTCTTGTTCCATGCGGATGGCATCGGCCTGGGACTTGGTTTGCTCCGATTTATCCGGGTAGTGGGCGCGATCGTCGTTGTTGCAGCCGACCACGGCACAGGCAGCGACCAGGGTGGGGATGAGAAAGAGATGGGCGAAACGCATAGCAGGTTTCCTTGTGAGTGGTTTCGCTGCTGCTCTGCGCTAGGTGTGCCAGTACCTGCCGCGGGCGTGCCGCGAACGAGCCTTCGCGGACGCAAACACTTGCGTTGTTAGGACTTAGAATAATTCAACTCGCCGCAGTGCTGATCAGGCGCCGGATACGGAGCCGCCCCGGCCCCTTCACTCCGCAGACCACGATCCGTGCGAGTCGTGCAGCTTGCAGGTGCTGATCCAGTGGCTGATGCACTGGCTTTCAAACTTCTCAGCCGCTCGCCGTTGGCGCGTCCTCTGGCGTGGAGCCGATGGCGTCCAGTCCGACGTGTCCCATGGTCTCGATGATCCGTTCGCGCAGTGCCGCATCGTCGCAGCGAGCTGATAGGATGATCTTCCCGGCTTTCAGCGCGGCATCGTATTGGGCGAGGTAGGCATCCGGGATGCCCATCTCCTCGATCATCGCACCATGGAGGTTGCCCAACGAGCGGCCGACAGCGATACCGGTAAGAAAGCCAAGGATCGGGCCCGCGGCGACAAAGAGTCCGATCCCAGGGATTGCCAAAGCGCCAAGACCGGCGAGCCAACCAATCCCGCCACCGATATTGCCGCCGGAAAAGGAACCATGTGCGGCGTTGGCGTTGATCTCAGCCGCCAAGTCTCCGCTGGCACGTTGGTCAGCGGCAAGCACCGACACGTGATCGCTGGCGATCCCGATTTCAGCCAGTGCCGCCATGGTTCTCACCACATGGGCGTGATCGGTGGCGATAGCGTAGCTGAAATAGTTCATGGGACCTCTAAGAGGCGGTTTCACGGCTCATTCCTACTGCGCCCCGCCCTCGTCGGCTGCGGCGGCGTCAGACGAACCATTTGGTGCTCAACATGGCCTACGGCCATGCCTCCGCTCCAAATGGCCCGTCTTCCTTGCCTCGCTCGACGATGACTGGGCTCGCTACGGAATGAGCCGAGAAACCGCCTCTAATGAGCGATGCCTACCCAGGGCGTCCTGGGTAGGCACATCAGGTTCTGCGTCTGAGTCGTTTACTGGGTGACGACTTCCAACTGGTTGTCGACCCGCTGCACCCCAGGGGTGCGCTCGGCGATGGTCATGATCTTGCTGCGTTCCGCGCTGGTAGCGACCGGGCCACGCAAGGTCACCACACCATCCTTGGTGATGATCTTGGCGTTCTGGGCCTTCACCGACATCTCCGGTTCCGCCACCACCGCTTTGCGGACCGCTGCGGTGATTGAGGTGTCGGCCGCACTCATCCCCTGGTCGAGGGGCGTCACCGTGGTGCCATCATCGCGGGCGTTCTTCGCCGTATTGTCGGCTGGTGAAACGACCACCGGCTTGTCAGCAGTGGTAGTCGGCGTTTTGCCAGGGTTGTCATAGGTCGTCGACGACGCCGGCATGGTCGCCGGCGCGGGTGTCGTCTTCTTGGCCATATCATCGTTGCCGCAGCCCACCAGGGCGACGGCAAGGGCGGCAGTGATGAGGGGGAGTTGGATGCGCATGATGAGTTCCTGGAGTGGTGAGGGTGGGGAAACGGGTCGGATACGGATGGATACAGCGGGAAATCCACGCGATGGAACAGCGCGCACCAGAGGTCGCGTCAGCGGTTGGCTGAATCTCTTCGGAGTGCTGAGTCTCTGGTGCGCCAGTTCCGGTCGATCGCAGAACGAACGCTCAGCGTCCGCCGATCTGCGTGGTCTTCATGGATGGCGCTTGGGCGGCAGCTTCCTTGGCGGCAGGATCCTTGGCGGTCGCTTCGCTGGCGGAGCTGATGTCTTCGGCACCGGCATCCTTGAGCACCTGCTTGGCTTTGGTCGTCCAGTCGCCGTCGTCGGCATGTACCGAGATCAGGATCCGGCCTTCGCGGATCTTGCCCTCGTACCGTTTGGCTTCGAACTCGGGGATGCCCATGCCGATCAGCGAGCCGGTCAGGCCGCCAGCAGCCGCACCGATCGCCGCACCGCCCAGCAAGGCCAGGATCGGGCCAGCGGCGATGAAGGGGCCGACGCCTGGAATCGCCAGCAGGCCGATGCCGGCCATCCAGCCGAGTGCACCGCCGAGCACGCCGCCGGAGACCCCACCAGCGACAGCACCTTCCGGGGCCTTGGTGTTCTTCTCATGGGCGAAATCGCGACTGTTGCTCTTGTCGGGGAACAACACCGAAATGTCGGAACCACGAAAGCCGGCGTTCTGCAGGGCTTTGACGATGACGTCGGCCTGGATGTCGGTGGCAGCTAAGGCGTAGATGGACGTGGACATGGAAAACTCCTGAGGGTGTGGCGACGGATCGCCGAGGACAGAACGCGGGCGACCGGATGGTGCCGCGTTGACCTGCACAGAACACATGGCGTGCCAGATCCACCGCCTGCTGGGACGGATCCCTGCAGGCGGTGTCGGGGCAGAGCGTTACCACGCGTATGGCCTATCGCGGCAGTGTGCGACCGGTGGTGGTGGTCGTGCAATCGGCCCGATCATGGGCGGGGAGATTCGTGATCCTGCACGTTGATGGCGTCGGTTCCCGGTCAGGTCTCATTCCGATATTGTTGAACCAACGAAACAGATTCTTCAACAAGACGGCACGACAGAGGAAGAGAAATGGCCCTTCCGGTGTGCCAGAATGCGCTTCTTGGTGTCTTCGTGCCGTCGTGATGAAAAGTCTCTCCCGCGCATCCGGCTGGGTTTGACCGCATTGGGTATCGCCTAGTGATGCCCCTGGGCGATGGCATGGCAGGTGCTCAGCAGCCAGCAGTAAACGAGTCCCTTGCGCCCGGAGTCTGCCATGTTCGCCAAAGATATTATGACCAGCAACGTGACCGTATGCACCCCGCACACCAGCCTACGCGACGCCGCCACGCTGATGCTTGAACAGGGGAGTGGTTGTCTGCCGGTGACGAAAAACCTCACGCCGGGCAGCGCGGTCATCGGTATGATCACCGAACGCGACCTGATCCAACGGGCAGTGGCCGAAGGACTCGATCCAGTGACATCGGCCGTATGGTTGGCGATGGCCATGCCGGCAGTAACCGTCCACGACGATGCCACGGTGGAGGAATGCCTTCTCAGGCTGCGTCACGGGCAGGTGGAACGCCTGGTGGTGGTCGACCAGCAGGGTTGTTGCTGCGGCACCATCGCCCTCGGCGACCTCGCGCGGCAGCGGGCGTTGCCCGGGTCGGCTGTTAAGTCGACGCAATCAGCGACGCAATCAGCAGGAAAAGCAGGCGCACAAGCAGCCGGAAAAGCCCCAACGCAGATATTGACGCTCGTGGGTGCGCAGACCGCCACGTCGGTCGTGCGTCCTAATTCCGGTCGCTTGGTGCCAGCACGCCCATCCAGCACCCGTTTGAGTGCAATCCGCCCCCGCAGCAACAGTCCGCCTGGGTCTGGCGAGCGCTGACGGGTGTCATGCCGTCGTAGGCCAACCGCAGCGATCGCTCTGCTCTACGCGTAGGGCTGCTGCCGCTCGACTATCAATTTGTTCGCTGGGAATCACCGATGTTTACGCCCTCCGTACTGCGCTCCCGTCTTGGTCGCGTCAACTGGACTGTCCTGCTGTGGGCGATCGGCGTGCCGCTGCCCATCGTGCTGATCGTCGCACTGATGCGAGGCTGTTCGTAAACTATGTCGTCCAGTTGATCGTCACTCTTTTCGTTTTCTCGTCATCACCGCTCCAGGGAGTCACCCATGTTAGACAAACTTGATCCCGGGACCGCGCCAGCGGTCTGGCAGGAAGTAGACGGCTGGCACGTTCGTGTCCGTCAGGGCGGAGAGGTCGAGGTATTCGCGACCCGCGATGAAGCGATCTCCTATAGCACGTCGACCTTCACCGATGGTGCGACCGCCGCGCGGGCCGAGACCCAGCGGGGCGATGTCGCACCGACCACCGAGCAGGCGCAGGAACGTCCGCCCGAGCATGGTGGAAGAGGTCGGCCATGACTACCAGTGCGCCTTCATCCACCCTGCAGCACATCCTGTTGGTCGAAGATGAACCGGGCGATGCCCGGCTCATCGACGAAGTGTTGCATGACCATCCGCGCGTGCGTCTGCATACCGTGCTCGATGTCGTGCACGCGATCCATTTCATGACCAAACAGCAGGCTTACTTCGACGCACCGACGCCGGACCTCATCATTCTCGACCTGCAGCTGCCGATCTTCTCGGGCAAGGCGCTGCTAGAAGAACGTCGGCGCCGGAATTTCTGCCCGGCGGTCCCGGTGGTGGTGATGACCACCTCGGCTGCGGAACGTGTCGAGTGCAAGCTGCTGGGGGCCACCGAGTACCATGTCAAACCGAGGGAGTGGTCGCAGTGGCAGGCGTTGATCCGGCAGCTCGTGGCACGGCATCTGGGAGTCGATCTGCAGGTCTGAGCGACCGGCGGACAAGCGACCAGTACGACCGTGACATGGAGAACCGGAGAACCGGAGAAGCCCGGCGAGCAGAATGCCGGAAGAAAATTTACGTATCTGCTCAGGGGCTTCGCCCAATGGCGTAACGCTAAGCCTTTTGAGACAGCAACATGAACAGGAGAAACGGAGAAACGGAGGAACGGAGGTGAAGGCAGGGGGAAAACCAATCGATCCCTGTCTTTCTCCGTTCCTCCGTTCCTCTTGTTCAATCTCGTTGGCTAATCGTTACACCATTGGGCTTCGCCCCCGCGGGCATTTCCTCCGGTCATCCGGTCCTTCGGTCCTCCATGTTCGATCCTGTCGTTCTCCCTCTGGCGGGAACGTCAGGTCGCAGAACGCGGCTCCGTCGGCGTTTCAATCGCTGCCGCGACGACGCTGGTGACCTTCGGCAGGCTGAAGAAGACCGTCGTCCCAACCCCGATTTCAGATTCCAGCCACAGGCGTCCGCCGTGGCGTTCGGCGATCTTCTTGCAGGTCGCCAGGCCGATACCGGTGCCTGGGTATTCAGCCGCCGAGTGGGCGCGCTGGAACAGGGTGAAAATGCGGACGGTGTCCTGACTCCGGATGCCGATGCCGTTGTCGGCCACCACGATGACCCATTCGTCCGCCTCTTCGCGGGCGCTGATGGCGACCACCGACGGGCGGTCCTTGCTGCGGAACTTGACGCCATTGCTCACCAGGTTCTGCAACAGCTGGGTGATCAGCAGCGGATCGGCGGTGACCAGGGGCAAGTGTTCGACCGTGACCGAGGCCTGGGCCTTGGCGATCTTGTTCTCTAGGTTGGCGATCGCGGTGTGGGCGATCATGGTGAGATCGATGGCCGTCGCCCGGATGCCCTGATTGCCGACTTGCGAATAATAGAGGATGGCGGTGACCATATCCTGCATGCGTTTGGCGCCGTTGACCACGTAGGCCATGAACTCCTGGTCCTTGCCCACGAGTTTGTCGCCCAGGCGTTCCTGGAGCAGCGTGGCGAAGGAACGGATGGTACGCAGCGGTTCCTGGAGGTCGTGCGAGGCGATTGAGGCGAACTGGGTCAGCTCCGCGTTCGAACGCTGGAGTTCTCGCGAGGTGGACTTCAGCGCATCGGTGATGTGCTTTTCTTCGGTGATGTCGGCGATCGCCAGCACGATCATGCGTGCGCCCTTCGCCCCATTTTCCAGCAGGCGGGCATTCAGTAGCATGGTGCGCCGACCGATGCGCGCGAAATCGTGGGTGACCTCGAAGCCATCCATGGCGGCAGAGCCATTAAGGATGTCATCAAGCAGCCGACGCAGTTCGGGGATGTCCCACGCATTGTCGCCGAGGCCGTACAGGTGCTGCCCAAGAATGATTTCCTGCGGCAGGCCGAAGACCCGGATGAACGCGCGGTTGGCAGTCTGTACCCGCAGTTCGGCGTCGAGTACCAGCAGCGGATCGCGCACGGTTTCGACGATGGCCTTGGCGGCATCGCCGGACAAGCGCAGGCTTTCCTGGCTGCGTTTGACCACGTCGATGTCGATGTAGGTCGCCACCACGCCGGCGATGACATCACCTTCCGTGCGGTAGGGCGTCACGCGCAGGGCGTACCAGCGACCGTTGTGGTTGCGCACCTCGACCCCCTTGCTGGCGCGTGAACGCATCACCTCATCGGCGGTCTGATCCAGGCTGGCGCCGCTGAATCCCAGATCGAGGCCGCGGATCTGACGACCGAGGTCCGTCGCGCTGAGGTGCAGAACATCGACGGTCGGCCCGGAGATGCGCCGCAGACGCAGGTCGCCGTCCAACATCATCACCGGCAGATCGATGCCGACGAGCAGGTTGGTGAGGTCGTTGCTCAACTGGGTCAGTTCCAGATTGCGGTTGCGCAGTTCCTCGTTGAGCGTCGCCAATTCCTCATTGGCGGATTCGACCTCCTCCTTGGCGGTCTGGTACTCCTCGTTATTGCAACGCAGTTCCTCATTGGAGGACATCGTGTCGTCATGGGCGTAACGCAGTTCGTCGTTGATCGTGTTGTTCTCTTCGATCAACGACTGCAGGTAGTCGTTGGCGGCCGCCAGTTCCCGTTTCAGTTGGGCGAAGTCCTCCGCATCAGGAGTGCTGTTGCTGGTTGAAACACTGTCGCTGCGCACCGCTGGACGTGACTCGCTGCCCAGGTCCTCGCTGCGCGCTTCCTCGTTACGTACCTCGTGGTGTGCAAGCGGACCTGCCGGGGAACCCTCTTCGAAAAGGATGAGCATCACGGGTTCGGTCGACCCGGGCAGACGCACCTGGCTGATCTCCACGTCGATTGCCCGCAGGCGCTGGCCATCACGGACCCGCACACCCGTGCGCCGGACGGTGACATGCTGTTTTTTCGCTTCGTCGATCGCGCGTGCCAGTTCCTGCGCCAGACCGTGCGATACCATCTTCAGCAGGTTGAGGCTGGCTTGGCCCTGCGCCGGATCGAGGAAGTCGGCGGCCTTCCCGCGGAATTGCAGGATGTTGAGATCGCCGTCCACCAGCACTCCGGCGGGGGCGTAGCGACTCATGACGATACGGTCGGCGGCGCGTTGGAGATCGACCAACGAAGGTGGTCCGGGTTTGGCTGGCGTGGGATCATCCGACAGCTGCGGGCTGGTGGCGAACATCGGCGGATGCACGCGACAGGCGCCGGCCTTCTTTTTGTACACGCGGTTTTTGGCGTCGATGGCCTCGAACATGTCCGACGAGCGGCCGATGGTCTCCGAACTGCCCAGGATGAGGAACCCGCCTGAGTTGAGCGTATAGCATAACGTCGGGATCACCCGCGCCTGCAAGGTCGGCGTCAGATAGATCAAGACGTTGCGGCAACTGATCACGTCGATCTTCGAGAACGGCGTGTCGGCGGTCACGTCGTGTTTGGCGAAGACGCAGAGATCGCGCAGTGATTTGTTGACGCGATAGCCTTCGGGCACCCGCGAAAAATGGCGGCGCAGACGTTCTGGCGAGACCTCGGCTTCGATGCTGGCAGGATACACCCCGGCACGGGCGGTGTTCAGCGAGGACTCGCTGATGTCGGTGGCGAAGATATGGAGCGCTCGCCGGGGGCTCTGGTGTTCAAGGTGCTCGATCAGTTCGATGGCAAGCGAGTAGGCTTCCTGGCCGGTCGAACAGGCGACCACCCAGATGCGGATCGGCGCTTCGTCGGCAGGTTCCTTGGCCAGGTTGGGGAAGACCAGGGTCCGCACCGCGTCGAACACCACGCGGTCGCGAAAGAAACTGGTGACGTTGATCAACACGTCCTTCAGCAGGACCTTGACCTCCGCCGCGTCGCCAGCGAGTTGCTGCGCGTAGTCAGCAAGGGAGGGCACGCCACGCACGGCCATGCGGCGCAGGATGCGACGTTTGATGGTGGTGTCGCGGTAGAGCGTGAAATCGATGTGCGACGCGTTTTTGAGCACGGCGAGTGTGGCGGCGTAGCTCACCTGATCCGTCGGAAACAGTTCCGCGTCGTGAGAGTCGGGTTTTCTGCGCAGGTAGGCGTGGTGGCTGATCGCCACGATCTCCTTGGCGATCTCCGCCGGCGTCAGGACGAAATCGACACCACCAGCGGCGATGGCGCTCGCCGGCATCTCGGCGCTTTCCGCCGACGCTGGTTCCTGGGCGAAGGTGATGCCGCCAGCGGCTTTGATCTCGGCCAGCCCCAACGTGCCGTCGGATCCGGTGCCCGACAACACCACTCCGATGGCGCGACTGGTGCAGTCGCGTGCCAGTGAACGGAGGAAGAAATCGATCGAGAGATGGAGCCCGTGGGCCGCGGGTCTGGGCGTCAGCCGCAGGATCCCTTGGGTGAGCGCCAGATCGGCATTCGGCGGGATGATGTAGACGTGGTTCGGTTCCACCGCCATGCCGTCGCTGGCTTCGCTCACCGGCAGACGGGTCTCCTTGGTCAGCAGTTGGACCAGTTGGCTTTCGTGCTGCGCTGCCAGGTGCTGTACCAGGACGAAGGCCATGCCGGTGGCGTCGGGAATGCCCGCCAAGAATTTCGTGAACGCGGCCAGTCCACCGGCCGACGAACCGACACCGACCACCGGGAAGTCCAGCGCGGGATACGCTCCGCTGTCGGGCTGAGCGACGGCGGCAACCGCGGTGGCTTCGTAATTAGTCTGATCGGGCATGGCCATTCCTCGGGGCATGCAGCCCACCAGGCGGAACGGAGTGCGTTCCGCCTTGCAGGCAGTCTTAGGGCACGCCAAACGGATGCTGTAGGAAATTATTTTCTGCGCTGAGCGGTGGCGATGCTGGCGTGCTGAACGCAGTTAATGTTAAGCAGGTACGAATGGACGCTGTTCCGCAATTGGCCAAGCCGACCGGGAAATATCGCGTCCACCGTGGTGGCGAATGATCTCCGACACCAGGAGGGAGCAGGACTCCTCGTCCGTGCGCACGGCGATCAGGATCTGCCCGAGCCCCAGGCACGAGGTGCAGTGACGGGCATCGCTGGGTGCTAGCCCCATCCCGATCAGGGTCTTGACCATGCTGTCCGACGACGAACGCACACCGACGCCGCTCAGAATGGTCAGGATCGGTCCGGTGGCGAACAGCCGACCGAGGCCGGGAACGATCGTGGCGGCGAGGCCCTCAGGATGAATGGGGGTTACTTCAGCAGACTTCCAGGTGTTGCCGGATGATCGTGGCGTCTGCGGCGTGGTCGGCGTGGTCGGTGCGAAGTGGATCAGGTCCGGATCGTGCCGCTCGGGAAACACCAGCGAGATGGCGTCGGAGGGAAATCCCGCAGCGTGGAGTTCATCGGCGACAGCTTGCGCCTGGGCGACTTCATTCACCAGGGCGACGGTGGTGTAGGGCATGGACGCTCCTGAGTACCGGTTTCCTAGAGCGGGCACCATGCCAGGGCAGCGATGAACCGCACCGCCAGCGGAGTTTGCCGTTTCCTGGGCGCAGGTGCGCTTGGTCGCGTCGCGAGCGGCATGGCGATGCATCAGTGGGATCAGCGCCGGCCTGCAAATCACCACATCACGGGTCGGCACATCGTGCAAATTGCAGGGCAAGCGATGGAGCTACCCCGTACGCTGCACGTCAACACTGGCATGGCGGGCGCTCTGCATCCATCGGGGCCCGGTGTACCGCGCACGCGGTTTTTCCAGGTTCAGCAGTCGCGCATCCACCAGCATCACCACCGATCCAGGAGCCATTTATGAAGCCCCTCATCAGCAGCACCAACGATACCGTCATCTCCAACCTCAACAGTCTTCTGCGCGGTGAGATCTCCGCAGTGGAGACCTACAACCAGGGGATCGCCCATCTCTCCGCCGAACCGGTGGCGGACCTGATCGCCAACCGCGACTGCCACAGCAAACGTGTCGCCGTGCTCACAAGCGCGGTCGCCCAGCACGGTGGTAAGCCGGATGCGACCTCGGGCCTGTGGGGCAGCCTCACCAAGCTGGTCGAAAAAGGTGCCGCGCTCATCAGCGCGAAGACCGTGATCGCAGCACTCGAAGAAGGCGAAGATCGCGGCTTGGCGCAGTACCGCGAACCGGGCGACCTCGACCCCACGTCGATCCAACTCATCCACACCACGCTGCTGCCCAGGCAGTTGGAGACCCATGAGCGCATGCGCACGCGTAAGCTGAGCGCGGGCTGATAACGCCTTGCCGGCCATGAGGCCGGTTGAGCGCCGGGACGACCGTCAGAACGATTAACCGCAGAGATCGCAGAGATCGCAGAGATCGCAGAGATCGCAGAGATCGCAGAGATCGCAGAGGTTGGCCACTGGCCTCTCCTCTGCGTGCTCTGCGCCCGCTGCGGTTAAAATATCTTTGTTGGTGTCAGGCTACCGGCGACGCGGCGACGCGGCGTCAGGTATACCGCATCACCGAGAACACCGGGCTGTTGATGCGGGTGCCGCCGCCTAGGAACGCCAGGTCGATGAGGAACGCCGTGCCGATGACCGTGCCGCCGACGCGGCGCACCAGCTTGATCGCGGCTTCCATGGTGCCGCCGGTGGCGAGCACGTCGTCGATCATCAGGACGACATCTTTGTCCGTCACCGAGTCCTCGTGGATCTCGACCGCGTCGTTGCCGTATTCCAGGTTGTAGCCTTCGCGGATGGCCTTCCACGGCAGCTTGCCGGGTTTGCGGATCGGTACGAAACCGACACCCAGGGCCAGCGCCACCGGCGGGGCGAGGATGAAGCCGCGGCTTTCGATGCCGACCACCTTGGTGATGCCTTTGCCGGTATGGGCCTTGGCGATCGCTTCGACCGCGTAGGTGAAGGCCTTGGCGTTGCCGAGCAGTGGGGTGATGTCCTTGAAGATGATCCCAGGCTTCGGGAAGTCGGGCACATCGCGGATGAAGGGGGTCAGGTCCATGGGCGGGAGGCTAGGGCGCTGGTCATCTTGTCCACCCTGTCCTGTTTGCTGCGTGGTTGTGTAAATTTCTGGTCGATAGTGGGTTAAGCTCGTACGCCGGCAACGTCCGGCCGCCTGCAGCGTACCGTTCTGTGCATGCATGTGCCTGTGGTGGGAGGGCTTGTCAGTCCCCACGTCGCTTCTATCCTGCGCCACCCCCGCCCTGGAGGGCTTCATGGATTCGCCCATCATCTTCGCCCCGGCCATCCTCGGACTCGAGAGCGGTATCCATTGGATCATCTTGCTGGTGGTCGCACTGCTGCTCTTCGGCCGGCGCCTGCCCGAGATCATGCGTGGCCTCGGCGGCAGCATCCGTGAGTTCAAGAAGGGTATCGACGAGGGCGGCGGCAACCTCGACCCCAATCAGAGCAATCAGCCGGATGGCGCGAGCAGCCGGCCGCCGAATGTGACCGGACCGGCCGCCCAGCCGCCAGTCGCTAATTCAGCTGAGCAGCGCGAGAAGACCGCGCAGCCAGCCGACGAGCCGCCGAAGCCGCACTGAACGAAGCCGCACTGAAGAACCAAGGCAGCGGGACATGAGCGAGACGGCCGAGAAACTGACGCGCATCCGCACGTATCTCGCCGCCAAGAAGCTCGATGGCATCGTCCTGACCAGCAGGGCAAATTTCGCATGGTTGTCCGGTGGTGGCGACAACCACGTGGTCGCGCAGAGTGAAAAAGGTGTCGGTGCCCTGGTGGTGACGGCAAAGCAGGCCCTGGTGGTGGCCAACCGCATCGAGATCGAACGCCTGGCGCACGAGGAGCCGCTCAGCGGCTTCACCGCCAAGTCCTTCCCGTGGATCGAACCGCTCAGCGCGGCGTTGGCGAAACTGCTCACCGGCAAGAAGTTCGCCGCCGACGATGCCGCCGCCGCGGGTTATCCCGAACTGCCGGGCGATTTCGTCACCCGCGTGCGCGCCTCGCTGACCGAGCATGAGATCCGCCGCTATAAGGCGCTCGGTCGCGATTGCGCCGTGGCGCTTGAGACCGTCGCCAAGCATCTGCAGAAGGGCGACAGCGAACACCAGGTCGAAGCCGATATCGCGCGCCACCTGCTGGCGCGCGGCATCCAGCCCTACGTGGTGCTGGTGGCTTTCGATCAGCGGGTCGAGAAATACCGCCATCCGGTGCCGACCGCCAACCACCTACGCACGCATGCGCTGCTGGTGGTCTGCGGTCAACGTGGTGGCCTGATCGCCAACCTCACGCGCTGCGTGCACTTCGGCCCGATCGCGCCGGCGTTGCTCGCCAAACACGAAGCCTCCTGCAAAGTCGAGGCGGCGTTGTGGGACGCGACCGTCCCAGGTGCGACCTGGGGCGATGCGCTCCAGGCCGGCATCGCGATGTACAAAACCGTCGGCCACCCCAAGGAATGGGAACTGCACCATCAGGGCGGACCGACCGGTTACGCCGGGCGCGACCTGATCGTCACACCGGATGCGACGGAGAAGATCCAGGACAAACAGGCGGTGGCGTGGAATCCCTCGATCACCGGCACCAAGTCCGAGGACACTTTCATCACCGACGGTGACAAGAAGGTGGTGATCACTGCCGGAGCACCCGAGTGGCCAACCGTGACCATCAAACTACCAAAGGGCGGCACCTACGTGCGCCCAGGAATCCTGGTGCGCTGATGCGTCCCCTTGCCGCCTTGTCCATTTTCATCTGCCTCCTGCTCAGTGGCTGCGATGAAGAACGCAAACCGGTTCCGGTGCTCAGCATCCGCGTGCTGGCCGACGGTACCTACACCCTCAACCGCGAACCGATGAAGGTGGAGAAGCTGCGCGAGGAGATCCAACGGGTTGCGGATGAGAACCGCCGCGCGATCGGCTCGACCACTCGTGTCTACGTGCGCGTCGCCACCCAGCAGGGCGCCAGCCAAGCGAACAAAAGCATGGTGATCAACACCTGCGTCGCCGCCGGCATCAACAGCATCGAGCAGTCCTCCGTAGACGAGTGATCGTCGCGACCACGGCCCAGCCCCAGGTATCCCATGCGTCGTTTCGGTTGTCTTGGCATTCTGTTGGTCATCGCGCTGCTGACGTTGGAGTTCTACGTCCTGCTGATCGCGATGGACCTGATGAAGGACATCCTCGCGCCGTTGTTGATCATGGCGGTCATGACCGTGATCGGCGTGAAGCTCGCGCAGTTCCACGCCAAACGCCTGCCGCAGGCGCTGCTCAGCGGCCAAGGTGGCGGTCGGCTGATCGCGCTCATCGGCGCGCTGCTGATCCTGATCCCAGGTTTTATCACCGACGTCATCGGGTTGATCCTGCAGATCCCGCTGGTGCAGCGGCTGTTCTCCAAGGTCGGCATGGTCCTGGCCGCAAGCCTGGTCAAACGCGCGATGGGTGGCGGATTCAAGGGCTTCCCTGGCGGCGGCTTTCCAGGTGCGGGATTTCCCGGCGGCATGCCAGGTGGTCCGTTTCCTGGGATGAAACCCGATGAACACATCACCACCGGCAAACCGGGGCCGAAGACCTACGACGTGAAGCCCGACAAGGACTGAGGTTGCCCTTCCCGGAATCGTCGGCGTCTCGCCGGCGGTTTGGGGTGGGAAGGCACTGGACGTCGCATAACGCCCGCCACCATCCGCCGCCCTATGCTGAAACACAATTCCTACTTCGATGGCAAGGTCCAGAGCGTCGGCTTCGAACGCAATGGCCACAAGGCGACCGCAGGCGTGATCGACGTCGGCGAGTTCCACTTCGGCACCGATGCGCCCGAGCGCATGACGGTGGTGAGCGGCGAACTGCACGCGCGCTTCACCAAGGAAGCCGCGTGGGTCGTCTACCCGGCGGGCACGTACTTCGAGATCGCCGGCAAGAGCGGTTTCGACGTGAAGGCCACGGCACCGGCCGCGTACCTCTGCGAATTCCTGTAAAACGAGTGTGGAGTCCGGAGTCCGGAGTCCGGGGTCCTGACTCCAGACATCATGGCGCTGCGCGCACGGGATCCGCTAGGACGTACGTCTGTATCCCTACGTCCAGACAGCACTGATCCATCCATGGGAACCGACCCCCGCACACGAGATTCCGGACTCCGGACCCCGGACTCCGGACCGTTGAAGTACGACGTGGTCCTCTACGACCACGACGGCACGCTGGTCAATTCGCTGCCCGTGGTGGTGGCGGCGACCAACGCGGTCCTGGTGCGCCATGGTTTTCCCGCCGAACCACCGCAGGTGGTGATCGACGCGATGGTCTACGCGACCACGCCACGGATGGGCTTCCACGCGCGCGGTAGCGATCCTGCGTTACATCCGCGCCTGGCCGAGGAGTTCTACGCCGAGGCGCGACGTCTGGGGCCGCTGCACGCGACCGCCTATGATGGCGTCGTGGATCTACTCGCGACACTCGCAGTACGTGGCGTCAAACAAGGCATCATCAGCAACAACCAGGGTGAGGTAGTGCGCATCATCACCCGTCATCTTGGGATCCTGCCGCACCTCGCCTTCGCCTGGGGTGAGGACGACGTCAGCACACCGAAGCCCGCACCCGACGGTATCCGTCAGGCGGCGGAGAAACTCGGTGTTCCGCTCGACCGCGTGCTGTTCGTCGGCGACAGCGAAAACGACAGCGAAGCAGCCCAGGCCGCCGGTGTTGCGTGTGTCGGTGTCACCTGGGGCATCCATTCACGCGCCAAGCTCGCGACGCTGGGCTTCGATCACCTCATCGACCATCCACGCGAGTTGCTTCCGCTGATCGTTTGACGCAGGTGTCTTTGCCCCTGGGACCGCGGGCCACTGGCCCGCAGTTAGGTTTCGCAAACCTTGGGCGGCGGTCAGCGTAGGAATCCAACGTCTACGAATTGACGACAACCAACTGCGGGCCAGTGGCCCGCAGTTAGGTTTCGCAAACCTTGGGCGGCAGTCAGCGTAGGAATCCAACGTCTACGAATTGACGACAACCAACTGCGGGCCAGTGGCCCGCGGTCCCAGGGGCGGACAACTCAACAACTGGTCATGCAGTGACCAGCCGAGCAGGTCCATCCTCCGCTGACTCTTCGCTCTCGCCGTCGCCGTCGCCGTCACCGGAGGTGCCTTCGGGCACCACGCCTTTGCCGCGTTTGACGTGGATGGTGTATTCCACCAGCTTGCGATCGAGGGTCACGCGGTTGATGCCGAGGATCTTTGCGGCGCGCAGTTTGACGCCGCGTTCCCTGTTGAGCGCGAAGATGATCAGCAGCTTTTCCGCACGTTGGAAGAACGCGTTGATGTCGGGGCCGGCGGCCTCGGCGTAGCGTTCGAGCGAGTTGTTGAGCGCTTCAGAAGGATCGCTCTGCGCTGCGGCCATCTGCGAACGGTTGTCGCGTGGTTGGCTGTCGGTGTAGCTGCGGATGGTCGGGGGAATCAGGTCGTCGACGAAGGTGTTGCCTGGGGCGAGCACCACGGCCTTCTGCACGCAATTTTCCAACTCGCGGATGTTGCCGGGCCACGGGTAGTTGATCAGCAGTTCGAGTACGTGACGGGGCACGTCGTCGACGTTCTTGTAATTCTGGCGGTTGTACTTCTGCAGGAAGTGGTTGATCAGCAGCGGGATGTCTTCGCGGCGGGATCTGAGCGGCGGAACCAGCAGGTTCACCACGTTGAGGCGGTAGAACAGGTCTTCGCGGAAGCGGCCATCGGCGACGTCCTTGGCCAGGTCGCGGTGGGTGGCAGCGATGATGCGCACGTCGACGGTCAGCGGTTTGTGGTCGCCAACGCGGGTGATGGTTTTTTCCTGGAGCACGCGCAGCAAGCGGACTTGCGCCTCGGCGCCGATTTCCCCAACTTCGTCAAGGAACAAGGTGCCGCCGTTGGCGACCTCGAAGAGGCCTTTGCGTTCATGGTCCGCGCCGGTGAAGGCACCGCGGGCGTGGCCGAACAGCTCGCTTTCAAGCAGCGTCGGGCTGAGCGCGCCGGCGTTGATCGATACCATCGGCTTGTGCGCGCGGTGGCTGTGGCTGTGGATCAGCTTGGCGAGGAGTTCCTTGCCGGTGCCGGTCTCACCCTGCACCAGCACAGTGGCGGTGGAGGCGGCGGCGCGCACCGCGGACTGGATCAGCGAGTTCATCACGCCGCTGTTGGTCAGGATGTCGTGTTGTTTGACCTCGATCGACAACGCGCCGCGCAGGATCTGGTTTTCCTCCGCCAGTTCGCTGGCTTCGAGTTGCAGGCGCAGGCGGTCGGTGCACCAGCGCGACAACACATCGACAATGAACGCTGCGGCGTCCTCGCTGTGTTTGTGCGACACCATCAGCGTGGCGATCGGGACGTTGCCGTCGCGCAGTTGGCGCGCGACCACCGGCAGGCCGTCGGTTTCGATCGGCGCTGTATTGGGCGAAGCGAGCGCGGCGACCTCGGCGGCGTTGGCGATGGCGTCGCCGACCATGAACACGCCAGAGGGGGTCAGGTGGCCGGAGCGGACGTTGAGCCAGATGCCGCCGATGGTGTTCCAGTTGGCGACTTCGAGCCACAGGCGTTCGAGCACCAGACGGGGTCCGACGGACGGGTCGAGCATCTGCAGGACGGAACCGACACGGGTGGGCCAGGTATGCATGCCTGGGCTTTGCACATGACGGGCCGACGGCGGAATGCTGCTTGGCGCAGCAGAAGTCGTGGGCGGGCGCTGGTTGGATGGAAAAGTAGTCACTGGGCCTGCTTCAATCTTGCGCAACTGGCTGCGGCACGAGCGTCGTTAGCTGGAGAAGGTCGCGAATCGGGAAGTTCGGAAGGAGGGATATGCCGATCACGGTAGTCACCCCGCCAACGCCGGCAGGTTTGCCGATGAGTGGGTCTGGGTCTGGGCGATGAGTTTGTTCACCTCGGGCCGGCAACTGCCGCAGGAGGTCCCGGCGCGAGTCGCGGCGCACACGGACGTCAGGGAACACGTTCCGGCGGCGCTCTGCTCGCGGGCGTTCCGGGCGATGGTGTCTTCGCCGACGCTGTTGCATGAGCACACCAGCTTGCCTTCGATCGGCGCCACCGCGTTGCCGCCGCGCAGCAACGTTGCGCGTCGATCGTCCAGTTCAGTGCCGTTGTCGATCAGCTTGGCGTACTCGGCGAAGCCGGCGGTGTCGCCGTACATCACGATGCCGATCAGGCGATCATCCCTCACCACCGCACGCTGGTAGGTGCGAGCAAACGGATCGTGGTAGGTCACGCTCTGGGTGCCCGGTTGGTCGTCGTCGGTGTCGCCAGCACTGGCACAGGGCACGCCGTTGACCTTGAGGATGTTGGCGTTGAACGGTCCGCGGTACGGCGTGTGCAGGTTGCCGCGCAGGAACTCCACCAGTTCGCGCGCCTCCGCTTCCGCGGCGGCGGTGGTGCCGGCGACCTTGCCGTTCCACTCGGCGACCTCGCCGATGGCGAAGATGTGCGGATCAGTGGTGCGGAAGTGGCGATCGACCACGATGCCGGTGGAGCAGTCGAGCAGCGCGCTGCGCGCTAGTTCGGCGTTGGGCGCGGTGCCGGTGGCGAACACCACGGCATCGCACGGCAGGATCTTGCCGTCCTTCAGCTTCGCGCCGGTGACGTGTTCCTTGCCCTGGAGTTCATCGATCTCGCCGCGGAAACGCACGGCGATGCCGCGGTCGACCAGCGCCTCCGCCAGCATCTTGGCGGACTGACGATCGAGCTGGCGACCCATGAGTTGTTCACTGCGTTGCAGCACGGTGACCGAGGTCCCCAGGTGGTGCAGCGCGTCGGCCAGCTCCAACCCCAGGATGCCGCCGCCCACCACGATGATGCGCCGCCCTGGGCCGGCTAGGTGGCGGATGGCCTCCGCATCCGTGCGTTTGCGCAGGAAGTGCACGCCGGCCTTGGGCATCGGCCCTTGGTAATGTTTCGCTGCGCGGCTGCCGGTGGCGAGGATCAACACTTCGTAGGGATGGCGGTTGCCGGCGTCGTCGACGATCTGCATGGCGGGCCGATCGATGGCGGTGATGCGCACGCCGGGACGGAAGCTGACGTGGCGTTCGTCCAATTCCTCCGCGGTGGCCTTTACCAAGTCGCTCCACGGACTCGCACCGCTGATGTAGTGCGGCAGCAGGACGCGGTTGTAGAGCGGTTGCGGTTCGTCACCGAATACCGTGATCGGATCAGCCAGACCAGCGGCGCGATGCGCTTCAATGAAGCCGAATGCCGCCGCGCCACCGCCGATGATGACGATGCGCCGTGGGGCCGGCGCATAACGCGCCACCTGGACCGCGGCGAACTTCAGGTCCGGCTCTTTCGACACCGGATCAAGCCGCGGACTGGTGACATTGTTCGCGCGACCACGATCGCCGGCGAGTTGTTTGCCCCAGTGCATCGGCAGGAAGACCACGCCAACCCGGATGCTGGTGGTGACCTCGGCGCGCACCTGGACTTCGCCGCGTTCACTTGCCACCACCACCACGTCGTCCTGACGAATGCCGCGGGCCTGCGCGTCGTGCGGATGGATCTCGCAAAACGGTTGGTCGGCGTGGGCGTTCAGCTTGGCCACGCGACCGGTCTTAGTCATGGTGTGCCACTGGTCGCGCAGACGACCGGTGGTCAGGATCAGGGGACGCAGCGGAGTGAGCGCTTCGCTGCGATTGGCGAAGGGCGGGGCTTTGAGTTGCGCCCGCTGATTGGCGGTGTTGAAGCGACCGTCGGTATACAGGCGTTGGGTGCCCGGATGATCCGCCGTCGGGATCGGCCATTGTTGTGGACCATCGGCAGCCAGGCGTGCATGCGACAGGCCGGCCATGTCCAGATCGCGTCCCGCGGTGAGCGCCACGTGGTCGGCGTAGACCTCCGCTGCGCTGGCATATTTGAACGCTGCACCAGCACCGAGGTGCGCCGCGAAACGGCAGATGATCTCGTAATCCGGCAGCGCGTCTCCGGGCGGCGCGATCGCGGCGTTCAGCAGGCTGATGCGCCGCTCGCTGTTGGTCATGGTGCCGGATTTCTCCAACCACGTCGCCGCCGGCAGGATAATGTCCGCCATCGCGGTGGTGGCGGTGGGATAGCAGTCCTGCACCACCACCAGCTCCGCGCGTTTGAGCGCTTCGTCGACCAGGTTCGCATCCGGCAGCGACTCCACCGGATTGGTGCCGAGGATCCACACCGCCTTGACGCGTCCGTCGTGAATGGCCTTGAACAGTTCGACGGCGGTCAGCCCTGGTTTGTCCGGTACCGATGCCACGCCCCAGTGTGCGGCGATCTCAGCACGGTGCTGCGCATTGCCCAGATCACGATGGCCGGAGGCCAACGTCGCCATGCCGCCGACCTCGCGTCCGCCCATGGCATTCGGTTGGCCAGTCAAACTGAACGGACCGCAGCCGGGCTTGCCGATCTTGCCGGTGATCAGCGACAGCGCGATGAGGGTGGTGTTCTTGTCCACACCCATCGCCGACTGGTTCAGGCCCATGGTCCACAGCGACAGGAAGCGGCGATTGCCCGCGAGCCACTCTGCTGCCAAGGCGATGTCCGCTGGATTCAGACCGCAGACTTCTGCGGTGTGCTCCAACGTGAACGGCATGAACGCTTCTTGGAACGCCGCCCAACCGTCCACGTGCGCCGCGATATAGGCGTGGTCGACCGCGCCTGTCTCCCACAAGCGCCGCGCCAGACCGTAGTGCAGCGCCACGTCGGTGCCTGGAATAAGTTGCAGGTGCAGATCGGCAGCGGCGACGCTCGCGGTGGCGCGTGGATCAATAAGGATGATGCGCACGTCACGGTCGGCGGCTTTGCGCGCTTCGACGCGGCGCCAGATGATCGGATGGCACCACGCGGGATTCGCTCCGGTGACTAGGAAGGTGTCGCACGATTCGATGTCGGCATACGCCGCTGGCGGGCCGTCGACGCCGAGGGTCTGCTTGTACCCCATCACTGCCGACGACATGCACATGCGTGAATTGGTATCGAAGTTGTTGGTCTGCAGGACGCCCTTCACCAACTTGTTGACGACGTAGTATTCCTCGGTCAGCAGTTGGCCCGAACCGTAGAATGCCACCGCGTCATTGCCGTAGGTCGCCTGGATGCGTTTGAATTCCCGCGCCGCATGTGACAGCGCGTTGTCCCACGACGCGCGGCGCGGCGCATGGCTGCGATCAAGCCGCACCAGCGGATGCGTCAGGCGGTCGGTCTTGGACGCGACCACATGCAGCAGCGCGCGGCCCTTGGAGCACAACTTTCCTTCGTTGACCGGATGCGACTTGTCCCCTTCAAGCGACAGGTGACCCCGCGCATCGCGCGTGACCTCGATGCCACAACCGACGCCGCAGTAGCAGCACACGGTCTTGATGGTTGCAGAATGCGACATCCGCTAGGGCTATGCGACAGTCATGCCAAGCTGCAGTGATGTACCCTGCATCGCTCTGCCACGCGCGGCGGCGGGGCCCAGGCGCTTGGACTGGGTGGAAATCAGGGAAGTCACCATGGATTTTGCGGATTTTCGCTGATCCGGCGACCGCCTGACGGTTGCCGACGAGTGCTCCATGATTCAGCATCCGCAGCCCGGCCGGGCAATTTTCGAGCGCATCCGGCGGCGGTACCGCCGTACCCTGGCGCGCCCATGACCGTCTTTCACCCTGAGTGACCTCCATGCCTGCCACCCGCCGTCGTTCCTGGCTCATTGCCGTCGCCGCTACGATGGTCGGCCTCGCTTTTTACTACTACGAGGACCTGCTGGACGAGTCGCACATCCCCAGCGGCATCCACACGGCGGTCGAGGCGGTTGAGTTCGTCCTGCTCGGCCCAGGCATGGGCGTGCTCGCCTTCATCCTCTGCGAATATCTGCGCATCGTGCAGGACAAGCTGCGCAGCGAACGCGAACGTGCCCAGCAACAACGTTTCCTCATCCTTGGGCGCATCGCCGCCAGCGTCGCGCACGAGGTGCGCAATCCGCTGCACAACATCCGTCTGCTGATCGATGAGATGCACCACAGCGGGAGCATGCCTGCCGATCAGCCGCTGTGCCAACGGGTCGAGGCCAACCTGGAGCGCATCAACCGCGCGGTCGAACTGGTCTACCAGCTCGCCAAACCCACCACGGTCACGACGCAAGTGGACATCGGCGTCGACTTGGTGGCGATCACGCGCGAAGCGCTCGACGCCGAAACAGCACGCAGCGGCCTGCGGATCGAAGCCACCCTGCCGGCGACGCCCGCACCGGTCGCCTGTCCTGCCGCGACCCTGCGCATCGTGCTCGACAACCTGCTGCGCAACGCGGTGGCCGCCGGCGGTGTGGTGCGCTGCGAGGTCGTTCCTGGAAACGGCATCTGGCAGGCGGTGATCCGCAATCGTGGTGACCTGCCAGCGGAGGTGCTCGGCGAGGGTACCGATGAAGCGCATGACAGCGCGAAGGCCGGTGGCCTTGGGCTTGGACTGTTCATCTCGCGCCAGCTTCTGCGCAGCGTCGGCGGTGGTCTGGTGCTCGCCCAGCAGGGCGATGAGGTGGAAGCGCGTGTGTGTCTGCCGCGTTGGACGGAAGGAACATGAGTCGTCGCAGGTCGCACCTCGCACGTCACCTGACTGAACATCATCCATGACTCCCGCACCACGCATCCTGATCGTCGAAGACGAAGTCGACGCCCGCGAGCTGCTGGCGCGTGGCCTGAATCGCCAGGGTTTCGCCGCCGACGGTGCCAGCGATGGCCAGAACGCGTTGGAGCTGCTGCCCCGCGACTGGGACGTGGTGGTCACCGACCTGCTGATGCCGCGTCTCGACGGATTGGGTCTGCTCAAGGAATTGTCGCAGCGCCTGCCCCATGCGCTGCGCGTGGTGATCACCAGCTTTGGCGACAAGGAACGGGTGCTCGCCGCGCTCAACCTTGGCGCAGATTACCTGTTGGAGAAACCCTTCAGCGCCCTGCAGTTGGGCGATGTCATCACCCGCTTGTTGGCGGAGCGCAATGATGATGAGAACCAGATCGACCAGCTGTTCGTCCGCCGCCTCGCCGGCCTGCCGCTGACGCCACGCGAACGCGACCTGGTGGTGCTGGTGATGAAAGGCCTGGGCAACAAGGATATCGCCCGCCAGCTCGACCTCAGTGAACAGACGGTGAAAAATGCGTTGTTCGCGCTGTATCAGAAACTGGGCATCGCCAGCCGGAGTGAGTTGTTCCATCTGGTGTTCCCGATTTAACTGCGGCTTGCGCCTCAATCCGACATCGCGCTACGTGCTCGCCTGCTTACGCAGGTCGCCACTACGTGGCGATCGACTTGATGCGACCCTGGCTTTGCCAGGGTGTTTCGCTGCGCGAAACCAAGTCTGGTCCCCGCTCGCGCGCGCAGGCGCGCTCGGGGGATTGTTGTTCGCGGGCGCTGCCCGCTACGCCCGTCAGGGCCTCAGCCGGCCCTGGACCCGCACGGCCGGTCAGCGAGACCAGGTGAAAATCCGCGACTGTACCGACCCAGGGTCACACCACCTCATCCCCCACCTGCGTCAGCTTGATCATCGGCAATGGTTCGACCATCGTCGGCACGACGCGTTTGTGGATCAGGCCTTCGATGCGCCGCTTAGTCGCGAGGAACGGTTCGCTGGTGAACTGCTCCGGCGTGCGCGGCCGCGCGAGCGGCACGTCGATGATCTCTTGCAAGTGCCCATGCGGAATATCCGGCGTCGGCGCGCCGAGGACGGCGATGCGGTCGGCGAGGTAGATCGCCTCATCCAGATCGTGGGTGATGAAGAGCACGGTGAGGTTGACGTTCTGCCAGATCTGCAGCAGGTACGCCTGCATCTGCGCGCGCGTCTGCGCGTCGAGTGCGCCGAAGGGTTCGTCCATCAGCAGGATGCGCGGTTTGTTCGCCAACGCGCGCGCGATCGCCACGCGTTGTTTCATGCCACCGGAGAGTTGATGCGGATAGACATCGGCGAACTTGGTTAGGCCGACGAGGTCGATCCATTGGAGCGCTTCGCTGCGCGCTTGGTCGAAGCCCATGCCGCCCATCTTGAGGCCGAACATCACGTTCTTCAGCACCGTCAGCCACGGGAACAACGTGTAGCCCTGGAACACCATGCCGCGATCGGGGCACGGGCCTGAATCCGGCTTGCCGTCGAGCAGCATTTGTCCGGAGGTCGCGTCCTCCAGGCCGGCGAGGATGCGGATGAGTGATGACTTGCCGCATCCTGACGGACCAATGACGGTCATGAACTCACGGCGGTGGACGGAGAAACTCACCTTCGCCAACGCCGTGGTGGTGCTGCCATCGGGACGTGGGTAGGTCTTGCCCAGGTTGTCGATGCCGAGGACGACCGGTTGCGATTTGAGCTTGGCCAAGCGTGAAGAAATGGATTCGTTGGGAACGTCAGTCATGCGGAGAAACCCGATTGGCCGCCAGGACGCCAAGACGCCAAGAACGAAAAGAGGGGGCGTATGTTTCGTGGCACGGGCGTCTCGCCCGTGATCGTGATCGCCCACTCACGGGCGAGACGCCCGTGCCACGGTACCTGCACCACGTTGTCCTTGGCGTCTTGGCGTTTTTGGCGTTTTTGGCGTTCTTGGCGTCTTGGCGGCCAATCCCTGTCTGATGATTGATTCACACCGCCACCTTCTTCCGCCGGAACAGCCCGACACACGCCAGAATGATCTTCCCCAATTTCCCCGGCGGCTTGCCCTGCCACGGGAACAACACCCGCCCCAGGATCGCCAGCACCTGATCGGTGATCAGACCGATCATACCGATCATGATGATCCCAGCGAAGACGTTGTCGTAGTTGCGGTATTTGCCCTGTTGATTGATGAAGTAACTGATGCCGCTGCTCGCACCGATCAGTTCGGCGACGATCAGGTAGGTCCACGCCCAGCCGAGCAGGATGCGCAGGTCGTTGTAGAGATTGGGCAGGATGCCCGGCAACACGACATGCAGCACTAGGTGTCGACCTTTGGCGCCGAGCGTCTGTGCGGCTTCCAGCAACGCGCGATCGGTCTGGCGCGTGGTGTTGGCCACCACCAGCACGAGTTGGAAGAACGTGCCGATGAAGATGATCGCGATCTTCGGCCCGTCATTGATGCCGCACACCGCCACCATCAGTGCGCCGAACGCCGGCGCCGGCATGTAGCGGATGAAGTCGACGAACGGTTCCGTCAGCTTGGCAAAGAAATCGAAGGTGCCGCACAGGACACCGATGGGCACGCCGATGATCGCCGCGGCGGTGAAGCCCCAGAAGATGATGGTCAGACTATGCCACAGGCTCTCATGCAACCACGGCTCGCCCTTGCGCACCGGTGGCGTCAGGAACGCGGTGTAGAGCGCGCGCCCCACCGCATGGGGCGGCGGCAGGAACACCGGATTAGAGCGGTAGCCCTCCGCTGCGGGTTTGCCCTCTGCGACAACCTTGGCGTTCTCCGCGGCGAACATGCCGCGATCGATCATCATGTCCTTGGCCAGGAACGAGCTGCCGCCCGGGTTGGTGACGGTGATCAGCGGATGCCAGACAAACGGCACATAACTGATCACGCACCACACCAGCAGCGGCAACACGAAGGCCCCGACCGTGAGCAGCGTCTGTCGCCTGGGCGAGAGATCGCGGCGCACGGCGAACCAGCGCTCGGCCATCAGGGCAGCGCTTGCACGAGCGACGCGTCAAGGAACGCCGCCGGATCGATCTTCGCCTCATACACCTTGTTGGCGAGGTTGAAGGCGTTGGCGACCTTGCTGGAGCCCAGCACCGAATCCAAACCTTCCGTCGGCATGAACGCCTTCTTCGCCATCGCGGTGTCGAAGAACTTGGTGCCCGGCAGCAACAGGCCGTACTCCGCCGCTGGGACGTTGACGCGCGCGGCCATGATCTTCACTGCTTCATCCTTGGTCTTGGGATCCTGGATGAAGGCGACGATCTTCGGCCACACGGCGACAAAATTGGCCCACTCGGCCTTGCGCGTGCCGAGGCTCTCGGTGGACACCGCGACCACGTCGTAAATCAGTCCAGGAACGTCCTTGCTGGTGTAGATCGCCTTTGAGCCCGGCACCGACTTCAGCGCCGCGCCGGAGTTCGGCTGCCACGCACCGATCGCGTCAACGCCACCGCTGGCCAGCGTCTGCGGCGTGTCATTAGTCGGCACGTTCACCAACGTGACGTCGGCTTCCGTCATGCCATTGGCTTCGAGCGCCTTGAGCAGCATCAGGTGTTCGACGAAGCCCAGCTCCAAGCCGATCTTCTTGCCCTTGAGATCCTTGATCGAGGTGATCCCAGCTTTGGCGACGATCATGTCGTTACCGAAGCTGATGTCGTTAATGAGGATCGCCTTCGACGATTTGCCGGCGGCGCCCATCACCAGCTGATCGCCATTGGTCACCGTCACGGCGTCGACCTTGCCGGCCTGGAAGGCTTCCATCGACGGCACGTATTCCATCCACACGAACTCGACATCGACGCCGGCTTCCTTGTACCAGCCTTTCTGGATGGCGATGTCGAAGGCGACCCAGCCCGGCCAATCGCTGTAGGCGACTTTGAGCGCATCGGCAGCAGTGAGGGGGGCAGCAGCAGCGGCACCGAGGCCGAGGACGGCGATGGCGACGGTTGCGAGACGACGCAGGGACGAACGGATCATGGAAGGCTCCTTCTGAGGGATGTGCGTGTGCAAGGTGGATGATGGCTGAACACAACGCTGCATCTAAATTGAGCAGGTGCCCAATCGAGGTTCGCCGCGCTGTTCATGACGAGAGCGGTAACGCCACGGCGAAAGACACCGACGAGGTGCATGCCTGGACGCGAGCGGATCACGAAGGACCACACCAGCATAGATCGCCACCGATGCCGGGCCGTCCCGGCGGGCGCAGTACACGTGGCGGGTCGTCCCGTCGCGCGGATCACCGTAAACATCACGTTGATCAAAGGGAGTAGAGCAACACCGGTGCCAATCGCGCGGCAGCGCGGTTGTCAGCCCCTGGGACCGCGGGCCACTGGCCCGCAGTTGGTCATTGGGAAGCAGTGGACGTGGGTTCGTTCAGAAGCCCGCGCACAAGAACTCATGTAACGTAACTGCGGGCCAGTGGCCCGCGGTCCCAGGGGCGGACAGCCTTCCGCGTACGATGTCATTCGTGTGCGACCACGTTTGGCACAACCATTGCCAAGCGTTCATCACGACTAGCCTCCCCACCCATCTTCATCCCACCCTGGACGGCCAGGGCGCGGTAACATTCCGGGACGGCCCGCGACGACCAATGGTCATCGTACCGCGCGCCTTCCGATCCTCAGCGAATCACCTCCTACATCGGCGACCCCTGGGGGCGCGGACTTCAGTCTGCGCAACCTTTATGCGGGTGGCCGTCTTTATGCGGGTGCTCTTGTCGTGGCGCAGACTGAAGTCCGCGCTCCCAGGGGGGACTCATCCCGCTCTTGGCATGGCGTCGTGGCGTCGTGGTGGTTCGCTTCCCATTTTCATGTCGGTGAGTCTATGACCTCGTTGCCTGCGATTCCCTCAGCAAAACTCATCCACCGCGAAATCCTGCGTGGTGGTGCCATGTGGTCGTGGCGCCTGCCGCGCCACACCGGCGTACGCCTGACCGATATCGAGGGCGGTGGCAACCTCGTCGCGCTGTTCTTCAACGCCGTGCAGCCGCTCGAACGCTACAACATGGCCGACACCTTGAAGGCGCAGCACACCGCATTTCTGACCACGGGACGCGTGCTGTACTCGGACATGGGGCGCATCCTCTGTTCCATCACCGGTGATACTTGCGGCTGGCATGATACCATGACCGGGCACAACACCGCCGATGACGTGCGCGCACGTTACGGCGAACGTGGCTACCAGACGCACCGCAACGAGTGGTTCCGCAACGCGCGCGACAACCTGCTGATCGAATTGGGCAAACACGGCCTGGGTGCGAAGGACATCGTCGCCAACGTCAACTTCTTCACCAAGGTCGCGGCGGATGAGCAGGCGAATCTGCGCTTCGTTCCCGGCAACAGCCGCTCCGGTGCGGCGATTGATCTGCGCAGCGAGATGGAGGTTCTGGCGATATTTACCGCGGTTCCGCATCCGCTCGATCCCTCACCGACGTACACCGCGAAACCGATCGGCATCGAGTTGTGGCATGCGGATCCGCCCGGACCGCAGGATCCGTGTCGGGTGTCGCGGCCGGAGAATGGTCGTGGATTTGAACGCACCGAGGTGCTCTACCGATGAAAAACGACCATTGTCCGGTGTCCGGAGTCCGGTGTCCGGAGTCAAAGCGACAAGCACCACTTGCAGCATCCCGCCGACAAGACCCCGGACTCCGGACCCCGGACCCCGGACTCTCCAGGATCCACCTATGACTCTCATCGCCAGCCAGCGCGACCCCGCCACCGCCATCCACAACCAGGTCGTCAACTCCGGTGACGGTTGGACACGCGTGATAAAAAAAGGCCAGACCCTGCGCATCGTCGATCTCGAAGGCAACCAGGCGGTCGACACCATGTTCTACAACGCCACCGATGCGGCGGAGCGTTACTGCGCGGCGACCACGCTGCGCGTGCAGGGACGCGTCTACCTGACCACTGGCACCAAGCTGCTGACGAATCTCGGACGGCCGCTGATGACCATCACCGCCGACACCTGTGGTCGCCACGACACCATCGGCGGTGCCTGCGCGGCGGAATCAAACGCCGTGCGTTACGCCCACGACAAACAACACATGCACAACTGCCGCGATACCTTTCTGCTCGCCTTGGCGCAGCATGCACAGACCACCGGCCAGCAGCTCGGCAAACGCGACCTGTCGTCCAACGTCAACTTCTTCATGAACGTACCGGTGACGCCAGCTGGTGGACTGACCTTCGCCGACGGCGTCTCTGACGCGGGCAAGTACGTCGAACTGGTGGCCGATCAGGACACGCTGGTGTTGGTTTCGAACTGCCCGCAGCTCAACAACCCGTGTAATGCCTATGATCCCTCGCCGGTGCGTATGCTGGTGTGGGATGTATGAGCTTCGCACTGATCACCCCCCAGACGCGCCACCTGCTACGCGAACGCTGCGACGAACTCGGCCTGCGCTTCGGTCGTGCACCGCAATGGGTCCGCCGGGTCGGCGTCATCATTGCCGCCGGCCAATTGCCGATCGACCGTGAGCTGACGCTGCGTCAGGGCGATCGCTGCGTGATCGAACTCAGGCCTGCACCGGCACTCGATGACCTGCGCGCCCAACTCCACCTGGCCGCCGCCTCACTGGTCGGGGAGTTGTCAGTCGGCCAGGCGATGGAAGTGGTGTTCGTCATCGCCGATGGCGCAGCAATCGTCGAGGAACTCTCATCGTCGGCGGTCCAGCCCGCCCTCAGTGGTGTCACTACCGCCACGGCGCGCATCGTTGCCTGTGCCGCTGGCCGGCTGATCGCCGCGTCGGTGCCCGAAGGGGCTGATCTGCGGGTGGCGATCGGGGATGCGGTCATCTCCGGTGCGGTGCTGGTCTACCTGGTAGCGCGCGGCATCGACGCGAGCGCAGCGCTCGCCGCGCTCGCGCGTCAGGTCGCCACCGTGCAATTGGCTGGTGTGGTCAGCGACCAACGTCGTATCGCCGCGCTCTGCGCGCATCCGGCGGTTGCGGATGGTACCGCCACCGCGGCGCTCATCGGATTGCCGATGCCACCGGCGGACATCGCCGTGCTGACACCTGGCATCCAGACCACGGTGCAGGACAGCCCAGGCCGCATCGGTTATTGGGCGGTGGGTGTGCCGCCATCGGGTCCGATGGATGATCTCGCGTTGCGCCTGGGCAATCGTGCGGTCGGGAATCCCGATCAGGCTGCCGGCCTGGAGATGACGCTTGGCGGCGTGGCGCTGCGTTTCGGACGGGCAGCGGTGATCGCACTCACGGGTGCGGTTCTTGCCGCCGATCTCGATGGCCGACCGGTCGCGTGGTGGAAGCCAATCCAAGTGCCGTCTGGCGGCGTACTGAAGCTCGGTGGTCTGGAGAACGGCGGTGTGCGCTCGTACCTCAGCGTGCGCGGTGGCATTGCAGCGCCGCTCTACCTCGGCAGTCGCAGCACCTTCACGCTCGGTGGTTTCGGCGGTCCACACGGTCGTGAACTGCGCGCTGGTGATGAACTGGCGATCAGCGATCTGTCGCCAGTGGCGGAGCCGGCGGATGTGCCGAAGGCCGTGATCCCGCGGTATGAAAAAATCTGGCGCATCGGCGTGCTCTACGGCCCGCACGGCGCTCCCGACTTCTTCAAGCCGGCGGACATCCGCGAGTTCTTCGCTGCTACGTGGAGCGTCAGTCCGCAGTCGAACCGCACCGGCGTGCGCTTGATCGGACCCAAGCCACGCTGGGCGCGCACGGATGGTGGTGAGGCCGGCCTGCATCCGTCGAACATCCACGACAACGCCTACGCCCTCGGCGCGGTGGATTTCACCGGTGATATGCCGGTGGTGCTCGGCCCCGATGGTCCCAGCCTCGGCGGTTTCGTCTGTCCGGTGGTCGTTGCCGCTGCCGAACGGTGGAAGCTCGGTCAGCTCAAGGCCGGTGATCAGGTGCGCTTCGTGCGTCTGGATCATGCAGCGGCGCGCGAGCAGGCCGCCGCGCCTGGACGTGCACTGCCGACCGCGGCGCGACCGGAACAGGACGCGGTGCTGCATCGCCTCAAAGGAAATGCCAGCGCGCCGGCGGTATGCTACCGCCGTGCTGGTGACGAATACCTGCTGATCGAATACGGCCCGTTGGTGCTCGACCTCGGCTTGCGCATGCGCGTGTACGCCTTGGAGACCGCGCTGCGTGCCGGTGCGCTGAACGGAATCATCGACCTCACCGCCGGCATCCGTTCGCTCCAGATCCACTACGATCCGGCGATCATCGCTGAGGCCACGTTGCTGAAGCTGCTGATTGATGCGGAAGCTGTGCTGCCGGATGCGGACCATCTGGTGGTGCCATCGCGCACCGTGCACCTGCCGTTGTCGTGGGATGATCCGGCGACCCAGAAGGCCATCGACATTTACATGCGCACGGTGCGCAAGGATGCGCCGTGGTGCCCGTCGAACCTGGAATTCATCCGCCGCGTCAACGGTCTCGACTCCATCGACGACGTGCAGCGCACGGTCTTCAACGCCGAGTACCTGGTGCTGGGCCTCGGCGATGTCTACCTCGGTGCACCAGTCGCAACGCCGGTAGATCCACGCCATCGCTTGGTCACCACCAAATACAACCCGGCACGCACCTGGACGCCAGAAAACGCCGTCGGTATCGGCGGTGCCTATATGTGCGTCTACGGCATGGAAGGCCCAGGTGGGTACCAGTTTGTCGGCCGCACGGTGCAGATGTGGAACTCCTGGCGCGCCACCGCGGACTTCGCCAAGGGCACGCCGTGGCTGCTGCGCCAATTCGATCGCATTCGCTTCTATCCGGTGAGCGCCGAGGAACTGCTGCGCCTGCGTGAGGAGTTCCCGCGCGGCCGCCTCAAATTGCGCATCGAGGACGGTGAGTTCTCGCTCGCCAAGTACCGGCGCTTCCTGGCGGACAACGATCGTGAGATCACCGCCTTCACCAAGAAACGTGACGCGGCGTTTGCTGCCGAACGCGCGCGCTGGCAGCAGGCCGGAACGTGAGATGAGAAACCAAAGCATGAAACCTAGCCACAGAGGCCACAGAGAGCACAGAGGAATGACAGCCTCTTCAACTCTGTGGCCTCTGTGGCCTCTGTGGCCCTCTGTGGCTAGATTTTCTGTCTTCAAGAAACGGTGATCTGGCATGAGTCGTGTGATTGCTGATCTTGCTGCACGTTACCGCGCCGGGGCCACGCCCGCAGAGGTCGTGGCGTCGACCTACGATCGTATCGCCGCGCACGACGATCCGGCGTTGTTCATCCGCCTATTGCCGCATGAGCAGGCTCAGGCCTATGCGCGGGCGTTGCACGGACGTGATCCAGCGAGTCTGCCGTTGTTCGGTGTTCCCTTTGTCATCAAGGACAACATCGATCTCGCTGGTGTCCCGACCACTGCGGCCTGTCCGGCGTTTGCCTACACCCCAATGGTCAGCGCGACGGCAGTCGAACGGCTGATCGCCGCCGGGGCTATTCCGATCGGCAAGACTAACCTCGACCAATTTGCCACCGGCTTGGTGGGCGTGCGCTCACCGTATGGCGTGCCGCGCAATGTGCTGAATCCCACGATCATTCCCGGTGGTTCCAGTTCCGGTTCCGGCTGTGCGGTCGCCGCTGGTCTGGTGCCGTTTGCACTCGGCACCGACACCGCCGGCTCCGGCCGTGTGCCGGCGGCGATGGGCAACATCGTTGGACTCAAGCCGAGCTGCGGACTGGTCAGCACCCGCGGCGTGGTGCCTGCCGTGCGCAGTCTTGATTGTGTCAGTGTGTTCGCGTCGTGTGTTGCGGATGCCAAGGCTGTCCTCGACATCATCGGCGCGTTCGATGCGGCGGATCCGTTCTCGCGTCGAACGCAGCCGGCGCGTCCAGCGACGAAGGCCACTCGCATCGGCATTCCCTCGGATGCCGTACTCGCGACCTGCGTGCCAGCCGTACGCACGGCGTTCGCCACCGCCTGCATCAGCCTGCGTGCGCTGGGCTGCCCGGTGGTCGAGATCGACTACACGCCGTTCGCGGATGCCGCCGAGTCGCTCTACGGCGGCGCGTGGGTCGCGGAACGCACGGCGGGTGTCGGTGACTTCATCGCTGCCCATCCGGATGAATGCCATCCGGTGGTGCGCGACATCGTCCTGGGGGGGCGTACCGCCACGGCGGTGTCAGCGCATCGTGACCGCTATCGTTTACTCGAATTGCGTCGCGCGGCGGAGGCTGCCTGGGCACTCTGCGATGTCATCGCGCTGCCTACCGTGCCAGAATATCCGACGGTGAACGCGGTGTTGGCCGATCCGGTGAAGCTCAACAGCCGTCTCGGCATCTTCACCAACTTCGCCAACCTCCTCGACACCGCGGCGCTGAGCGTGCCGGTGGGAACCATGGCCGATGGTTTGGCGGCGAGCGTGACGTTGTTTGCACCGGCTTGGAGCGACGCGTTCCTCGCCGACCTCGGTGCAGCGCTGCATGCGCGGGTTGGTCATGGTCTGGGCAACGATCGCGCGGCATCTGTGCCGGCAGCACGTCCACCGTCGGGCTCGGGCGTGACGTTGGCCGTCGTCGGCGCGCACCTCACCGGCCAGCCGCTGAATCGCCAACTGACCGACCACGGAGCACAGTTGGAGGAGACCACGCGTACCGCCGCGAAGTACCGGCTCTACCACCTACCGACCACGCCGCCGAAACCCGGCATGGTGCGCGTGGCCGAAGGTGGTGGCCACATCCAGGTCGAAGTCTGGCGCCTTGATGAAACGGCCTTCGGCCGTTTCGTCGCCAGCATCCCGATGCCGCTCGGCATCGGCCGCATCGAGTTGGAAGATGGTCGCGTGGTGAACGGATTCGTCTGTGAATCCTATGGCGTGGTCGGCTGCGCCGACATCACCAGCCACGGTGGTTGGCGCGCGTTCCGCAAGGCGACCGGGATCTGACCCTGGGGGCGCGGACTTCAGTCTGCGCAGTGTTATTTCTCCTAGGTGATCGCTGATCTGCGGAATCAACGTCGCTGCGCAGACTGAAGTCCGCCCCCCCAGGGCGCCATTTCTGCCGTTGGCCGTTGCCAGTGATGACGGCATGCTCCATTCCAATGCCGACCATCGTCACCGTCCTCACTGGCACCGGCCTGGTTTTGCAAATCCCGGTGATGGTAGTGGCCGTCGTTCTGATCCTTGCTGGGCGTCAGAGCGGCCCACATGCGGGCAATGCCGCACTCGCGCTGGCATTGCCGTTTGCGGTGTGCGCCCTGGTCGCGGCGGTTGGCGTGTTGATGAACCTCGGCACCGGCGTGTGGAGCTTTGCCAGCGAAGGGGGGAGATCCGCTGGCTGGACCTGGGTACGTTGGTCGTCGGTCGTGGTGCTGATCGGTTGGTCGCTCGTCGCAGCGATCATGCTCTTACGCAGCGCAGGCGATTGAATGGGTGATGGTCGACGAATTGCCAATCACCATGTATCCACGGGGAGCCGTCCATGAATCAGCCACCCACCACTGCGCGTGATCACCAGCAAACACCGACATCCCAACCACTAATGGTCGGACTTGGCGAGATCCTGTGGGATCTGCTGCCGGGTGGCCGCCAGGTCGGTGGTGCGCCGGCGAACGTCGCGTGGCAGGCGGCTCAACTCGGGCTGCGCTCGGTGGTGGTCAGCGCCGTCGGCGATGACGATTTGGGACGCGGCGTGATGACCCACCTGGAAACCCTGGGCATTGACCGCAGCCACGTGGCGATCGATCCACAACATCCGACCGGAACCGCTGGGGTGGTGCTTGATGCCGCGGGCAATTCGACCTTCACCATCACTGAAGGTGTGGCGTGGGACCACATCGTTTTGCAGGCCGATATGCCGCAATTGGCGGTGCAGGCTGACGCCGTGTGTGTTGGCTCCTTGGCCCAGCGCGGGGCGGTGTCGCGCTCGACCATCCAGGCATTCCTGGCCGCGACGCGCCCTGACTGTCTGCGCATCTACGACGTCAACCTGCGCCAGCACTACTACAGCCGCGAGATCCTCCATCGCACGCTCGGTGCTTGCCAGGTGGTCAAGCTCAACGATCAGGAATGGCCGGTGGTGGCGCGCCTGCTCGATCTGTCAGAAGATCTGCGCTCTGGCGCTGCGGCGATGCTGCAGCGTTACGACCTGCGGCTGGTAGCAGTGACCTGTGGCGCAAACGGCAGTGTGTTGTGCGATGCCGCCGGTCTGCACGAGCACTCTGGTTCAGACGTCACGGTGGTCGACACCATCGGAGCCGGCGACGCCTTCACCGCTGCGCTTATCGTTGGTCTATTACGTGGATTGCCGATCGACACCGTCCATGCACTTGCCGCGCGTACGGCAGCCTTCGTCTGCACCCAGGCTGGCGCGACACCACGATTGCCGGCGGAGTTGATCGCGGCGTTCGCTTGAGACTGCTCCTCAGCGCGCAACCACGACATAGATCAGCACGCCGAGAACGATGAGCACGGCGATCGCCAACATGGTGCGGCGGGAACTCTGCCGCGTCTGCACGTCTGCGAGGACGGCGCGCTGACCTTCGGTGAACCCGGCCAAGTACAGCGGCGATGCCGGCGGACAGGGTGGTGGTTCGCCAGTGCCGGCGACTGCCACGTCGCTTCCGTGTTGCAGGCCCTGGGCGATTTCCGCCAGCAGTTCAGCGGCGTGTGCTTGCGGCACCCCCATCTCAATCAGGTGCTCGATGACGACGGCATCCGCGACGCGGAACTTTCGTCCGTTGGCGACTAGTCGTACCAGGGCAGTGATGACCTCGGGTGACATCGCGGAGCCTGCCCGTGCTTAAGCTTTGGGCCCGAGTCCCAGCACGTTCTTGCAGTAGGTGATGCTGCGTTCGATCTGGAACTGCTGGAACTCCGCGTCGGTGGCGAAGGTGCCTTTGCCCGCGTCGAGCGCCTTGCCTTTTTTGGCCAACGCAATGAAGCGTGCCAGGTCAGCGGCGGTGCGCCCGGGCCACAACTTCATGAATTCTGGATCGAAGTAAGCGATCTCGCGGTTGAAGCCGCCGATGGTTTCGATGTGTACCGGCACGCCTGGGCACAACTTCTCGAAGGCGTCGAAGAACGCGGTGAGGTCAACCACGCCGTCGCCCATCGCCACCCACTGCACGGTCGCGCCCTTGGGTGATTCCCAGATCATCGAGTCGCGCAGGCTGGTGGTCAGGGTGTAGGGGGCGAGGTTGATCAGCGTGGTCATGGGGTCCTCCATGGTCCACACACCGTTGCCGATATCCATGTTGGCACCGACGTAGCTCTTGCCCGCGGCTTCGATCAGCTCGACCAGTTCGTTCGACTGCATGTCGCCGGCGTGATTTTCGATCGCGATCTTCACGCCGAGTTCTTCGCTGCGGCCCTTGAGTGCCTTGCACACCGCGACGGTGTCGGCGATGCGCGCTTGGATGCCACCGTCGGTCGAGCGGTCATGGCCAGCACCCAGGATGAACCGCGCTACCGGCGAGCCGAGGGCTTTGGCCATACGCAGGACAAGCGCACCGTGTTCTTCGGCTGTGCCCCAGGTGTTTTTGAACGACTTCGAGGTCGGACAGATCGACCACGAGCCGAGTTGGATCTGGATGCCGAGGTCGGCAGCCTTTTTCTTCAGGTCAGTAAGGTAACCGTCGTCCTGCTTCTCGAACGCGTCGAGGTCGGTGATGAACAACGAATCAGTCTTCAGGCTCGCGGCGTAGTCGATCAACGCCGGCGCCTTCCACTTCATCGCCCGCACGGCGAAGTTGTCGATGCCGAGTTTGATGCCGCGGTTGCGCACCGGCGCGGGCGCAGCCGGTGCATCAGCGGCGAATGCGCGCGGCAACAGCGCGCTGGCGGCGAGCGTGGCGGAAAAAGCGGCGGAGAGAGCGAGCACGTCACGGCGCGAGAGGATGGTCATACGGGGGCTTGTCGCGCTCCTGCCGCGACTGGCAACCAGGGAGGGGGCTCATCGTCCGTGAGCAGGTGGCACGGTGGATGTGGAAGGATTCTCCCTGGGGCGTGGGCGGCCCGCCCGCGCGTTCGTGTACGTACGCCCCTATGCGTCCATCAACGGGATGATGGTCGTTGCTGCTCACGGTCGCCTGCGCGGGCGGGCGGCCCACGCCCCCAGGGGATTGCCCCCCTGGCGACGTCGCGTCCTACAGGCTCTTCAAATACGCCACGATGTCCGCGACGCCCTGCGGCGTCAGGCCCATCATCTGCGGCTGGTACATCAGCGAGCGCGTCATCTTGGTCACCGAGGCGATGCGGCTCTGCGGCACGGTCTGCACCAGACCGCCCATACATTTGATGATCAGCGGATCGCTGTTCGACAACACCAAGCCGGTGATGGTCAGGCCGTCGGTGGTCTTGACCACGCTGCCTTCGAAGCCGTGCGAGATTGTCGCCGAGGGCTCAAGGATGGCATGGATGATGGTCTCGGTGGTCTGCTGTTTGCCGAAGCTGGTCAGATCCGGGCCGTAATCGATGCCGGTCTTGCCGATGCGGTGGCAGGTCGAACAGATCGCTGCGCTCGCCTGACCACGGGTGGCATCTCCGGTCAGCTTGGCGATCTCAGCCGCTGGTGGCAGGGCAGGAGCATCCTTCAATTCCGGCGGCATCTCGACTGCGACCAGCTTGACCTTCTCCGGATCGTAGAGGCCGAGGGCCTTCAGGCTGCCGTCGATGTCGTATTCCTTCCAGTTGTTGCCCTTGCGGTTCATCAGCCACCACTTGGCGAGGTCCTTCAGCGAGAAGTCCTTGGCGTGCGCGAGTTCGAGCATCGCGCCAGCGGCGCTACGCCCAGGCGCGAAGGCCAACGCGGTGAGTGCGTGTTTACGTTGGTCATTGGTCAGGCCGCTCGCCAGCGCGCGCGCCTTGAGGTCGGTCACCGCTTCGGCGGGATGCAGACGCCAGGCGATGCCGGCGAAGGCGTCGCTCCAGCTTTCCGCGGGTCCACCCATGCTCTTGGCGAGTTCGGCGTACACCTGCGCTTCCTTGCCGGTGCAGCCCAGGCCGAACGCTTCCAGATAGGAGCGATCCTTGCCGTCATACTGTTTGCCGATGATCGCCAGGATCGCCACGCTCTGCGCAGCCGGAACATCGCGCAGGGTCAGCGCTACTTCGCGCCGCACGGCGGACGAAGCATCGCTCGCCATCGCCGCCGCCATCGCCAACACGTTGTGCTCGGCACGGCGCAGGGCGCGGTAGGCGACCAAGCGTTGGCCGGCATCAGTGGATTTCAGCCATGGCGTGACCGCAGCGATGCCGCTGTCGCCCATCTGCGCAAGCAGCCACGCGGCGCGTGCGGCGAGGTACGGATTCGCATCCTTCAGCAGCATAGCGACCGCGGGCACCGCTTTGGCACCCTGGGCCTTCAGACGGGTGAAGCCGAGGTTGCGCACGTTGGGCGAGGGATTTTTCAGCGCGGTGATTTGACCATCGGTGGTGGCGAGGTCGAACTTGGGCACCTGCGACTTGAAACCCTTGGGCGCGATGCGGTAGATTGAGCCGCTGATGCCGTCGTCACGCGTGCCGTGGCCGCCGACACCCGGATCGAACCAGTCGGCGACATAGATCGCGCCGTCAGGACCGACACACACATCGCTGGGACGGAACATGGTCTTGAGGTCGCCGGTGGCCTTGCCGCCGAGGAAGTCCGAACCCGCCCATTCCTTTTCCTTGTTCGAGGTCAGGAAGTCCATGCGTTCGAGTTTGAAGCCGGCGCCGTCGGGCGTCGGCAGGTAGCCGAACACCACGTTTTTTCCCGCTTCGCAGGCGAGCAGCAGGCCGCGCCATTTCTCCGGCAGCGCACCGTTTTCATAGAATGCCACGCCGGTGGGCGAGCCGCCGCCGTAGACATCGCCCGGCGGCATGGTGCCCGGATCTTCCTGACGCCAGTGCGCGGTCGGGGTGTCCTGCCCCGGACGGCGATCAGCACCCCACGAGCGTTTGCCATCGACCGACGAGAAGCCGGCGTTGCCACCTTCCATGATCGGGCCGACGCGGCAGGCAGGCGGATCATCGTTGTCGCTCTGGTAGAGATCGCCGAAGGAGTTGATCGTCTGTTCGTAGCTGTTGCGGAAATTGTGGCCGATGATGACGGCGTTGGTGCCGTCCGGATTCATGCGCACGGTCGCGCCGCCGATCCACACGTTGCCGTCGTCGCTCTTCTGACCGGCGACCTCCTGCATCATGTAGTCGCTGCCGATGCGGAAGGTCTTGCCCGACTTGTCGGTGAACTTCGCACCGCAGTTGCCATGGTTGAAGTACCACTGGCCGTCAGGGCCGGCGGTCACGCTGTGCAGGCTGTGATCGTGCTGACGACCAGCGAAGCCGGTCAGCAGCACGTCGCGTTTGTCCACCGCGGGATCGAACACGCCGTTGCGGTCCACGTCGGTGTAGACCAGCAGGTCGGGCGGTTGCGAGACCACGATCTGGTCGCCGAGCACCGCGACGCCGAGCGGCGCGGCCAGGTGTGGTTCCTGCACGAACACCGAGGTCTTGTCGGCCACGCCATCGCCATCGGTGTCTTCCAATACCACGATGCGATCGCCGGCCTTCTGGCGACCACCCTTGCCGCGGTAGTTTACGCCCTCAGCGACGTACATCCGGCCCTGGGCGTCGAAGTCGATGTTGGTCGGGTTGTGCAGCAGCGGCGAGGTCGCCCACAGCGTCACTTCAAGTTCGTCCTGCGTGGTGAAGATCTCAGGGGGCACGAAGGTGATGCCGCTGGCCACGGCATCCTGTTTCGGCGCCTGGGTGTAGACGCGGAAGCGCATCGAGGCGTTGCTCGGCTGGCCACCGCGTTCCATACCGCCGTCGTCGATCGCCACCTTGGCGGTGAAGCGCACCACGCCGGCCGGCAGATCATAGGCGATCAGTGAGGCAGCGTGGGTACCGATGCCCTGTTCGTAGGTCTTGCCGTCCACCTTCAGCGGCCCGTTGTCGTTGGACTTGTTGACGCGGGCTTCGCCGTAACCGGTGACCGCGGATTTCCATTTCAGCGAGGTGAGGTCCTTGGTTGAGCCGTCGGCCATTACGAGCCTGGGTTCGATCCAATCCGCCCAGTCGCAGCTGAGGTCGCCCTCGTCGCTCACCGCCAGGTAGAGTTCCTTGGCATTGGTCAGTGCGACGTCGATTTCAACCAGGCGCGGCTTGGTGGCGCTGGTCAACACCGGGCTTTCGAACACCGGTTTGGCCGCGGCAGCCGGGGTCTTGCCGGGTGGGTTGGCTGGCGCTGGAGCGCTGGCCTTGGGCTTGCCATCGGCTGCGGGGAACTTCGCTTCGCGATCGGTCTGCACCGGTGCGGTCGGGATGGCGTTGAATTCACCGGTCTGCGGGATCTTGAGGCGCGGCGGATTGTCGCCCTTCTTATCGAGGTTGGCGTTGAGGTCGTCTTCGCTCAGCGGCTTCGACTTCACGCCGTCCGTGGGCACCTCGATCTTTGCGGTCCACACGATGGCGTTGAGCGCCAGGGTACGGAAGCCGTCGATCGCCCAGTTGCGGTGGTAGTGGCCGCCGGTGAAGCCGACGCCGCGACCGCCATCAGCGCGTTCGATGCCCCACATCACCGTCTGCTTCTTGTCGAGGCCGGCGACGCCGTGTTCGTTCCACAGGTTGATGTACTTCTTCATGCGCTCGCGCGTCGGCATCGCCGTCACCAGGTCGAGCACCTTGGAGCGATCCGCGGGGAAGCGCATGTTGTAATAGAACTCGTCATAGGCTTGGACCAAGCCGGTCACGCCGCGTGCGACCGGATGGTTGGGCAGCGCGGTGAGATCGGCGACCCAGTGTGGATTCACCGACCAGCCGTCTTCAAACGCGCCACCGATCCACGGGCGGTAGTACTTCTCGCCGTCCTCTTTCGAGGGGTGCACGGCGTAGTGCATGAACATGATGCCGACGCCCTGCTTGGCCAACGCGTCGACCTTGGCCCAGCCCTTGCCGACCACGCTGGTGCCGTCGGCGTAGATCACCAGGGCCTTGATGCCGTCGAGGATCTTGTCGTCCTGCGGCCATCCCGACACCACGCTGGCCTTGATGCCCAGGCCGCTCTGTTCGTTCAGTGCCTTGGCCAGGATCTGGCACCCGGCGTTGAACTCGTGTTCGCCAGGGCCGTGGCTACGACCACCAGCGAGGAAGACGATGTCGTCGGCGGCGAAGGCCGGCACGGCGATGGCGCACGACAGGACGACGGTGGTCCAACCAGCGAGCGACACGGACAGGGAACGGGTGGTCATGACAGTGATCCTGCAAGGGATGGGGGCCGGAGTGATACCGACAGTTCGATCGAGCGTTAACCGCTTTTAGAGCAAGAACGTTTCACCGGATCAGTTCGTGACGTGGTTGGGTCGTGGCACGCGCTGTCGATGTTCGCGTAGGATTCACGTGATCTGGCATCTGCAGGTGCTCCAAGGGGTGCGTTGACACCAGGGCGGCGCACTCTGCAATCTCCCCCACCCCGGAGTCATCATGACGGATGCCGACCTCGATGCCTTGTACCGTGGCGACCTGCTGAGCGACTTGCGCACGCACGCCGCCGGGCCGGCTGGTTCGTTGCCGCTGACGCACGACATGCTGCTGAATGCGCCGAGCGGCGACTTGTTTGGTCTGACCCAGAACGCGGCGATGGGCTGGACGCCGGCAGAAGTGAACCGTGATCAGGTGTTGATCCTCTCGACCGCGGGCGGACTGCGTCGTCCCGACGGCACTCCGTTGGCGTTGGGCTACCACACCGGCCACTGGGAGGTCGCCTTGCTGGTGCAGGCGGCGGCAGAGGAACTGCGCGCGCACCAGATCATACCCTTCGCCGGCGCGGTGACCGATCCATGTGATGGTCGTTCGCAGGGCACCACCGGGATGTTCGACAGCCTGCCGTATCGCAACGATGCGGCGGTGGTGATGCGGCGGCTGATTCGTTCGCTGCCGTTGCGTAAGGGCGTGATTGGTATTGCGACCTGCGACAAAGGTGCGCCAGCGATGCTGATGGCACTCGCGGGTTGCCGCGATCGACCAGCCGTGTTTGTGCCTGGGGGCGTGACGCTGCCGCCGACCCAGGGTGAGGACGCCGGCACCATCCAGTCGATCGGTGCGCGTTATGCGCACGGTTCGATCTCTTTGAAAGATGCGGCGGAACTCGGCTGTCGTGCGTGCGCCACGCCGGGTGGCGGATGTCAGTTCCTTGGTACCGCGGCGACCATGCAGGTGATCGGTGAGGCGCTTGGCCTTGCCCTGCCGCATGCTGCACTCGCGCCGTCGGGCCAAGCCGTGTGGTTGGAATTGGCGCGCGCATCGGCACGCGCGCTCATCCATCAGCGCAAGGTCGGTATCACCGCGTCGCAAATCCTGACGCCGGATGCGATCCACAACGCCATGGCGACCTATGCCGCGGTTGGTGGTTCGACCAATGCACTGCTGCACCTGCCCGCCATCGCGCACGCCGCTGGCCTGCCGCGACCGCAACGCGCGGACTGGTTGGCGCTGATGCGCCGCGTGCCGCGCATCGTCGACGCCTTGCCCAATGGACCGAGCAACCATCCGACGGTGCGCGTCTACCTCGCTGGTGGTGTGCCCGAGGTGATGCTGCACCTGCGTGCGCTCGGTCTGCTCAAACTCGATGTGCTGACCGCCAGCGGCAAACGTCTCGGCGATGTGCTCGCGTGGTGGGAAACCAGCGAACGTCGCCGCGTGCTGCGTGAACGTTTGGCCAAGGACGGCGTTGATCCCGACGACGTGATCATGGCACCAGAACGAGCGCGCTCCCGCGGCATGACCGGCACCATCGCTTTTCTTTCCGGCAATTGCTGTCCGGAGGGCGCGGTAATCAAGGCCACCAGCATCGATCCGTCGGTGGTCGATGCCGACCACGTCTATCGCAAGACCGGCCCTGCCCGTGTATTCGTGCGCGAGAAGGACGCCGTCGCGGCGATCAAAGGCCTCAGCGATAAGCCGGTCAAATCTGGCGATATCGTGGTGCTCTGCTGTGGCGGTCCGATGGGCACCGGCATGGAGGAGATCTACCAGGTGACCTCGGCGCTGAAGCACATCCCCTGGGGCAAACAGGTGGCGGTGCTGACCGACGCGCGCTTCAGCGGCGTCAGCACCGGCGCCTGTATCGGCCACGTCGGCCCGGAAGCCCTCGCCGGTGGCCCGATCGGCAAGCTGCGCGACGGGGACCGCATCCGCATCATCGTCGACCGTGATGGTCAGGAAGGCACCGTCGATCTCATCGGTGATGCCGCGGGTGACCACGACGCTGCGTGGGGAGCCGCGGAACTGCTGCGCCGCAGTCCGCGTGAGGACCTCGCCCCGCATCCGGCCCTGCCTGCCGACACCAAGTTGTGGGCCGCGCTCCAGCACCTTGGTGGCGGGACCTGGGGTGGATGCGTCTATGATCCCGATGCGGTGGTGGCGGCATTGTCGCGCGCGCCGGTGACTACATGATCGACCGCGCGCTGGCTGAGGATGAGGCCGCGCGGCCTTGGTAAGCACCGTAGGATTGACCGCGTGCAGGCTGGGGATGAGGCCGCGCGGCCTTGGAAAATACCGTGACGAAATACGTCGAAACTCCACGTCTTCTCGCCATCCTCGGTCCCCAGCCGCTGTGGCTCCACTACCAGTGCATCCCGGTGTGGGAGGAACCCGACACCTTGTTCATCGTCGGTTGGGAACAGGTGACACCTGCCATCCTGGAAGATCTTGAGTTGATCTTCGGCAAGACCGTCCGGCAGATCGGTACCGACGAGCGCTTGGTGTTGGAAACCTTGATCAAGGCGCACGCGGTCGATCAGCCGATCTCCGAACTGCTTTGATACCGGGTGCTGTGGTGTTTCCGCTGTGTTGATTTCAGCAAACGCGACACCCTGACTCAGGTAACCATCGTGACACCCTGAAGTCAGGTACTACTGCGCCATGACCATCCGCCCATTCCTGCTCGCCCTCTTTTGCTGCACGGTCTCTGCCGCTGAGATCCTCGACACCGAGGTCTGCATCTATGGTGCCACCGCCGCCGGCGTGATGGCAGCGGTACAGGTCGCACGGGAAGGCCGGCAGGTGGTGCTGCTGGAGCCGGGCACCTATGCCGGTGGCATCAGCGTCGACGGCCTCGGTGGCACCGACATCGATAACCACAACTTCAAGAACTCTGTCGCCGTCGGCGGTTTGGCCGCGGAGTTCTACCGCCGCATCGGCAAGGCCTACGGCAAGGATGGTTTCGGTCTGCGCTTCGAGCCGCACGTTGCGCAAAGTGTGGTCGATACGTTGTTGGCCGAACACGGCGTGAAGCCGCGTCTGCGTGAACGACTGATCCTGGGTGCCGCCGGCATTGAGAAGACCGGCACACGCTTGACCGCCATCCGCACCGAGTCGGGACTCACCGTGCGCGCCAAGGTCTTCATCGACGCGACCATCGAAGGCGACCTGCTGCACGTCGCCGGCGTCAGCACCATCATCGGTCGCGAGCCGAACGCGCGCTACGGTGAGACCAAGAACGGCATCCGCGGCGAGAACTCCTACCGCCAGTTCAGCGTGAAGGTCGATCCCTACCGCATTCCTGGCGATCCCACCAGCGGGCTCATCCCGACGGTACAGGACGAACCGTTCGGCACACCAGGTGACGGTGATCATCGCCTCCAGGGTTTCTGCTTTCGTTTTTGTTTCACCAAGGTCGAGGCCAATCGCGTGCCGTTCACCAAGCCGGGCGGTTACGATCCAGCGCAGTACGAGATCTATCTGCGCTACTTGAAAGCCGGCGGAAAACTATTTTCTCCCGGTGCCAATCTGCCGAACGGAAAAACCGATATGGGGAGCTGGCACGACCTCTCGCTCAACCTCTACGGCATGAACTTCGAGTACCCAGGCGGCGACTACGCCACGCGCGAACGCATCGTGCGTTTTCACCGGGTGTTCTCGCAGGGCCTGTGTTATTTCCTTGCCAACGATCCGGCGGTGCCCGAAGCGACGCGCAAGATCTGGTCAGCGTGGGGAACCTGCAAAGACGAGTTCGCTGACAACGACGGCTGGCCGCGGATGTTCTACGTGCGCGACGCCCGCCGTATGGTGAGCGACTACGTCATCACCGAACACCACACGCGAAAATCCAACCAGACTCCGGTAGAAGACCCGATCGCCGTGGCCTATTGGCCACCCGACACCCACCACGTGCGCCGCATCGTCAAAGATGGTTTCTCCTACAACGAAGGCTTCGTCTTCGGCGGCGACGACTGGGCCCCGTTCGGCATCAGCTACCGCTCGTTGGTGCCGAAGGCCTCGGAGTGCACCAACTTGCTCGCCGGCTCATGTCCGTCCTCGACCCACGTCGCCTACGGCGCCATCCGCCTGGAATGGACCTTCATGGCGATGGGCCAGGCCTGCGGCAGCGCGGCGGTGATCGCCGCGCGCGACGGACTCGACGTGCAGCGCGTGCCGTATGCGGCGCTCAAGGAACGGCTGCTGGCGGACAAGCAGGTGGTGGCGCTGACGGGCGATCATCCGGCGAAGAAGTGATCGCGATTCACCGTGGCACGGGCGTCTCGCCCGTGGTTTATCACCATATCACGGGCGAGACGCCCGTGCCACGCACAGCAGCAGGAAACCACTGAGTAGCAACCACGTCGTCAGACCGGAGCCGAGCCCGCAGGCCCCGCCGCCACTGCTACCACCGCCTGAGCCGGAACCGCCCGGTGTGGCGGTGGTCGTGCCACTGATGGCATTCGACAGCGCGGAAGTGTTAGGCACTTCATCACGGGTGCGGATGGCGACGTAGTAGGTGGTGCTGGCGACCAAGCCGGTCAGCGTCAGCTGTTCGACGCTGCCAGCGATCTGCGGCGCCGTCACACCGGTGACGGCCGTGGCAGCAGCAAAGGTGGTGTTATCGGTGATTGGAGTGGTGCTGTAGCGCACATCGTAGCTGGTGGCCGTGCCGGTGGTGCCGTCGTCGCCCGGAGCGGTCCAGGTCAGCTGCAAGGTGGTGCTGGTCGGAGACGATACCGCCAAGTTACTGATCGCTGCGGGAGCGGTGCCCTCTGGCGTGGTGAGGACGACCACGTTGGAAATCGCGCTGGTATTCGGCACCTCGTCCGATGAGGCCAGGGCTACTTGGTAGGTGGTCTGCGGGGTGAGGCCGGTGACGAGCATCTCCTGGATGGTGCCAGCAGGAGTGGGAACGGGCAGGCCGGCGACCTGGATACCGACCGTATAGAAGGTCACTCCATCGAGCGGACCGTTGGACCAGCGCAGGTCGTAGCTGGTGGCTTGTCCGTAGCTGTAGTCATCACCTTTCGCCGTCCAACGCACGGTGAACGAGGTGGGCGTCGAAGCGATAACGCTCAACGTGGTGATGGTGGCGGGGGCGATGGTGTCGCCGACATCGGTGGTCACCGTCACGGTTGACGAGCGGATACTGGTCAGTGGGACCTCATCGCTGGCGGTGATGGCGAAATAGTAAGTAGTGCCGTCGGTCAGACCGGTGATCAGCAGTTCTTCTGGGAGTCCGCTGACTTTTGGAGCGATGGTCGGGATGGGAGTGGCGGCGGCGAAGGTCAGGTCGTCGGTAATCGGCGTGGTGCTCATCCGCAGGTCATAGGACACCGCGGTGCCGAGCAGGCCGTCATCACCAGGAGCAGTCCAGCGGAGTACGCAGTAGTCGTTGCCGATATACCCGGCGTAGAGTGACAACTGGGCTGGCGGTATCAGGTCCGAGGCCGCCGTGGTGAAGGTCTCGATGTCCGATAGCGGACTGGTGCGACCGAAGGCATCGGTGGCGGTAAGTGCGACCGAGTAGGTCGTCGCCGGCGACAAGCCGCTCAACACGAAACTTGCCGCGGTGCCTCCCGGACCAACCGACGGTCCTGGGGAAACCGGCGTCGCACTGGCGAAAGTCCCAGCGGTCATGGTACCGAGCGCCAAGCGCATATCGTAGTGGGTCGCGGGACCATAACTCTCGACCATGGGCGTGGTCCAGAGCAGGCGGGCATAGCGGTCGCTGACGGGTGAGGCGGTGATGCTGATCACCGCGCCTGGTGCCGCGCCGATGCCTTGCAGCAGCACCGAGACCGTTCCGCTGGACTGGTTCGCCGTCGCCACATCGAGCGAGTCGTTGCCATCGAGGTCGCCAAGTGCATCGACGTACGGGGAGGCACCGGTCAGGTACCCAATGTGCGGGTGGAAGGTGCCATTCCCTTGCCCACGGAGGATGCCGACGGTGTAGCTGGTGACATTGACGCACACCATGTCCTGGTGCCCGTCGCCATCGATGTCTACGATCATCAGCGACTTGGGGCCGACTCCGCTAGGAAAGGTGGCCGGCGGACCAAAGTTCCCACCGCCCAAGTTGAGCAGCACCGCAACGTTGTTGTGACTGTAATGGGTTTCAGCGAGATCGTTCAGACCATCGCCGTTGAAATCGCCCATGCCGACCGACAAGTCCGGGGCACCAGTGTTCCAGACCTGGTGGGACTGGAAGGTTCCATCGCCATTGCCGAACAGCGTGGTCAGTCGCGAGTTGAGCGTGACAGCTAGGTCGATTTTGCTGTCGCCATTCAGATCGCCAACGGTCACCGAGTTACCATACAGGCCGCCGGCCAGGAGTTGCACTGCCGGAGCGAATGTGCCGTCACCAAGTCCTTTGAAAAAATTGATGCCGGTGCCAGCGACGATGACGTCGGGTTTGCCGTCAGCGTCGATATCGGCGACGCGCATGGCGACTGGGTTGGCAGCCGCGGAATAATCAACACGTGCCTGGAGGGTCCCATCACCATTGCCGAGAAACACCGAGATGCATCCGAGGGTGATCTGGTTCGACACCGCCACGTCGTTGTAGGTGTCGCCGTTGAGATCGATGACTGCCACGGAACTGGGATTACCTGGGACGACGAAATCGGTTTTCGCCGCGAAGGTGCCGTCGCCCTGATTGAGCAGCACGCTGATGGTGGCACTGGTATCCGTTGCCGACCACCACGTCGTTCGAGGAGTTGTTGTCCAGCTTGCCGATCGCCACCGTGCGAGGCCCCGAGCCGGTGAGGTAGGCTGCGTGTGGACTGGCGAAGTCGACATCCGCCGCGGGTGTAGCGGCGTGGATCGCAATGAATGCCAGGAGGGTGCATAACCGGGGAAAATTGCGCATGGGCACCAACGCTACGGTAGTCGCTGCGGGTGCAACAGCGATCGTTGGATCGGCTGTTGAACCTACCGCGAACTCGCGTGGATTGCTGCCGCACAGTGTCTGATCCGAGCAGGTAATAGCCCCAACAGTGATGTCGATTTGCCGCCGCCACAGTTGCTGCCGCCACAGTTGCTGCCGCCACAGTTGCTGCCGCCACAGTTGCTGCCGCTTCAGTGCGGATGAACGTTCCCTGTCATTGCCGGGGTGATGGCTGGTTTCCCGCCACGCGAGGTTGCGCGCACTGGTTTCACCCGCGCAGGTCGAGGCACACCACGTCGCCCTTGGCATTGCGCACATACAGCCGTCCATCGCTGAGCGTCGGGGCGGTCCAACAGATGCCGCCGAGTACCTGCGTGCGCGCGAGTTCGCGGTAGGCCTGCGGCTCGGCGGCGGCGATTACCAGTTCGCCGGTGAGGGTGACGATGATCAATCGGTTGCCGGCGCGGATTAGCGAGCCGCGCAGTGGGGCGCTCCACAGCTCTTTGCCGCTGGCGGCGTCGAGACAGCCCAGGTGGCCGCCGTCCTTGTTCACACGGCCGTCGAAACCGTAGTAGTGGCCGTCGTGGTGGATCGACGTGTTGAGGTGGTTACCGATGACCGTGGTGTTCCAGCGCAGCTCCGGTGCGCCATCGGCAAGCGTGAACAACGACGTGCCCAGGCCGTGACCGGTGGAGACCAGCAGCGTATCGCCGCCGACGAGCGGATTGGGCGAGTTCTCGCCGTAGCTGGTTTTCCACGGCAGTTCCCAACGGATGGTGCCGGTGGCGACCTCCACTGCGCGCAGCGTTTCGGCACCGAACATCGCGGCGAGTGTGGTACCGCCACGCGTGAACAGCACTGGACTGGCGTAACCGGGAAGGCCAGCACCGCTGCTCCAGGCGAGCGCACCGTCCGCACGTTTCAGCGCGAGTCCGGCCTTGCCGACATTGAACAACACCAGGTCGCCACTGATCACTGCCGAACTGGCGAAACCCCATGACGGCGGTTTCACCTCGTCGGCGATTTGGTGGCTCCAACGCACCGCGCCGGAGATGGCGTCGAGGCAGTGGATCAGGCCGCGTTTGCTCAGCGTGTAGACTGCGCTGTCGTGGACTGTCGGCGTCGAACTGGGACCGCCAGCGTAGTACTTCGGATCGAGCTTGGCTGCGAAGGTGTGTTTCCATGCCACCGCACCAGTGGCTGCATCCAGGCACCACACGCTGTCCTGCTCCTGGTCGTTGCCCTGGGTGAAGACCTTGCCGTTGCTGACGGAGATCGCCGCGAAGCCGGTGCCGACCTTGGCGCTCCACAGCTTCTTCGGGCCATCGGCGGGCCAGGTGTGGCTCCAGGCGTCCTCGACCGAGACGTTGTCGTGGGTGGGACCACGGAACTGCGGCCAGTCGGCGGCGGTGGCGGACATGGACGCGGCACAGACGGCGAGCAGCAACAGGCGCATGGCAGAACAACGTGCGAAGTGGCGGCGCGTTGCGAGCAGTCGGTTGTCCGCCCCTGGGACCGCGGGCCACTGGCCCGCATGAGGACGAACTGCGGGCCAGTGG
>JACDEI010000037.1 GCA_013816485.1 Planctomycetota bacterium
GCATGAGATTTTCCCATGCAGGCCGCCCGCCCGAATAGCTGCCTTTGTCAAGTGGAAATCAATGGGAAGTAATACGCAGCCGACTGCGTGGACAGAACTTGGCGGCTAAGTTTACAGGCATTGCCCGGAGGGACGGCTGAAATGCATGGTAATTTCAGCCGTCCCTCCGGGACTCGACGAGTAATGGAAACCCTGTTCCCGGCGCTGAAGTGCCGGGCTATTTCCATGCCGCCCCTGACGGGGCGCAAAATACAGCCATCTCCATTCGTCATTGCCCTGGATCGTTTCCACCGCGAACGACGAGGAGCCGAATCGGATACTACTGCGCTCGTCACCGGTCAGATCTGTAGCCTGTAGCCTGTAGCCTGTAGCCTGTAGTCCGTGGCCTTGCAATTCATCCCAACACTTGCCCATCCTGCAATAACTGCGCGCGCAACGTCGGGTAATCGAGGTCGTGCACGTCACGATCGGCGGCGATGAGCTGACAGGCCGCGGTCGCCGCGGCTTGGCCCAGCGCCATGCGCACGGCGTCGTTGGTGAGCGCACCGCTGGCGACATGGCTGGCGGACAGGCACACCGGCACCAGCAGATTCTGCACCGAGCCGCCCGGCGGGATGAGCGCACGCCACGACACCGGAAATGGTTTCGTCAGCGCCTCGTGCAGGGCGCCGTCATTCTGCACCCGGCCGTCGACGATCACTCGTTGGCAGGGCGGCAGTCGCAGGTCGCCACCGGCGAGAGCGACCACGTCGGTCGCCAGACGTGCGCGACGTACCTCGTGCTCGGTGATCACGTGGTCGCCGACCATCCGCCGCGTCGTCGGCAGGTGCAGGCGCTCCGGCCAACCGGCGGTGGTGATGAACTCGTCGTTGCACAGTCCCCACTGCGCCATCGGTTGACGGATGCGTTCCGGCACCCGCCGATCGTTGGCGAGGAACCACAGCAGGCCCTGCTGGTAACGACGATGCGCTTGGAAGATCTCCTCACGCACGGTGTAGCCGGACGTCACCCACGCATGATTCTGCCCGATGACATCCATGCCGATGGGGCCGTGACTGCCAGCCTCGGTCTTATTGCCGGGGATGGGCAGGAAACTGCTGAAGACATCCGTCCAGCCGGTGGCGAAATAACGCAGGTGCAGCTCGTACCACTGCGGATCGTAGTCCTGCGGTTTGACGAAGGGCAGGCGTTTGTCCGCGTCGCGCGTTAGGCACAGAGAGAAACAAGCGGCGGGCAATGCCTGATCGCCGCTGCCGGCAGCAGCCGGCACGGTGTCGCTGACGCCGGCGATGCGCCCGCTCGCCGCTTGGCCTGGGACGATGTACGGATCGACGGGGAATTCGAACTGCTGATGCACGCCGCGTTGGACACCCGCCAGGGTTTCGTCGTACACGTCGCCGGCTTCGCGCCCGCTGGTCCACGGCACCTGCGCCAACGCCAGCAGATCGCCCTCGGCGGTGGCGTCGATGAACATGCGCGCACGCACCTGCATGCCACCTTCGAGCAGCAGATGGGTGATGACACCGGCGGTGACCTGAACCTCGTGAGCGAACTGATAGAGCCGCACCGCGACCTTGGCCTCGCTGAGCAAGCGAGTGCAGAGCGCCTCGGCGACGTGTGGTTCCCACGACCACGCAGCATCGCTGGTGTGGTCGACACCATAGTGCCGCGCCAACGCCTGCTGGAACTCACGTGCGAGGCCACCGATGACCGGCTTGGCCGTGACACCACTCCACGAACGACCCGCAGCCACCAAGCCGCCGACGCGCCGTGATGGCTCGATCAGCACCACCGAACGTCCCATGCGCGTGACCTGAAGTGCCGACGCCAAACCCGCGGCCGTGCCACCATAGACACACACATCGACATCGACCATCTCGCCCGACATGGTGACGAGCATCGCATCGTAATAACTGGGGCGGATACTGGGCATGGGTCGCTCCGGCGCGTGTCAGGTAGCCGACCGTAGGCGCACGCCGGCAGCCCACCACCGTCAACGGACCCAGGGCGGGACAGCGGCTGGCGCACGCCACCAGCCACGTTGTACTGCCGCTCTTTTGCCGATGGCACGCTGGGCGGGACCAGCTATCCATGCCACCCCGCCACGCCTGGAAATCCGTCATGCGCCTACCCTTCCTCCTGATCGCCCCCCTGCTGCTCGGCTGCCTGCCGATCGCTGCTGCACTTGCCGCGGAGCACGACCAGCAGGCCGCCATGCAGGCGCTGCGGGCGGTCGTGCCACAGGTGCAGGTTTCCATCGATGAACGATTGGGCGTCGCGCGGCACATCGCCTCGCCCGATGGCTTCCTCACCGGACCGGCCGGGGTTGGCAAGGGCGTGGCGCAAGCCGCGATCGCGGGCGAGAACCAAGCACTGCGCGGTTTCCTCGCCGCCTGGCCGGCTTTGTTTGGTGGCGGGGCGGAGATCCTCGACGATGCAGAGATCATCCGCGATGATGTCACCCAACACAGCGGCCTGCACACCCGCGTGTGGCGGCAGATGCTCGATGGCATCCCGGTCCACCGTAGTGTGCTGGTGGCACGCACCACCGCGCGCGACGAACTGGTCTCGGTCAGCAGCGGTTTCGTCCCACACCTGCCGCAGGCTGCGGCGAAGCTCACCGACCGCGCAGCCCTGGTGACTGCACCGGCACACGATGCCGCCGCTGCCGTGGCGACCGCCCTGCGCAGCAACAAGCTGCCCACCGATGGCATCATCTCCCTCACCGCCGGCGAAGGACCGACCAAGGCGCAGCGTCTGCAGGCGACCAGCGTCACGGGAGAGATTGGTGCGCACCTGGTGTGGTTTGCCGGCGACAACGGCCTGCGTCTGGCGTGGTCGTTGCTACTGGTCGAACGTCCGAACGGGGTGATGTACGCAGCGGTGGTCGATGCCACCTCGCTCGTGCTCCTCGACCGTATCCGTCTTACCTCCCACGGATTCGCCGACCCGGCACGTCTTGCCGCGGCTAAGGCAGAGGCCAAGAACGCCGGGCCTGCACCGGTGGGTGCCGCACTGGCCAACGACGCGACACCGGCCAGGACTGCCAAGGGTGACATTCCAACCAGCTCCGTCGTCAAACCCATCGCCCTGCGGGTCTACACCAGCGACAGCCCGGCACCGATGACTCCAGGACTGAGTGCGCCAGGACCCACCCAGGGCACCGAAATCCCACGACAGTTGGTGACGCCGACCATCAGTGCCGCCATCTCGCCCAATGGCTGGATCGACACGAACCAGACGCTCGGCAACAACGTCGAAGCCCACCTCGATCTAGATTTCAACAATTTCCCCGACCTGCCACGACCGCAAGGCAGCGGCACCTCGCCGGTGACCTTTGATTTCGCCCTCAATCTGACCCTGGAGCCCTCGACCTACCGCGATGCGGCGGTCACCAACCTCTTCTACTGGTGCAATATCGCCCACGACCGGCTCTACCAGCTCGGTTTCACCGAACGCGCTGGCAACTTCCAGACCAACAATTTCGGTCGGGGTGGTTCGGGCAACGATGCGGTACAAGCCGATGCGCAGGACGGCAGTGATACCGACAATGCGAACTTCAGCACCCCGCCCGATGGTTCGGGATTTTCGCCGCGCATGCAGATGTATATCTTCACCGTCGGATCGTCGCCGGATCGTGACAGCAGCCTGGATGCCACCGTCATCCTGCACGAATACGTCCATGGCCTGACCCACCGTTTGATCGGTGGCGGCGATTTCGGCAACCTGGACGCCGTGCAGAGCGGCGGCATGGGCGAAGGCTGGAGCGATTTTTATGCCCTCGCCCTGCTCAGCGAACCCACGGACGATCCGCTCGGCACGTATACCACCGGCGGCTACCTGCTGCGGAACTACTACAATGGCATCCGCCGCTACCCCTATGCGGTTGAACCGGGTCCGATAGTCACCGGGGCATCGCTCAATCCCCTGACCTTCAACGACCTCCTCACCAGCAGCCCCAGCGTCCACGACATGGGTGAGGTGTGGTGCCAGACGCTGTGGGAATGCCGCGGTGAACTGATCTCCAAACACGGTGCCACCGCCGGCAACACCCTGATGCTCGAACTGGTGACCGATGGGCTGAAGCTGACGCCGGCCAATCCCAGCTACACCGCGGCGCGTGACGCGATCCTCCAGGCCGACAAGGTCGCCACCGGTGGTGCCAACGCGGTCGAACTGTGGCGTGCCTTCACCAAACGCGGCCTCGGACGTAGCGCTTCCGCCGGCAGCAGCTTTTCGGTGGATGGAGTCGCCGAATCGTTCGAGAACTCGGCGGTGTTCCGCGTCAGCAACGCGGCGGGCCTGCGCGCCAATGGCCCGAGCGGATTCCTCCCGTATCCGGTGAGTGCCACCTTCCAGGTGCACAATCCCGGTTCCTCCAGCCTGAACTGGACGGCAACCAGGAACCACACGTGGTCGACCTTGTCGCCTGCTTCGGGAACGCTCAGCGCCGGCGCATCGGCCACCGTCACCTGCACACTGAACAATGATGCCATCGCGCTCACCGATGGCACTTGGCGCGACACCATCACCTTCGCCGACACCACCCACGGTCTGACCGTGGTGCGACCAGTAACGGTGATCATCGGCGCCAACTACGCGCTCAGCACGACCACCATGAGTTGGATCAATCCGTCCGCTCACAGCGATCTCTTGCTTAACGATGATGACTTCGTCGGCCAGGGCCTGCTCTTCACCATCCCCTTCTACGGCAATGCCACGAACACCCTGTACATCAGTTCCAATGGCGTGATTGGTTTCGCCAGCAGCAGCGGCATCTTCACCGCCAGCAACCATGCGCTGCCGGACAACGCGACACCGAACAACCTAGCGGCAGGGCTGTGGATGGATCTCAACCCCGAAGAAGGTGGATCGGTACGTTTCGGCATCACCGGCGACGCACCCACACGCAAAGCGGTGATCACCTGGAGTGGCGTGCCACCCTACGATGTGCCAACCCTGCCAATGACCTTCCAGATCGTGCTGGAAGAGGCGACCGGCGACCTGGTCATGCAATACCAGCAGGTGCAGGCGACCAATACTACCTACGGCGCCGGTCGCATCGCCGTGGTCGGCGTCGAGAACAGCACCGGCACGGTGGCGATGCAGTATTCCGCTTATGGTTCGACCCTGTTGGCCAACAACCGGGCGTTCCGTTACCATTGGAGTGGCGCGAACCCATCGCCCGCCAATGCGGCTCCGACCATCGCCACGCCGGCCGCCGCCGGTGCACTCAATCCCGCCGGCACCAGTTGCACCGTCACCGTACTCGGCGCTGACGACAACGGCGAACCCGCGCTGAGCTACACTTGGTCGCTCGCCGGATCACTGAGCTCGCTCTTCTCGTTGACCAGCAATGGCAGCAATGCGTCGAAGTCGACCGTGGTGACCTTCACCAAACCCGGCACCTTCCCGATCCGTGCCACCATCACGGATGCCGCTGGTGCAACGGTCACCAGCACGGTGAACGTGGTTGTCACGCAGATCGCCACCACCCCGGTGATCGATCCGCCCAGCGCGACCGTCGCTCCGGGAGCCGACGCGACCTTCTCGGTGATCCGCGACAACGATCAGTTCGGTGATCCGATCGTCGGCAGCCCGCCTGCCGTCACTTGGTCGACCGATGTCGGCAGCATCACCGCTGGTGGCGTGTTCACCGCGCCCACCACGACCGGAACCGCCACCATCACCGCCACCACCACGGTCGGCGGACGGGTCGGCACGGCCACCGTGTCGATCAGCACCGGAGGCGGTGGTGGCGGTGGCGGTGGCGGAGGCGGTGGATGCGGGCTTGGTGCGACATCGACCCTGACATTCCTGCTGCTGTTCCTGACTTGGCGTCGACGTCGCCTGGGGGATTGAACACGCAGAAGAATTGAACAGGAGGAACGGAGGAACGGAGGAAGGCAGACGAAGGAAAAGCAAAAGATCTGCTACTTCTAACTCCGTTGCTCCGTTCCTCTTGTTCACTTCTGCTTTTTCGACTTGCGCTCAGCCGAGTTTCGCCGCCAGGTTGTCCGCGAAGCGCGCGAAGCCGAGTGCCTGCGGATGTAGACCATCCGGCAACAGGCGGTGATCGTGTGGCATCAGGTCTTCGACCAGTTCCAATCGCGGTGCGTACGCGGCAAGCCGTTCTTTGAGCGCCGCGCGCACACGACTGGCACGTTCGCCGGTCGCGCGGTCGAGCGGCACACCGGCGAAGTCGCTGGGACCTTTGCCCTCTTCGCAGGATTTCCACGGCGGCAGCAACCACACGACGCGACGGTGACCACCGGCGAGTGCCAGTTCTGCCAGCTCCGCCGCGCGTTCTGCGGCGACTCCGACATCGGACTCGCGCCAGGAATGGTTGCTGCCCAGCGCGATGGTGACGAGCTCGTAGGAACGCGCTGCGAGCGCCGGAGCGAACAACGCCGGTTCGACTTTCAGACCACCGACCCCCAGGTTGTACACCGGCAGGTTCCAGCGCCGTGACAGACGATGCACCCAGTTCTGCAGCGGCGACTGCACGCTGAAGCCCTGCGTCAGGCTGTCGCCGATGGCGAGCCAACGTGGCTTGGGCAGCGACGCTGCTTCGACCCGCGCACCGTCGGTGACTTTCACTCCGGCAATCACACAGGTGCTGATGAGCGGCAGCCAGATCCACACCGTGCGGAGTTCACCACCGCGTTCGAGACCGGTCGGCAGGCCGACCACCAGATCGCCATCGCATTCGCGCAGATCCTCGCTGTGCACCTGATGCCATGGTTGATGTTGGTCCTGCGCACGCTCGACTTCGAGCGCAATGCCGCACGGGATCGGCTGGTGGTGGCGCAGACGTTCGATCATCAGCGTCACGCGCGGCGAGTCGGTCTTGAACACCACCGCACAACCGGATGAGGATCGCAGGTTGGCGAGCGGTCCGATCTGACCAGCGAGCGCGTCATAGGCCGCACGCGGAAACCGCTCGAGACGCACCGTCGTCAGACTGCGGTCGACGGGCTCTGGACACCAGAACGACAGACGGGGATCAGCAGCCGGAAGCTGGATCATGGCACACGCCGCAGTTCATGAAGCCCCGCCCGGCACCCACAACACCTCGTGCTCGCCATTGGCCAAGCGTGCCCACACGAACAACAGGTCGGACAGGCGGTTGAGGTAGCGGATGATCTCCGCATTGAAGGTGCGTGCCGGCAACGCGGCGATCGCCGCGCTGACATCGCGTTCCGCGCGGCGTACGACGGTGCGTGCCAGGTGCAGGTGCGCCGCAGAACGCGTGCCACCGGGCAGGACGAAACTCGTGAGCGGTGCGACACCGGCATTGGCCTCGGCCAGCAAGGCGTCCAGGTGCGCAACCTGCGCCTGGGTGACGCGCGGGACCTTGTCCTCATGCGCCATGCCGGGCGGACAGGCGAGGTCGCTGCCGACATCGAAGAGGTCGTTCTGAATGCGCGGCAACGCGGCGGCCACCGTCGGTGGGAGTTGCTCCAAGCCCACCACGCCGAGCAGGCTGTTGGCTTCGTCAACCGTGCCGATGGCAACGATCAGTGGATGGTGTTTGGGCAGACGGCTGCCATCACCAAGGCCGGTGGAGCCGCCGTCGCCGGTGCGGGTGGTGATGCGATCAAGGCGGACCATGGCGCGCACGGTGGACCGCGACTGTGCGACGGCAATGCCCAGCGCGGTCGCACTGTCCGCCTCACCGGTGGAACCCCTGGCGATATTCGGGCTGCGTCCGCCGCACGTGGCGCTGACATGCCGGCATGGCTAAGCAGGCGGAGATCGTCCCGGCATGGCACCAGTGGCTGCTGAGCGATCGGCCACGTCTGAGCCATTTCCTCGTCGGTGCCGGCGCTCTGCTGCTGCCGGCGGCAGCGGGCATCTTTGGCCCGGACGGCATCCTGCCAGCGATGAGCGTGGCGGCGGTGATCGGTGGCGGCCTCGGCGTGGGCTGGACGCTCGCCTGCGGTCCACGCTGGCTGCAACGTTCGCCGGTGATGGCCATCGGGGTGCTGACCATGGCGCTGGCCTGCCTGGGGCACTTGGCGGTGATGCCGCGTTGGGAAGTGCTGCTGCGCGCCAACGCCGCCATCGCCGAGGCACGCACCTGGGTGCTGGACAACCCGGAGAACCGCCCGTCGCTGCCACCGACCTACGCCAGCGGCGATGGTCCGCTGCGCTTCCATCTCGGTGATCAGGGCAACGACAACCCGCAGGCGATCGCGCTCTACACGCCGCAGGCGCTCACGCGCTGGTCGCCCTTCGGCCGGGTTGATAGCTGTTTCATCGTCATCCGCGGCGATGGTTCGGCGCAGGTGCTGCGCACCGTCGCCGACCGCGATGCGGTGTTGGCCGGTCAGCCCATCGTCCCATAGTCCGATGACGATGACGACCCTGCCGACGCTGTACTACGCCGGACCATTGTTCACCGATGCCGAGCGCGCGTGGAATGCTGCCAATGCGACGACGCTGCGCGCGCGGCTGCCGGGATGGCGCGTGCTGATGCCGCAGGAGTTCTGCGCTGCACTCGATAGCGATCCGAGCGGCAAACCGCGCTACGACCTGATCGCCAAGGCCTGCCTCGACCATCTGGCACAGGCCGACGTGGTGCTGGCCGTGCTCGACGGTCCCGATCCCGACAGCGGCACCTGTTTTGAAGCGGGTTGGGCGGTGGCGCGGGGCATCCCGGTGATCGGCCTGCGCACCGATTGGCGTCCGGCCGAGGATGGCGCGGCCAACTGCATGCTGACGCGTACGTGCCGGAGTGTGGTGAAGTCGTTGGATGCGGCGATCACGGCAATCACCCTGGGAGAGGCGAGCCCCAGCTCGCCTCCGCGCTGATCACCGGTAGACGATCGGTAAAATGACGACACCCAGGCGAGCTGGGGCTCGCCTCTCCCAGGTGGATCTCCCCGCGCCCTCCGCTTGCCCCCTTGCCGGCGGTCCAAGACTGCGCGCCATGAAAGCCGCCGCGCGCTCCACCAAATCCGTTGCCAAAGCCAAGGCGGTGAAAGCCAAGGCCGTGAACAAGCCAGCGAAGGCCAAGCCGGCCGTCAAGCCAGCGAGCAATGACGCCAAGCTGCGCGCCCACGTCGCCGATCTCTGCGCCCGCGCACTGCCGGCGAAACGTCAGGTCGCCCTGCTGCCCGACAGCGCCCGTCGTCTCGCTTTGATGGCAGCGGCGGATGCGCTCGCAGCCAATGCCGACGCCATCCGTGCTGCCAACGCCAAGGACGTGGCGCAGGCTGAAAAGGACGGGCTCTCCAGCGCGATGATCGACCGCCTGCGCCTGGACGGCAAACGCCTCGACCACGTGATCGCTGATCTGCGTGATGTCGCCACCCTGGCAGATCCCGTCGGCGTGGTGCTGGAGGAACGCACCATCGCGCAGGGTATCCGCGCGCAGAAGCTTGCCGTGCCCATCGGCGTCGTAGCGATCATCTTCGAATCGCGCCCCAACGTCACCATCGATGCGGCGAGCCTGTGCCTGCGTTCCGGCAATGCCTGCATCCTGCGTGGCGGCAAGGAGGCGGTGCACAGCAACCGCGCGCTCGCCACCGCATTCCGCGCTGGCCTGGTCCATGCCGGCATCAATCCCGACGCCGTGCAATTGGTGCAGGAACAGGACCGCGCACTCATCCCCCTGCTGTTGTCACGTGACGACGCGCTCGACCTCGTGATCCCGCGCGGTGGCGAGGCGCTGATCCAGGCGGTGGTCGCGTGCAGCAAGGTGCCGGTGATCAAACACGACAAGGGCGTGTGCAGCATCTACGTGCACCGCGACGGCGATCAGGAGATGGCGCTCAAGCTCATCCTCAACGCCAAGGTGCAACGTCCGGGCGTGTGCAACTCGATCGAAAACGTGGTGGTCCACCGCGCCATCGCCGCGCAGTTCTTGCCACGTCTGGCCAGCACGCTCGCCGGAGCAAAGGTGGAAGTGCGTGCCGACGCCGAGGCGAAGAAACTGATGCCGGGAGCCAAAGCCGCGAGCGACGCCGATTGGTCGACGGAATACCTCGCGCTGATTTTGGCAGTGAAGGTCGTCGCCGACCTCGACGAAGCCATCGCCTTCACCGAGAAATACGGCAGCCACCACAGCGACAGCATCATCACCCACGACACCGCCGCGGCGGAGCGTTACCTCGCCGAGATCGACAGCGCCTGCGTCTACCACAACGCCTCGACGCGTTTCACCGACGGCGGCCAGTTTGGATTCGGCGCCGAGGTCGGCATCAGCACCAACCGCGTGCACGCTCGCGGCCCGATGGGCATCCGCGAACTATGTACCTATAAGTGGGTATGCCGCGGCAACGGCCAGGCGCGCTAATCGACGAACCCGCAACCTAAGGAAGTCATTCCATGGAACCTCTTGATCGACTGATGACGGAAATTCACGCCAACATCGAGACGAACTCAGAGAAGGCCGTTCAGAAGATCCAAATGGGGGAACTCGGTGTCAGCTACCCTCCCAATGGAGGTCTTTCCAAAGATGAGTGCAAAGGCATTTCCAAGCTAGATGTCGATGACAGCGCAACAGCGAACGCGCTGAAGAAGATCATCGCCGACGCCATGTTCACCACTATTTACAAGTTGATGATCGATATGGATGCCCTCTCAGAACCCGAAGCCACCAAAGGCACATGGGAAGGCGTCAAACTGTGCTATGGTGACAAAATGACCATTCTCAACGAACATCCGCTGCTGAACAGCACGCTCGGTGATGCCTATTGGAAATGGGTGAAGGTCCGGAAGTTGAAATCACCGCGCCTGGACAACGCCACCTAACAGAGATGGAACTACGTCGCACGTTCAACACGTCCGGCATCAATCCGGTTCAGTTTCCGATCGCAGACCGTCACTCCGAGCGCACCGATCCAGCAACACAATGCGATCACCAGCAACGTGATCGCCACCGGTTGCGTCACCGCCCACCACACCGGCACTGCGAACCACACCGGGCCGGCGTCTGGTGCAGGTACGCCGAGCCAGCCTTGTCCCCATGCGCCCGCCGAGGCACCCAACACGAACGGCAGCAGTGAGCCAATCACCAGCCACCGGGCACGCACACCCGCACCGGCGGCAAGGCCGAAGGCGACGAACCACGCTCCGATTCCCAGCAGGCCGACAGCGATGACCTGCGCGGTAGCGAAGCCGGCGGTCTGCTGTTTGCCCAGGTCTAATCCGATGAACGCCAGGATGCCGGCGATCACGATGAGGATCCCAGGAATGGTCAGCCAGAAGGTCGCGAGCCCGGCGAAACGTGCGCGCAGCAGATCCTGCCGCTGGACCACGGGATCATGACCCGCACCCAACTGCGTGCTCATGGGTGGTGCGCTGCGGGATGAGCTGCTCGTGGATGAGCTGCTCGTGGATGACCTGCTCGTCGATGACCTACTCGTGGTCGATGACCTACTCGTGGATGAGCCCGCCGTATCGGTGACGGCGGGCACCGGTTGCGACAGCTTCACCGCCCGCCACGGATCCGCTGGTGATGAACGGCGCGCCGCTTGGCCGGCATGCAGACCGGCGAGCGAGCGCAGTGCCTCGTCGCCCCTGGCGATCTCACCCAGGGTGATCATCGCCTCGGCGGCGGTGGTCGGCACGCTGATCGACGGCAGCAGGTACCACATGCCGGTTTTGGGATGACGTAGGACGAACAACGGGCGGATGCGCCCGGCGGCGATGTCGGGCGTGGCGAAGGCCATGGTGGCATCGAACTCGGCGGTCGCGGCATCCATCACCGGTCAGGCTAAGCACCCGTTGCACAGCCGTCGAACCACGAGGTCCCTGGGAGTGGATGGTGGACGACACACGTGGGGAGGGTCCGGACCTCTCCACCGCCGCGAGGAACCGCATTGCTCCACCGCGATGCACCACACACTGCGCCAGTCCATGCTCAACCCTGGCGATGTCATCGGAGGCTGTCGCATCATCGCCAAGCTCGGCGGTGGCGGGATGGGCACGGTCTACCGTGCGGAACAACTCTCGCTCGGCCGTCTGGTGGCGCTCAAGGTGATGAACCCGGCGATGCAGGAGGATGTCGAGTGCGGCGAACGTTTCCTGCGCGAAGCGCGTACCGCGGCTGCGGTCACCCATGCCCACACCGTGGCTATCTACGATGTTGGGCGCGACAACGGGCGATTGTTCCTGGTGCAGGAACTCGTCACCGGTGGCAGCGCCAAGGACCTGCTGCACGCCAGCGGTGGATTCCTGGGCGAGCGTCGCGCGATGGAACTGATCGCCGATTGCTGCGCCGGCCTTCAGGCGATCCACGAGGCCGGCTTGGTCCATCGCGACATCAAGCCGGAGAACATCCTGCTAACCAGCGACGGCGCGGCCAAGCTCGCCGACTTCGGTCTGGCACGGCCGGTCGGCACCGGCGGTGAGATGACCATGACCGGCGCGACCATCGGCACACCCGCCTACATGTCGCCGGAGCAAGCACAGGGCGCGAAGGACCTCGACATCCGCTCGGACATCTTCTCGCTCGGCGCGACGTTTTACTGCCTGGTCACCGGCAGTGCGCCGTACAAGGCCGACAGTGTGTGGGCGGTGGTGGCGAAGATGTTGACCGAGCCGGTACCCGATCCGCGGGCACTGCGGCCCGACCTCGCGGACGGCACGGTCGCGGTGATCCTGCGCGCGATGGCGCGCAAACCGGAAGACCGTTACCCCACGCCGCGGCTGATGCGCCAGGTGCTGGAGAACCTGCTGCGTCGCCGTGGCGGTTCGGACGACACCCTGCCGACCGCCAATCTGCGAGCGGCGGTGGCAAAGGCGGACACCACGCGTGGCACCATCCCACCCCAGGTGAAGACCGCCAAGACCGTCGCCCTGCCACCGACCGCGCAACGGCTGGGCAAGTCCACGCCGGCGACTGCCGCGGTGACCGAAGCCATCGAACGCAAACGCGCCTCGGGTCAGGGCAGTCGCACAGCGGCGGTGTCGCCCGCGCTCGCGGCTAAAAGCAGTGCCGAGAAATCCGCCGGAACGCCCAGGCACGTCCGCAGCACGGCCGGCGCGGCGAAGGCGAATCCTTCTACCATGCTGTTGATCATCGCCGCCGGCATCGCGGCGTTGATCGGCGCGGTGGTGACCGTGATGGCGATGCGTGACGGAGCGGACAAAAAGCCGACCGTTCCTGCGTCCACGCCAACCACCGCTGCGCCTGCGGTCACGCCAACACCAGCACCAGTCGCGGTGACTCCGCCGCCGTCAAGCACCGGGCCGGTCGATCTCATCCGCCGTGGTTCCGAGTGGCGCTACCACGACGGCGGCATCGACCTCGGCACCGACTGGCGCGCACCGACGTTTGTCGACGCGGGATGGAAACGCGGCCCGGCACCGCTGGGGTACGGTGATTCGTGGATCCGCACGACGATTGATTTCGGCGGCGACCTCAAGAAACGTCACCGCACCGCCTATTTCCGTCTGCGTTTCACCGTGCCGGCCAACCAACGTTTCAGCGCGCTCAACCTCTCGCTGATGCGCGACGATGGCGCGGTGCTCTACCTCAACGGCCGCGAGGTCGCGCGCTCCAACATGGACACCGGCACCATCACCTACGCGAGCGAGGCACGCACGGTTGTCGGCAACGACGATGAACAACGTTTCCTCGACATTGCCCTGAACCCCGCCGATCTGCTCCCAGGCGACAACGTTCTGGCGGTGGAGGTGCACCAGAAGGGCGACGCGAGCACGGACCTGGGGTTTGATTTGGGGTTGGTGGGGCGCTGAGCGTCACCAGGTGGCACGGGCGTCTCGCCCGTGATCTGCACGCCCCCATCACGGGCGAGACGCCCGTGCCACGGAAGGCTACTTCGCGCGGTGGAACCGCTGATGTGCTTCGCGCAGCAATGCCGCGACATCCACACCCGCTGGCCATTTCGTGCGATCGAGTTTGGCGATCGCGTCATCGGTGGCGTAGGTCCCAGGGAACCAATGCCCCTTGGCTTCGAACATATTGTAGCGGTAACGACCAAACGCTTCCTGATCCCAGCATTGCCACATGCGGCGGTAGCGTAGGACCTCGGGGATGTTGATGCCGCTGGGATCACCGAGCAGTTCCCAGCCTTCGTAGGCACCGATCGGATCGAGCGCGGTGCGTGCATCCATGCGTGCGGTGATCGCCAGGTCACGCGCCGATAGCGGCGTGGTCGCGGGGCAGATGCCGAGCATCTCATCGACGTGCGCCGGTTCGGTCAGGCCAAATGACAGCGTCTGCACGTGCGGCGTCCGCAGGCACCAGCGCGCGTTCCATTGGATCGGGGTCAGCGGCGCGGTCAGTTGGCGCAGCGCGGGTGAGGGATTGAAGAGCTGCCCGCCCTTGTCGTTGGGCGAGATGATGAACACGCCCAGGTCGCGCGCGGCGGCGAACGCCACTGCGGCGGCGTTGCGCTGGAGGAAGTAGTAGTAGTGCAGGTTGACGAAGCTGAAGAGGCCGGAACCGATCGCATCAATGATGACATCCAGCGGCGCATGGGTGCTGAAACCGACATCGCCGATGATGCCTTCACGCGCCATCTTGTGCAGTTCCTCCACCGGACCGCCCTTGGCGATGGCGACACGGCAGATGTCCGCATTGTTGATGCCATGCCAACCGTAGAGGTCGATGCGGTCGGTCTTCAGCGCCTTCAGTTGTTCCTCGACCAACTGCCGCGCGTCGCTCGCGCTCTGCGGTGCGCCCTTGGTCATCAGGTGGTAACGGCTGCGCGGGATCTTGAGGTCGTCGTTCAGCACCAGTCCGTAACAGACCTCGCTCTTGCCGTAGCCGTGCGCGGTTTCGATGTGGTTGATGCCGGTGTCGAGCGCCAGCGTCACCATACGCGCACACTGCTCACGCATGTCGGTCGGGATCTGATCACGCGGTGCGTCCCAGCCGTGCAGGTAGCGCATGCCGCCCAACGTGATGACCGACAGCATCCGCCCGGTCTTGCCGAAGCGGCGGTAATCCATGAGCGGATGCTGATTGCGGATCGGCGTGGTCATGACCGCACGCTTCCCAGGGGCCGCCGGTTTTCAACCGCCGGACCCGTCAGGCGGACAAGGCCGCCTGGGATCACCGATGCACCGAGTCACCGGTGCATCGGTGCGCACCTAGTCTCAGGGATTGATCACCCCATTGATCGCCTTGCCCTTTTCCGCGACTGCGGTCAGGGCGTCGCGCAGCTTGGCCTCATCGTCGATCAACCGGTTGATCGACGGCTTGATCACTTGGAGCCCCTGCTGGGTCAGGTCAAGATCGAGCGCCTTCAGTGACTGGCCGAGCTGAGCCATGTAGGCATCGCCGGTGGTTTTGAGCGTGGCGTTGCTGGCAGCGAGAGCGTCGACGGCAGTGCGCAGATCGTTTTGCCGCTTGCCGCTGGCATTTCGCAATTGGGGGTCGGTGAAGGCATTGGCCTGCATGCGCCATTCATCGTTCTGGGTCGTGCCAGCGGAGACGGCCCGCTCGCTGGTGGATTGGACCTCCGACAACGAGCCCTGCAAGTTGCCGGTCGGCTCCTTCAGGTCGCCATAGAGCTTCGCGAGATCAGCGCTGTCGCTGGCATCGCGCACATTTCTCAGACCGCGGGCAACCTGATCGAGATCCTGCTTGGCCTTGGTCACATCGACGGAGACCATCGCCGCGGTGCTAGAGGTCTTGGCGCTGCGATCCTGGCCATTGCCACAGCCGACGGCCGAGAACGCAGTGATCGCCACGATGGCGGCGAGGGTGAGCGACAGTTTCGACATGATGAACTCCGGTGGTTCAGGTGATGATTCGGCATCACTGTCGCACCAGACCGTCGTCTTCAAGATTGCAAAATGCCGGATTGTGGAGGCTGGCCTACTGCGCTCTGCAGCGTACCCGCTCGCTCAGCCCTGGCTTTCCCTGGCTTTGGCCATTTAGAAAAGACCGGAAAACTTCACAGGAGGCGCAGAGACGCAGAGATCAGAGGAGGACGAAGTCCTTCACGGAAATCCCAACCTCCTTTTCTTCTCCTCCAATCTCCGCGCCTCCGCGCCTCCTGTTCGATCTCGTTCGTCCGCTCCCACTCACGTCTGGTAGGGTTGCTCCGGCTCGCCCAGCCGTTGCGCGCGTGTGCCGATGACCGTCGCACGCAGCCACCCGTCCGGCATGCGCGCTTCGATCACCTCGCCGGTGGCTATCTGATCGGTTCGCCGCACTAAGCTACCGTCAGCGCTGCGCACCACGCTGTAGCCACGCGCGATCACCGCGAGCGGCGACAAGGCTTCCAGACGTGCCGCGAGGCCGGCGAAACGTTCGTGCATCTGCGCTAGGTGATGGCCGGCAGCGGAGGCCAAGTGGCGACGTTGCTGGATGAGGGCTTCGCGCGCCGCGTCGATGCGCCGGGCCGGGCTGGCGTGTTCCAGACGGGCGCGTAACAGGCGCACATCGGCGGCGCGAGTCTCGATCAGGCTGGTGACACCGTCATCCAGGCGTTGCCGCAGCTCGTCGAGGCGCTGCCGGCGGAGCGCCACCTGATGCGCCGGGGTCGCCAACGCGCGGTGTTTTCCCAGCGACCGCAGTCGCTCGCGTGCGTCGTCGAGCAACGTATCCATCGCGCGATCCAGATGTAGCCGGTACTCAGCGAGCGCGCTGTGCAACTCCGCCTGCACCGGCACCACCAGCTCGCCAGCAGCGGTCGGGGTTTTGGCACGCACGTCGGCGACGAAGTCAGCGAGCGTGGTATCGGTCTCGTGACCAACGGCGCTGACCACCGGCTTCTTGCACGCGGCGATCGCGCGCACCACGGCTTCTTCATTGAAGGCCCAGAGATCCTCGATGCTGCCGCCGCCGCGCCCGACGATGATGACCTCGACCTCGGGATGCGCGTCGAGCCGGCGCAGCGCCGCGACGATGGTCGGCACCGCTTGTGCTCCCTGCACGATACAGGGCGCGACCACGACCGGCATGGCGGGGAAACGTGTGCGCAACGAATGCAGCAGGTCGGCCAACGCCGCACTGCCGCTGGCGGTGGCCAGACCAACTGCGCGCGGCAACAACGGCAACGGACGTTTGCGTTCCTCGGCGAACAGGCCCTCGGCCTCCAGTTTCACTTTCAATGCCGCGAAACGTGCAGCGAGATCGCCGATGCCGACCGGACTGATGCGCGTGGCAGTCAACTGGTACTGTCCGCGCGGTCCGTAGACCGACAACGAACCACGCACGACGACCTGTTCGCCTTCTTTCGGCAACGCGCTCTGACGCACCACCGCCGAACGCCACATCACCAAGCTGATGACAGCCTCCTGGTCCTTAAGCGTGGCGTAGAGGTGCCCGCTCGGCGCGACCTTCACCTGCGACAACTCGCCCTGCACCAACAGCGGACCGAAGTCCTCCAGGGTGAGCGTGATTCGGCGCGTCAGCGCGGAAACCGACAGTGGGCGTTCGTCAGGCACGGCGGGATTAGAGCAGGTCGTGGTGGGCGCGCCACCCAGGCGCATTTTCATTGAGGCCACTCGTCCTTGAGGCCACTGTCGCGCTAGGCGCAGACATCTCCTGATCAGCAGAAGCATTTCGCCGCAGAGGGCGTGGGGTGCGGGGGCGAAGCCCAATGGCGTAAAGCCAAGCTCGATTCGAAAGGCATGACGGCTTGCCACAGAGGCCACAGAGGCCACAGAGGCCACAGAGAGGAAAAACAGAGGGCTTGCTCTGTGCTCTCTGTGGGCTCGGTGGCTAGGTTTTCTGCCTTTTGGTTTTTCTTCGCTTGGCTTTACGCCATTGGGCGAAGCCCCTGCAACAACAGCACGCAGCCCGCCGCGAACGCCACGATCACGGCGGGCTGCTGGGCACCTGCGGCTAATTGAACTCCTGCAAGCGGCGCTGCTCCAACGTACGCACCTCGTCCACATCACCGCTCAGACGTTCGAGCGCTGTGCGCGCGGCTTCCTGCACTGGCGGGTCGGGATCCGCCAACCGTGCGCGGATCTCCTGAATCAAGGCGAAGTCGCCGGATTTCCCGAGTTGTCCCAGCGCCTGGACGCCAGCGATACGTTCCCGTACTTCAGCCGAGCGCAGAAACCGTCGCAACCACGCGATCGCCGACGGATCTCCCAGATCGCCCAGCGCCCGGATCGCTGCCACCCGTTCATCGATCACGCTCGCCAGCAATGCCCGTTCACCCAGCGACAGGAGCTGAGGTGCGCGGATCACTCCCAGCGCGCGCAGGGCAGAGGCACGTACGGTGGATTCCGGATCTTGTGCCAGGGCCAGCAGTTTCGTGTCCGCCCCGGCCAGGTGCCGACGACCGAGCTGACGTGCCACCCAGGCGCGCACGCCGGGATCCGGATGCTGGCCGGCTTCGTATAAGTGCTCATCGCTGTGAATCGGCAAGATGCTGAGCAACACCTTTTCCACGTGCGGGTCGATGTAGCCAGCAACGGGTGTCAGCAGATCCAGCAACGGTGGGATGGCATGTAGATCACCGGCATCCACCAACACCGCCGCACTGCCGTCACGCATGATTGGATCGTCATGCCGCAGATACCCGATCAACATGGGCAACTCGTCACGCGTGAGCGTCGCTTTCAACAGCTTCCGCGCGTGCGCGACCGTAGCGGTGTTCAGATCCATGGTCAGGCGCACAAGCGCCGGCAATGACGCACTGGTGCGGTGGTTCGCCAAACGCAACAGCACCAGTTCATGAGCCCAGGCGGACTGTACCGCCAACATCGCGATGAGGTGGTGCTCCGGGATCGGCTCACCAAATTCTACGACTGCATTGAGGTAAGGCCTGGGATTACGATGCGGATGGAGCACCGCACAGGCGATGAGGTCAGGAATCACCGCGCGATCACCGATCATCGTCAGCGAGGCTGCCGCCTGCTCTCTGACCTGCCAAACACTGTCATCAAGCAGACGGATGAGCGCCGGGATCGCCTCGGGATCCTGCAAGTCGCCCAGGGATTCCGCCGCATCTACACGCCATCTGACATCCGAATGCTTGAGCTGAGTCAGACAGGCAGCCAGGAGGTCATCACGGCTGCGTTCGCGGAAACGCTGCATCACCACTTCTGCACGGCCCGATGTCAGACGTTCCTCGGCATTTTCCGCCACCATTTCGCTACTGCACAACGCTCTCAACAGGTACATGTCCGTCCAGTCATCGCCGGCGGGATCGGGATGCTCCACGCGTTGCCGCACATACGCCGCCACACCACCTTCCCATTCCCAGGCCCGCGGCAGCACCCATTCCCCGACCACACCACTCTCATCCTGACGCATCGACCAGAGTGCATAGTCCAACGACGGCGAATAGCGCCCCACCCATTCCGGAGCCCAGGACGGCAACCGCCAGAGCACCACGGTGAGTACCAGCAACAACACTGTGCCTCCGACGCTGCTCAACAGGAACCACACCGCGAACAGACCTGGTCGGCGAGTTGCTCCGGAATGCTGCGCCGTGGTCATGGCCGAAAACCTGGGATCATGTGGCACAGGATGGCAATCCTATGGCGGTGGACAATCGCGACCTACGCCACTGCCCAATCCCAGAGCGGTTGATGTGGGCCACCGTGGCGGTGCGGATGACGCCCACCACCGCACCGGGCATCCGGTGATTGTCGTCAGTAATCGGACCGCGCAGGCTGTCAGCCGGAGATCGCCATGCGTCACCACCTAGCCGCTATCGTTTTGCTCGCACTGAGTCTGCTGCCGTTGTCAGCGGGTGAGGATCCCGCCCAGCCGTTCCCGCGCAGCAAGGACTACAACTGGATGTCGGTGAAATCGTGGAATGAACGCCACACCAAACACCTGGAGATGATCACGGGCGGTGGTGGTGATCTGCTGTTCGTCGGCGATTCGATCACCGAAGGCTGGGGCGGCGCCGGCAAAGGCGTATGGACGAAGGAGTACGCCCCCGACAAGGCGGTGAATATCGGCATCGGCGGCGACACCACACAGAACGTGTTGTGGCGCTTGGCCAATGGCGAGGTCGCAGGCCTCAATCCCAAGGTCGTCGTGCTGATGATCGGGACCAATAATTTCGGTTTGAACGGTGACCAGCCGGCGGACGTCGTGCGCGGTGTCACCGCGGTGGTGGCGAGTCTGCGGGAAAAACTTCCCGGCGCGCACGTCCTGCTGCTCGGCGTCTTCCCGCGCGATGCCAATCCCCAGGCCGACATCCGCGCGAAGATCGCTGAGGTCAACGCCGGCATCGCCAAGTTGAGCGATGAGAAGACGGTGCATTATCTCGACATTAGCAAGGTCTTCATCGAAGCCGACGGCACGCTGAGCAAGGACGTGATGCCGGACTTCCTGCATCTCTCCGGCGAAGGCTACAAGCGTTGGGCCGAGGCGATCAGGATGCCGCTTACGGAATTGGTGGCGAAGCCGCTGCCGGGGAAGTGAGCGGTTCGGTCTCCTCACCCGTGATGGCGGCCCAACGCTCATCGACCTGACGACGTTGATCGGGAGTCAGCGGCAGTTGTGCGAGGCTTTGGCGCGCCTTTCCCGACACATCATCGTCGTCCAGCAGAGCGAACAACCGGGGAAAGTCCGCAGGATCGCGCAATCCTCCAAGCAGGGTCACCGCCACATTCCGCAATGGATCTTCCGGTGCGTCCACCACACGGCGCAGAAGCGCCCTGCTTTCTGCCCGTGACAGCGCGGCGATCGCTTCGAGCGCATTGCGCCGGACTGCAATCGACGGATCACTATCGAACAGTTCGATGAGCCTCGGCAGTGCTTCACTGAAGTGGCCTGCGCCGACGGCTTCAGCGGCCACCATCCGCATGGTGGGATCGGTATCGTTGAGGATGGCCACAATCCGTTGACGCACGGCAGCCTCCGGAACCGCACGGCGACGGCCCATGAGCGCCCAGGGTCGGGCCGTCTGGGCAGGATCGTACTTCGGCATCACCGCCGGAGCCTTCGGGTCAGGGGTCAGACAATCGGCGACCGCCGCCATGATGTCGGTGCGGTAAAGATTCCCCTCGAACCACGGCAGCAGAAGCAGCAGACCCTCGACATCGCCGACTTGGCGGCAGTACTCCACCACAACGTCCTTGTACCGTGGGCGTGCTTTCAGCCCCCGTAGGAAGCGATCGACCTCCGGAATCATTTCATGACCGCGTAACTGCAGGGCGATGCCGATGCCTGAGTAAACATCCGCCTCGTGGCCGCTCGCCATCGCCATCTTCGCGATTCCCAGCAGATCGGAGCGCAGGTGCCAGACCTCGGCTTCGCTCAGGCGCCGATACGGCTCGGCACGTTCATCGTCGGTGGTCAGCTGATCGGCGGTGATAAGCGACAGGAAGAGCGAATATTTCCGCTCCTCGGCATCCGACCGCTGATACCGCGCCACCAGCACCGGACCGATGCCATCACCCCAGCGCAACACCGGTTCCGGCAGTGAATCGAAATGACGGGCTTGTGCGGCGGCGATGATCGCGCGCACACCGGGGTCAGCCCACGGCGAATGCTCCATCACCCACTCCGGTTGCCACTCTGGCAGCTTCACCCAGGCGAGGGTGAACGCGCCTGCCAGCGCCATCGCCACGCCGCCGCACCAGATCAGCAGGACGGCAGGACGGCGGTGCGAGCGCGCGGGAGCGGTCATGGTGACGGCCCAATTTGACGACGTTGTTCCTGGGTGAGATGCATCCTCTCCAGTGACCACCTGACCGTCCGTACCAATTCGACATCGTCGCTCTTCAGCAACTCGATGAAGCGTGGAATCGATTCATTGTCTGGGATCATCCCGAGTGCCGTGATTGCCTGGAGCTTGAGCTCCCGCTCGTCGCTGGTGACCTGCGACCGCAGGAATGGCAGTGCTTCCCCATCGTGGTGAAAACCCATGGTTTCCATCGCCTGCAAACGCACGGGGAGATCCTCTTGCTCATTCCGGGCGATGTCCAACAAGCGGGCGCCCACATCAACGTATCTGATGTCTGCCAAAACCTGGATGGCCATTATCCGCACATACCGATCCTGGTCGTCGAGCATGGTGGACAATCGCGAAACCACGACTGGTGAATCGCTGAAGTGCTGAGCTTGCCTTGCCGCCCACTGGCGGATGACTTCATGTGCATGATCCATGGCCGCTAGAACCTGCGGGAGGTTGGCCTTGGTGAGACACCTATCCAAAGCCTCATCAACGACCGGATGTGGTTTGTGGCGGATCGGCAGCAAAGGAATCAGCACGGCAACTGCGCGCGGATCACCCAACCGCCCCATGGCATGCACCACTGATTCGAGATCATCTGAGATGGGCGATTTCTGTTTGGCCAAGTAGTCGCAGAAGGCTGGAACCACTTCGCGGTCGCCTAATGCCTCCGCAAGAAACGCGGCGTTGACAGGCAGGTAGGACGAACCGTCAGCCAAGGCCGCAAGGATGAGCGCTCGCAGATCCTCACGCAGATGGGCGACCTCTTCCGCGGTCACGGCCTGGGGATCATCCGAGATTTCCGTTCCGTGAGCGACTCCAGGACGGCGGGCTACTTCGAAGCCGACGGCGAGCAGACGCTGACGCTGGGACACATCGCTGGTGTCGAATTTCCGCCGCAGCGCCGGACCAATGTCTGATCCCCACGCCGACAGACGCCCAGTCACCCAGCCATAGGTATTATTGGTATCTGGGTCGTGCTCCATGGCACGCAGGGCGGGCTCTGGCCAGGGAGAATACTGCGCCGTCCACTCCGGAGCAAATCTGGGCAACATCCACCACGCCAGCACCAGCACCAATTGCACCAGCACCAGCACCACACCGGTGACGATCAGCCACGTGCGTGCCGGGTGGGCAGCCATGATTCAGCCCTGGGCAACTGAAGAGCGGGACATGGTGGCAAACAGTAGCCCGGTGCCTGGCCTGCCGCCAGTCGCCAGTGGGTCGGCTTGAGGCTTGCGGCTTGAAGAGTAGCCGCTCAGCGATGATCGCCCCGCGTCGGGTGCGCTCCGCAGGTGCTGAATCTCCCGTGGCCTGCGATTGCGCCCGACGGTGGAGTCCCATGCTCCCGGCTACCATGGATCAAGCTGGCAGATTTTACCTCGGGCACATCGGCAAGGTGCCGATTTACGCCGCCTTCGATGCGATCTTCCTGGTCATTTTCGTCTTCCTGTTCGTCGGCGCGGGCATGAGCATCGACCAGATCCTGTTGGTGGTGATCGCGCTGGTGCTCACCGTCCTGCTGCATGAACTCGGCCATGCCCTGGTGGCGATGGCGGTGGGCATGTCCGGGGTTTCGATCACCATCACCGGGCTCGGCGGGCTGTGCTCCTACACCGGCGAGCGCCACCCCAAGCAGGAACTGCTCATCAGCGCCGCCGGCCCGGCGACCAACCTGCTGGTGGCGTGGGTTACCTGGGCGTTCCTCAGCAACGGCATGCCCAGCGATGAGACTCTGCGCTTTCTGCTCGGCTGGTTCTGGATGTGGAACCTGTGGCTCGGAATCTTCAACAGCTTGCCGATCTTTCCGCTCGATGGCGGACAGATGGCGTTGTCCATCAGCCGGATGCTTGGCCGCGAACACACTGCCAGACGTTTCACTCTCGGCCTCAGCTTCGTCACTGCTTTTGTCGCGGTCGGTGCCTACATGGTCATGAGCCCAGGCAACCTGCCGATCTTCCTCATCCTGATGGTGATGTTCCTGCTTTACACTGCCTACCGGGAACTCCGCTAAATGCCCCGTGTCCTTTCCGGCATCCAGCCGTCCGGCCAGCTTCACCTCGGCAACTACGCGGGCGCCATCCGCCAATTCCTTGATCTGCAGCATGCTGGCAATGAGATGTTCGTGTTCGTCGCGTCGTACCACGCGCTGACCTCCACCCGTGATCCGGCGGCGCTCAAGGCCAACATCCACCAGATCGTGGTCGACTACCTGGCGTTCGGCCTGGACCCGGCAAAAACCGCGATCTACGTGCAGCAGGACGTGCCCGAGGTCACCGAACTGGCGTGGCTGCTGTCGTGCGTCACGCCGATGTCGTGGATGGAAAAAGCGGTGAGCTACAAGGACAAGCTGGCGAAAGGCATCAGCGCCAACGTCGGTCTGTTCACCTACCCGATCCTGCAGGCGGCGGACATCCTTGCCGTCGATGCTGATGTGGTGCCAGTTGGCCGCGATCAGGTGCAGCACCTGGAACTGGCGCGCGACATGGCGGCGCGTTTCAACGAAGAGTTCAAAGCCCCTGCCGACAAACCAGTCTTCAAACTGCCGGCCTACCGCCTCGCCGCCGAGGCCGCCGTGCTTCCAGGCATCGACGGCGAGAAGATGTCGAAGAGCTACGGCAACACCATCGACCCCTTCCAGGACGAGAAGGGCCTGCGCAAACGCATCATGGCGATCAAGAGCGACTCGAAGGGTGTGAACGAGGTTAAAGATCCCGACACCTGCAACACCTTCCAGATTTTCCGCGCCATCGCTGGCAAAGACGATCCGCGCACCGTGGCGCTCGCTGGTCGCTACCGCGATCCCGGTGCCGAGGGCTTCGGCTACGGCCACGCCAAGCAGGCGCTGTTCGAACTGCTGCTCGACCATTTCGGTCCGGCGCGGGCGAAACGCGGTGCGCTGATGGCGGATCCTGGGTACATCGCGCAGGTGTTGCAGCAGGGCGCTGCTGCTGCGCGCACAAAAGCACGCGCGGTCACCGATCGCGCACGCGCCGCCGTCGGTCTTTGATCCCCTGGAAGAGGCGAGCCCCGGCTCGCCTTTGCTTTTCCGGGTCTCTCATCAAGGCATCTAAGAAGCTGTCTTGAAAGACCGAAATTCACAGGGAGGACCGGAGAACCGGAGAACCGGAGAGCGGCGAGAAACGAAGTGTCGGTGAACATCCGAGGTTCCGCAGCTCTGTCTTCCTCCGGTCCTCCGGTCCTCCATGTCGGCCCTGCCTTTCAAGACAGCTTCTAAGGCAAGGCGAGCTGGGGCTCGCCTCTCCCAGGGGGTGTTGTCGCACACCTCACTACTGGTGCAGCCTGACGGCCGGCCTAGAAACCCGCCTCGTCTACCGCTCACTTCCCGTCGAGGTCTCCATGCCTGCTGCCCACATCTGGACCTTCTTCCGCGCTGGTGGTCTCGATCAGGTACTGTTCCAGAGCGCGGATGATTTTCGTAATCTGCGGCAGCTTGATCAGAAGTTGTGGGTGGCGCTGACCTGCCCGGTGAAGGGTTTGCAGTTCGACAGCCGCACGCTGGAACTAATCGACACCGACAAGGACGGACGGGTGCGTGCGCCCGAGGTGATCGCCACGGTGGAGTGGGCCTGCGGTCTGTTGACGGATCCGGCGGATTTGAAGAAGGGCGTCGACGGTCTGCCGCTGGCGGCGATCAACGGCAGCACCGATGCGGGCAAGGCGTTGCTGGCGTCGGCCAAACAGGTGTTGATCAATCTGGGCAGACCGACCGCCAGCATCGTCACCGTCGCCGATATCAGCGATACGGTGAAGCTGTTCGTCGATACCACCTTCAACGGTGACGGCGTGATCATTCCCGAAGCGACCGACAACGCGGCGCTCAAACAGACGCTGCTCGACATCATCAGCATCCAGGGTCCGGTCACCGACCGCAGCGGCAAACCCGGTGTCGATCAGGCAAAATCCGATGCGTTCTTCGCCGACTGCGGCGCACTCGCCGGCTGGCTGACAGCGTCGACCAGCATGCAGATCTTAGGCGACGCCACGCCGGCGGCGCATGCGACGTTCATCGCGGTGAAGAGCAAGATCACCGACTACTTCTCGCGCTGCCGTCTGGCGGCCTACGACCACCGTGCGGCGAATGCGCTCAACCGCGCGGAGCAGGACTACCTCGCCATCGCGGCCAAGGATCTGTCGATCGCCAACGAAGAGGTCGTCGGCCTGCCGCTGCAACGCATCGAACCGCGCAAGTCCTTCAACCTGACCGAGGCGATGAACCCGGCGTGGAGCGACCGCATCGCCGCCTTCCACCAGGCGGTGGTGGTTCCCCTGCTCGGCGCGGAGAAGAAATCCATCACCGACGCCGAATGGGTCGACCTGTGTGCACGGTTCGCACCCTACGAGACTTGGCTTGCCTCCAAGAAGGGCGTGGCGGTGGAGAAGCTCGGCGCCAATCGCGTGCACGCCATCGTCTCGGCCAACGATCAGGCGGCGGTGAACGCGCTGATCGCCAAGGATCTGGAACTGAAATCACAGGTCGCCGGCTTTGGCGATGTCGAACGACTGGTACGCTGCTACCGCGACCTGGGTGCGCTGCTGCGCAACTTCGTTAACTTCGCCGACTTCTACGACTTGACCAAGGAGTCGATCTTTCAGGCCGGCACGCTCTATCTTGATCAACGCGCCTGCTCGCTGTGCATCCGGGTCGATGATCCCGCTGCGCACATGCCGCTCGGTTCGCTCGGTAAGGTTTACATCGCCTACTGCCACCTCAGCCGTTCGAGCGGCGAGAAGATGGCCATCGCCGCCTGCTTCACCCAGGGTGATGGCGACTACCTGATGGTCGGCCGCAACGGGCTCTTCTACGACCGCCAGGGTCGCGACTGGGACGCCACCATCACCAAGATCATCGACAATCCCATGAGCGTGCGCCAAGCGTTCTGGTCGCCGTACAAGAAGTTCGTACGCTTCGTCGAGGAACAAGTCGCCAAACGTGCGGCCACCGCCGATGACGCCGCCACCACCAAGCTCCAAGGTGTCGCCACCAAGACGGTGGATACCGCCGTGATCGGCAAACCCCCAGAAAAACCCAAGTTTGAGGTCGGCACGGTCGCCGCCCTCGGCGTCGGTCTCGGTGCGATCAGCACCATGATCGGCGGCGCCCTCACGGGATTTGTCGGCCTCGGTTGGTGGATGCCGCTCGGCATCATCGGCATGATCCTGCTGATCTCCGGGCCCTCGATGCTGATTGCCTGGATCAAACTACGCCAACGTACCTTGGGCCCGATCCTGGAAGGGACCGGCTGGGCCATCAACGGCCGGGTGAAGATCAACATTCCGCTCGGCGCCTACCTGACCGAAGCCAAGGAACTGCCGCCGGGTGCGAAGCGCCTGCTCGGCGATCCGTTCTCGGACGAGAAGGAAAAACGCCGGCAACGGAACCGCTTCATTCTGGCGGCCGTTGTCATCGTGCTCGCTGCCGCGGTGTGGTGGCAGTTCGACTGGCTGAAAGGCAAGTGGAATGAGTACCGCACTCCGCCTGCCGCCAGCGATACCACCACCACCACCACCACGACCCCGACTGGCACCACGACCACGACGACCACTCCGGCATCGGCGACGACCGTGCCGCCGACTGAACCCACCAAACCCGTCGAAGCGCCCAAGCCGTGACTACGCAGGCTCCCGACTGCACGCTGCGCGACGCCGCCAACCAGCCGGTGACACTCTCGTCGTTGTGGGCCAAGGGTCCGCTGTTGCTGGTGTTCTATCCCGGTGATGAGACCCCGGTGTGCACCGCACAATTGTGCGAGTACCGCGACCGCTGGAGCGATTTCACCGCCGCTGGTGTGCAGGTGGTTGGCATCAATCCGGCGAGCCACGAACGGCATGGAAAGTTCCAGGCCAACCACCGCTTCCCCTTCCCGCTGCTATCAGATGCCGACAACACCTGCTGCCGAGCCTACGGCGCCAAGGCGTGGTACGGCACCCGCCGGCTGACGGTGCTGATCGATGCCCAGGGCTGCGAACGGTGGCGTGCGGCGACCTTCCCGTTCTTCCGCCCCAAGGCCGATGCCCTGCTGGCAGCGGTACATCAGCACTTGGGCTGAACCGCGGATCGCCGGCTGAGACTGGCAGTGGGAGCGGATCCATGCCATAACTCCGGCATGGCTGACGATCCCGATCCGATACAACCAACGAGCGAACTGCCGACCACTGCGATGGGTGGCGGCACGCCAGCGTTGCCACGCAGCGAGTTGCCACGCAGCGAACAGGCCACCGTGCCCATCAGCCAGCAACCGACCATCGGACTGGAACCCGGCGCCACCGTGCCGACCCACTTGGCTCCGACCCAGGGCACCATGTCGACGGTCGCCATGCACCTGGGCATCACGCCCGGCACCGCCGACAGGAACGTACCGGAGATCATCGGCGGCTACCGCCGGCTGCGCCTGCTGGGCACCGGCGGCATGGCGCAGGTGTACGAAGCCGAACACACCACCTTGTCGCGCAAGGTCGCGCTCAAGCTGCTGAAACCCACCATCGCCGACAGCGCCGATTTCTCGCTGCGCTTCCTGCGCGAGTCGCATGCCATGGCGCAGGTGTCGCATCCCAACGTGGTGGCGATCTACGACGCCGGCGAAGCCAACGGCCAGATGTACATGGCGCTGGAGCTGGTGACCGGCGGCGACCTCCACCGCTTGCTGAAACGCCGCGGTCGCCTGACGGTCGACGACGCGCTCGGCTTCATGATCGGCTGCACCAAGGGCCTCGATGCGATCCATCAGGCCGGCCTAGTGCACCGTGACATCAAACCGGCGAACATCTTCCTCGACAAGGACGGCACGCCGAAGATGGGCGACCTCGGCCTGGCACGCGCCGCCGACGGCGAGGACCGCATGACCATGACCGGCAACAGTTGGGGCACACCCAGCTACATGTCGCCGGAACAGGTGAAGGGCGTCGCCGACCTCGACATCCGCGGCGACATCTACTCGCTCGGTGCGACGCTCTACACCCTGCTGATCGGCGTCGAGCCGTACGTCGGCGAAACCAGCTACGTCATCACGCACAAGGTCCTGACCGAACCGCCACCCGATCCACGCATCCACGATCAGACCATCCCGCCACAGATTGCCGCGATCATCGTCAAGGCCATGGCCAAGGACCGCACGAGGCGCTACCAGACGCCGCGCGAACTGCTGGAGGACCTTGAGCGGGTGCGCGGTGGCCAACGTCTGCTGCACACCGCGGCGACGGCGGCACCGGTCCCGGCCAGCACCGTAGCAGCACCACGTTCATCGCAGGCCGAGGTCGCCGCCGCCGTGCTTGCCGGGGCCAAACCCACCACCGGGAAATCCGCTGGTCGCGGTGTCGGCCTTGATCCGCTGGTGTTCAAGGTCATCGCGGCGGTCGCGGTCGCCGGCATCCTGTGGCTGGTCTGGCGTTCGATGCAGGGCAGCAACCTCGGTGGCCCGCAGATGGCGGACTCCGGCAAGCCATCATGGGCGGTGCTGGATGGCATCGACGAGCATGGACGTTTCGCCGAAACCATCGCGGGCGGCCAGAACCTGCGCCTGCGCTGGTGTGCGCCTGGGACCTTCACCATGGGCAGTCCGCTCGACGAGGCCGGACGCCAAGCGTGGGAGAACCCCCACATCGCCACCCTCACCAACGGTTTCTGGATGCTCTCGACCGAAGTCACCCAGGGCCTCTACGAAGCGCTGATGGCGGAAAATCCCAGCAGCAACCAGGGCCCCACGCTGCCGGTCGAAGGCGTGTCGCTCGACGAAGCCCAAGCGTTCTGCTCCAAACTCGCCAGCCTCGGCCTGACCGGCGCGCGCCTGCCGAGTGAACGCGAATGGGAGTTCGCCTGCCGCGCCGGCAGCAACGGCGCTTTCGCGCCGGTGCCGACACCGAACGACCAGGGATGGATGGCACCGCCTGAGCTAGTGCAGCTCTGGCGCACCAGCGCGCCGGATGAAGCCGAGGACGCGGCGATTCGTTGGATCGCCCAACACGTCGGCGACGGCAACCTCGGCATCAAGCCGGTGGCTGGCCTCGCTCCCAACCGCTTCGGCCTGTTCGATCTGCACGGCAATGTACTGGAGTGGTGCAGCGATAGCTGGGACGGGCAATCGCCCTATCCCGAAACTCCGACGGCGGCGCCAAACGACGGCGACCTCACCATCGTGCGCGGCGGCTGCTGGTTCTATCCGCCCGAACGCTGCCGCGCCGCGAACCGCCAAGGACTACCGGCAAGCGCGACCCTCAACTACGTCGGCTTCCGCGTGGTGGTGCCGGGTACGAGCGCGGCGAAATGACGCTGCGGAACGAGTGACTGTTTACGACGACGCGCGCACGACCTGCAGCAGTGCCGAAAAATCCAGGTCACCCATGCCGCGTTCCTCCGCGGTGGCGTAGGCGCGTTCGACCGCGGCGGTTTCATCCAGCTGCAAACCAAGTGACGCCGCGTGGGCGAGCGCTAGGCGCAGGTCCTTGTGCATGTGTTTGATCGAGAACTGCGGGCTGAAGTCGCCGCTGAGGTACTTCGGCTTCTTGAGATCGGCGAGGCCGGACTTGGCGACGTTGTGGTCGAGCGCGGCAAACCACGCAGCGGGATCAATGCCGGAACGGCGGGCGAGTTCGACGGATTCCGCCATCGCTTGGTTGAGGTTGGCGATCAGCAGGTTGAACGAGAGTTTGATCGCGCTCGCTTGGCCAATGCGACCGATCGGCAGCAGGGTCTTGGCCAACTCGCGATAGACCGCCTCGACGCGTGGCAGGACCGCGTGGTCATCGCCGATGAAAAACACGTTCTGTCGCTGCTCCGCCGCGGGCTTGCTGCCAGTGAACGGCATGTCCAGGTAGGCCGCGCCACGGCCATGGACGAGCGCCGCATACGCCATGGTGTCGCTAACGCCGACGGTGCTGTGTTGCGCCACGATCATGCCCGCGGCGAGCGTTGGAGCGATGCGGTCGAGCAACGCGGCCACCGCTGGCGGATCAGCGACCACGATGGCGACGAGGTCGGCACCTCGCACCGCGTCGAGCGGATCAGCGGTCCAGCCCGGCGCATCGGGCTTGGGCGTGCGGTTCCAGGTGCGGACCTGATGGCCATCCGCGGCCCAGTGCCGTGCCCACACGCTGCCGATGATGCCAAGGCCGAGGACGGTGATTTTCATGGACGGGATCTTTGTGGGAAATCCCGGCTGGAAATCAAGATTCAGTCGCGGTCACGATCGCATGAAGATTGCTCGAAGACGCCAGAAATAGTTCCCGCTTCAGCGTGGTGCTGATAGGCTGCGCGATCATGTCGACCGCTGCCTTGTTCTTGGCGATCCCTGGGGTCGCTGCCGTGATGTTCCTGGTCCTGCGCCTGAAACGCGGCGTGGTCTATGCCCGCCTGCGACGTCAGCAGTCACAGATGATCGATCAGATCGCCACTGGTGCCGAACGCTGGTTCACGCCACCGACGGCGCTGCCGTTTTTTTCGCGCCGGCTGGTGAGCCTCGCCAACCTGCTGCCGATGCCCATCCTCACGCATCTCCAGAGCGTGGTGGCCGGTGCCAGGCGCGATGAGCGCAGCTACATCCCAGGGCACAAGCAGGGCGGCACCATCAGCTATGAGCAACTCCACGCGCTCGGGCCCGAGCTGGTGGCGTTCTACCAGTCGCGGGTGCTGCGCGACCTGGTGAGCGACCTCGTCGGTGTGCGCGTGGTGCCGACCCCGCTGCACGACCAGTCGTCGTGCTCGCTGCTGATCTATGACCGGCCACGCGACCACATCGGCTGGCACTACGACCACAATTTCTACCGTGGTCGGCACTTCACCGTACTGCTGTGCCTGCTGAACGAAGACCGCATCCACGGCGGCCTGTCTTCAGCACATTTGCAGGCGCGCATCGGCGGTCGCGATGAGGTCATCCCCACACCGCCGAACACCCTGGTGGTATTCGAAGGCGCGCAGGTGCTGCACCGCGTCACCGGCCTCGGTCCTGGGCAAACACGCGTCCAACTGAGCATGACCTACTGCACCGATCCCAGTGCACCGTGGTACAAAGCGCTGATCCGACGTGGCAAGGACATGGCGTACTTCGGCATCCGCGCGCTGTGGACCTGAACGGCCTGAAGCCTGGATCGAATCTGGGTGTCCGCGTACGGTGCGTCTCGCAAGTCTCACCTGCGAGGTCATCAACCGCCATGCGCATCCTGCTACTCGCCCTTTTCCTGTTGCCGCTGATCGCTGTCGAGCGCATCGCGCCGCCGACTGCACCACAACCATCGAAGAACCAGGGCCGCGCCGGCACCTACCAGGTGCCGACCACCATCGGTGCGTACAATTACTACGTGTGTGTGCCGGCGTCCTCTGACGGCACCACGCCGTTCGGGCTGCACCTGTTCTTCCACGGGCAGAACGGACAGGGTGGCGCCAAACATTTCGGCGGCTGGCAAAAGCTGTTCCTGGAAAGTCACCGCCTGATCGGCATCAACATGGAATACACCGACGGTGACAACGGCAAGGACACCGAGGGCAAGGTGAAAGCTGCGCAGGAAGCGATCGCGCAGGTCACCGCCGACTACAAGATCGTGCAACGCGGTGCGGTGGCGAGCTTCTCTGGCGGCGGACTGCCGCACGGCCTGATGACTGAACAGTTCGCCAAGACCCGTTCCGCGCAGTGGCCGTTTTGCCACAGCACGCTCTATAGCTCGAACTTCTTCCGCGATCCGACCTCCGCCGTGCCGATGAGTTGGTGCATCACCATCGGCACCGAGGAATGGGCGCTCGCCGATCTGGGACGCACCGCCGTTACCCGGGCCGGGGAACTCTACCAGGCCACGGTCAAAGGAGGCACACCCGACATCCGCTTCGTCATGACGCGCAAAGGCCACACCATCCCAGGCGAGGACGTCAGCGCGTCGGAAAAAACCTTTGCCCTCAGCGATCTGGCCTTCGGCGCATTCCTCTACGCTCCTGATTTCGCCGAGAAGGAACTGCGTACGATCGTCGAGCAGGCCAACCGCCAGCAGCCATCCGCTGCGGGCGTCGCGCTCGCGAAGCTGTTGGCCAAGCCGACGCTTGATGCCGCTGTGAAGACCAAGGGCGAGGCGTTGCAGACCCAGATCACCAAGCGCCTCGACCACATCGCCGCGGCGCTGGCGACACTGCCGACCGAGGATCCGGTGCTGGCGACGTACTACGGCCCCGTGCTGCTCGCCCAGCTCAAGGGCGATGCCCGCGAGAAGGACCTCAAGACCACCCTGGTTGGTGCGCTGAAAACCAAGGAGGCACAGGCCACGCTCGCCGCCCACGCTGAGTTGGCCAAGCACTGGATCGCGCTGTTCGGCGGCGGTTCCAACCAAGGGATCGTGCCGGACAAACGTGCGCTGGCGGATTCGTTGGCCCCCCACCTGCCGGCCACCTCGCGCGCCGGGGCCAACCTCGCGGACATCATCGCCGCCGGTAAATGACCGCTCACGGCCCTGCGAAGTCATCCGCTGCGTCAGGATGCATTCCTAGCGATTGCCACCCACGCGATGGACGCCATGGTCCGCCGCGATCATGGGCGCCACGGGATTCCCCTGCTTCCTCGATGTCGAGGCCACCGGCTTCGGACCCGAGTCCTATCCGATCGAAATCGCCTGGAGCGACGAGGCCGGTGAGATCCACCGTTGCCTGATCGATCCATCGCCGATTGCCGCGTGGTCGTTCTGGAGCGATGAGGCCGAACGCGTGCACGGCATCGACCGCGAGCGCCTGAAGCGCAACGGCTGGGCACCCGACTATGTGGCCACGCGCCTGACCGATGACTTGGGCGGCAAGACCATCTACACCGACGCGCCCGACTACGATGGCCGTTGGGTCGGCTTGCTGTTCAGCGCGCTCGGCTTGCCGCTGCCGTTCCGTTTCGACCACATCGACGAATTGCTGCTGACCACCTTGCGCAAACCCGACGACGCGGTGTGGCAGGCGATGGTGCGCATCGACACCCTCAAACGCGAAGTCGCCGCGGTCAGCAGCGGCAAACACTCCGCGGGCTACGATGTTGGCTACCTGCTCCAACTCTGGCGCCGCGCCAACGGTGGCGAGGTGAAGATGAACCACGGCATCGGCCCACTGCCGGAGACCACCGCGACCGGCACCTTCGCACGGGTGAAACCGATCTCGGAGCGGCATCTGCGGCCCAAGGCCTGAGCACCTGTCTGAAAAAACCAATGCTCACATGGAGGACCGGAGAACCGGAGAACCGGAGAAAGCCAAGAGGCAGATAACCTGCCTGGATCCCAACTTCCTGACTCGCCCGTTCTCCGGTTCTCCGGTCCTCCATGTCCAATCGTGGCTTTCCTGACAGCTCCTGAGGCGGGGAAACCGGTTTCCCTCTGTGCTCTTGGTGACCGCTGTGGCAAGCCGTCTTGCCTTTCGCATCGAGGTTGGCTTTACGTCATGGGGGAAATCGCCCTCACATCGGATGCGCAGGCGCATCTGGCGCGGTGCGGTTGATCATCGCTTGTGCGGTCATCCGCATGCGTTCAAGAAACGCGTCACGGTGTTCGCTCGGCATCGCGCTGTGCGCCACTGCTTCGGCCATACATGCCATCCAGGTATCCGCCGCAGTCTGATCGATCGCGAACGGCAGGTGTCGCGCACGCAGACGCGGATGACCACGCCATGGACTGTACCGCTGCGGGCCGCCCCAGAACTCACTCTGGAAGGCGAACTGCTTCTGCTCGGTCTCGCTGAGTTCCGGCGGGAACAGTTTGGCGATCGGGCTGCGGCTGATGCGGGCGTAGAAATCCTTCAGCAGCGGAGCGAACACCGCGTCGCCGCCGAGTTCTTCCCACGGTGTCATGTCGTTCATCGTGCGCGGTTGTAGGTCGTCATCCTCACGGACCAAACGGGGTGCGTGGCTGACCTTCGACCGTTTCGCGGATCGCGGGTTGGACGTTCCCGGGTGACCGTTAGCGTCCGCGCGCGAGGACCCGCCATGAGCCACACCATCGAACTGCGCCTGCCGCGCAACGTCACCATCACCCTCGGCAAGCTCGACGACGAACGCCTGGCCGAGGTGAAACAGATCCTGACCGACGCGGAGAAACGCGGACAGGGACTGATCATCGCCGAGCACAAACACATGAAGGTGGTCGAACTCGCCGGCATGACCACCGGACGCATCGTCGCCGAACTGCGGTTGATCCCGGCCGGCGATCCGCTGGCGACACTCGCCGGCTACAAGTCATCGCCGCCCGAGGGCATCACCGTGCTCGGCATGATACCCGCCGGGATGCTGGCGAAAACGGCGGTGGCGACGGTCGAGGCAGCGGTCGAGGCAACCTGAGCGGCACCGTTCTGCACCAGAATCAGCGACGGACGCGCCGCCCCTGGGGGCGCGGACTTCAGTCTGCGCAGCCTTTAGGTCTTCTAGGGATGTCGCCGCGCGGCACCTCATGTCGCTGCGCAGACTGAAGTCCGCGCTCCCAGGGTAGTGTCCCAGACACCGGCGGCACATCTGCGCGCAGAAGACTTCTTCACCGGTTCCGTCCCGCACCGCTCCCCGCTAGGGTTCCGACCCGAGGACCACCCCATGACCGACCTCCGCACCTCTCTCACCCTCTCCGTCATCGCCGGCGCCGCGCTCGTCGTGGGTGGGTGCTCCGATCGTGCCGCCGCCGATGCCGCGCTGGTGGCCGGCAGCGAACCGGCAATGGAGTCGTGGGGCCCCTCGCCAATCAATGGCCGCGTGGCGCACCTCTTCACGCTGAAAAATCGCAACGGCATGGAAGCGAAGATCACCGATTGGGGCGCGACCGTGGTCGCCCTCACCGCGCCGGATCGTAGTGGAAAATTCGCCGACGTGGTGCTGGGCTACAACACCCTGCAGGACTACGTCACTCCTGGGAAGTCGCACTACTTCGGCACCATCGCCGGACGCTACGCCAACCGCATCGCGGGCGGCAAGTTCACCCTCGAAGGCCAGGACTACAGCCTCCACGTCAACAACGGCCCGAACTCGCTGCACGGTGGCAAGCAGGGTTTCGATAAGGTGCTGTGGACCGCCGAGCCAGTGCAGGCGCCGCCCGGCGGCCAAGCGATCAAGATGACCTACATCAGCCGCGACGGCGACGAGGGTTATCCCGGCACGTTGAAACTCTCGGTGACCTACGTACTCGGACCCGACAACGCGCTGCACATCGCCTTTCACGGCACCACCAAGACCACGGTGCTCAATCCGACGAACCATTCCTACTTCAACCTCAAGGGTGAAGGCGAGGGCGACATTCTTGGCCACGTGTTGACCCTCAACGCCAGCACCATGACGCCGGTGAATGCCCACATGATCCCCACCGGCGAGATCACCCCGGTCGCCGACACGCCCTTCGACTTCACCAAACCGCACACCATCGGCGAACGGGTGGGTGCCGACGACGCGCAACTCAAGCTCGGCGCCGGCTACGACCACAACTTCGTCCTCGATCGCAAAGACGGTGAGTTGATGCTCGCCGCGCGCGTCGAGGAACCGACCACCGGCCGCGTGATGGAGGTGCTGACCACCGAGCCCGGCATCCAGCTCTACATCGGCAACTTCCTGCCCAAGGCCGACGCCGCCGAAAACCCCATGACGGGAAAGTCCGGCAAGAAGTACACCTATCGCGGCGGTTTCTGCCTGGAGACCCAGCACTATCCCGACTCGCCAAACCAGCCCAAGTTCCCGAGCACGGTGCTGAAGCCGGGTGAGGTGTTCACGTCGCAGACGGTGTATCGGTTTAGCACGAAGTGAGCGGGCGGATCACTGATCCGCCACGTCGGGCTACGGCCCGACCGGGAAATCATCGCCGCCCACCTCCAGCAGGTTGCCGCCGGCGTCAGTGATGCGCACCCACAGCTTGCCGCCGGTGGGCAACGTCACGCGCCAGGCGTTGGTGGTGCCGGCGATGGCCTCAGCGGGAATAGTGGCTGCGTCGGGATCGTAGCCACAGCACGCAACCCAGGCGTCGACCTGTTGTGGTGGCGCGCCGACCAAGTCGACACGGTACACGCCTGCCGGCGCGGTGGCCTCGCGTGAGACGATGACCTCGTAGCCGGGTACCGCACGGCGACCGATCTCGCCGCTGGGTGGTGTAGAGGAATCACCGCCACCGGATGAGGTGCAGCCGGTGATGATCAGGGCGATGAGGGCGAGGGGGATCAGGCGCATGGGATTCTCCGCAACAAGGGAACGAGAACGTCGAATCACGATGATCCCGCAGAGCGGTCTAGGCAGGCGGCCTGGGACCGCGGGCCACTGGCCCGCAGTTTGGGCACCTCGTGGTCCCAAACTTTGCCGCCCCATGTCGGTGCTGAAGCGGTTGCCCGCCACACGTCGTTTGCGGGCCAGTGGCCCGCGGTCCCAGGGGCAAAGACAGATGTCACCCCGAACCGGCGGGGGCGGTGATGATCTGGACCGATTCGAACACCGCCGTGCTGAGCACGCCGTTGTTGTGACTGGTGACGCACAGACCGATGCGCACGTCGCCGGTGAGCGCAAGCGTCAACGAACCCGCCTGCACCCACGACGTGCCGTTGCCTGATTCATAACCGGTAATGACGTTGCCGGTGCGCACCAACCGCAGCCACACCGGCGCTGTCGCACGACTGGCAGCGGTGTGCGCGCTGGCTCCGCCAGTGGTGGTGCGGCGCTGGAACGCCACACCGTTTCCGGGCGTCACCGCCATCAGCGCATGCCGCGCGTTGCCGGCGGTGCCTTCACGGATCATCACCCCGGCCTTGGCCCACGGATCGGTGTTAGTTTGGCTCGCGACGCGCACGGTGATCTCGCCATCGCCGGTCATCGGCTGGTGGACGTAGTGGAAACTGTCGTTGGCGTTCCAGATGTCGTCGCCACCACCACGCACGGTCCAGGTGCTGCCGTTTTGGGTTGCCGAACCGGCAACTCCCGGCGATCCGACGCTGCCAGTGCTCCACGTACCTGACGGAGGCGGTGTGGTGCCGGCATTGAATACCGCGAACCCCATCACGTGCGGATCGCCAACCACCCGCACCAGGTTCACGTCCAGTCGTCCATCGCTGACGTTGGCGCGGTAGGGCCCGTATTTCACCCATGAACCAATCGCCAGATTGCCGATGCCGCTGGCCACGGTCGCGCCCTCCACCTGCACATCGAAACGACGGTAGTTGCTCTGATGATTTTCGATCACCCACAGATACACATCGTAGCTGCCATTACTGATGGTCTGCCCGACGGTGAAGGTACCGCCCCAGATTGCTGTGTTGAGCATGCTGCGTGTCGCGCTGTCGGTCGCCGGAGATGGCGTGACGTTGGTGGTGGCGGTGTTCGGCGCGGTGGTAGTCATGCCGCTGCTGCGTGCCGTGGCGTCCGAACGCCAAGCATTGCCGTCGATGGTCACCGCCGCGCCACCCAGATTCACGCCCAGCACGAATCCTCCCGTCGGGGGTGGTGGTGCGCTGGCGACCGAGACACTGACGTTCGCTGAACTGCCCACCGCACCAAGGTTGTCGATCGCACGCGCCGATAACGCATAGCTGCCGGCAGCGACGTTGTTCCAGGTGAAGGAGTACGGTGCGGAAGTGTCCTCGCCGAGCTTGTTCGCCCCGACGTAGAACTCGACGCGCGTCACGCTGCCATCGCTGTCACTGGCGTTGGCGCTGAGGGTGATGCTGGCAGGCGCGGTGTAACTGGTGCCATTGGCTGGAGCCGTGAGCTGGCAGATGGGTGATTGATTGACGGGTGGTGGCGTCCCCGCTGACACCACGGCAAAACCCATCAGGTGCGGAGCACCCGACACCGCCACCAGGTCGAGGTCGAGACGTCCGTCACCGACATTGACCCGGTACGGACCGAGCTTCTGCCAACCACCAAGTGCGAGGTTGCCGACGCCGCTGGCGACCGTCGCCCCCTCCACCGTCACGTTGAACGAGCGGTTGTTGCTCTGGTAGTTCTCCATCACCCACAACGACACATCGTAGGAACCATTGCCGAGCACCTGGCCGACGGTGAACGACGACGGACCCCACACCGCGCTGTTGAGCATCGCATTGGTCCCAGCATCGGTTGCTGGCGACGGCGCGATGGTCGTGGTGGTAAGGTTGGGCGCCGTGGTGGTCATGCCGTTGGCCCGTGCCTGGGCATCGGAGCGCCAGGCATTGCCCTCGACCGTCACCGCACCGCCGCCGAGATTGACCCCCAGCACGAAGCCAGCGGTGGTCACCGTCACCGTCGCGGTGGATGACGAGCCGACCGCGCCCTGGTTATCGACCGCGCGAGCGCTCAGGCTGTGCACGCCGCCTGCGACGTTGCTCCAGGTGAAGCCGTACGGCGCGCTGGTGTCCTCGCCGATTTTCGTGCTGCCGGCATAGAACTCGACGCGCGCGATGCTGCCATTGCTGTCGCTGGCAGTCGCGCTCAGCGTGATGGTGGCCGGTGCGCTGAACGTCACGCCGGTGGCCGGTGCGGTAAGCTGGCAGGTCGGTGCGGCATTGCCTGCACCACCCGGCTGCGGGTAACCCCGTGCTGCATCGTCGAGCACCAGCACCCAGTCATTGCCATAGCCGTTCGACGGTGGGCTGAACGCCCGCGTGCCGGATTTGGCGAAACTGCCGGCATTCGTCGAGGTACCAGCGCGCGGATCATACCACCACCCGGTGATGGTGCTGCCGCTCAGCTTGGTCAGATCGATGATGAAGCTCTGGCCGCTGGCGCTGTAGATCAGCGCGTAGCCACCGTCACCGCCACGTGTTGCCTGGATGCGATCGCCGCCACTGAGGGCACTGGTGGTGAGCAACGACTGGTCGGGGACGCGGCCGATGAGCGGACGCGACTCCATCAGTCGACGGACGTATCCCATCTGCACCGCACCGGGCAGCGTCAGCGCCTGATGCCAATACTGCTGCGGGCCGTTGATGCCGCTGCGTCCGGCGTCGTACATCTGCCACACCGAGTGGCAGCCGTAGGTGTGGCCAAGGGCGCCAGCAAAGACGTTCCACCACGCGAACTTGCGCACGTCGGTGGCGTTGGAGTAACCGTTCGCGCCAGCGTTGAAACAGATCGGATGTGATTCGTAGAGCGGTTCGCCGTCGAGCGTCGGCTTCACCGGCGAGCGCGCCCAATCGCTGGCGATGCGGTTCCACACGTCGGTGTTGGTGCAATGGCCGTTCTGCTGCATGTTGAAATCAAGCCAGGTGTCGGTGTGGAACCAGGTGGAGGACTTCCCACCACCACGCGGATGGAAGGTCTGCAACTGCCGCCCAGCCATGCCGGTCTCGGTGCCCTGGGCGAGGGCGCGGATGAGCGCCAGGTGCGTATCGTTCTCCGGCGTGCGGTCGCCACCCTGGATCCACACCACCGCCGCGTTGCGGTAGCGGTTGGCGACGTACTGCCCGAAACTGCGCGCCTTGTCGGTGGTGTTGAGCACGCCAGACGACGAATGCCATTGATCACCCCAGGTCGGCAGGAAGCCGATGTAGAGCCCAAGCGCGTTAGCGCGGTTGATGATCCAGTCGACATGCTGGAAGTACGCATCGTTCGGCACCAGCGTCGGGCTGGTGCTGGAGAATGGTTTGTGACCGTAGGGATTGGGCGTGTTGATGCCGTCCAACTCGGCGAGCGCCACCGCCTGGATGATGGTATAGCCCTGATTCGCGCGCGTGCTGAGGTACTGCTCGGCCTGTTCACGATTCAGTCGATGGAACAACTCCCACGCGGTGTCCCCGAGCCAGAAAAACGGCGTGCCGTCGGCCTTCACCAAGCTGCGGCCGTCGGGACTGACCCGCAGCGCGTTGTCGGCGGCGATAAGTGATGTGCAGAGCAGGAACGCGACGAGCACACGGGCGAGGGACATGGAACACCTCCGTGCCGTGCCACGTCGGATATGGGAAGGATCTGTACGAGTGACTTTGGTAGAGCCCAGCCGTGGCTGACACGGCGACTACCCTGGGGGCGCGGACTTCAGTCTGCGCAGCCTTTGTCAGTGATCACCGAACAGCCATGCGCTTTCGACAGCTAATAAGGCTGCGCAGACTGAAGTCCGCGCCCCCAGGGGGGAAGTCCCTATCGGCGATGGACGCTGAATCCCATCAGGTGCGCCTGCTCACCAGTCGCGCCGATGACGAGGTCCAGGCGGCCGTCGCGCACCTCCACTGGATACCGCAAGCGATGCCACACGCCGATCGCGTCGCCGTCCTGCACGCGGCGCGCGACTACCGCACCTTCGAGCGTGATGGTGAGCGAGCGATGGCCTGGGGCGAAGTTTTCCATCAGCCACACCTCGACGGTGTACGCACCATCGGCCAGCGGCAGAGACAGCGGCAGGTCCTGATCGATGCGGTGCACTGCGGTGTTGAGCATGGTCGCCAACGGTCGTTCCACCGCCGGCGTCGGTGTGACAGCGGTGGCGGTCACCAGCACCGCGGGTGGCAACACCAGGCCGTTGTCCACGGCCTCGCGCTGTGACCACCAACGGTTGCCGTCGATGGTGACCGCACCGCCATTGAGGTTCACGCCAGCGACGAAGGGATCTGCCACCGGTGTCGTCACGGCCGTCGTTCGGTGATGAATGACAAACGGTTTCCCCGCGGCGACCTCGGCCCAGGCTGCGGCGGGTACGTCGAGCGTGGCGTTGTCGCTGCGACGGACGAAGCGCACCAGACCTTCGTCGACATCAAGCTGCGTACGTCCGTCGACCGCCACCACGGTGAAACGTGTTCCGAGCACGCGCGCCAGCGCCTGCGGTGTCTCCACCACCAACGCCGCAGCGCTGCGTGGTGCCGCCTCGACCAAGACCATGCCGGTGGTGAGCATGATGCGGTCGGCGCTCGCGACGGTGATGGTGGTGCCGGTCGACAGGCCAATGCGGCTGCCATCGCGCAGCACCACGTACTCGCGGCCACTGCCGTCCACCCGATCACCAGCGCGCACCGGCGTGCTCGGTGCCCGGACCACCGCCGTCGATTCCAGATGCCCGACTACCGCACGTCCATCCCAGGTGGCGATGACACCGCCAAGCACCAGCAGCATCACCGCGGCGGCGGCCGCCATCCATCCCACCTGCGATGCCGGACGACGGCGGAACACCCGCACCCGGCGCGAACTGCGGCGCAGTACCTGCGTCGCGCCACCGATCGGTGGTTCCGCCGGCGTTGGCACCGCGACCGCGGGCGAGGCACCGGGCACCCCCAGCAATTCACTGAGCAGGCCGTGCTGACGTGCCAGGTGCGCGAAACGCGCGAGGAACGCCACGTCCTGACGCAACAACAGCGCCAGCTCCGCGCGCTCCGCCGGCGTGGCGAGGCCTTCCAACTGGCGGAAAGCGAGCGTGGCGAAACGTTCTTCGAGCGCCGGCAGTTCACCCGACATCGGCTGCTCCGCGTGCCAGACGTCCGCGCACACAATCCGCCAGCGCCTTGTGGATGCGCGTCAGCGCGACGTAGACGGTATTGACCGGACGACCGATTTCGGCGGCGATCTGTTCGCCGGACTGCGAGCGTTCGTACTTCGCTGCGACGAGCTTGCGTGAGGTCGGCGACAGCCGTTCCAGGCACGCGCGCAGCGCTTCGACTGCCGGGCGGTGCGGCTCGGCCTCCTCGCACGCCGCCCACTGGGCATCGAAGGCATCGAGCAACGCGTCATCGAACGGAACCTGTTGGTGGCGTTTGCGCAACGCGCCCAGCGCCTCGTAGCGCGCCACCGTGCGAATCCACGCCGGGAAACGCGCGGCATCGTCCGCCGGCGCGCCCTTCTTCACCACCACCAGCACCACGTCCTGGAAGATATCCTCCGCCAGGTGCGGATCACCGACGATAGCGCGGATGTACCCCAGCAGCGGAGCACGCTCCGCCATCAGCGCCTTGATCGCTTGGTCGTGGTCGGTGGACATGGGTGCCCTTACCCGGGCTACGTCACGGGTTGCCGATGTCTGTACAAGAACTTGCCCGCAGTACCCCGTGGCGATCACCATCCACCGGCAGCGCGCTGCCTTTCCCGTGGCACGGGCGTCTCGCCCGTGGTTGGACGTGCACGAACACGGGCGAGACGCCCGTGCCACGCGGTAGGCCATCTTCAACGCGGGACTTTCTTTGCGTCGGCGGCGTGCACTCCAGGATGCCGCACCGGATCGCGCCGCCCATCGGCATGACGGTCGCCACCGCGTCTTGTGAGGATCGACTCTGTGAACACCGACCAGACGCCACCTGAACCCCAGCAGGGAGTGATGGATCCGCCAACCACCATCGGTGGCACGATCAAACACCTCGGCCCAGGCATCATCATCGCGGGGTCGATTGTCGGGTCGGGTGAACTGATCGCGACCACTCTGGCCGGTGCTCAGGCAGGTTTCGTCCTGCTGTGGTTGATCATCCTCGGCTGCGTCATCAAGGTTTTCGTCCAGGTCGAGTTCGGCCGCCACACGCTGCTGTGGTCAAAGACGCCGATGAAGGCGCTCGACGACATCCCTGGACCACGCCTGCGCGCCAACTGGATCCTGTGGTTCTGGCTGGTGATGACCTGTCTGGTGATCGTGCAGCAAGGCGGGATTCTGGGCGCGATCGGCGAAGCCTGCACCATGGTGCTGCCGCTGACCGCTGACGGCGCAGCCTACAACGCGGCGATGTCAGAGAAGATCACCGCGCAGATCAGCATGGCGATGAATCCCGGCACGGTTGCCGCCGCCGCCGCCCAGACCTCACCCGCCGCACCGCACGACATCCGCCTGTGGGCGGTCGGTATTTCGATCGTGACGTCAGTGCTGCTGTTTTATGGTCGCTTCCTGCTCATTCAGTGGGTGTCGACCATCCTGGTGTTCGCCTTCACCGCCATCACCATGATCAATCTGGTCATGTTGCAGAGCGATCCGCGTTGGGCGATCTCGTTCAGCGATCTGTGGTCGGGCATGAACCTCTCGCTGCCGGAAACTATCGGCGGCGTCAGTTCACTGGCCGCGGCGATGGCAGCCTTTGGCATCATCGGGGTCGGTGCGGCGGAGCTGATTCAGTACCCGTACTGGTGCCAAGAGAAAGGCTACGCCAAGTTCACCGGCGTGCGCGATGATACGCCCGCGTGGCGACACCGCGCGCGGGGCTGGGTCCGCGTGCTCAAGATCGATGCGTGGATGTCGATGGTGGTTTACACCTTCTCGACCGTGGCATTTTACCTGATGGGCGCGGCGGTTCTTGGGCGCATCCAGATGATGCCGGAAAAAGGCAATCTGGTGCGCACCCTCGGCGAGATGTACGTCCCGGTATTCGGCTCGTGGGCGCTCTATATCTTCGTCTTCGGCGCGATCGCGGTGTTGTATTCGACGTTCTTCCTCGCCGCCGCCGGCATGTCGCGCGTAGTCGCCGATGGCGTCGGCCTGTTCGGGCTTTTGAAAAACGACGAAGCCAGTCGTATGAAATGGACCCGCATCATCAGCGGCATTTGGCCGCTGATGGCGCTGATATTGTTCCTCTTCGTCAACGCACCGGTGGCGATGATCCTGTGGTCTGGCATCACCCAGGCGATCATGCTGCCGATCCTCGGCGTCGCGGCGTTGTACTTCCGTTATCGCCGCATCGATCTCGCCGAGATGCGCCCAGGACGCACATGGGACGTGTTCCTGTGGATCTCGGTGCTCGGCATGTTCGCCGTCGGCATCTGGACGGTGGTGGAGATGTTGGTCGGGAAGTGAGCGGGCGAGCGGCGAGCGGCGCGCCGCGAGCGGGCAAAGCCCGCGCTGCGCGCTGCGAACTGCGAGTCTGATAACATGATCGGTGCCGATCACCGGGAATTTCATGTCGAGAGCGCCAACGGCGCGGCGTTAACACAGCCCAGGGCAACGCCCTGGGTCGCTGATGGTTGAAAATGATGGAGGGCTGAAGGCCCGATTGAACCGTTGCATGGTATGGTGCGCTCCGGATTCAGTCGGGCCTTCAGCCCTATTTTGATTCACGGATGCCTACCCGGGGCGCTGCCCCGGGCTGTGTTAACGCCGCGCCGTTGGCGCTCTTGACCAGCACTTGGATGCACACCGTGCCCCGTCATGCATTCGACGGTCAAAAAAAATCGTAGCTCGCAGCGCGAAGCTCGCAGCGCGAAGCTCGCAGCGCGAAGCTCGCAGCGCGAAGCTCGCAGCGCGAAGCTCGCAGCGCGAAGCTCGCGGCGCGAAGCTCGTAGCGCGGGCTTTGCCCGCTCGCGGCGCGAAGCTCGTAGCTCGCAGCTCGTAGCTCGCAGCTCAGTCCTCACGGCAACGGATTCGACCCCGTGCCTGCCGTCAAATCATGGTAGCTCAAATGCCCGTGCACGTAGCCGCTGGCCTCGACGCCGTTGTGGCGCATCTGGATCAGAAACGACGGCGTCTGGAGCTTGATGAAGTACGGCTTGGCGTGGTCGGTGGTGCCGTACCACGCGAGCCAGGCCTGCGATGCTTCCTTCGCCAGCTTCGCCCGCAGGTCGCCGACCACGGCGTCGGGGAACTGGCCGATGTATTCGTCGACTAGGCGTTCGTAGGCGAGGCGGCCCGCGGTCGACAACTCTCCGAGCTGCACGCCGACCGGCGTGGGTTTGCCCGGAACACGATCGATATCGTTGGGGATGCCTTTGTCGGGGGAGGTCTTCACGATCTGCGCCTTGTCCTGCTGCTCTTTGCTCAGCGCGTTGAACAGCGCGACGGCGCGCAGGTTCGCGGTCGGCACCTGTGGCCACGGATTGTAGCCGACCATCACCGGGCTGAAACGCACCTTCCCGCCGGATACTTCCATGCTCAGGCTGAAGTGGTGGCCTTCGACGCGCCAGCCCCAGTCACCCTCGCCGATGTTGCCGAAGAGCGAGACGTGGTACCACGTGATGCCGCCCTTGGGCGTCGAGTCGGGCGAACGGCCAAGGCCGGTCATGCCGAACTCATTATTGCTGACACCTTCGGTGCGCATGATCTGCACGTAGCGTTGGTAGCCGTCGATCGACAGCGACACGCGCATCAACGCGTGCATGCGGTCGATGGCCTGCTGGCTCATCTTCTCCACCGGCACGCCAAAGCGGCCGTAGGGCTTGTAGGGCGATCCGACCGCATCGGGATTCGACAGCAGCGGCGTTGGAATGTAGTGCCAGAACTTGTGCTCCTTGCCGCCGTAGCTGAAGGTCGCGAGCTTCAGATCCTCGGCCGGCAGGACCTCCGCCAACGCCTTCGCCGCGGCGACCATCGCGCTGATCTGCTCGGCCTCGGTGGTGGCCGGCGGGATGTACCCCTTGCCCTCGGCGGGGACGGCGGCGGGTGCGGTGGAGAGGGCGGCGGCAAGCAGGGCGGCAGTGAACATCGGGCGGGCTCCAAAATCGGCAGTGAGGGAAGTCCTAACGTCTGGCGCATCGCAACGTTGACCAGCAGGTCGGCAAGCGCGTGAGAACCAGCGTGTGACCTCGCGTGGAGGTGGTTGCGGTTGTGCGCCGGAGCGCCGTCCTGACGAACTACCTTGCGAGCGTATGCGTGCTCACACGCATCATTCACACGCTAGGGCCCAGGGCGACAGACCGGCCATTTCCCCCATCGGCCCTGCGCTCTACGGTCCCCGCCTCAAGGGAGTTCGCCCATGTCCTCAGCCGTCGTCAGCTACCTCCGTCTGCCGCTGTTCGCCGGATTGCTCCTGGCGGTGAGCGCCTGCGCCACCAGCACCCGCAGCGCGGCACCGAACGCGGCGATCAACGCGGCGATGCAGACCATGGTTGAGCGCCAGGAGGTCGCTGGCGTGGTGACGCTGGTGGCCACACGCGATGGCGTCGTGCATCTGGGAGCCGTGGGCATGGCCGATGTCGCCGCCAACCACCCGATGAGCACGGACGCGCTGTTCTGGATCGCCTCGATGACCAAACCCATCACCGGCGTCGCGATCATGATGCTGCAAGATGCGGGCAAGTTGTCGGTCGACGATCCGGTGGCGAAGTACCTGCCGGAACTGGCCAAGACCGCGACCGCCGACGGCACCGTGCACACCATCACGCTCAAGCACCTGCTGACCCATTCCTCTGGTCTGGCGGAATCGACCAAGGAAGAACGCGACGGGGCGAAATCGCTCGCAGACCTCATGCCCGGCTTCAGCGCACGCCCGCTCCAGTTCGCTCCGGGTTCGCGCTGGCAGTACTGCCAGTCGGGTATCAACAGCCTCGGTCGCGTCATCGAGGTGGTCTCCGGGAAAAGTTTCCCGAGCTTCCTGCAGGAACGCCTGTTCACGCCGCTCGGCATGGTTGACACCACGTTCTATCCCGATCCCGCTCAGGTCGCACGCTTGGCGAGCACCTACAAACGCGAAGGCGACGTGCTGATCCCGGCCAAGTTGCCGTGGGATTACGATCCGACCAACATCGGCCACTACCCCGCGCCGAACGGCGGACTGTTCTCCACCGCCAGCGATTACGGCCGCTTCTGCCGCCTACTGTTGAACGACGGTGCACTCGACGGCCGCACCTACTTGAGCAAGGCGGCGGTGAGGCAGTTGCGCTCGGTGGCGAGCGGCGACCTCAAAACTGGCTTCACCGACGGCAACGGCTGGGGCCTGGGCGTCTGCGTGGTGCGCCAACCGCAGGGCGTCAGCGCCGCGCTCAGCGCCGGTAGCTACGGCCACGGCGGTGCCTTCGGCACCCAGGCGTGGATCGATCCGGTGAAAGGCGTCGCCTACGTGCTGATGGTCCAGCGATCGAACTTCCCCAACTCCGACAACAGCGACGTGCGCAAGGCCTTCCAGGAGGCGGCGGTGGCGATCGCCGGTCCGGCACGGTGATGCTCTCCCCGTGGTTCTCGGGAAGATGAGACGACAGCGCACCTGCGCTGACCAACACGACGCAACGGACCCGGGCTCAGCGACGTTGGGATCTCCATGAACCTGCTGCGCACCTCCGGCCTGTTGTGTTTGCTGCTGTCCGTCACCGCCGCGGATCCGCCCACCTGCGTGCTGGCGCACGGCGGTAAGGCTGCGCTGCCGATCGTGGTCGCGCCTAGCGCCTCACCTGCGGTGCGTGCTTCAGCACAGGAATTAGCAGCGATGCTGACGCGCCTCGGCGCGGGTGGGATCACGGTCGAAGACGGCAACGGCAGCCGTGGCATCGTCATCGGACGGCCAGTGGATTTCCCCGCTCTGTCCAAGCAGATCACCTTCACCAAAGACCCGTTCAAACGCGAAGACTACGTCCTGCACTCACGTGCCGACGGCGTGTGGCTGCTGGGTGCAAGCGACCTGGCGGTCTCGCACGCGGTGTGGGATCTGCTGCATCGCCTCGGCGTGCGGCAGTATTTTCCGGGCGCGACGTGGGAGGTCGTCCCCCCTGCCGGTGATCTCCGCATCGCCGTCGACGTAACGGAACACCCGGCCTTCGCCGCGCGGCGCATCTGGTACAACTGGGGCCTGTGGGGGTATAACGACGAGCCGTACCGTCAGTGGTGCGTGCGCAATCGTATGGCGCAGGGTTTCGCGCTGGAGAGCGGCCACGCCTACGAAGCCATCATCGCCGCCAACCGCGCGGCGTTCGACGCGCATCCGGAGTACCTCGCGCTGGTCGGCGGCGAGCGGAAGCTGCGCGGTGACGTGAAGTTCTGCATCGCCAATCCCGGCCTGCGGGCGCTCGTGGTCGAACACGCGCTCAAACACCTGCGTGCCCATCCACAGGCGGATAGCATCTCGCTCGATCCCAGCGACGGCGATCAGTGGTGCGAATGCGACGAGTGTAAAAAGTTCCCCACTATCGCCGACCGCGTGGTGACGCTGGCCAACGCGGTAGGTGACGCGATCGACCGCAGTGAAAACAGCGATCTCGGCGACCGCCGTATCGGCATGTACGCCTACAACCGCCACACCGGACCACCGACCATCCGCGTGCATCCGCGCATCATCGCCAGCGCCACCACTGCCTTCATCGGCGGTGGACTGACGCACGACCAGGTGCTTGCCGGCTGGCAGAAACAGGGCGCGACCATGGGCGTGTACGACTACCTCAGTGTGGTCGATTGGGATTGGAACCTGCCGCACGGAGGCAAAGGCGGACGACTGTTGCAGATCGCTGCGGATCTGCCGCGGTACCATCAACTCGGCGCACGTTTCTACGACGCCGAATCCGGCGATTGTTGGGGCCCGTGCGGGCTCGGTTATTGGCTGACCTCGCGCATGGTGTGGGACCTGAAGGAATGCGCGCGCACCGAGGCGTTGACCGAGGACTTCCTTACCCACGCATTCCCAGGTGCGATCGAACCGATGCGCGCGTTCTACCAACTGATCAATTTCGACGGACAACGCCGCTCGTCCGGCGATCTGCTCGGGCGGATGTATCGCCACCTGGATGCGGCTCGTCGTGCGACCACTGACGTCGCCGTGCGCCGCCGTATCGATGATCTGGTGCTCTACACCCGCCACGTCGAACTCTATACCGCCACCGCTGATGGCCGCGGGTCACGCGATGATGTCGTGCGCCACGACTGGCGCATGCGTACCTCGATGATGGTGCACAGTTACGGCCTGTGGTGCCGGCTGCTCAACCAGCAGGCCGCGCTCGATCCCAAACATCCGCTGAAAGACAGCACGCCGTTCAGCGAAACTGAAATCAGCGGTTTCATCAGCAACGGCATCACCGCCTATCAACCGGTCGATCCCGGATTCACCCAGGTGATCTTCAGCACGACGTTAGTGCCCGCAGCAGAGCAATTGAAATTCAACACGGTGCCCGCCGGTCGTTTCCCCGACGCACCGCAAGATCAGCAGCGCTGGTGGCTGTGGTTGCCGCAGGCCGGTGGACTCGACGCGGAAGTGACGGTCCACAAACGCTGGGCCAACCGCGTGCCGAAACAGAGCATGTGGGCCGCCGCGTCGGTGCACCCGGATCCGGTGGCGGTCGATGAGTCGCAAAAGCCTGACGGACAGCCACGCAAACTCGTCCTGCGTTCACCGCACATCGGACTGCATCGCCTGGAGACGCTCGACGGCGGTGACCACACCGTCATCACCTGGCCGAAGATCCCGCTCACCATCGAATCCGGCATCGACACCCCAGGCGTCACCAGCCACATGCGTGGCGGTTGGACGTTGTCGTTCTACGTGCCAAAGGGCACCAAGCTGGTCGGCGGCTGGGCCTCACGCATCGCCAACTGGGCGCCACCGGTCAGTGGGCGGTTGCTTGATGGCGGCGGCAACGTCGCGCTCGACTTCACCGGCCGCGGTGACGGCTGGTTCACTGTGCCCGTGCCCGTCGGACAGGACGGCAAGCTGTGGACCTTCGTCGATACGCAGGGCCAGCGCCTGTTGATGACGGTGCCGCCGTATCTGGCGCGCAGTGGTGAGGAGTTGTTGTTGCCGGTGGAGGTGGTGGAGAGCGACGCGCGCTAGCAGCCCGTGCTTGCCGGTTATCAGCATGGACATCGAGGGTTTCATCCCCCTCCATGCCGGTCACCAACGGCTCAACCGCCCCGCGTCCAAGGACGGAAACCGCAGGAGTTTTCCCGTGGGATCGCCGTACCGCCGCCTAAGACGTAGACACACGTTCAGCGCGTCGAGGAGCCTCTCATGTCCGTCCGTCACCTCATGTCCTCCCTCATGCTGATCGCGGGCGCGTTCGCTGCGCCCGCGGCGGACCTCCCGCCAGTACCGCCGGTGGTGGACACGGCCAACCTCGGTGTCGGCATCCAGCGCGCGATGACGTTGATGGCGACCAGCACGCCAGAGAAACGCAACAAAGTGAAGGTGCTGTTCTACGGCCAATCGATCACCGAGCAGGCGTGGTCGAAGCTGGTGGGCGAGGACCTCAAGAATCGTTTCCCCAACGCCGATCTGGAGATCGCCAACAAGGCCATCGGCGGCTTCGCTTCGCAGCGCTTGGTCAAGGTCGCGGAGCACGATTGTTATCCGTGGTACCCGGACCTAGTGATCTTCCACGTCTACGGCGCCAACAACACCTACGAGGAGATCATCACCAACATCCGCACGCGCACGACCGCCGAGGTGCTGATGCAGACGGACCACGTCGGTGCCAAGCTGCCGCCGGTGGTGAAAAACTGGGACGAGGCCAAGGAACTGGAGAAACAGGACAAGAGCATGTGGTGGGATTACATGATGAACTACGTGTTCATCCCTGACATCGCCAAGAAGCACGGCTGCGGCGTCGCTGATGTACGCACGCCGTGGGTGAAGTACCTCGCCGCCAACAAGCTCGACACCCGCGCGCTGCTCAAGGACGACATCCACCTCAACGACGACGGCTGCAAGGTCATGGCCGGGATCGTCTCGCAGTACCTCGTCCATCGCCCGGACCTGCCGAAGGAGTCGTGGCAGAACCTGGTGCGCGATGTGCCGGCCAAGGCCACGGGCAAAACCCTGACGGTCGAGGCCGAGGGCAACCGCTTCGATGTGGTGGTCGGCACCATCGACAAGCCGCTGTCGGCAACGGTGACGATCGATGGCAAGAAGCCGTCGGAGTTCCCGGGCTGCTACGCATTCACCCGTGTGTCGCCGCACGCGTGGTCGCCGCTGTTCATCATGCGCATTGACCACAACGCCCCGCTCGTCATCGAGGATTGGACGCTGACGCTGACCTCGGTGGCCGCCGACAGCAAGAGCTGGAAGTTTGCGGTCAAAGGCTCAGTCACCGGCGACGATGGCGAGGGTGACAGCACCCAGCCGTTCACGTCGAAGTCCGGCCGCGTGGTCATCGCGCCGGATTCGTGGTTCCCGGGCGGCGCGAAAATCGACAACGGCTTCAAGATCACTTGGAAGGTCGTGCCGCTTTTTGCTGATAAAATTGAATTGAAGGCCGGCGAAGCGGGGAAGGAGAATCTCCTGACGCTGGCGCAGGGGTTGCCGAATGAAAAGCACACCATCGTGTTGACGGCGGAGCGGGAGATTGGGAAGGCGGTACAGGCGGTGCGGGTGTACAAGCCGTCGATGAAGTGATTCAAATCACCGCATTCAGCCTTCTGGCAACAGATGATGCTCCTCAAGCCGGAAATTCTTGAGCGCATCGACAACGCTTCCGCGAGTCTCGGTCTTGCTTTGAAAATCAGCACCGTGCTTCGCCAACAACAGAAAGATGGATCGGACCTGCGTTAGTAAAATTCCATTCATCAGATCCGCCTTCGGGTTCACGATCATCATCCGCGCATCCAGTACGGCACGTCCGCCGGCAGAGTTGCCATAGGTGTCAACAGCATTGGGGTCTGCCCCTTTATCCAACATCATCTCAAGAATGGCTCTAGCTCGTTCGAAACGGCCAAGCTCTTTTTCCACCGTTTGGCTGCTGAAGAACGCGGCGCGGATGGCGTCGTGCAGGACCGGCGCTCTCCACTCATTGAGTTCGGATTCCTCCATGAAATTGGGATTCGCCCCGGCACGCAGAAGTAGCTCCGCAGCCGAAAAATTCCCGGACTTGAAAGCAATCTGCAACGGCGATTGACCATCGTCCTTCTTGGGTGGGCTCTTCGCCGTAGCCGACACCAGTTCGGGGAATTCTCTGAGCATCGACTCGACCGTGGACTGCTCATTATTTCGAATGGCGTGGATGAAGGCCTTGATCTCTGTTCGTTTCACTTCGCCCCCGGTGTGAGTGGGCTTTATGGTTGTGGCCCTAGCACCGGCAGCAAGAGCAAGGCTAACGCGATGAGAAACACCAGCCACACCGCCAACGACCGCTGACGGCACAGCGCGCCCCACCACCATTTGCGGTGCCGCCACAGGTGTAGGCCGATGAGGCTGATCATCACGTAGCCCAACAGGTAATGCAGCGTCGCCCAGGCGGTCCAGTCGAGACCCCAGACCGATGCCGGGCGTGGCTTTTCGTTGAAGCGGAACTCCATCAGCAGGCCGGAACCGGCGAGCAGCGAGCCGGTCCACAACATCGCCAGATTTACCGCACGATCGATCCAGGGATTCATGGCGTCTCTCCCCTGGGACCGCGGGCCACTGGCCCGCATGAGGACGAACTGCGGGCCAGTGG
>JACDEI010000038.1 GCA_013816485.1 Planctomycetota bacterium
TCCCCTGTCAACGCTTACCCGCACGCCTTGCGGCGTTCGGGCCATGACTCGGGGCCACAGCGGATTGCTCATCCTTACTGCGCGGGGCTCTTGCATCCCCTCTCCTATGATGATTTCACTGACGCACTTGGACCACTACAATGGTGCTTTTATTTGATTTCCTTCCCTGTAATTGATAAGAAGGCACTTCCATTTTTGGTTTCCGTAAAGCCAACCTCAGCCGTCTTGCTCAAATTAAAATACCTAATCGAGCGAAGGAAAATAGACGTTTTTCTTCCAGATTCTTCATCAATATCCCCCACCCCTGACCCATGTGGATAATCGCGGTCTGGATTCCCCAGCTTGGCTATCGCCTCGTCGATCGTAGTTACCCCCTCGCAAAGCTTCTTAATTCGCTCCATTTCTTCTCGCTCTATCACGTAAAATTTTTCGCCGCGCATCGAATTAGGAAGGGAACCTCCGCAAATGAAGCAGTGATACAATCTTATCTTCGTTTTCCCATCAAAGGACACTATGCTGTACTCATGCATGCCTGCATCGTATTGAAAGGGGCCAACCTTTCTCGCGATGAGGTCTTGCACAGTTTTACACTTACACTCAATGTCGGAAACAGACCTAGCGTTTGGTTTTGGCATTGGAGAACTCCTTATCGTATGTCGTCAGTCAATATGCTCAGTGACGTAGACGCAATCTTTGGCCGTAGTCCCATCTGGGCATTTAGGGATAAATCTTGGCTGTGGGGGGCATGGTGAAGTTCTCGGCACCACATCATCGGCAGCAATGTTTTCTGTCTCATCATCCTCGCAGGGAACACAACGACAGGTGTAATAGCAAATCTTAGCACCGTCATCATCGTTGGGGCCAAGGGGAATTTTGGGGGGACCGCCGCCACCGGGGCCCGGTCTTGGCGCATCTTCCGGAGCAGGCTCGCTAGGCGGATCTAAGGTTGTAGTGCCTGTATCACTTGAACCACCATCGCTTGAACCCCCATCATTCGAATCACGATACCACATGTAGGCCACAAGCGCCGAAATCCCTGCGCCAACTGTCCAACCACCACCACCGCCAGAGCCGCCGCCACTATCGAATTCATTCTTCTTCCCAAGTTTGGATGGTCCCTCCATGACTCCCCCACCCTGCATACCGGATGGATCAATCCACTGCCTAGCACCCACCATCCCAAAATAGAGTCCTAGTCCTTCCGCATAATCTCTTGCCGCGTTAGGGTAACGCTGATTTATGGCAATTACGAAATACTGCCCCCCTGGCCCATCTAAACCGGAGTACGTAGGACCGAAAATTCGGTCAAACGGATCCCGACTCACAAACCGTCCCAAGCTCCCCGAGTAGTACCGCGCCCGGAAGTACCACAGTCCGGTCTCCGTATCGAGATAGCGCCCCGTAAATCCGATCTGGTTCCCATACGACGACGATGACCGCGTGGTGATACCATCCGCCGCCAGCACCGTCCGCTGCCCGTAGGCGTCGTAGCGGTAGCGTTCGACGACGCTCCCGCTGTTGTCGGTGAGCGCAGCGACGCTGTAGAGGTGATTGGCATGCACGAACTTGCGTTCACCTACGACGCCACTGGCCGGAAGAATCGCGAGCAGTTCATCCACATAGCTGCCATAGACATAGCTCCGCCTCGCCCCAGAAAAACGCGATGGCCCACGCCAGGGCACTCCAGCACCGGCATGCGGTCGTGATTTCTTGGATACGCGGGCAACCATGGAGGCGAACATTATCAGCACGTAGCACGATGTCGATTAACTAACTCACCAGGGAATCGGTCGCGTCGGTGGCCTGATCAACCATTATGAACGCGTGGCGTGACCGGCAATCTACTCGGACGCGAGCGGGGGAAATGCGAAGATTAGGCTGATAAAATCCAGGGAATCCGCTCGGGTACTACAAGGTGAACGAGAAAATCCGCGGGAAATGGCCGCGTATTTCAGGGTTTCCCAATTGGACCACTACAGGAGTTCTTCGGGGTTTCCCAATGGTCCACTACAACGGCCGCCTTACCCCCTTGAGCCTTTCCTCGACAACCCCTACGTCGCACGGCCTAACGAAGAAAAGATTTTCAGATCGCTGCCCTCCCATCTTCATGCTCATCGGTAGGTAGAGTTGGATATCGTTTTCGAGGATGATCCGGGAATTGATTGACTCGTAGGCGTTGATCGCCATGGGGAGTATTTCGCCGCGTTCTCTCAGCGCCTGAAACGCCGATTGATTCCTCTCTAACACTGTTGAATTGGGAACCTCGCCCGTTCGCAGTTGGGCACTCGCCGCCCTATCGGTTTCCTCGAACTCTTTCCAAGCTTGGTCCGTTGCGCTTCCAGATGCCCAACGCCAAGCCACAAAGAAGAACACCATGAGAAGTAATCCCGCGACCGTACCGGCCATGAAATAGCTAACTCTTCCCATGTGCGTCATCCTAGAGTTTCAAGTGCCTGGAATATGCCGGGGTCAAGGAAACGGGTGACTACCATAGTTGTAGTCAGAGGCGGGAGGCGGAGGTGGCGGAGTCGGGTCGCCAGCCCCTGGTGGCAACGACGTGGCAGGGCCATCGATTGTCCAATTGTCAGACCCGTCCGAATACGAGAAAGACCACTGAACACAGCCGAGGAATACATAATTTGCTTCTCTTTGCAGTAAAAACATGAGATCCATTTCTTTGGCATTTTGAAATTCGTAGTCGGGGAATCAAGAATCTGCCCATCTCCTCCGTATCCATCAATGAACTGATCCGTAGTTGGATTGTAGTTATAGAAAGGAGTCTGGGTTTCGGCATTATCTTCCCGTAAACCGGTGCCCGTTCCTGGCTCCCACCACTGCTTCGGCACTACCTTTTTACACTCACAGCAGCCTTCCGCATGTGTCAGTGTCGCCTTTATGTCAACACGAGCACCACCATGCATAGGATCTATAGTTACAGAGATTTTTACACACCTAAATTCATAATTTCTGGTTTCCTCTCCGTTCGGGTCGAGCATGTTTGGCGCGAAAACCGCCGCGTAAAGCCCGAGTCCATTTTGATACCCGTCCCCACCACGGGGGCCAAAGCGTTTTGTCGTTGGGGTTCTCGGTAATTGCGACCAAGCCTTGATCATTACTGGAATGGATGACCTCATCCACGGATCTCTATTCACAAACCGTCCCAAGCTCCCCGAATAGTACCGTGCGCGGAAGTACCAAAGACCTGTCTCTTTGTCCAAATAGCGTCCCGTGAATCCGACTTGGTTCCCATACGACGACCCCGACCGCACGGTCGTTCCATCAGGAGCAAGGACCGTTCTATTGCCAAAAGTGTCGTAACGATATCGCTCAATTACCGTTCCAGAATTATCAGTTATTGCGGCGACGCTGTAGAGGTGATTGCTGTGCACGAACTTGCGATCACCTACGACGCCACTAGCCGGAAGAATCGCGAGCAGTTCATCCACATAGCTGCCATATATTACTGGACCATTTTGCCCAGAAACACACGAGGGACCAAAAGGATAGCGACGAGGAAAGTGCGATGACGGCCTACGCCACGGAACGCCTGTCCCAGCATGCACACGCGCTTTAGCAGACATGCGAGGAACCATGTCGCATGACCGTAGTGCCGTGACCGTCTCTGTCATCATGCGATATCGACCCGACGAGCGCCTGTCGCACGACCTGGGGCAATCTCAGCCTTCTCCGGCGAGTTCCTGCACTTGCTTCCGCATCCGTTCGCTGATCCGGAATCCGCCAGGACAAAAATAAAAATAGACAGACTACCTATTCTCGTCCGCCGTTCTCCCGACGGTCGACGTAGATCGTAGATCTGACCCATTCGCAGGAATGAGCCGCGAAACCACCTCTTAGCTGGGCGACGCGGTGCTGCTGCCCGCGTCCAGACGCACCGCCAGGCAGCGTGCCGGCAGCGAGCGTTTCGGCGCGGCAATACGTTCGACCAGCAGTTCGACCGCGACCTTGCCCAGTTCGTAACGCGGCAGGATCACCGTCGCGAGCGGCACGCCGGTGTGGTCGGCGGGATCGTCGGCGATGGTGACGATGCTGAGATCGCGTGGGACCTGGAGCCCCATCAGCGCCGTCGCGGTGTAGAGGATCGGTTCGGCCTCGCGTTCGCAGTAGGTCACCACAGCCGTTGGCCGATCCGCAGCCGACAACCACGCGCGCGTCGCCGACAGCGTTTCGGCGGGTGATAAAGTCTGCGGTGTGGTGATCACGCGCGGCAGTAACTTCGCCGCGCGCATCGCCTGTTCGTAACCCGCCTGACGATCCCACGCGCTGTAGTGCTGGTCCGGCTGAGTGGTGGCATGGCAGTAGTCGATATAGGCGATGCGCCGATGACCGAGCTTCAGCAGGTGTTCCGTGGCCAGGCGCCCGGCGCCTTCGTCATCGGGATGGACGCAGTCGCGCGCACGTTTGGCGTTCATCCAAATCGCCGGCAGACGGTGTTTGGTGATCACCTGTTCGAGCGCGTCGGGGATGCCGGTGTTGTAGTTGATCAGCAGTCCGTCGGCCATGAGTTCACCGATGATCTTGGGCATCTGCCCGCGTTCGCGCAGGTCCTCATCTGGAATGAGCGCGTGCACTAAATGCATGCCGGCCGCAGTCAGCGCGTGATCCATGCCAGTGATCTGCGGCCGGAACAACGTACTGCGCCACGGATTGTCGCTGAGCACCAGCGCCGCCGCATGGAAACGGCCCGAACGCATGGCCTTGGCCGCGCTGTTGGGCCGGTAGCCCAATTCCGCCGCCGCTGCCTGCACGCGCGCCACGGTCTCCGGGCGGAAGAGATCTTCTTTGCCACTGAGCACCGCACCGACGGTCTGGAGTGACAGGCCGCAATGCTCAGCGATGCGTTTGAGGGTGATGGCCATGTGGGGTCAGGTCCGATGTCCGATGTCCGATGTCCGATGTCCGATGTCCGATGTCCGATGTCCGATGTCCGATGTCCGATGTCCGATGTCACAGTGATGCTGAGGATTTCAGCGTTGCCATGGGTGCACGTTCAAACCTCTCACCCAGCAAACAAGTCTGCCGATCGAACATCGGACATCGGACATCGGACATCGGACATCGAATTCATTTCGCCGTCACCTCCACCCCCTCGATCCGCACTGTCGCTGCGTTGTGCCAATGTGGCATCAGCGGCATCAGCGGCAGCAGCGGCAGCAGCAGCAATTCGTGGCCGTCGTTACGGATACCCGCCAGGGTGGCGGGCGTTTGACCATCTAACGCGTTCAGGCCCGAATTGTAACCTTCCAATTTGTCTCTTCTGCCAATTACGACACCACCGGCGGGTTCTGCTGTCGCTGATGCCCAGGTGGCCCATTTCGCGGCAACCTGATGGTCAGGTGCATCATTTCTCTCCGCCGAGCACCACCGTGCCCCAGTTTTCCGGCAGCAGGCGCGCGCTGCCTGGGCGATCGACCACCAAGGCCTCCGACAGACCCGCCCAGTGCGCGGCGCGGTCGCGGCGGTCGCCGCTGGCGTTGGCCACACCCACCGAGCAGTCAAAGCCGAAGCGTGTTCCAGGCGTTGGCGTGATGCCAATGGCGGTGAGCGGGATGGCGAGTTCGACGTGGTAACGGATGCGCGGAGAATCGTTCTCCTTACCTTCGATGCGCCACGCCTGCTGAAGTCCTGGGATCTCGGCAATCTGATCAAACTTCACCGATGCCGCGGGCGAGGTGATGGTGTGAGGACTGGTTCCGCCGGGTTTGACCTGCCAGAATCCCCGGTGGTACGGCACAGTGCCGCCACCCTGCTTCACCTGTGCGGCGATGACGCGCACGTCGCCAGCGATCGCTTCACGATGCTGTGGGCTACGCCAGTCGTTGGAGAAATAGGCATCCACATATGCACCGCTGGTGAACGGACTCAGCGGCAGTTCGGTGCCGGCGTTCGCCGGACCGCCGGGCGCGCGGATCTCGTAGTGCAGGTAGAGGTTGGTGTCGTCGTACATGCCACGCACGGTGGCGAGGCGTTCACCATCAAGCAGCACCAGCATGGGACGCGCAGCCGTGATCTGTCCGTCCGATGAGCCGAACCAGCCTTCGCGGCCATCGAGTTCGCCGTCGATCTTGACCGCGTTTTTCACGCGGTGGAACACCGCGCTGGGTTTTTCCGTCGGCAACACGCCATCGGGATCCCACGGCTTGGCCTGCGCCGCCTGCGCGGTGGAGATGCTCACCGGTGCTCCGCTGATGGCGCTGCGTTTGGGCATGACCACCTCATGCACCGAGACACCGAAGTCATTTGATGCGGCGTAGATCTTCCCATCGCGCGGATGGGTGAAGACGTTGGCGCTCTGCATCTCGATGTAGACCGACTCATGGTCCGGCTTCTTGTCATTGGGACCGTGGTAGAGGTTGCCCAGGTAGAGGCCGTCCGCGTCCCACACCCACAACATCCCCATCGCATCAGCGGCGAACACCGCACCACCGGCGACCCCGGCGAGCGAGATAGGATTGTACATCTGCCCAGGTTCCGCGACCCCAGGCGCACGCCGGCCAACCGCCCAACGCAGCGCGCCGGTCTGCTGATCGAACCGCGCGATCTTCTTGCGCCAGTTGCGGCCCGCCCACCAGCCGTCGCCGTCGATCCCAGGCAACTTCAGCGGCTGGGCGCATTCGGGTGCCAGGATGGTGAACCACGATCCCGCATCGGCGATCAGGTTGGCGGTCCACGCTGCGCCGATGGTCTTGCTGCCGTCACCTCCACGCATGTCGGGATAACGCAGATCTCCCGGCAGATCGTGGGCCTGCGACCAGTCGTAGACCGGCACGCCATCAGCGGTGATCTCCTTCAGCGGCAGGATACCCAGAATCGTGGCCTTGCCGGTGCGCGCGTCGGGTTTCACCAGCTTCTGATAGACGATGTTGAGCTGGTCGTCGAACCACATGCTGTGCATGCGCTTCGAATCGGCGAGGTGTGCGGGCTCGCTGGTCACGGTGGTCTCGTCGATCTGCACGCGCTGATCGCCGTTGCGATCGGCCCAGGTAAACCAGTTGTTCGGCCCCTGATCATAGTAGGTCTGGATCTTCGCGCCCTGACGCTCACAGCGGTGCGAAAACGCCATCGCCACCAGCTTTGGTGCCTGCTCTGGTGCATAGGTATAGATCGCGCCTTCGTTCGAGAGCACGTAGTTGCGGCCCTTCACCGTACGCAGTCCACCTTCCGCACCGTAGGAAAAGATCGGCCAGGTCAGGTGTTTGCCGCTTTCGTCCTTGAGCTGATTGCCGCCGTGACCGAAGCCGACTACCACGTCGTCCTGCCAACACTGCGCGAAGGGCATGGTGTAACTCCACGCCGGACGCCAGGTTTTTTTCGCAAGGTCCATCTCCCACGACTGCATGCGCAGGTTGTCATCGAAGGCGCTGCCCACCTTTACCAGTTCATCGGGGCGCGCGGGATTGCGCACATCCCCCCAACATTCGAGTTTGCGACAGAACCATTCGCGTTCGAGTTTGCCGTCGAGCGACCAGCGGCTGGTGCGTTGGAAGCCGGTAGTGACCTCAGTGACCAGCAGGCTCTTGCCGCCAGGAGCGATACACAAGCCGGTGATGTCGCCGAGCGCGCTGGAATCGAAACGCCCGCTGCGTGGTGCACCACCACTTTTTCCGATGCGGCGCAGCGGTTTCCCCGCCGCGCTGAAAGCATGGATCTGTTTGGTGCCACCTTCCCATTCGATGTCGATGGCGATGCGGCCAGAATCACCGACGTAGACCGTGCCATCAGCACCGACGCACAGCGCGTTGGGCGCCGTGAGTGTGCCGGGGGGCACCAGTACGCCCTGGGGTTCACCATCGAGCGTGTAGGTCAGCACCTGCGTATCGCTAACCACCAGCAGTCGACCATTGGTCACCGCGAGCCCGTACGGTTTCGGCACGCTCACCTGTTTGAGGATCTTGCCCGAGGCGCGCTCGATGATGAACAACTCGTTGTTCACCCCGACGCTGGCATAGATGCGTTCGGCCGTGATGGCGAGTCCGTCGAGGTTGTTCATCTCGCGATGTTTCCACCGGCCGACCGGCGTCTTCACCAGCTTCGATGGCAGCTTGGTCAGGATGCGCCCGCGCGGTTCGCCGAGCTTGTACTCAGCGATCTCCAGTCCCGACCCCCAGTTGAGGATGCCGAGGTAGAGATTCTTGTCGTCCATCGCCGACGCGCTGCGGCTGTCCCAGGGATAGAAAGTGTGGTAACGCAGGCTGATCTTGCCGTCGCCATCCATCTGCTGCACGCCGGTGATGGTGTGGTCCTCGACGCAGCCCTGCACCATCACCACGTCTTTGCCGTTGCTGGTGATCGACGCCGGATGGGCCAGGTTGCCGCCCCAATTGCCGCTGCCGTCTTCAGTGGTCCACGGCGGCGTGCCGCTCTTGCCGACCTTCATCACCCAGTTCAGTGATGGGCCAGCGGTGAAGAAGATTCCCTTCGGCGTGTAGGCCCCGGCCGCCACCGGCCGACCGAGGTCATCGGTGCCATCCCACACCACCGTGCGTTTGCCGGACTCCACCGGCGCTGCGGCAAGCAACGTGCGCACCAGCACACCATCGCGGTCGTAGAGCGCGACACTGGCGAGGCCTTTGTCGGGGGCCGAATAGGCCACGGGAATGCGCAACGGCGTCTGATCAGCAGCCGCGAGGCCGCTCGAACCAAGGACACAGGCACTGACGAGATAAGGCAGGAAACGCATGGGATGCTCCTGTGGGCTGGGCTGGGCTGGGCCGCTGGCTGAAGTCGCTGGCTGAAGTCGCTGGCTGAAGTCGCTGGCTGAAGTCGCGGAGCCAGTCGCTGCCTGAGTAATGAGGGCGTCACCTTGCTGTGACAAGTGCATTTATGATAGTAAAGCAAGGTCCTATGCCCGCTGGCCGCAAATCATCGCCGAAACAAGACGCCATCACCCGCTTTCTGCGCACGCAGATCATCGGTGGCACGTTGCCTCCAGGCGCACGGCTGCCAACGCGCGCCGAACTGGAGGAACGTTTCGCCGTCAGCAGCGTCACCGTGCAACGTGCCCTCGATGTGTTGGGCGAACACGGCTTCATCAGCGCACGCGGCACCCATGGCACCTTCGTCGCCGAACGACCGCCACACCTGAACCGCTACGCAGTGGTGTTTTTCGCCAGGCCGCAGAACGACGGCTGGCTGCGTTTCTATGACGCCCTGCTAACGGCGAGCGCCTCGGTGGCCACCCAGACCGGGCATATCCTGACGCCGTACTTCTGCTCATCGGATGCCACCGGTGAACGCAACCACCAACGCCTGCAACAGGCGCTCGCCGCCCAGGCGTTGGCGGGCGTGATCTTCACCTCGCATCCGTATCCACTCGACGGCAGCCCGGTGCTCACCACACCCAACGTCGCGCGCGTCGCACTGATGTGGGGCGAGGATTTCCCTGCGATCCACAAGATCAACTACGACCAGGCGGACTTCCTCGCGCAGGCGTGTGCGTGGTTCGCCCAGCGACGACGGAAGCGCGTCGCACTCATCAGCGTCCCTGGGCAGTTCTCCCCCACGCTAATCGATGGACTCACCAAGCGTCATGGCCTGGAATCACCGGCACACTGGCGGCAGACCATCCATCCCACCCACGCACCCAGCGCACGCGCCTGCGCCCACCTGCTGCTGCACAGCGGACAACGCCGGCGTCCGGATGCGCTGCTGGTAAGTGACGACAACCTGGTGGAGCAGGCGCTCGCCGGACTCGCGGACGCCGGCGTGCGCCTTGATCGCGACCTGCTGGTGGTGGCTCACGCGAACTTTCCCACGCCCTGGACGACGGTCCCCGGCCTGCGCCGCCTGGGTTACGATGCGCACGCCACCTTGGCCGCCTGCGTTGCCAGCATCGATGCGCAACGACTCGGACGGACACAGGCGAGACAAACAGCAGTGCGGGCGCTCTTCGAGGATGCCGCGTCGGGATGAACCGCAGCCCCGGCACGGTCTATTCGCCGAAGCGCACAGCCCACTACGCGATGATCGCGTGCGCGACTTTTCCATGCACATCAGTCAGACGGAAATCCCGACCGCTGTAACGATACGTCAACCGTTCGTGGTCGAGTCCCATCAGATGCAGCATCGTGGCGTGCAGGTCGTGGACGTGCATGCGGTTCTCCACGGCGGTGAAGCCGAATTCGTCGGTGGCCCCGTACGTCATGCCGCCCTTGACGCCGCCGCCGGCCATCCAGACGGTGAAGCCGTAGTGATTGTGGTCACGACCAGTCGATTTTCCTTCGGCCGTCGGCGTGCGTCCGAATTCTCCGCCCCACAACACCAGCGTGTCCTCGAGCATCCCCCGCGCCTTGAGATCCTTCAGCAGCGCGGCGATTGGCTGGTCTACACGCTTGGCGCAACCGGCATGGTGTTCGATGCTTTCGTGCGAATCCCAATTCTCCTTGGCGTCGTAATGGAGTTGGACCACCCGCACGCCGCGCTCGACCAGACGCCGCGCGAGGATGCAGCCGTCGTTGAAGTCGCCTTGGCCATAGGCATCACGTGTGCTCTGTGTCTCCTTGGACAGATCGAACGCTTCGCTGGCTTCCGTCTGCATGCCAAAGGCCAGCTCCATGGACCGTATGCGGGCTTCCAGCGCGGGATCGCCGGCGCGCGCGGCGAGGTGTTGTTCGTTCAACGATTGCAGCAGATCCAGCTGTTCACGCTGTGCTTGGCGGGAGAGCGCCGGATTGCGGAGATGCGAGATCACGTTGCCGGGATCGATTCCCTTGTTCACCACATGGCAGCCCTGATATACGCCGGGCAGGAAACTATTGCCCCACAGTTGCGGGCCCACCACGCCGGGTTGGCCTGGGCAGAGCACGACGAATCCCGGCAGATTGCGGTTTTCGCTGCCCAGGCCGTACAAGAGCCATGAGCCATAGGCAGGTCGGATCGGGAGACTCGAACCTGTGCACATCATCAGGAGTCCGGGCTCGTGATTGGGAATGTCCGTGTGCATGGAGCGGATGACGCACAGGTCGTCGGCGCATTCGCTGACCTGAGGAAATAGATCGCTGATTTCGATGCCGGATTTCCCGCGCGGCTTGAACGCGAACGGCGATGGGAAGAGATTGAACGTCTGGCGTTCGGTGCCCAGGTTGACTGCCGGTGGACGCTGTCCGGCGTATTTCGTCAACGCCGGCTTGTGATCGAACGTGTCGACATGGGATGGACCGCCGTTCATGAAGAGATGGATAAGGCGCTTGGCCCGCGGTTTGATCGATCCGGCTTTCGGCGCGAGCGGATCGACACGTCCCCCTCCGGCAGGCGGCATGCCCGGACCGAGCAGGTCCTCGGCACCCAGCGCACTGGCGAGTCCCAGCGTTCCGAGTCCAGCGCCCATCATCTTCAGCAGGTCACGGCGGGAGTAGGGGTTCATCGTTGTCTCACTAGCGATTGGGCGATGGCGACGGGTCAGTCGATGTAGAAAAATTCATTGCTGGCCAGCAAGACCTGTGCGAGCCGTTCGGCCCGTGAAGGCGCTGCGGTCTTCTGCTCATGCTTTGTCTTGGGGTCCGCGGGCTCTGGCACGGACAAAAACTGGACCGCGCGCGCGACCTCGGCGTCGGTCGGCGTCCGCATCACGGTCAGTTCATACGCCATGCGCACCTGAGCGGATGGAGTGGGTTCGCCGGAGAATCTTTTCGCCAGGATCTTGGACTGCGCGATCATGAATGGGCTGTTGATCAGGAAGAGCGCCTGCTGGGGCAGGGTGGTGTCCGAGCGTTTGTCGGCACTGATGTTGGGCGCGGGAAAATCAAAGAGCTTCAGCAATTTTCCCAGGTCGTGGCGGCTGACCTTTCCGTAGATGGTGCGGCGCACGAAATTCACGTCGTCCACGTCGCCACTAGGTCCGCCAGCTTTCAGGTCCAGGTTTCCGCAGACGGCCAGAATCGAATCGCGGAACGATTCGACGCTCAGGCGTCGGCGATTCACCCGCCAGAACCACTGATTGTCTGCGTCGATCGCTTCATTCCGCGCGCTGGGGGCAGCACTACGCTGATAGGCATCCGTGAGCATGATTTCCCGGTGCAGTTTTTTCACGGACCAGCCATTGCGGATGAACCGATGCGCTAGGTAGTCGAGCAATTCCGGGTGGGTCGGACGTTCGCCGGCGATGCCGAAATTCGAGGTCGACGCCACGATGCCGCGCCCAAAGTGCTGCGCCCAGATGCGATTGACCATCACGCGCGCCGTGAGCGGATTGGTGGGCGACGCGAGGTCATCAGCCAGTTGCAGGCGTCCGCTGCCCTGGGTGTATGCCGGGGCATCGGCTCCAGCGATGATCCTCAGAAAGCGGCGCGGAGCAGGTGCGCCGTGTTTCGCCGGGTTGCCGCGCAGGTAAACGTTCAAGTCGGTGAATTTATCGGCTTCGGTTACGCCCTGGCATAGCTGTGGCTCCGGCGGCATCGCCGTTCTGGTGGCGTTCACAGCGTCCTGGTACGGGGCGTACTGATTCTTCCACTCGGCACTCGCGAGGTCGAGCACGGCTTTCTCAGAGAGCGGGAGGGCGCCTTTTTCAACACCGAAAAGATCGTTCTGGATGTCCAGGTTCCGCTCCTTGAACGGCTTGGCGAAGTTCCTCTTCACGACGGCGAGGAATTCCTCGGCCAGTTCCTTCGCTTCAGCAGTGGGCTCCTTCGGAGCACCTTTGGCTGGCAGGGCACCGGGCCATTTTTTCAGTTTGTCGCTGCGCCCGCCGCCCTGGTTCAGGTAGTAGTCGATACCACGCATGATCTTGGGGTCGAGTTTGGTGGCGATGGCGAAGTCATCCATCGTGAGCTTGGGATCGTCTTGTTTGGCCGCGGCGAAGGACCAGCACGCCAGCGCGTAGGCGGGGAACGATTCGATTTTCCCGAGTGCTATGTGATCGATTTCAAGTTGCAGGAATTCCTTGCGCCGCTGATCAGCTTCGTCGCAGGTGGCTTTGGCGGCGGCGTAGGCGGAGACTTGGTCGGGCGGCGCGATGGGAATGGCCGCGTTCTTCGTGTTCGCGATGACGCCGGCGAGCGAGTAATAGTCCTGGGTCGGGATCGGATCGTATTTGTGATCGTGGCAGCGCGCGCAACTCACCGTCAGTCCCAGGAACGCGCGCGACAGCGTATCGATCCGGTCGTCCCATTCTTCGGCGCGTTTGCGGTCCAGATCGTTGGGCCGCGCATAGATCGCCCCCAGCCCTAAGAACCCGAGCGCACGCCGATCGGTGGGATCGGAACTCGGACCCTCCATCAGGTCCGCGGCGATCTGCAATTTTACGAAGCGGTCATACGGAACATCCTGATTGAAGGCGTCGACCACCCAATCGCGGTAGCACCAAGCGTGCGGAAGACCGCCTTCCTTGCTTTCCTTGTCCGCCTGGTCTTCGCCAAAACGCGCAAGGTCCAGCCAGCTACGGGCCTGGTGTTCTCCATACTGAGGCGAAGCCAGGAGGCGGTCGATGACGTTCGCGAACGCCTCGGGCGAACGATCGACCTCGAAGGCCTTGATCTGTGCGAATGTGGGCGGCAGACCGGTCAGGCCAAAGGTCGCCCGGCGGATGAGCGTGCGGCGATCAGCGGGAGCCACGGGCACGAGCTTCTGTTCGGAGAGCTTGGCCGTGACCAAGGCATCGATGGGCGACATCTTCGCGTCGGCATTGGGAATCTCCGATGCGACGACGGGCTTGAAGGACCAGAAGTCAGCGGCGGCTTTCCAATCGATGTCCTTTGGGGGAGAAGCGACGTCGTTCACGCGCGGGTCGGGCGCGCCCGCATCGACCCAGGCGACGAGCTCGGCGGTCAGTTCCTTGGGCAGCACGTAGTCGGGAGGCATTTGCGGCGGCGTACCCGGCGTCCCTTGGACCATTTTGATGACCAGACTGTCCTGGGATTTTTTCGGGATGATGGCCTTGCCGGATTCGCCGCCCTTGTCCCAACCGGCCCTGGAGTCCAGTCGGAGCCCGCCCTTCTGCTTCTTCTCGCCATGACAGCCCAGGCAATGTTCCGCCAGCAAGGGTCGGATCTTCTTCTCGAAGTGATCGGTATCCAGAGCCTCGCTGGCGTTCGTGTCCAGCACGAATGTTAGGATGAGCACCGCAACGGCGACGGTTTTTTGCGCGTGGATCACAGCCGATACTCCTGCCGACGTGAGACTGCCCCGGGATTGTTCATTGGCGTAAGCTCATTCCACCGGCGAGAGTCAGTTCACGTTCGTTGCGCAGACTGCGAATGGCGGCCCTGGGAACTCCAGCCAGCCGCCGCACTCGAACTCGTCCGTGCCGTCCTTGCCCATGCCATATTTCGCGCCGCCATTGGTGACAAAGTTCGCCGGACTGAAGCGGTAGTTGAGGATCTTGCCGCCCTTGAAATCGCACACCGTGATGATGGAGGTCTCGATGCCGTGGGTCTCCGCGATTTCACAGTGCACTGGGTCGAGCAGGCGCTCGTCCCGCAGACGTCGGATCACCGTTGAGGTGTTGCCCTCGGTGCGGATCCAGTCGATTTCGCGATCGCCACGGCAGACCACCAGCACCTGCTCGCTGGCATAACGGTGGTAGGCGAGGGAAACCGGATTGCGTCCGACCTGCACCGCCTCCACCGCGGTCACATCGTTGGCACCGACGGCCTGCTCGGTGGCGAGGTTGCCGACCTTGAACACCGCCACGCGGCCGTCGCGGCAGGCCACGTAGGCACGGGCCTTGTCGTTCCAGCCGATGCCGGCAAGCACCGCGGTGGGCTCCGGCACCTTCTGCACGTTCACCACCACCGGCTTGGCGGTCGCGTCGCCATCGAAAGTGTAGGGCCACTGCTTGTCCCCTGGGCCCTGTTCGCGCGTTTTGGCGTAGCTCTCGTTGGAGCCCAAGTACATCTCGCGGTAGCGCGCGAAGAGTGGTTGGAGGTCGATGAAGGCGACCTTGTCCTCGTGGCCGGCCGCGACCACCGCCCAGCCCGCGCTGCTGACCATGCCCGACAGGCCGCCCTCACGGAAGTCCTTGCGCATGCCCTCGCTGTTCAGGTCGAAATCCTTGTAGGTCCGTCCATTGGTGTGGGTGTGGCCACGGTTGCCCACCGCGCTGATGGCAGTCGGGATGCTGATTCCTGGGAGATCAACGAAGCCAAGTAGCTTCATGCCCGCAAGCATCGCCACGCTCGGCAGGCCGGGATGCGGAATCTGCCACTCGTGGGCGAAGCCCGGCTTGGTGCTGGTCAGCGCGATGACAGCGACCTGGCCCTTCATCTTGTCCTTCACGTCGCACACCGTGACGAGCGCGAATTCGCTTTTGTTGGTCACGCAAATGGCGGTTGGCACCTTGCCGGGCGGCAACTGCAGCACCGGGTTGGTGGCGATGGCGGTGCAGGTGCCGGCGCTCGCGATCAGGCCGTTGGGGAAGACCATCAGGCCACAGTTCGACCAGTTGGTGATACCGCGCGCGATGCCGAGCGGCACGCCGGTGCCGCTGGCCTTGATCCACGGCCCGGTGTGCGGCTCGGGCCGGAAACCGCCCCACCACGGCGGCTCGGGCTTCTCGCTGAAGGTGCCATGCGCCCATTCGATGATGGTGACGCGGTCGATGCCGACGCCGCCGTTGGTGGCGTAAAGCACCTGACCCTGGGCGCTGCTGTAATCACCGACGTCCTTGGTCCACGGCCCCCCGATCTGGTAGGGCCGACCGCCGTTGTCCTTCTTGGTTGGCGCGAGGAAGATGTCGGGGAAGGCGTCCTTCTTGTCGTCGGCCTTCTTGTCCGTCGGCTTGGTTTTGGCGCGCCCCTTCTCCGTCAGTTTGCGCAGTTCGTTCCAATCAGACCCGAGGCGCTTGTCGATGCCGACGGCGCTGACATCGACGGTCTGCTTGAGCAGCGCCATTTTGTCGGCTTTCTTCGTGTCGGATTTCTTCGTCTTGTCGCCCGAGGTGGCTTCGGTTTCCGGTGCTGGCGTATCCGGCTTCGGCGGCGCCTCGGCGGCGTACACCGGTACCGCCAGCGTCATGATCAGCAGGATTCTTGCGAGGAAATGGCTCATGGTGTGACCCCATCGCTGCGTTGCTCTGACTCATCTGCGAACCGCGGATGCACGACGGTGACACGCGGCACGCCTGCGCGCCGCTGCTGACGTTGGAGCAAGTCCATCGCCAAGGTGAAGACCTGGGGGATGTCGAAGCCCAGGCGCGTGAACGGCAGAGCCGTCGGGGCCGCGAGTGGAAAATTGGCGTGGGCGATGACATCGAGGTCGTCTGGCACGCGCAGCCCGAGCTGATGGAGTCCGGCGCTCACCTGCTCCACCAGATTGTCATCGGTCACCACCAGTGCATCGGGACGCTGATCCACTGGCCCGCGGAAAAGCGCGAGCACCAAATTGGTCGCCCAACGCGCGTCCCATTGCCCGGCCATCTGGATGAAGGCCGGGTCGTACACCAAGCCGCGTTCCTCCAACAATCCCTGCCATAGCTCCAAGTGCCGTGGTTGCGCGAGCCCGGGAACCGTGATCAACGCGATGCGTCTGCGTCCGCGTGCGTGGAGGCGCTCGACCGCTCGGGTGAACCACAGCTTGCCCTCTGCGCCGAGGCTGATTCCAGACACATCGCTGCTGGGGTTCAGTCCGCTGAACGTCACCCGCGGGATGTCGGCGCCCTTGAGCAGCGACGTGGTGATCCATGGAGAGTCGGTGACGAACAGGATGCCGGCGACCCGGTGGTCGGCGATCTCCTGCGCTAGCCGGTCCGCCGCCACGGCATCCACGGCGGGATCCGCGTCCTGCATCACCACCATGTGCGACGGCGTGCCCTCGCCCCAGTGGTTGGCCTCGTGCACCAGCAGGTCCCAGAAACGTACCCAACGGCTGTCGCCGGGATGGCCAGGCACGGACAGCACGAAACGGTGGCGATGCGGTGGATAGTCAGCGACGAGAGTCCCGGCATTGCCGGCGGCGACGAGAAAGCCCTCGTCGATCACCCGGTCGAAGGCACGTTGCACCGTCATGGCCGAGACGCCGAAGTGATCGCCGATGTCGCTGCGGGTTGGCACTCGTTCGCCCGCCCCCAGCGCCCGCTCCCCCACCACCAGGGAACGCAGGTGCTGGACGATGGCGTCGTGTTTGACCGGTGGACGGGTGCGTATGCGGGTAGTCATACTCTATAATCTTAACGATAGATTATAGAGTATGTGACCGCCGCCGTTGATCACTCTCTAATATTATGCTTAAACAAAGGTTATGGCTTTTCGGCAAGCGCTGCGCAAAGAAACCCGAACGCCGCCGCGGCATAGCAGTTGTTCTGATGCACGGTGAATTCGCTGTTCATTGGTGAGCAGCGGTTGTCGAACCAGCGTTCGTTGCCCGGCCACTGGTCGATCATCGGGTACACCGTCTGGTGTGGCCATGCTTGATCCCACGGACCTTGGCCGAAGTCTTTTTCCTTCTTCCACGGGCCATACGGGATGATGCCGGGATGTGGTGTCGGCTTGCCGTTGTACCACGCGTCGAGGTGGAAGACTTGGTTCACATGGCGCGGGCCGAGGCCGGTCACCCAGGTGTGATTGAGGGCGTTCGTGCCGAGCACGTAGTCGCAGCTCGTCACCACCGCTGCCCGACAGTGTTTCGCCAGTGCCGGATCGGCGTCCTTGAGCAGCGTGGCACCGATGATGCCTTCCAAGATCCATGGCGTGGTCTGTTGGCCGACCAACATCGGCATCCAGAAGTTGCCGCCCCAGCGCAGCGCGCGTTTCGCCGGGGTTTCGACGGCGGCGGCACGGATGGTGGCGAGCACCGGGGCGCGCAGGCGTTCGAGCAACGAGGGATCAGCCTTGCCGATGCTGCCGCTGCCAGGCAACGCACCGAGCAGGTGGATCCACGCGCCGTATGGTTCCTGGTTCCACACCTGGCGATCGGGCTTCCAACCTGCGGTGTCGCGGTCGAGGCTCTGTTGGTACTGCGCGTCACCGGTCAGACGAAACAACGCGGCGGCGGCATAGATGCGCATCTCGCGCGGGTCGTGTTTCTTCTCGTCAGCAGCCGTCAGGTTCTTCGCCGCCCAGGCCCATGATTCGACCGCCTCCTTCGTCCAATCGACGCCCTGCGGATCGGCGACCTGCGCCAGCTTCAGACACCAGGCGAGGTGCGCGGCCGCCGCGGCATAGCGCAACGTCGACCACGGATCTTCGCCGCTGACCACCCAGGTGCGCTCGACGTCCTGATACGACGCGATGCCGTCACCATCGCCGCCGAAGGCGTCGCCGCTCACGCGCAGACCGATGCCGCCGGTGCCCCACTGTTTCTTCAGCAGCTCGTGGCGCAGACGGAAACAAAAACGTGGGAGCCATGCCGCTTCATCAAGAATGTCCGGCACGCCATTGCCGCTTTCCGGGATGTTCAATTGCTTGTCCGTGAAGTTGCGCGGCGCGCATTCGTAGGCGAACAACAGGCACGCGGCGACGTTCAGGTGCGAATCGTAGGCATCCCAATCACCTGCGTCCTGGTACCAACCCCACGCATCATCGAGCGGACCCGCGATGGCTTTTTCCAGCGCCGCCTTGTCGCCACCCTCACTGCCCCAGTCCTGCCAACGCACGCGGGTGTACTGGAGCTTGCCGGCGAATCCTGGCGTCAGCTTGGGATGATGTGGCGCGGGACGTTCGTAGTCGGTGTACGGCTTGGTCAGCGCGATACCGCTGCGGTTGTGGTAGAGCGCACGCGTGACGCTGGTGAAGGCGTCGCGATAGACATCCGGGCCGATGGCGAACGGAAACGAACAACCGACACCATCGACCGCGACGACGTAGCGCCCTGGCGTGGCGAACGCGCTGAAGTCGCACTCCCACACCTCAGCGGCCAAGTAGTTGCCCTTCGGCGTGTCGTTCGCGTGTCCCGTCTCTGGTTGGTCGGCCTTGGCGCGGAAGCGCACGGTGCCGGCGAACGCGGGTTTGCCGTTCGCCTGATCGATCAGACGGAACTGACGGTCTTTCAGAAACGCGAGGTCGAGCGAACCGAGATCGCCCTGCCAGTGATGGACATAACCGTACTTCACCGGCGAATCGGTGACGTAGCCGACCAGGTTGACGTGTACCGCTTCGCTGCGCGTGCTGTCCGGCGCGAAGCGCACGGTGAGCGGCTTCAGCTCAGCAACGGTGGAGGCAATGGTGTACTCCGCTCCGGGCTTCATCGCCGCCGGCAATACCAAGTAGAGCCAATGCTCTTTGGCATGGTCAGGATCCTTGTTCACCGCGCGATTGTTCACCCCATCCCAACCCTGCACCATCCATGCGAAGTCGGTGCCCTTGCTTTTGCGGCCCACGCGCAGCGGCTTCACGCCGGCGGCAAATGAAGGATCGCCGGCACAGATGATGGTCCACGACGCGGGTGCTGACGCCGCCGTGACATCGAGCGGCGTGGCGATGACCTTTTCCTCGCTACGCTTCTGACCCTTGCCGTGGTGCTCGACGTGGCCCTCGTCGACATGGACCATCAGCACGCGCTCGGTCAGCGGCAGGGCCTCGACCAGGTCCATGGCATTGGAGGAGGTGGTGGAGGCGAGGGCAGCGATGGCAGACACAACGGCAATCAACAGCAGGCGCATGGTGGATCCTCGTCAGGCTTCCCCGCCGACTGGGCCGCAACTGTACAGGCGACTTTACCCACGCAGATGGAACACGCAGCGCCCGAGGACCACTCAACCCCACCCACCACGGCCGGTACCATCAGGCACCATGACCGTCCGCCCCCTGTTGCTGCTCGCACTGATGTCGCTCTCGGTCGGTGCTGACCTGACCGTGAGTCGTGATGGCCACTACCTGGTGATCCATGGTGATCTGCCGGGTGGTGAGCTGCGCATTAACCACATCGAATCGTACTGCCGCGCTGGTTCCACCGACGCCGACTGGGTCGCGCACACCAAGATCCCACATCGCAACGAGTTGATCAGCCTGAGTGATGACCAACGGGTCCTGCGTTTGCGCGATACGCTCAGTGATGGCGTGGTGGTTGATCACACCATCACTGCGGGAAGCGATCAGGTGAGCTTCCAGGTCAGCGCGCACAATCCCACGGCGGTAGCGTCGACGCTGCACTGGGCGCAACCCTGCGTCCGCCTGGGTGCCTTTACCGGTTTCAATCCCGACTACACCGTCGGCAATCCCGATGATTACCTGCCACGCTGTTTTCTGTTCCTGGACGGCAAACTGACGCGCATGCCCACTCCGGCGTGGACCACCACCGCACGTTACACCCCAGGCCAAGTGTGGTGTCCCACCAACGTCCCACGCACCGACGTCAATCCACGTCCGCTCAATCCGCAGGTGCCGAGCAACGGCCTGATCGGCTGCTTCAGCGGTGACGGCACACGCATCGCTGCGATGGCGTGGGAACCGTACCAAGAATTATTCCAGGGCGTCGCGCGTTGCCTGCATGCCGACTTCCGCATCGGTGGTCTAGCCGCTGGCGAAACCAAGACCGCGCGTGGGGTGCTGTATCTGGTGGCGGCTGACAGCGACGCACTGGTACAGCGGTATCAGCGGGATTTTCCCGAGCATATCCGACGTTGATTAAAACGGTCTCTGCGTCATTTCGTGTGGGTCCTTGGCTGACCGGAAATGATGCCTGACAGCGAACAGGAGACGCAGAGACGCAGAGACGCGGAGATCGGAGGAGGCGAAAGTGGCTTTGCGCCGACATCCCCTGCTCTTTTACCCTCATCCGATCTCCGCGTCTCCGCGTCTCCTGTTCAATTCGATGCGGTTTATCGCTCAATGTAGTTGGACCCGCCGAGCCAAGGGCAGGGAAAGGACCCACACGAAACGCCGCAGATCCTTAAAACGCCTACGCGCACGATTGGCGTCAAGGAAGCAGCCCGTCGTAAGACATACCATCGTCGATCAACAGGTGCTCGTAGATGCCATCGTCGGCCAGCACTCGATCGGCATTGCCGGGGCAGGTTTGATTGCCTGTCACTACCTGCTGATGTGACCGCATGCAGCTATCACTCGCTACCGTGCTGGTGCCTCGGCGGTGATGCTGCCACGCAGCGTCCAGGTCAGCGCACCATCAAACAACCGCCAAAAGTCGCGTGAGAGTCTGCTGGCCTGCGCCGGTTTCAGGTTATCGAACAACCAGCAGCCCAACCGTCGCGCGGGCAGTTTCCCGGTAACTACCGCTCCATCCTTGCTGGTGCCGAGCGTGATCTCGCTGCCCGTGTCGAAGGCGACTATCGACGTGCTGCCAGCATCCGCGAGTCCGGCCACCGCCACCGCTCCGGCGGGGAGCGCCATGATCGGACCGTAGACCTTCACCAAGTCGGGATCGTTCTCCACTGGCACCGGCGTGGTTGATGGAATGGCAGGTGGATCGATCAGGCGGACCGTGCCGGTAAAACCAGCCGCCAACGGTCCGCCAGCTACTTTGAGCTGCACCTGCGTCGTATAGTCGTTGCGATGCCCATTATAGGCGCGTCCGCCCACGAGTCCGGCAACCTCGCACATCTTCACGTCGAAGAGCACCACCGGCAGCCGCAAATTCCTTACGACGCTTATACAACTACCACGCGTCGCATCGCCCAAGCCGCTGAGGATCACCAATTGCTGATCCTGCAGGAGATCTTTGCTACCATCGCTGTGCAGGTCCTTCACGCCAGCGAGCGTGAGCACCATGCCGATGGCGGTGCAGTGATCGTAGAGCGCACGTTCCCAGGGATCGAATTTTTCCACATTGGAGCCGGCGCAGAACAACACCCGCAAACCGCGCAGCGATACCACCGCATATCCATTGGCCGGGTCGGGCACCTCACCAATGGGATCCGTGACCACCGGCAGCGCGGCAAGGACGGCATCAAGTGTGCCAAGTCCGCTGAAATAGGCGCGTGCCGCTGTCGACATGGGATCGAGTTGCAGCACGGCTTTCCATGCGTTACTGGCCGCAGCCACATCACCAGAGCGTTCTGCTTTGATCGCCAACGCGGTGAGTTCCTTCACTGCCTTGGTCCGGCCCTTGGCATCGCCATCGCGGAAACGTTCACGTGCGACACCCTCGCTCTTGAGGAAGACGGTGCGCGCTTTGGCCAACACCTCAGTACGTTTCTGCACCAGCGACTGTACCGCCTCCGGCAATGCTGCCGGCACACTGGGCGCACCCAGGAGATCAGTCGCCGGTGCCTCGCTGACGCCGTCCAATCGTTGCCGCACCTGATCGAGTTGTCCCAGTGCGGTGAAAAATGCCACCGCGTCAGCCTGGGTATCCGCGATGCGGAGCACCTCCTGATAGGCGGCGATGGCGATGGTCTTGTCGGGTTTGCGGGCTTCGCGTTTCCCCACGGCGATCAAGTCGCTGATGGCGCTGCTGTCCGCCTTGGTCCGCTCGGCGGCATAGACGCGCTGCGCCTGATCGACCACGTGCTGATAGGCATCCACCTGTGTCACCTGCCATTGTTTCCACGTCGTCATGGTCTGTTCGCCGTCGGAGGCCGAAAGCGCGCTGCCCTGTGGCAGCGGCAGCAGCGGCAGCAGCGGCAGCAGCGACAGCAGCAACATGAGCCAATACAGGCGCGTCATGGTCGGTCTCCTGGTCGGGTAAACGTCACCAAGCTCGGTGCGTGACCACGGATGATAAAAAGGGCAGCCGAGTGGTTCCATACAGGTTTTTCCATGGGGATCATACACGATCAGCGCCAGGGGGAGTTGTCTGCATAGCCGCTAGGATGGCTACGACTGATGAGCTTTCACTTGCAGACTTCCACGGTGTCGGCGGGTGGACACTGCCCGCACGATGACGGTGACAGCGCGACGGTTCCGCCGGTGCATCGCCCTGCGTGCGGCGATGCCCAGTTTTCATGCATCCGGTTCGCCCCGACAACGACTGGGACGAGGAGATAGGGCCATGCACACCATCGCAGCGGGAATGCTCCTCCTGGTGTGCTGCACCGTCTGTGCGGCAGTCGATCCGGCGGTCCTGGCATCCGGACCGCTCGGAGTTGGTGGAGACGAGGTCCTACGCGCTACGGCGTTTCAGCAGGACGGTACGTTGGTCGTGGGCGGCACTATTGGCGCGACGGCACCTGGCGGCCTGACACCGCTGGTGGTGGGCAGCGCAACGGCAGCGAGCGAAGGCGCCATCCTGCGCTTGAGCAATGATGGTCGCACGGTGTTGTCCGTGACCAGGGTATCGGCAGCGGTGTTCGATCTCGCCATCGACAGCGCCGATCGTATCCACGTCGCCGCAGGCGCGGGTGGATACTTGGTGTTGTCCAGCGATGGCAGCACCCTGGTACGCAGCAAGCCGGTTGGATTCGTGCGACGTGTCGATGTCGGCACCGACGATCGTGCGGTGATCCTGCGCCCATCGAACACCAGCGACGACAGCGCGACCGGCACCGGCACGGTGTTCCTGTACAACGCAGCGGGCGACGAGGTGGTGAACTTCGCCGGCTACCGCAATACCCTCGACGTGTGCCTCGACAGTACCTCGCAGACTATCGTCACCATCGGCTGGCGGCAGACGAGCGCCTTCGACGGATCGTCGACCCAACCGGTGCAGATCGCCTACCTGCGTGGCAGCGACTACGCCGGCGCGGCGAAGTGGACCGGCTACGACTGGTCGACCGACACCGCCTCGGATCGATTCCTCAACAAACCGACTAACAACATGGCCGACACCCGTGGTTACCGCGTGGCGCTTGGAGGCGATGGTAAGGTCTACGCCGCCTTTGAGTGCGCTGGTGGCAACACCATCTTCCGTTATTCGCCGTTCTCCATCACCACCACGGTGACGATTGTCGGAGGTGATAAATACCACGAGTGGTACAACACCGCGGCGGAACATAAAACCTTCTTCGCGCGTTATGAGGCTGCCACCGGAGCCTATCTAAAAGGACAACGATTCGTGTCACGATTGAGCAACGGCAAAGGCAACGCGGTGCGGGTGAAGAACGGTAACATCGCTGCCAATACGCTTGGCGAAGTTTTTCTGACTGGTGCTTCCGCCTCTGGTCTGCCGTTGTCGTACGAACCACTACCGGCCGGCAGCTACACCGGTGGTGCCTTCGTGCTGCACATGAGCAGCGATTTCACCACCCGCCGGCTGTGCACACGACTGTCGTCGGGCGGCAGCATGGAGGCGGCGGCGATCGCCCCAGGCCGACTTGCACTGGTGGGATCATGTGGTGCGACCACGCTGAGCGTCATGCCGCTGCAAGGATCGTTCGGTGGCGGCAGCAGCGATGGTTTGGCGGCCGTCATCGCGCTTGGCGATCCCAGCGATACCACGCCGCCAGCAACGCCAACTGCTCCGCTGGTCAGCGGCGGGACCACCGCACGGCCAACACTCAGCGGCGTCAGCGAAGCCAACGCGGTGATCCGCATTTTCGACGGCGGCATCCAGGTCGCGACGGTGTTCGCCGATGGTAGCGGCGCGTGGAGTTGGACGCCGGCCAGCGATCTGACACCGGGCGAGCATCACTTCACCGTCATCGCCCAGGATGCGACCGGCAATGCTAGCGGCGCCTCGCCAGCAGTGACCACCACAGCGCCGTCCAGCACCGGCGGCGGTTCATCCGGATCGTCATCGTCAGCAGGTGGCGGCGGCTGTGGCGTCGGTGGCGGGAGTGCGGTGTGGCTGATGTTGCTGGTCGCTGCGTTCGCGTGGTGCGTGCCGAAGCGAAACGGGCTCCGATAAACGCTTTACGTTTTTCTTGGCCATGAAACGCGTCACAAGCGACTGTATGCGGCGATCCAAGCTCGTATTGTCCGCTACCTTGTGCTGCGGCCCAAACGCTCGACGTGAGCACGATCAGCACGTCATTCTTGGAATCCACCAACTACGCACAGCCCACCACAACTGATGACCGCCTAGCGCAATGTGATCCGCACACCTGCGACGCTGTGCGGCGGTAGAATCAAGGTAATGTCATCGTTAGACTTGGTGGTCGACAACGGCACCAGGCGGACAACCTCGCCGTGCTCGTTGGTCGCGTCGACTGTTGGTCCGGTGACGACTTCGGCAGTGACCTGACGCGCGCGCACGCCGGTCAGGCGCACCGGTAGCGGCGCATCCAAACGACGGTTGATCAACACCACGGTGGTGAGCTTGGCATCGTGGCGGGTCGCCAACACCGACAGTTCCGGCGTGGTGCCCAGCGAGCGTTCGCGCCAGGGCTGCATCTGCATATTGCGGACCTCGATCACGCCGGCTTCACGGGCGGCGCGGCGACGTGGGCTGACGCTGATGGCGGTGGTGTCGTGCAGCGGCAGGTAATCGACGCTGATGGTGGTCCACTGCGCGGCGGTGACTGGTTCGGACAACGCGACTGATTTGGTCGCTTCCCAACCGCGCACATCACCGACCTGCAGCTGCACGCCGGAGGTGTGCAAGCCCTGGGTGCGGACTTCGGCGGTGATGCGCCAGCGATCTGCTCGTTCAACGCCGACGATCTTGCTGGCCTGATACCAATCGAGTTCTTTTCCCCCGTCGTGCAGTTCGATGCGCAACGTGTCACCAACGACCGTCGCACTGGCGCCAGCCAAGGTGCCGATGGTCCAGTCGCCGTTCAGTGGTCGCGGTGCACCGAGCGGGCCGGCGTCGCCTGCCGTACCGCGGGCTGGCAGCACACCCCAACCGCCGTCGCTCTCGATCGCAGCGCAAGCAACCGTGCAGGCCAGACGCTCTGATCCCAGATGTCGATGCAGCAGCGCTTGTGTCAGGTGCGCCGGACGCACGCGCAAAGCCGGGCCGGTGGTCGCCACCGTTCCCCAATAACTATCGAGCGTCTGCCAATAGTGCGCGCAATCGATGTGAGGTTGTTCCAGCAACATCCGCGTCAGATCGGTGCTCATCACTGCTGCGCCCAGGCTGAAACGCAGTGCTGGTTCGCGCAGCGAAAAGTTGGCGTTGAACTCGGTGATGGCCAACGGCACGTCACGACCGGCAGTGGAGCGAATGAGGCTGCGAAGATCATTCAGTCGTCGTTCCATTTGCCGTGGAGCCGTGAAAGCAGCACGAAACACCGCCGGTATGGGCAGGCCAGCGGCATCGGCATCAGCAACGATCGGATAGTAGAGGTGCGTGATCAGAAAGTCCGCGTCCTTGGCCACGCCGGTGATGACCTCGCGCATCCACGGCGTCCACGGATCCGACAGATCATTGTCGAGTACCGCGCCGATCAGCACCGCCGGATCAACCGCACGCATCGCGGCGCGCACGGTATGAAAACGCTGGATGTACTCGACAGGCGTGCGCCGTTCCAGATGGCCGGCGAACAATTCACCGAAATCGTGATGACCGCCGTGAAAGGTCTCGTTGCCGTATTCAAAACGCAGCACCGGCAACGGTTCCCGTCGTCCATCGCGTTCCCGTAGCGCTGCTGAGTCGGCACCACCGGTGGTATTACGTCCTACTGGTGAGCGAAGGTATTCGGCCAACTCGGCGAACACCTGCGCTTCCTCGGCTGCGGGCAAAAAATCTGGCAAGGTGATGATTGGTTCCACACCAAGCTCGGCGCAGACGGTGAGAAATTCAGGTACACCAAAACGCCGCTGCGGGCGCTGCTCCACCGGGCCAACTGCCAAACGCCAATCCCAGTAATGTGCCCAGCACCCACCGGGATAACGCAAGCTGGTGATCCCGGCGCGTCTGACAGCCGCCATTACCTCCGGAACTGGAGCGCGACGTTCAGGATCCCAGATACCGCCGCCGCGATTTGCTGAATGCTCCTCGCTCGCGGGCTCGGATTGAAGATTACCACCCAAGACCAAACGGTTCACCGGACCGATGACCGTGGTGGTGTCGATGGTGACTACGGCTTCGCCGGCTTGGGCCAAGGAACAGCAGAGCAACAGGATGAGGCGCATTCGCATGCTCAGGAAACGGTGCTCATTGCATCTGTGACCTAAATTTTAGGCGTTAAGCCAGCGACGGCAGAAGCTGAGCTTCGATCGTTTGGCTCGTTGCGACATGAGCCACGGCAGCGCCGCTTAGCGTCCGAGTTCTATCCAGCGCAGCCGCAGATCTGCTGCTGGTTGCCACATCATCACAGCAATCGCCACGATGTGACTGCCGGACGGCGGTTGAGGGCCAGCAGTGGTGAGATGGAAATCCTCCCACGTAAAGATGACCTGTTGGCTGCCCGCGGGAATCCGGCGTTCGGCCTGGACGTTGGCCAGCCAACGGCTGCCGCCGTCGGGATGGTCGCACACTAGCAGCACCGCGAGCGTAGTCGCTTGGTCAACCTCCAGCGCGATGGAACAACGCAACGCGGCGTCGATCCTGGCTAGGCCGTCGGGACGAAACACTGGGGTGGTGATGCGACGCACAGCGCTGCCAGTCACTGGACGCGCACGGATGGTGTCGTCGACCAGATCACCTTCCCAACCTGCCTCAGCGCGGAAGGTCGCGGCACCCAGGCGCACCGGTTTGGCTGCAGTGGCTGGCGTTTTCGCCAGTGTCGACGTCGCTGCGGGCAGTGCGGCCAATGGTCCGGGAGCCGACATCTGCTGCGCGTCCAAGGTGACGGCAAATCCCGCGCCCACCGTCACTGCCGTCGGATCACCAACGTGGCGCACGCGCACGGCGCCATGTTCCACGGTTACCCGACTGCCATGCTCGTCGACCTGCACCTGGAAGCGGGTGCCGACGACCTCCACCACGCCGAACGGCGTCACTAACGACAACCCGCCGTCACCCTGCGGTGCGATATCCGCAGTTATGGTGCCGTGTTCCAACCGCAGGCGTTTGTTTCGGCCGAGTTCATCGATCACTACCTGAGTACCGGCGTCCAAGACGATGGCGGTGCGTTCAGCGGTCCAGTCCAGACGCGTACCGGCGGCCCCGGCCTGCACACGATCACCACGCTGCATGGCAGTCGCAGCGGGGAGCGGTTGTCCGTCACGCAGCAACACCACACCGGAGCCCGGCACCAGATGCACGTCGGATGCCGACCGCTCAGCCAACGACCACCACATCCCCACACCCACCATCAGCGCCGCTGCGGTTGCCAAGCCCACGCGCTGCCACGTCAACCTGCGGCGTGGTGCTGGCACCGCTCTGGGTGCGTGCGTCAAACCCGATTCCAAAGCAACACGCGGCAGCACGGCAGCCTGAGTGGCGGCGGACAATAACAGACGTCGCGCATCAGCGTCCGAACGCAGGTGTTCGTGCAGGTGCTGCGCCGACGCCGCATCGAGCGCATCGTCCAGATGCAAGGCGATCAACCGATCGAGGTCACGGTCAGACATCGCCACCCCGGAGACGGGCGCGGATGCACTCGCCGAGCGTGCGGTGCAACCGCGTGATGGTGACATAGATGGTGTTGAGCGGCCGGCCCAGCTTGGCGGCGATCTGCTCACCCGACAGGTCGTGGACATAACGGAGCGTCAGCAGTTCGCGCGCGTGTTCGGGCAGGCGTTCACGGCAGCGCACCAGCGCCGCGATATACGGATCCGGCTCCTGCTCGCCGTCATCAACCCAGGTCTTCTCCAGTAGATCGACCAGCGTTTCGTCCATGGTCGGGCGTTCGCGCGCGCGTTTTTCCAGCGCTTTGAGCGCGAGGAACCGCGCCGCGCGTCTGGTCCATCCGGGCACTGCGTCCGCGTTGGGGATCTCCGCATGTTTGCGCATCACCAACACCACTAGGTCCTGGAAGAGATCTTCCGCTACCTGACGTGAACCGACGATGGCGCGCAGAAATCCTGTCAGCAGTGGTTCCTGCACCAGGACGCAGCGCAGGGCGGTTTCCTGATCTAGGCCGGACGATGCGTGATCGCCATCCCCGGACGGCACGCGGCTCTGATCTGCTGGTGCACCCATGACCGCATCCCCCGTGACGCGTGGGAAACTGTACAAGCGATCCGCCACTCTGGACAGCCCGGACCGTGGGCGTCATCCCTACAGATTGCGTTCGATCAATTCACGCAGGATGGGGACGAAACGATCGCTATAGTCCTTGTCGTCCTCGTTGCCCTGGGGCGGCAGGTGAACGAAGCCGACGCGTTCCACCGCCACACCGAGGTCGCCGAGCGCGGTATAGAACAGCGCATTGCACAAGTAGTCACCGGCATCGTCGCTGCTCGCCACCGCGATCTCACGGCTGAGCTGCCACGCAGTATTGAACGCCAAGGTGCTGCGACGCTCCAAGGGGCCGCCCCTTTCCACCAAGCGGTCCGCTGGTGGTTGACCGAAGACGTCGGGACCGACGCGGTAGTTGTGTGCCACCTGTTCGACCATGACGCTGCCGACGGCTCCTTCACCAAGGCCGATCAGCACCCGGGGACGCAGCTTCTGCGCCATGAGCGGCAATTTCGCTGACGGCTCCTTCCATCCGACCTCCAGCACCAGGACCTTCACCTGCACACCTGGGAGGTCCTTGCGCAGCGCTTCCGCCACCGTCTCGCTGCCATTGACCTTGCGCTGCGCGAACGGTTTGAAGGCGGTGATCAGGACCACCGGACCGCTGGCGACCGGCTCATCCGCCGACCAAGCACTGGCAGCGACCAGGACAAGGAATAAGTGGGATGAGGCGCATGCGGTCATATGGGGTCTGATCTGGTCGAGGGAAGCTGTGGACGGCTCCTGGTGTGGACACCGGCCCGACACGCTACGGATCAGCAACGTCGGACTGGTGAACCGGGCCGCTGGTGCGAGGTTGATGCGGTATGGCGTATCTTCAGCGCGATCGCTGAACGCGCAGCGGCCGTGTCGGCGGTGCACCGGTTTCTTGGCGGAACACCCGGCTAAAATAAGCCGGATCGTCATAACCGACCAGTGCGGCGACCTCGGCCACGGAGAATTGTGTGCAGGTCATCAGCTTGCGCGCGTTTTCGATGCGGATGCGGCGGAGGTAGCGCACGGGTGCGACGCCGGTGTGCTGGCGGAACACGCGGTTGAAGTGCCGCTCGCTGCAACCGAAGCGGCGCGCGAGATCGACGATGGTCAGGTCGCGGCCGTAATGGCGGTGCAGGTATTCGATGCTGCCATCGAGCGGCAGCGGCCCAGGTGTGGGCACCGCGTCGCCGGATGCTAGCGCGCGTCCCAGCAGACTACGGGTGAGGCCGTCCAACTCGACACCGACACGTGAGGCCCGCCGTTCGGTGCACAGCCAGACCTGTCGTGCCAACGCCCCAAGGCCACGCGCCTGATCGAGGCGCAGCAGCCGTGGCGGCAGATCATCGAGCAGGCTGCCGGCCAGACCGATCCACAGCACGTCCATGTCCGCGTCACTGAGTTCGCGATGCACCAACCGCGGCGGGATCAGATAGGCGATGGCTGGACCGAGCGGCACCGTGGTGTCCGCCTGCAGCAGGCCCCGGCCGCTGAAGACCACCAGCAGTTCCCAGCCATCGTGCCAACTCGGTAACGCGGCCTGATGGCGGCCACGGTAGCGTTGCGCCATCACCGGGGTCAGTTCACGCGACCGTCTGGCCCCCGCCCACATCGCCTCAGGCAGGTAGCCCGGCAGACGCGCCCACGGCAGATGCTTGGATTCGGACATGGCAGGAGCTTGGCCGGCGATGAGGCTGGTCCAGCGGATGTCTGGAAAGTCCTAGATGACTGGTCTGCATCGTCGCCTGCCGCCGACCACATTGAGCCGCTCTATTTCGCTGGAGTCGCTGATTCCTCCGATGCTGACGGCGTCGGTAGTGACAGCACCACGATCACGTCAACGGAGCCAGCCCATGTTGTCACGGCCGATCAGTCCCGCTCCTTCGCGGCTTGCCGTCTGGCTGTGGCTGCTCCTGCTGGCCAGCGTTTCTCCGCTCGCCGCGGTCGACCAGGACATGAAGGAGGACGACTCGGCGAACGTCGCCAAGGCACTGCGGCTGCCGGCGGGATTCGCTGCCACGCTGTTCGCCCAGCATCCGCTGTTTGGTAATCCGGTCGCTATCGATGTCGATCCGCGTGGGCGGGTGTTCGTCGCCGAGCAGTACCGCTTCAACCGCGGCACGGAGGAGAACCGCACCAGCAGTTTTCTGCTCGATGATGACCTACAGGTGGAGACTACCGACGATCGCTTGGCGATGTTCCGCAAATGGTCGTCGCGCTACGAGGGCGGCATGGCGTGGTTCACCAAGGTCAGCGACCAGGTCCGCGTGGTGAGCGACCATGATGGCGACGGCAAGGCCGACCGTTCGACGGTACTGGCGCAGTTCAATGAGCCGCTCGATGGGTTGAATTCCGGCGTGATGGTGATCGGCGACGACATCTGGGTGACCTGCATCCCCAATCTGTGGCGGCTGCGTGATCGTAACGATGACGGCATTGCAGAGGAACGCGTCAAGGTCCACAGCGGCTTCGGCGTCAAGGCGTCGTTCCTGGGCCATGACCTGCACGCGCTGACGTTGGGCATGGATGGCCGGCTCTACCTGAGCATCGGCGATCGCGGACTGCACGTGGTGAATCGCGAAGGCGGGACGCTGCACGTGCCCGACCACGGCGCGGTGCTGCGCTGCGAACTGGACGGATCGCACCTGGAAGTCGTGCATAAAGGCCTGCGCAATCCCCAGGGCCTAGCCTTCGACGAGTTCGGCAATCTGTTCGCCGGCGACAACAACTGCGACAAGGGTGACAAAAGCCGGCTGATCTACGTCGTCGATGGCGGCGACAGCGCGTGGCGTATGCCTTACCAGTCGATGGGCAAGCCGGTGTCGGGCGGTCCGTGGATGGCGGAGGAGTTGTGGCAGACGGAAAGCCCGCTGCATCCGCAGTGGTCGGTGCCGGGGGTCGGCTATATCGGCGCGGGGCCGTCAGGACTGCGCTTCTCGGCGGTCGGAGCGTGGCCGGAGAAACTGCGCAACCGTTTCTTCCACATGAATTTCACCGGCAATTCCGGCATCATCACCTTCAAGACGGTGAGCGAGGGCGCCGGCTTCCGCATTGCGGAATATCAGGATTTCCTCACCCCGATGAACGTCAGCGATTGCGCGTTCGGTTACGACGGCCGGCTCTACGTGGCGAACTACACCGGCAATCCATTCAATCACGACGTCGGTGGTCGTCTGTTCGCAGTCGCCGCCACCGAAACGCCGAAGGCCGAGATCGAGCAGCTGCGCGAGCTGGCGAAAGCGGATCTCAAAGCGTTCTCCAACGAACGGCTGGTGGCGCTGCTGGATCATGCGGATCAACGCATCCGCCTACGGGCGCAGTTCGCGTTGGCGGCTCAGCCGACAGGCCAGTCGGTCCTGGCCGGCGCGGCTGCGAACCGCAGCGCATCGCTGATGACCCGGCTGCACGCGGCGTGGGGTCTGTGGATGATGGCCCGTGCTGATGCGCAGGCGTTGGCGCCGCTGCGGCTGTTGGCTACCGATCAGGATCCCCAGATACGCGCCAATGCGTTCCGGGTGCTGGCGGATCTGGGTGACCGTGGATTCGCGGCGGGATTCATCGCCGGGCTGGACGACGCCGAACTTAGGGTGCGCTTCTTTGCCGCCGAAGGCTTGGGCCGCAGCCATGCCGCAGCGACCGCGCCGCTGATCGCCCTGCTGCGCCGCAATGCCAGCAAAGACCGCTTCATCCAGCATGCGGCGGTGACCGCGCTGGGCCGCATTGGCAACCGCGAGGCGCTGATGGCCAGCGCGCAGGATCCGGACGCGGCGGTCCGTCTGGCGGTGGTCCTGACACTGCGGCTGTGGGGCGATGCGCGGCTGTCCGGATTCCTTGCTGATGCAGATGACCGCATCGTGCTGGAAGCTGCGCGAGCGATCCACGAGGTCCGCATAACCGCCGCCTATCCGGCATTGGCTGCCGCCGGTGCGCGCGCCGGCCGTGCGGCCGAACCATTCCGTGCGGCGTTGCAACGCCGCGTGCTGGCCTCGGCCCGACGCCTGGCCGACCGCGACGGCGCCGGACGGTTGGTGCAGATGATGGTCGACCCCGCGGTTGCCGTCGCGGTTCGCGTCACGGCCAGCGAGTTACTCGCCGACTGGACCACGGTGGTGAACCGCGATTCCATCACCGGCGCGTGGTGGCCGCTGCCGGCGGGTGATGTCGCCGCTGTGCGTGATGCGATGGCCGGGCGGATCGACGCGCTGTTCGCCGCGAATCTGACCGACACTTGGGCAACATCTTTCACCGCGCTGACGTCGGTGGGAATCGATGTTCCGGTCGCCATCCCGACCCGCATCGCCAATGACGGCAGCGTGAGTTCCGCTGCGCGGATCGCCGCATTCACCTATGCGCAGAGATTTGCACCAGCGGCGGCGACGGACATCGCCCAAGGTTTCCTGCGTCAGGGCAAGCCTGAGCTGCAGAGTGCCGCACTGACCGCTTTGCGTGCAGCAGATCAGGGCATCGCGCTGGAGCTGTTCGCCAAGCTGCTCGGCGATCAGGCGACGCCGCTGAGCGTCAAGCAGACCTGCCTCGACGAACTGGCGACCATCGCATCGGCCGCGACACCGGCATCGGCCAAGGCCGTCGTGGTGCTGCTCGATTGGGGCAAACGACTCGGCTCGACGCAGATGCCGCCGGAGTTGGCCTTCGACGTTCTGGCGGCGGTGAAGCGTTCACGCGCGGCAGCGCCGGAGCTCGATAAACTGGTCGCCGCCTACGACGCCGAACTCGCCACCAACAAGGACCCGCTGGCGCCCTACTTGCTGGCCCTGGACGGCGGCAACGCCGAACGCGGCGCGCAGGTGTTCGCTACCCACCCAGTCGCCCAGTGCACGCGCTGTCACGCGGTGAATAGTCAGGGCGGCGTCGCCGGACCGAACCTGTCGCACATCGCCACCACGCTAAGCCGACGGGAATTGCTCGATGCGCTGATTGTGCCATCGGCGCGTATCGCACCGGGGTATGGGTTGATCACCGTCACCACCACCACCGGGCAGACCCTGACCGGCATGATCGTCAGCGAGACGCCCACGCAGCTGGTGATCGAGATCACCAAGGACCAGCGCACGACCCTTGCCATCACCGATATCGCCAGCCGCACCAAGCCGATCTCGCTGATGCCACCGGTCGGGCAGATCCTGCAACCGCGCGAGCTGCGCGATGTGCTGGCGTATGTGCAATCACTGAAGTGACCGTCGGCGTCAGACGCGGATGGTGCCGATGGTGCCGATGGCGTAGGCAAAGCTGCTCGAGCTGAAGTGCAGCCTCAAACCCCAGACCAATCTCCACCAGCTCGTCTTCCTTGAAGTACTCCAGCGCTTCTTCGAGCGACATCTTGCGCGGTAGGGTGATGCGCACGGCTTCTTCGGCGTCGGCCGAGCGGATGTTGGTGAGCTTCTGCACTTTGAAGAGGTTCACGATCATGTCGGTATCCTTGGCGTTCTGCCAACGACCTGACCTTCATCGAGCAGTTCATCCCTTCCCGGACATCACCCGGCGCACGCGTGGCAGGTTCGTATAGCTGGTGTCGACCATCCCGTCGGCGAACGCCTGCTCGATCAGCGGCAGGCATTCCACTGCGTGCAGGGCGGCCAGGTGCACGATCGCTGAGCCCCGGCTGGTGGCGCGGTTCATCTGCGAATCAGCCACCACCCAGCGCAGGCGTTCGATCACCGTCGCACGGGTGCATGAGGTACGCTCCGCGACAAGCACCAAGATGTGCTGCAAAGACAGCAGCGGCGACTCGTCATCATCCGTGTCGACGAAGCGGCGGTGATGCTCATCCATGGCCTGGGTCAGAGCCGCGGCACCAAAGCGGGCAATTACCACCGGCAGTTCCTCGAAGTCCCAATCGCTCACCTCCGGATCCAGCAACGTGGCGAACAACGCCGGTAGGCTACGCGCATCGCCGATCTGAGCCAACGCACGCCACGCATGGATCGGTGCGAACGCCTCCGCGATCTGCGAATCGACCTGACGAAAGACCGGATCGCTCAGCATCCGTTCGAGCTGCTCGCGCTGTTCCGGCTCGATGCCATGCGCCTGCCGGTAGTCGATCGCGTCGATCTTGCCGAGTGCGGATTCGCCCAGGCCCAGCAACGCCACCACCGGACCGCTGTAGGTCGCCAAGGCGCTGGCCTGATCCTGGTCAGTCATCCATGGCATCCCGTCGTTCATCCACCCCTCGAAGTCGTCCAAGTCGTCGATCAGTGGCCCCAGGCCATGGGCGATGGCGGCGGCTTCCAAACCCATGCCACCCGTCGCCTGCACCAACCCGCGTTCCTCCGCCTCTGCCATCACCTGGCGACGCAACAGTGGGTTCATACGGAAGGCCTGCGTCAGCCATTGGGCGGCCGGGCGCAGATCGTTCTGCTGCAGGGCCAACAGACCATCCAACACCATCCGCCCGAGGTCGCGGGTGGTCACCGCCTCGCGCAGGCTCCGCGCACAACGCCAGCGCGTCTCCTCGTCGAACTGGCTGAACGCTTCGCCAGCGATGTGCCAGACCGCGAGGTGATCGTACAAGCCGATGCGCCGCAGCACTGCCACCAGGTCATCGACGGCACGGTCATCCACCAACAACATGGCCAACTCATCGAGCACACGCAGGAACGGCCGGGCGCTCACCAGCAGGGTGAGTCGACCGCCGGTGCGGTCGACCTGCCGCTGATCGAGGGTCGCAGCGACGGTCTCGCTCAGGTCCAGCAAGCGGGCACGTATCCCGACCCGATCCTGCCCCGGCGTCTGGCAGATGCGCATCCTGAGCGCATCGACACACGCGGGGTCGATGGTGAGCGCCGCCTTCACCAGTTGCAGGCTCCGTTCCTCATTCGGCACTTCCATCGCCTGATACGCCAGCTCCTGCGCGCGTTCGCTGGGTGACGCATCCGCGGCTTCCCCAGGTCCGACGACCGGATCGAGGGCGTCCGCAGCGGCAGCAGCCAAAGCGAGTTCCGGCAACCCCACCACCCAATCGCCCGTGCGCAGCGCATAGCCGCGCAACCACCGTTCAGCAGCAAAAGAGACCTTCGGGCCGAACGACGGCAGGTCATCCAACCAGCGATCGGTGATCTGCGGGGGCAGCACCTTTCGCTGGTGTTTTTCCTGCCGGATGCGCTCCTGGCGTTGCTTCTTTTTGCGCTCGGCCTTTTTCGATTTCTTGCTCATGGGTCGCCTGCGGTGGGCGCGGACGTTCCAAGGCAATGGTACGAACGCAATCGCTCAGGCGCTGCTGCCCAGGTGCCCCATGGCCATAGGGCCGTTGGCCCTAGCATCCGCGCCGTGCCCAGACGACCCGACGCCGACATCCTGCTCGCCCACGTCCCGACCGGTGGTTCCATCGGCAATCAGCGCCTGCGCACGACGCTGGGGTGGGAGGAAGACCGTTACGAAAAAGTCCGTGATGCACTGGTGGAGGACGGCCTGCTGGTGAAGGGACGTGGACGCGGTGGTTCGTTGCAGCGCGCCGCGCCGGCAGCAAGGACGTCCGCCAAGCCGACGGTGGCTGGCGCTCATCCCACAAAAACCAAAGCTCGCATGCCCAAGTCCACCAAGTCAGTAGTCCGTGTTGCCGAATCGGCGACCGCGTATGCCGCTCGTCCTGCACCTAAGTCATCCACCGGCTTCACTGGCTGGACCGCGCCGGCCCAGCGCGATGCGAACAACGCCACGATGGAGCGTCAGTTGTGGGACGCGGCGGATGAACTGCGCGCCAACTCGGATCTGAAGTCGTCGCAGTATTCCACGCCGGTGTTGGGACTGGTGTTCCTGCGCTTCGCCGACGTGCGGTTCCAGGCCAAGCGCCGGGAATTGGCAGCGGAAGGTGCCAGCTCGCGCCGTGGCTCACGGGTCGAGCAAGTGGGTGCCTATCACGCTGCGGGCGTGATCTTCCTGCCTGAAACTGCGCGTTGGGAACATTTGCTGACGCTGCCGGAAGGAGCCGGCGCTGGCAAGGCGGTGAACACCGCGATGAAACTGATCGAAGACGCCAATCCACAACTGGCCGGCGCACTGCCGCGCAGCTACGAACTGTTCGACGGCCTGCTGCTGAAAAATCTTCTGCGCAAGCTGAGCGAAATCCCAGCCGACCTCGGCTTCGACGCTTTTGGGCGCATCTACGAATACTTCCTTGGCGAGTTCGCCATGAGCGAAGGCCAGGGCGGCGGCGAGTTCTACACCCCATCCAGCATCGTGCGCCTGTTGGTGGAGGTGCTCGAACCCTTCGGCGGCAGCATCCTCGATCCGGCCTGTGGTTCAGGTGGCATGTTCGTGCAGTCGGCGCAGTTCGTCGCGCACCATCATCGCATGCAGCCGCAGGCTGCGGGGAAACCGCACCCTGCGCCGCTGCGCATCCACGGCCAAGAGAAGGAGAGCGCCACCGCCGCGCTTTGCCGCATGAACTTGGCGATGCACGGCCTGGAAGGCGACATCAAGCAGGCGATCACCTATTACGATGACGCGCACCGTTCGACGGGACGTTTCGACTACGTGCTGGCCAATCCGCCCTTCAACGTCGACAACATCGACAAGACCCGCTTGGCGGGTGGCGTGGGCAAACCCGGTGATCGTTTCCCCTTCGGCGTGCCGACGGTGGACAACGGCAATTACTTATGGATCTCGCTGTTCGCTTCGGCGCTGAATGCGCGGGGACGAGCGGGGTTCGTGATGGCCAACTCCGCCAGCGACGCGCGTGGCAGTGAACTGGCGATCAGACAACAGCTCATCCGCGATAGCTACGTCGACGTGATGGTGGCGGTCGGGCCCAACATGTTCTACACCGTCACGCTGCCGGTGACCTTGTGGTTCTTCGATCGTGGTCGGCGTGGCACGCCGCGCGCGGATCACGTGTTGTTCATCGATGCCCGGCAGATCTTCCGCCAGATCGACCGGGCGCATCGTGATTGGACTGATGCGCAGATCGGATTCCTCAGTGCGATCGTGCGCTTGTATCGTGGTGAGTCGGTGACCGATGTGGTCGGTGGCGACGAGACGCAGACGAAGCTGCGGGAGTTCTTCCACCCCGGGATCGCCGGCGTCTCGCCGGCTCGCGATGTCGACCACCAAAACCCAGCCGGCGAGACGCCGGCGATCCCGGGGGGCAGTCTCATCTACCGCGACGTCCCTGGTCTGTGCAAAGCCGCGACGCTGACGGACATCGAGGCGCAGGGGTGGTCGTTGAATCCGGGGCGGTATGTGGGGATATCGGGTGAAGCCTCCGTAAGCGAAGAGAACTTTCAGCAATCGATGTCCACCTCGATCCAGCAATTCAAGAAGCTTTTGGAGGAAAGCCGCACCCTGGAGACAGCCATTCTGAATAACGCCACGAATCTCATGCAGGATCCATGACCAATCTTTGGCTCAATCCAGCCGATGTGCCATCGTTCCCGACTGATTGGCGCGTCATGCCAACGGAGGAGGCATCTATCCAACTTCCAGTTGGTCTACGGTATGATGCCAGAACAGTGAGTCCTGTCGGAGCCATCCCTGTCGTTGATCAGTCACAAGGTGGTTTCCTTGGGTTTCACAACGACCCACCGGGCGTCGTCGTCACTCAAGACCATCCGGTGGTGACGTTTGCCAATCACACCTGCGCACTACGTCTTTTTCGAGAGCCCTTCTCATGCATCCAGAATGTGTTCCCGAAAATCGGACGGGATGGAATCTGCGACACCACTTTCTTTTATTACGCCTCGCAAGGCCGGGTGACCCTCACAGACTACAAAGGCCATCACCCGCTCTTCCGACGAGCGCTCATCCCCATTCCTCCGCTTTCCATCCAACGTCGCATCGCCGCCATCCTCTCCGCCTACGACGACCTAATCGACAACCACCGCCGGCGCATCCGCCTCCTGGAAGAGATGGCTCGCCGCCTCTACCGCGAGTGGTTCGTCCACTTCCGCTATCCCGGCCACGAATCCGTACCGCTGGTTTGCGGCGAACAAGGCGAGTCACCCAATGGATGGCAATGGCAGTCGCTTGATGACCTCGCTCAGGTCAATGCCAACCAATTGTCCGAGCGTGGTCTCCCACCTAACATCTACTACATCGACATCGCTTCCGTGAGCCCAGGGCAAATCGACACTATCAGCGAAATTCCAGCGAACGATGCTCCAGGTCGTGCGCGACGCGTGGTAGCCGATGGTGATATCCTGTGGTCATGCGTACGCCCCAATAGGCGATCATACGCCGTCGTTCTGCAACCTGACAAGCACACCATCGCATCCACTGGTTTTGCAGTTCTCTCTGCAAAGACAGTCCCCTGGACTTATCTGTATGCTTCTGTGACCACCGAAGCATTTGTGGGATACCTGTCAGGACGAGCCCAAGGAGCTGCGTATCCAGCTGTAAAAGCTGCCGATTTCCAAAACGCCACCATCCTCCACCCCGATGATGCCGTGTTATCCCGTTTCCATGAAGAAACCGAACCACTCCATCGGTTGGCAGAAAATATTCGTCGTCAAATCACCAACCTCCGCCGCACCCGCGACCTCCTCCTCCCCCGCCTGATGTCCGGCCGCCTCTCCGTCGCCGCCGCCGAAGCCGCCGTGCCATGACCGCCGAAGGCATCACCTACGATCGCAAGGCCCTGGCGGCGGTGCAGGGCAAGACCGCCGACTGGAACGAACTGGCCAAGGATGCGGTGGCCTTCGCCAGCGCGCGCGGTGGCACCATCGACATCGGTATTCCGGATGACGTGACCGAACCACCCAGCCATCAGCGCATCGATCCCACGCTGGTTGAACGGGCGCGCAAACGCCTGGGTGAATTGACGGTGAACGTCGGCGTCCGGTCGGATATCATCACCTGCGCCAATGGCGGCGAGGTACTGCGCCTGACCGTCGCGCGATCGACCGCGGTCCCCTGCCGCAATGACGGCAAACACTTCCTGCGTGTCGATGACACCAGCCGCCCGATAATGGGCGAGGACGTCCGTCGCTTGGCGATGGAAAGCACCGCCACGCCATGGGAATTGCTGGGGAGCGGGATCGCCCGCGATGACGCCGACGCAGCACCCACTGCCAGACTGGTCGCCCGCCTGCGCGCCAGCGATCGGGTGAAGGCCACGGTGAAGGAGAAGAGCGACCGCGAACTGCTGGAGCACTACTACCTGAGTGCCGGACGTGAACTGACCCACCTGGGTGTGCTGATGATCGGGCAACCACTGCACCGCGCCCGCCTGGGCACCGCACCGGTCATCCAGGCCATCGCCTATGACGAGCGCGGCGAGAAGGTGGCGAAATGGTCGTGGGATGATCACGCCCTGTCGCCGATCGAGTTGTTGGAGGCGGTGTGGACGACGGTGCCGGCATTCCGCGAGAGCTACGAACTGCCGCAGGGGTTCCTGCGGGTGTCGGTGCCCGCGTTCGATGAACGGGTGATCCGCGAGGCGCTGGTGAATGCACTGGTCCACCGGCCCTACAACCAACGCGGTGATTTGTTCCTGAACCTGTACCCTGATCGCCTGGTCTTGGTAAATCCCGGCCTGCTGCCGTTGGGGGTGACGCCGAGCAACGTGCTGCACACCACGGTTCGCCGCAACGAACAGATGGCGCGTCTGTTCCACGACCTGCACCTGATGGAACGCGAAGGCAGTGGTTTCGATCTGATGTACGCGACGCAACTTGCCCAGGGCAAGGCGGTGCCCGTGCTGCGCGAAGGCCCGGATCGGGTCGAGGTGGAGATTACGCGACGGGTGATGAAGCCCGAAGTGGTGGCATTGTTGACCAAGGCCGATGAGGCTTTGCAACTCACGCAGCGTGAGCGCATCGCGCTTGGCCTGTTGGCGCTGCATGACGGCCTGACCCTGCGCGATCTGGCAAATCATCTGGAGCTTGAAGACACTGCTGCTGCTGCCACCTGGCTTGGCCGTCTGCCTGACATGGGCGTCGTGCTGACGTCCGGACGGACCAAGGGCACGCGTTACTTCATCGCGCCGACAACCCTTCAGCAGTTGGACTTCACACAACCGACCACCCTGGCCCGCATACCACCACATCGCCTGGATGCCCTGGTGCTTGAGGATCTGGGGCGCTACCCAGGGTCACGACGGGGCGAGATCCATGAGCGCATCGGCAGCGAGATCAGCGTCCTCCATCTGAAGTCGAGTCTGAGCCGTCTGGTTGCCGCCAAGCGCATCCGCTTTGAAGGCGAACGGCGGGGACGTCGGTATTGGTCGGCCGACGCGGTCTAAGTTATGGTTGGGTTCCTGCCAAATCCGCGGCAACTGCGTGAAGTATCGGCGACGATATCCCATAAGTAGCCTTCCTGCCAGTGGATATATGGATTTGAATCCGTCATACAAAACCATATGGGTTGCCAAACCCGCCTTCCGCTTATCGGAAACGAAGACGGACGGATGGCCTAACGACCTGTGTTGACTGGGGTTGTTATCGACACGTAAGCGTACCGCCGTACGCCGCCCCTTTGCATCGCGCCACCGCATCCCCACCGTGGGTGCGCGATGCCGGGCAACACCGAAGCTGATCTGGTAGAACGTCCAGCACTGGAGTTGTTGGCAGGCCTGGACTGGCAGATCGCCACCGGTGAGAACGAGACTTTTGGCGACGATGGGACGTTGGGCCGGAGCTCCGCCAGCGAGGCGGTCTTGCTGCCGCGCCTGCGCGCGGCGTTGATACGGCTGAATCCTGATCTGCATGCCGATGGACTTGCCCAGGCGCTGGCGGTGCTGACGCGCGATCGCGGATCGATGACGCAGATCACTGGCAATCGCGAGGTGTACGCACTGATCAAAGACGGCGTGCCAGTGCAGGTGCCGGATGCGCGTGGTGGACGCGAGACCGTGCGCGTGCGCGTGGTCGACTGGCGCGAAGCGGCGGCCAATGATTTCCTGGCGGTGGCGCAACTTACAGTGCAGGGACCGCTCTACACCTGCCGGCCCGACATCGTCGGGTTCGTCAACGGCCTGCCATGGGTGCTGATCGAGTGCAAGGCACCGACCGTGCCGGTGCGCCGGGCGTTCGAGGACAACCTGACCAGCTACAAACATGCGCAGAACGGCGTGCCACGGTTGTGCGCGTACAACGCGCTGATGATCGCCACCAACGGCGTCGATGGGCGGGTCGGCAGCCTGACCGCCGACTGGGATCGTTTCGGTGAATGGAAACGCATCGCCAGCGAGGATGAACCACGGCGCGTGTCGTTGGAGGTGCTGCTGCACGGCGTGTGCGATCGCGCACGGCTGCTGGATCTGGTGGAGAACTTCACGCTCTTCGCCGATTTCCCAGGTGGAACAGTGAAGATCCTGGGACAGAACCATCAGGTCATCGGCGTCAATGCGGCGGTGCAGGCGTTGGGAACCAAACCGGCAGACGATCAGCGTCTCGGCGTGTTCTGGCACACCCAGGGCAGCGGGAAAAGTTTCGCCATGGTGTTCTTCGCCCAGAAGGTGCTGCGGACGCTGCCAGGATCATGGACCTTTGTGGTGGTCACCGATCGCACCGAGTTGGACGAGCAGATCGCTCGCACCTTTGCCCGCGTCGGCGCGGTGAGCGAGACTGAAAGCACGACCTGTCGTGCCGGTAGCGCTGATGAATTGCGCACGCTGCTACGCGGCAATCACCGCTACGTCTTCACCCTGATCCACAAGTTCCGTAGTGATGGCGATGCACCGCATCCACGCGTGTCAGATCGCCGCGACATCATCGTGCTGGCAGACGAGGCGCACCGCAGTCAGTACGATCGTTTGGCGCTCAACATGCGCAGCGCGTTGCCTCAAGCGCGCTACTTGGCCTTCACCGGTACGCCGCTGATCGCTGGCGAAGAGGCGACGCGCCAAGTGTTCGGTGATTATGTGTCGGTCTACAACTTCCAGCAGTCGGTCCAGGACGGCGCGACGGTGCCGCTCTACTACGAAAATCGCACGCCCGAACTGCGCATCACCAATCCGGACCTGGATGAGGAGCTGCTAACGACACTCGAAGCCGCCGATTTGGACGAGGATCAGGAACAGGCCATCGCGCGCGCACTCGGCCGGCAGTATCAGGTGCTGACGCGCGACCGCCGCCTGGATACCATCGCGGCGGACATCGTGCGACATTTTCCGGGGCGCGGTTTTGTCGGCAAGGCGATGGTGGTGTCGCTCGACAAGGCCACGGCGCTGAGGATGTACGACAAGGTGCGCGCCTGCTGGAACACGGAGCGGCAACGAGTGGAAGCGACCTTGGCGGATACGTTTAACCTGGATGCCAACGCCGTCGACGACCTGAAGCGCCGACTGACCGTGCTCACCACTACTGATATGGCGGTGGTGGTTTCCCCAGGGCAAAACGAGATCGAACACCTGCGAAAACTCGGCCTGGACATCGCGCCGCATCGCAAGCGCATGATCGATGAGGATCTAGAGGAGCTGTTCAAAGAACCCGCACATCCCCTGCGCTTGGTATTCGTCTGCGCCATGTGGTTGACTGGTTTCGATGCGCCGAGCTGTTCGACGGTGTACCTCGATAAGCCGATGCGAAACCACACGCTGATGCAGACCATCGCGCGCGCCAACCGCGTGTGGGGGGAAGATAAGAAGTGCGGTCTGATCGTCGACTACGCCAACGTCTTTGCCTCGCTGGAGAAGGCCCTGGCGCTGTACGGAGCCGGTAGTGATGGCGAACGACCGGTGGAAGACAAAGCCGCCCTGGTGGCGGACCTGGCACAAGCGGTCGACGAGGCCGAGGCACTGTGCCGGCGGCATGGCGTGGAAATCGGTCGTCTGATCGCTGTGAGCGGCTTGGAGCGGACGCGCTTGTTGGCCGAAGCGGTCGAAGCGTTGATCGCCCCGGATGTTGTGCGTCAGGACTTCCTGGCAGCGGCGCGAACGGCCCGCACCGTGTACCAAGCGGTGCTGCCGGATCTGCGCGCTGAACCGTTCGCTGAGCGGGTCGGCATGCTGCATGAAGTCGCCGAGACCATCCGGGCGCGACTGTTCCGCTCGATCGATATCGACGAGGTGTTGCTGGCGATGCAGCGAGTGCTCGACCAGGGTGTCGACGCCGATCGCGCTGCCGAAGATGCGCGACAGATCGACCTGTCGCGCATCGATTTCGCCGCCCTCAGCCGACACTTCGCCACCAGCCCCACGCAGCGGACCGATCTGGCGACGCTGCAACAGGCGGTGCGCCGACGCCTGGAACGCATGATCCACCTCAACCGTTCACGGGCGGAGTACCTCGGCCGTTTTGAGCGCCTGCTGGAGGACTACAACGCTGGCAGCCGGACGATCGAGGATCTGTTTCAGGAACTGTTGGGTTTGTCGCAGTCGCTCGACGACGAGGCAGTTCGCCATGTACGTGAGCACCTGAGCGAGGAAGAATTGACGATCTTCGACCTGCTCACCCAGCCGGATCCGGTGTTGAGTCCACAGGAACGTGAGGCCGTGAAGCGTGTAGCCCGTGCGTTGTTAGAACGACTTCAGCGCCTGCTTGCCCCGGGCTGGCGCGATCGCGTCACGGCACGTGCCCAAGTGGAAGAAACGATCAAGGACACCTTGGATACGGACCTGCCGCGTGCCTACACGCCGGAGATCTTCCAGCGCAAAGCGTCACTGGTGTTCCGGCACGTGATTGAGCAAGCGGACGACCAACCAGCGATCGGCTGAATTCTTCAGTCGCGGCTAGTCAGGACGTCAATCTTGGTGCCTGAAAACAACATTTCCGAGACGAGGCCTCGGAAATGGGGGGAATCAGCAATAGGTCAAACCGTCAGCCCGTCGCAGAGCGGCTGAAGCGCTTACGCTCGTTCTCGGTGAGGAACAACTTGCGGATGCGGATCGCCTTGGGAGTGATCTCCACCAGCTCATCTTCCTTGATGTATTCGAGCGCTTCTTCGAGCGACATCTTGCGCGGTGGGGTGATGCGCACGGCTTCTTCGGCACCGGCCGAACGAATGTTGGTGAGCTTCTTCTCTTTGAAGAGGTTCACGATCATGTCGGTGTCCTTGGCGTTTTCGCCGACGACCTGACCTTCGTACAGCGGTTCACCGACGTCGACGAAGAACGTGCCGCGATCCTGCAGGTTGAACAACGCGAATGGGATGACGGTGCCACCGGTCTGGCTGATGATGGCGCCGTTGACGCGCTTTTCGATGACGCCGCGGAATGGGCCGTATTCGAGGAACATGGTGTTGAGCGTCGCTTCACCCTGGGTGGCCGACAACATCGCGTTGCGGATGCCGAGCAGGCCGCGCGACGGGATCGAGAACTCCAAGTGGGCGTAGTTGCCGTTGATCGCCATCTCGCGCACTTCGCCGCGACGCGACAACATCATGTTCATGACTTTGCTGCTGTGCACTTCGGGCACGTCGATGACAGCCAGTTCGATGGGTTCGAGCTTGTTGCCGTGGTCGTCGGTTTTGAAGATCACGCGCGGCGGTCCGACCTGGAGCTCGGCGTTTTCACGACGCAAATCCTCGATCAGCACCGACAGATGCAGCACACCACGGCCGGAAACTTCGAAGACGTCCGGCGCTTCGGTGTCGGCAAAACGCATGGCGACGTTCTTCTGCGCTTCCTTGTCGAGGCGCTCCTTGAGCTCGCGGCTTTGCAGCGGCTTGCCTTCCTGGCCGGTGAGCGGCCCGGTGTTGACGCCAAAGGTCATCTTGATGGTCGGCTCGTCGATCGGAATCGGCGGCAGGGCGTTGGGGAACTCCGCTTCACAGATGGTGTCGGAGATGTGCACCTGTTCGAGACCGGTGACGACGACGATGTCGCCGGCTTTGGCTTCCTTCACTTCTTCGCGGCCGAGGCCGGCGAAGCGGTGAAGCTGGAGCACGCGGCCCTTCTGCGGAATGCCGGTGGGACCACTGACCACCACCACCGATTGATTGGCCTTGATGCTACCGGCGAAGATGCGGCCGATGCCCATACGACCGACAAAGTCGTTGTGGTCGATGTTGGCGACCTGGAGCTGCAACGGCGCGTTGGCTTTGATGGGCGGGCCAGGGATGTGTTTGATGATGGCGTCGAACAGCGGACGCAGATCGCCATCCTTGGATTCCAAGCGGGCGTTGCCCTTCTCCAGGGTGTCTTCCATGAAGCCCTGACGGCCGGAGCCGTACATCACCGGGAAGTCGAGCTGCCAGTCCTCGGCACCGAGTTCGACCATCAGGTCGAAGATGCGATCAGCGATGACCGCGGGCGAGCAGTTGGGCTTGTCGATCTTGTTGACCACCAGGATCATCTTGAGGCCGGTCTGGATCGCCTTGCGCAGCACAAAGCGCGTCTGCGGCAGACAGCCTTCGAAGGCGTCGACCAGCACCAGGGCGCCGTCGGCCATCTTCAGCACGCGTTCGACCTCACCGCCGAAGTCGGCGTGGCCCGGCGTGTCGACGATGTTGACGCGGATGTCGCCAGCGGTCGGGCTCAAATAGTGGACCGCGCAATTCTTCGCCAAAATAGTAATGCCGCGTTCTTTTTCCTGATCCTTCGAGTCCATCACGCAATCAACGATGGTCGACTTGGCGTGGTAGGCACCGCCCTGCTTGAGCAGCGCGTCGACCAGCGTGGTCTTGCCATGGTCGACGTGCGCGATGATGGCGATGTTGCGGATGTCGGAACGACGTTCGACGTCTGGGAGCGGCATGGGATGACCGATGGGAAGAGGAGTGGTGCGGAGGCGTGGGCGTCAGCGGGAGGTATGGAAGTGCTGCGCCGAACGGGTCCTGCGCGCAAATTGAGCGCGAGGGTGTAGCGGGGCCGCCGGTGAAAGGAAGGACAGGGATGGCGGGGCTTTGCAGCTTGTGGCGGGTTGACGGTCACAACAGACCCGGCCCATCGCCAAACGCCGAACGCCGAACGCCGAACGCCGAACGGCTGGCCGCTGCAACCAAGCGAACGCCGGACTTCCCCAGCTACCGGCTACCAGCTACCAGCTACCTGCCCCGCACCTTTCGCCCAAACCGAAGCATCCACCCCGCTCGCCGTTCCCCTGATCCGCCGGTCAGTCGCACGCGACTGCGGCGTCTTCCCCTTCGGCAACCTTGACCCCTGCGACAGGCAGCGAAGGTGCACCAACTGTCCCCCTGCCTGGAATGCCCATGCCCACGCCCATCCGCCGCCCGGTCCTCCTCCGCCCAGTTGCTGCCCTGCTGCTGCTGCTCGTCACGGGTCTGCCCGCGGCGGACACTCCGGCACGGGTCGATGCGCCAGCGGTCCCACCGGTGCCGAGCGTGCCGGCCGAGACCTTGGCCGCGGACCTGCTCAAGGGCCTGCCCAGCCAGCCCTGCCTGGTCGAACGTGACGGCAAGGCGATGTGGATCGGCACTGATCCCACCTTGGCCTATCAGGTGGTGGCGATCGACAAGGACGGCAACGCGCTGATCGGCACCGAGATCGGGCAGTTGACCGTCGCACGCAAACTGCTGGTCGACAACCGCACCGACGCCATCGGCGCGCTATCGGCGTTGATCGCGCATGCCAAGGGCGCGCAACTCAAGGCCGACGGCCTGCTGCTGCGTGAAGGCATCCTCACCGGCCTGCACCTGTTCTCGGCGCAGACGCTGGTTCTGGCCGAGGGCGTGCTGAAACGTCAGGATCTGCCGGCTGTTGCGGATAAACGCGCGAGCGACCGCACCTCGGTCGGCGATGCTGCGAGCACCCTTGAGAAGAACCTGACGACCTCCGCCTTCGACGAACCCGGACGCCGCAGCCTGATCGACGTGCTGCACAAGCTGTCCAAGGCCGACAGCAACGAGCAGGTCGACGAGGTCACGCCGGCGTTCGCACGACGCCTGGTGCGGGGTGGCTGGCTGCGCAAACTGATGCCCGACCACGCCGCGGCCGTGACCACCCTGGAAAAAGCCATCGCGGCGGCGGAGAAATTCCAGCCGGTGACGCTCTACGAAGGTACCGGCCTTAAACTCGCCGAGGTCAGCGATGCCTTCGACCGCAGCAACCGCTGGGTGCTGACCACGCCGACCCGTGTCGCGTACGTCCAGCCGCATGAGGCACCTTTGTACTACTGGGCCCTCGGCGAACCGGGGCCGACGCTGGCCGTTGATCTGCCGGCCGGAGCCGATCCCACTGCGGTGAACGAACAGGTGCTGGGCGTGCGGTTGTTCCAGGGCTCGACGCTGCTGGCGTCGTGGAGCAAGGATGCCGGCTTCAGTTCCAAACGTGAAACCTGGCGGCAGGCCTATCCGGTCAAACCACACAAGGGCGTCGATCCCAATTCGATCAGCGACGTAATGCCGCCGCACATCGTCCTCACCGCGCTCAACGGTGACATCGTGCGACTCTACACCGCGCACGGCGTGCTGCATCCGCCGGTGGATGACACGACCAAGGATGCCGAACGTTTCCTCGCCGAAGCAGCGAAGTCGTTGCCGGATCCGGCGCACCTCGACCTCATCGGGCAGTACATCCTGGCCTACGTCTATGACAGCCCCGACAGCCGTTTCCCCTTCCTGGTCGGCAACCGCCAGGTGAAGAGCGACATTCACCAGACCGCGTTGCAGACGCTGTCGACCGTGACCTGCGGCATGATCCGCGGCGACTGCGATGACCTCTCCGAACTGTACCAAGCGATCGCCGAACGGCAGGGCCGCACCGCGCACGTGATCTCGTTGCCGCAGCACGCCGCCGCGGCCTTCGCCGAGAAGAAGGAGGACGGCAACTGGCACACGTACCTGCTCCAGACCGGCCCGGCGCTGCAATTCAGCGATGTGAAGCTGTCGCTCGCGTTGGAAAAGCTCTACAAGAGCTTCGATGAGGGTGACACCTTCGATCCCAACGGCCTGGGCCTACTGCTGCGTTTCTCGGGTGAGAACACCCGTGGTCCGTGGCGTTTGAGCTGGCGTATTTTCAGCGAGCCGGAGTACGCCAAGACCATGATTGATGTGCAGCGCGACTGGCACTACCAAACCTATCAGCGCGGCATCGCCAAGATGAAGAAGCTCATCGCCGAGGGCGATGACGACAACGCCAACTACCGCGAGTTGTCGGGCCTCTACAGCTTCACCGGCCAATACGATCTGGCGGTCGACTACCATCGCCAAGCGATCGACCGCACCACCGATCCCGAGAACCGCCTGAGCCTGACCGTCGAACTGGTCCAGCACCTGTTCGAGGCCAAGCAGGACGAGCCGGCACGCAAAGCCGCGCTCGACATCCTCGATCAGCAACTGCCCGCGCTGAAGAAGGACCCGGCCTACCGCGAGAGGATCGATCAGACCCAGGCCCAGATCGGTCTCCAACTCGCCGGCGCTCTCACCCACGGCAAAGCCTATGACCTCGCGCTGCGCGCACTCAAGGACACCCAGTTGGATGACATGGCGGGCAAAATCACCCAGGTCGGCGAGTGGCTGAACAGCCCGAAGTTCAACCAACGTGCGTGGGACAACGCCCCGCAACTGCTCGGCCTGCGCCGGCTGTTCCTGATGTATTCCGGCATCGCGGTCGAAGTGCTCGACGGCATCCCGCAGGATGAACTGACCACCAACACCGATCTGCAATTGCTCGCGCGCTCGCTCCAGGATTGGTTGACCACCATCGCCTTCCACGACATCGACGAGCCGGAAGACGCGCTCAGCCGTTACAGCATCGCCGGACGTTTCTACACCGCGATGCTCGGCGAGGACAACCTGATGAAGCTGATCGACAGCGTCGAGCTGCCGAAGAAGAACGATCGCAACCACGCCAAACGCATCGGCGGCCTGGCACAGCTCCAACTCGACCTGCCCTTCGTCAAACTGTCGGTGCCGTTCTGGAGCGCACAGCTCATGGAACTATTCGAACGCGAACGCACCACCCTGGACAAGAAGCAAGTCGCCGCCCTCGCAAAACAGGTGAAGATCTCCTACGACGCCAGCAAAGCACTCGGCCTGGAGCACAACCTCTTCGAACGCAATCTGCACCTGGTCCAGGTCATCAGCGCCGTGGTCGCCCAGGACGCCAACCTGCTGCGCGAACGCCTCAAGTGGGTGAAAGAGAAGGACGACAAACGTCTGCGTGACGACACCGCGCAGTGGCTCGGCGATGTGGCGCGTTTTGTGCCGCTCGACTGGTACCAGCAGGTCATCCAGATCTGGAAGGATGAACTGAACTACAAGCCGAAGTACTACTGGATCGCCTGGCGCGCCGCGTTGAACAGTGCCCCCCAACACGCGCTGAAGATCGCTGAATTCGCCAAGAACGAGTTCAAGGATGACCTGTCGTTCACCGAGGAGTATGAATTCATGAAGGCGTTGTTTGCGACGCCGAAGGCGGCGGTGCCGGCACCCGAGAAGAAGGCAGAACCGGCGGCGGTGAAGTAGGACTTAATCGTCACCCAACCCAGCGCTGACCGGAATCGCATGACGCCTTCAACTCGCGGCATCCTGATAACGCTCAGCCTGTCCGGCATCATCATCGCCGTCGGGTTGTTCATCCTGCTTTCGCCCGTTAAACGCAACCGTACTCCGGAACCCTCGGCACCAATCGACCAATTGAGAGCCCAGGCACAGGTGATTGCGCGCACCTATCGCTCCTTTGGAGCCACCAAAGTTGATCGCCAGGAACAGCACGATGTCGGACTGTCGGTGGAGATCTGTGTGGCAACCGAGCCCGATGTCGCTGCACCAGTGAGCCCCTTGGAAAAACAGGAGCCCCTTGCGCCATCTGCCTCAGCCCAGGTACCGGCGGACAAACCCCAAACACCCTTCAAGAATGGCGAACTCCAGATCCGTGACCGCAGCGATCCCCTGCATGGTCGCAAGGTCTACGCCCTTTTCGCCAGGGACGAGTTGGCCTTCCGGCTGGCTCCCCACAACGAACAACCAGTAGGGCAAGCCGTGGTCAAGGAAGCCTGGGCACCAGAAGAGATCACCGACGCCAGCAACAGCGTCACCGGCGTCGTCCATTTCCAGGGACGAACCTATCGCCCTGGTGAAGCACGTGGCTTGTTCCTGATCTTCAAGGTCGACCCGGCCACCCCGGGAACCGATAATGGTTGGGTCTACGCCACGGTCGCCGCTGATCGCACGACCGTCACTGCCTGTGGCATGATCCCACAGTGTGCCGACTGCCACAACAAGGGTGGCAAAGACCGGCTGTTCGGCCCAATCCGTCATTGAACGGCGAACGGCGAACGGCGAACGGCGAACGGCGAACGGCGAACGGCGAACGGCGAACGGCGAACGGCGAACGGCGAACGGCGCCGACGTCTCTTATGTGACTTTCTGTCATTCCCCGCATGACAACCAACTGCGGGCCAGTGGCCCGCGGTCCCAGGGGCTGAAGACATTCCGCGAACGGCGGGTGGCCGTCATCCTGACGGTTGCATGTGCTACATCAGGCGACGGATCATCTTCCCGATGTGATCGGTCAGATCCACGAGTTTGGTGACCGTGGTCGCGTCGATGAGCCCCAGATCACCAGCGGTGGTGACCTGTGCTTCGACTTCGGCGTTGGATCCGAGCGCGATGGTGAGGAACCGACAGAACTCGCGATCGGGGCGTTCCGCTCCTTCCGCGATGTTCGATGCGACCGAGATCGCCGCGCGACGCATCTGCGATTTGAGATCGCCTTCTGCGCGCATGTCGGCGGTCACCGCAGACACGAGTTTGAGAAGTTCACGCGCCTGCTGCCAGACACGAAGGTTGGTGGATTTGGCCATGTTGAGGGCTCCTTGTATGCCCCCGGCGGACCGGTCGCGCGCAGCGCGCAAGGGTCGGAGCGGAGGCGCTTCGCCGGAGCGCAGTGCCCTTGTGCGCGAGCACGTCCGGTACGATAGGGGTGTACAAGAAGCCCGTACCCAGGACGTGGTGATGAATGAATCGGGGAGATTCGGCATTCGGTGAGCCAACGGTGTTCGGTGTTCGGTGAGCCAACGGCGTTCGGCATTCGGCATTCGGCATTCGGTGAACCAACGGCGTTCGGCATTCGGCATTTGGCGTTCGGCGAATCGGGGAACTTACGTCCCCCTCACCATGCGTCGCCCCTTCCAGGGCTCATCTGTTTATCTCACGTGTAGTTCCCGGGGCTCGACGCCCCGGGCTGGCGGGGCGTCGCCGCCGTTGGCGGCTCTCGAATCAGCAAAGGCGAGAGCCAGGAACTGCCGAATGCCGAATGCCGAATGCCGAATGC